>NZ_NEII01000001.1:0-777947 GCF_002112685.1 Pseudomonas sp. R15(2017)
TAAGCTTTGCCGGGTGGCATTCGCCCTCATGAAAAATCAGAGCGAATACCAACCCAATTTAAGGTTGCAGGGTTCCCCTGCAACATAGAATCTCCCACAGGGACAGTGTTTCAGCAGTGGTACTCGGTTTCCTGTGGGAGCGGGCTTGCCCGTGAAGGCGATATCACTGGCGCTGCAAAAACGCCTGATGCAGCTCCGCCAGCGTCTCGAAGTGATACGCCGGTGCTTCAGCGCTCAGCTCTTCATGGCTGCCAAAACCGTAACCCACGGCCGCCGCATCCAGACCGTTGCTGCGAGCACCGATCAGGTCGTGTTTGCGGTCACCGATCATCAACGTACTGGCCGGGTCCAGTCTTTCCTCGGCGATCAGGTGGGCAATCAGCTCGACCTTGTTGGTACGGGTGCCGTCCAGTTCGCTGCCGTAGATCACCTTGAAGTGTTTGGCGAAATCAAAGTGCCGGGCGATTTCCCGGGCGAACACCCAAGGCTTCGACGTCGCGATATAGAGCTGCCGGCCTTGACTGCTCAGGGTTTCCAACAACGGCGTGACGCCGTCGAACACCCGGTTCTCGTACAGGCCGGTAACCTTGAAGCGCTCGCGGTAGTAATTCACCGCCTCCCAGGCCTTGGCTTCGTCGAAACCATAAAACTGCATGAACGCCTGCAACAACGGCGGGCCGATGAAGTGTTCCAGTCTGGTCAGATCCGGCTCGTCGATGCCGAGTTTGCTCAAGGCGAACTGGATGGAACGGGTGATGCCCTCACGCGGGTCGGTGAGGGTGCCGTCAAGGTCGAACAGTACGGTCTGGTAATGCATGAAAAATCCCGGGCGGTAGAAAGAAAAGTCAGAGCTGGTCGTAGCCTTCAGCCAGATGCAGGTCCTTGAGCTTCACGTAGTTCGCCGCGCTGTAGGTGAAAAAGGCGTTTTCCTTGTCGGTCAGCGGGCGGACCTGTTTTACCGGACTGCCCACGTAAAGAAAGCCGCTTTCCAGGCGTTTGCCCGGCGGCACCAGGCTGCCGGCGCCGATGATCACATCGTCCTCGACCACCGCGCCGTCCATGACGATGCTGCCCATGCCGATCAACACGCGGCTGCCGACGGTGCAGCCATGCAGCATCACCTTGTGGGCGATGGTCACGTCATCGCCAATCAACAGCGGAAAGCCGTCCGGATTGAACGGGCCGGCGTGGGTGATGTGCAACACGCAGCCGTCCTGCACGCTGGTGCGCGCGCCGATGCGGATGCGGTGCATGTCGCCGCGGATCACGGTCAGCGGCCACACGGAGCTGTCTTCGCCGATTTCGACGTCGCCGATCACCACCGCCGAGCCGTCGACAAAAGCGCCTTGGCTCAAGCGTGGGGTGTGATTCTGGTACTTGCGAAGGGACACGATTAGTTCTCTCTCTGTCGCCGATAGCTGCGGTGGGTGTCGATTGTAATTAAGATGGGCGCATGTTTCTTCCAGCCAAGGTGCCAACCGTGAGCGTGAACAACCCTCTTCTGCAGTCCTACGACCTGCCGCCGTTCTCCGCGATCCGTGCCGAACACGTGCAGCCGGCCATCGAAACCATCCTGGCCGACAACCGCGCCGCCATCGCCGAAATCCTCAAGACCCAGGGCCAGAACCCGACCTGGGCCGGGCTGGTGCTGGCGATGGACGAACTCAATGATCGCCTGGGTGCTGCCTGGAGCCCGGTCAGCCACCTCAATGCCGTGTGCAACAGCGCCGAACTGCGTGAAGCCTACGAGTCGTGCCTGCCGGCTTTGAGCGCCTACTCCACCGAAATGGGCCAGAATCGCGAGCTGTTCCAGGCCTATGAAGCCCTGGCCAACAGCCCGGAGGCCGCCAGTTTCGACGTGGCCCAGAAAACCATTCTGGAACATGCGCTGCGCGATTTCCGCCTCTCGGGTATCGACCTGCCCGAAGCCGATCAGAAACGCTACGCCGAAGTGCAGAGCAAGCTGTCCGAGCTGGGCAGCCGCTTCTCCAACCAGTTGCTCGACGCCACCCAGGCCTGGACCAAGCACCTGACCGACGAAGCCGCCCTCGCCGGCCTGACTGATTCGGCCAAGGCGCAAATGGCTGCTGCCGCACAGGCCAAAGGCCTCGACGGCTGGCTGATCACCCTGGAATTCCCGAGCTACTACGCGGTGATGACCTACGCCCAGGACCGTGCGCTGCGTGAAGAAGTCTACGCTGCCTACTGCACCCGTGCGTCGGATCAAGGCCCGAACGCCGGCCAGAACGACAACGGCCCGGTGATGGACGAAATCCTCGACCTGCGTCAGGAGCTGGCCAAACTGCTTGGTTTCTCCAGCTTCTCCGAGTTGAGCCTGGCCACAAAAATGGCTGAATCCAGCGATCAGGTGCTGAGTTTCCTGCGCGACCTGGCCAAGCGCAGCAAACCGTTCGCCGCCCAGGATCTGCAACAGCTCAAGGCTTACGCCGCCGAGCAGGGCTGCGCCGATCTTCAAAGCTGGGACAGCGGTTTCTACGGTGAAAAACTCCGTGAACAGCGTTACAGCGTCGCTCAGGAAACCCTGCGCGCCTACTTCCCGATCGACAAAGTGCTGGGTGGTCTGTTCGCCATCGTTCAGCGCCTGTACGGCATCGAAATCGCCGAACTGAAAGGCTTCGACACCTGGCACCCGGACGTTCGCCTGTTCGAGATCAAGGAAAACGGCCAGCACGTCGGTCGCTTCTTCTTCGACCTCTACGCCCGCGCCAACAAGCGTGGCGGCGCGTGGATGGACGGCGCCCGCGACCGTCGCCGCACCCTCAACGGCGTACTGCAAAGCCCGGTAGCCAACCTGGTCTGCAACTTCACCCCGGCCGACAGCGGCAAACCTGCGCTGCTGACCCACGATGAAGTGACCACCCTGTTCCACGAATTCGGCCACGGCCTGCATCACCTGTTGACCCGCGTCGAGCATGCCGGCGTTTCCGGTATCAACGGCGTGGCGTGGGACGCGGTCGAGCTGCCGAGCCAGTTCATGGAAAACTGGTGCTGGGAGCCGGAAGGTCTGGCGCTGATTTCCGGCCACTACGAAACCGGCGAACCGCTGCCGCAGGATCTGCTGGAAAAAATGCTCGCGGCGAAGAACTTCCAGTCCGGCCTGATGATGGTGCGTCAGCTGGAGTTCTCGCTGTTCGACTTCGAACTGCACGCCACCCACGGTGACGGCCGCAGCGTCGCGCAAGTGCTGGAAGGCGTACGCAACGAAGTCTCGGTAATGCGACCTCCGGCCTACAACCGCTTCCCGAACAGCTTCGCGCACATCTTCGCCGGCGGTTACGCGGCGGGTTACTACAGCTACAAATGGGCGGAAGTGCTGTCGGCGGATGCCTTCTCCAAATTCGAAGAAGACGGCGTGCTCAATGCCGACACCGGTCGCGCGTTCCGCGAAGCGATCCTCGCCCGCGGAGGTTCGCAGGCGCCGATGGTGCTGTTCGTCGACTTCCGTGGCCGTGAGCCGTCGATTGACGCACTCTTGCGCCACAGCGGCCTGAGTGAGGACGCGGCAGCATGAGTGAGGCACCCGTGAAGACCAAAAAACGCTTTATCGCCGGGGCGGTCTGCCCGGCGTGCAGCGAGCCGGACAAGCTGATGATGTGGAGCGAGGACGATGTCCCACACCGCGAATGCGTGGCGTGCGGCTACAGCGATACGCTGAATGCCCAAGGGCTGTCGGTGCCGAAAGAACTGGGCACGCGGGTCAATACCAGCGCGCTCAAGCCTGCACCGGACAAAACGGTTCAGGCGGTGCAGTTCTTCCCGAATCCGAAGCTGAAGAAAAAGCCCGACGAGCAACACTGATCCCGAACCACCTTTTGCCGGATCACGGCGCAAGGTGGTATTGGCTTACCACCTGTCCCCCGCACTTGCTTCGTAGGCTGGCCTTTTGCGCCACGCCTCGAAGGAAGCTGCCATGCCCGACACCAATCCCCTCCTGCAACCCTGGACGCTGCCACCCTGGCCGGCGATTCGCGCCGAGCATCTCGTGCCGGCAGTCAACCGCATCATTACCGACAATCGACGCATCATCGCCCAGGTGATAATCAGTCAGACCGATCTTCCCGGCTGGGATGATCTGGTCCTGAGCATCGACGAAGCCGACGCCCGCCTCAGTGAAGTCCGCTCGATTCTCGAAACCCTGTCGGTGGGCAGGTCCGACGATGCCGTCTGGCTAGTGGAAAGTGCCAAGGCGCATCTGGCAATCAATCAGTATCGCTCCGAAAAGGCCCGCAATCGCCCGTTGTACGAGACCTATCAGCGTTTGGCGCAGAGTTCGATCGCCGGCAGTTTCGATGAATCGCGCACCCGCGCCCTGGCGCGGATTCTGCGAAGATTCAAGCAGTCGGGCATTGAGCTTCCCCCTGACCAGCAACAGGAACTGGCGCGGTTGAACCGCGAGATCGGTGGGCTGGAGTATGTATTTCTGGATAACCTCGAACGCTGGGCCGCGAGCTGGAATAAGCACATCGGCGATGCTGCACTGCTCGCGGGCCTGTCGCCGGCGATGAAAGATCAGCTGGCACTTGCCGCACGCCAGGCCGGGCATGACGGCTGGCTGATCCGCCTGGATCAGAACACCTGCTAGCACATCCTCAAATACGCCGAAAACCGAGCCTTGCGCCAGGAATGCTGCATTGCCTACGCGACCCGCGCATCCGATCGCGGACCGCTGGCCGGCCGCTTCGACAACGGCCCGGTGCTGGTCAAGCTGCTAGCCTTGCGCCAGCAAAAAGCCCGTTTTCTCGGTCATGAAAACGCCGCGCAACGGAGTCTGGCAAAGGAAAGCGGCGGGACCACGGCGTGGGTCAGTGGGTTTCTTCAGCGTCAGGCGACGCAGCTGGCACCTGTCCTCGCACAGGATGCCAAACAATTGGCTGCCTTTGCCCGACAACGCGGGATCGACCGGGTCCAGCCATGGGATGAAGATTTCCTCGCCGAGCAATGGCGCCAACAACAGTTTCCCGGTGCGCTGGAAAACCTGCGGGATTACTTCCCGCTGGAGGGCTCCCTGCGCAGGCTCTGTCTGTTCTGCGAGCGGATGTTCGGGATCCGCATCGTCGAGCAGTCCGGCGGGGGGCACTGGCATGACGATGTGCGCCTGCTGCAAGTCAGCGAGCATGGGCAGGTCATCGGCTACATTTACCTTGAGCCGTTTCACCGTGACAACGCTGCGGATTTCCCCGGCACCTCCACACTGCGCAACCGCCGCATCAATGCCGAAGGTCGCCCGGCGCTGCCGATAGCCCTGCTCTACAGCAATTTCACACGGCCTACCGACACCCATCCCTGTCGGCTCGAGCTCGATGATCTGCGGGTGCTGTTTCATGAGTTCGGGCATTGCCTCCAGCATGTGCTGACGCGCTCACCCCACTACAACCTGTCCGGTGTCCTGCAATTGAGCCATGAAGCGGCGGAGTTTTCCGGGCAGTTGTTCGAGCAGTGGTGTCTGTCACGGGAGTTTTTGCGCTGGCTCGGCGTGCATTTCCAGACTGGCGAACGCTTGAGCACCGCACGGATCGACGCGGCGTTGTCGGCCAGCCAGGCTCATTCCAGTCGACAACAGGCCTTGTTGCTGATGGGAGCGATGATCGATTTCGAGCTGCACCTGACCCACGGTGATGGGCGCTCGGTCGAAGAGGTTTGCACCGACGTGCAGCGCACTCTGGGTCATCTGCAACTGCCGGACAATCACCGGTTCGCCAATGGTTTCGATTACATGGTGACCCAGTACGACGCTTCGGTTTACACCTACGTCTGGTCGGGCGTGCTGGCCCAGGAAGCGTTCAAGCGCTTCAGCCGCGACTGGGTATTCAACGCGCAAACCGGCCGCGAGTTTCGCGCGACCTTCTTTGCGCCGGGTGCAGGGCGTCCATTGCTGGACGCGGTGGAAGCGTTCATCGGCCGGCCGGTCGCCGGCCTCGTTGAAATGGAGGCCGGAGGAGTTACTTCAGATTGACCGTCTGAAACCAGCTCTTCATCGAGCACGTGGCAAACGCGCTGGTGCTGCAATCGCCATTGGCCAGTGCGGTGCGCAATTTATCGACATCAGCCTGCATCACGTAGCGAACGCCGTCCTTGAAGTGGCCGCTTTCACCAAACCCGCCCTGAGTCATTTCGTTCAGGGCGTCTTCCTTGCTCCAGCCCTGCACGACAATCCGGTACATCGCCGCCATCAGGCCGGTGCGATCGGAGCCGTGCTTGCAGTGCATCAGCACCGGGCCTTCGGCTTCGGCGGACTGAATGGCACGCAGGGTCTTGAGCACATCACTGTCGTCCACGTGATTGGTGCGATAGGGCAATTGCACCTGATGGATTCCGGGGGCTTTCAGCCAGTTGGAATCCGCTTCCGGCAGGAAGTTGATAACCGTCGCCACTTTCAGGTTGTTCAACAACGGCACTGCACCGTCATCGGGGAGTGCACTGCGGTAAAGCGTGGGCGACATCTGGAACAGGTTGTATTGCACCTCGACCGGTTGCGCCCACTCAGTGGGACGAGCAGCAGCCGGAGCCTCCGCCGCTTGGGCGGGAATACAGCTGAACAGGGCAAGCAGCGACAAACAGAATGCGGAGGAAAAACGCGTCAGGAACATGCTTTGCGGCGACCGTGTGGGTTTTGTCATTGAAGGCCTCAGCTTGCGAGCCATGCAGTCAAATCCCCGTGAGGCGCTTGTAAAAGAATCGTGAAGACACCGGTTTACTTGGCGAAAAACGCTGTTTTTTTGGCTGAATCGGTTCATCTCGTTGCTTAGCCTGCTACCATTTGTCACATCATGTTGCAGACGCGTCCTCGTTGTTCCCGGCCTTCCGGCCACGTCGCAAACAGAAAATTCTTGAGCCGTTCGCAGAAACGGCTGACAACCATCAATGCCTGATGAGGTGCACCCCCCATGTTTGATGAAGAGCGAGACAACCCGCGGCGTGAGTTTTTGCGCAAATCCCTGACCCTGATTCCGGTCGTGACTCTGGCCGGCAGCGGTCTCGGCAGCACGGTGCTGCAAGCCGCGCCCGAAAGCGCGCCTGCCAAAGCCCAGGCAAAATCGGCCACGGTTGAAGCCAGCACGTATCAGCCGAGCTACTTCACCGCTGAAGAGTGGGCGTTCATCAATGCCGCCGTCGCGCAATTGATCCCCAACGATGCGCAGGGTCCAGGTGCACTCGAGGCCGGCGTGCCGGAATACATCGACCGCCAGATGAACACGCCGTACGCCGCCGGAGCCCTCTGGTACATGCAAGGGCCATTCAACGCCGACGCGGCGCCCGAGATGGGCTGGCAGAGCAAACTGGTGCCAAAAGAGATCTATCGCCTCGGCATTGCCGCCACGGATCAGTGGGCAAAATCCATCAACGGCAAAACATTTGCCGAGCAAGACAGCGCTACCCGAGACGATCTGCTCAAGCAGCTTGAAGCCGGAAAACCGCAATTCGACGCGGTTCCGGCGAAGATTTTCTTCAGTCTGCTGCTGCAGAACACCAAGGAAGGGTTCTTCTGCGACCCGATCCACGGCGGCAATAAAGGCATGGTCGGCTGGACCATGATCGGCTTCCCCGGCGCCCGCGCCGATTTCATGGATTGGGTGGAACGCAACGAGCAATACCCCTTCCCGGCAGTTTCGATTCGCGGCGAGAGGGCGTGAGCATGGCAACGGTAATGAAGAAGGTCGACGCAGTGATCGTCGGTTTCGGCTGGACAGGCGCAATCATGGCCAAAGAGCTGACCGAAGCAGGCCTCAACGTGCTGGCGCTGGAACGCGGGCCGATGCAGGACACCTACCCTGACGGCAACTATCCCCAGGTGATCGACGAACTCACCTACAGCGTGCGGAAAAAACTCTTCCAGGACATTTCCAAAGAGACTGTCACCATCCGTCACAGCGTCAACGACATCGCCCTGCCAAACCGCCAGTTGGGCGCGTTCCTGCCGGGCAATGGCGTGGGCGGCGCCGGTTTGCACTGGTCGGGCGTGCACTTTCGGGTCGACCCGATCGAGTTGCGCATGCGCAGCCACTACGAAGAGCGCTACGGCAAAAGTTTCATCCCCAAGGACATGACCATCCAGGACTTCGGCGTCAGCTATGAAGAGCTGGAGCCGTTCTTCGATTTCGCCGAAAAAGTCTTCGGCACCTCCGGTCAGGCCTGGACCGTGAAAGGCCAACTGGTCGGTCAGGGTAAGGGCGGCAACCCGTACGCCCCGGATCGCTCGAATCCATTCCCGCTGCAAGCGCAGAAGAACACGGTTTCCGCACAGCTGTTCGGCAAAGCGGCTACCGAAGTCGGTTACAAACCCTACAACCTGCCATCCGCCAATACGTCGGGGCCGTACACCAACCCCTACGGCGCGCAGATGGGTCCGTGCAACTTCTGCGGTTTCTGCAGCGGTTACGTTTGCTACATGTATTCCAAGGCGTCGCCGAACGTGAACATTCTGCCGGCGCTGAAGCCACTGCCGAATTTCGAGTTGCGGCCTAACGCTCATGTGCTGCGGGTCAACCTCGACAGCACGAAAACCAAAGCCACCGGCGTCACCTACATCGACGGACAGGGTCGCGAGATCGAGCAACCGGCGGATCTGGTGATCCTCGGCGCGTTCCAGTTGCACAACGTGCGCCTGATGCTGCTCTCCGGTATCGGCAAACCCTACGACCCGGTCAGTGGTGAAGGTGTGGTCGGGCGCAACTTCGCCTACCAGAACATGGCCACCATCAAGGCGTTCTTTGACAAGGACACCCACACCAACAACTTCATCGGTGCCGGCGGCAACGGTGTGGCAGTGGATGACTTCAACGCCGACAACTTCGACCACGGGCCTCACGGTTTCGTCGGTGGCTCGCCGATGTGGGTCAACCAGGCCGGCAGCCGACCGATCGCCGGCACCTCCAACCCGCCGGGCACCCCGGCCTGGGGCAGTGCGTGGAAACGCGCCACCGCCGATTACTACACCCACCAGGTGTCGATGGACGCCCACGGCGCGCATCAGTCCTACCGTGGCAACTACCTCGATCTGGATCCGGTGTACCGCGATGCCTACGGCATGCCGCTGCTGCGGATGACGTTCGACTGGCAGGAAAACGACATCAAGATGAACCGCTTCATGGTCGAGAAAATGGGCAAGATCGCCGAGGCCATGGGCCCGAAAGCCATTGCCGTGATCGGCAAGAAAGTCGGCGACCACTTCAACACCGCGTCGTACCAGACCACCCACCTCAACGGTGGCGCGATCATGGGCACCGATCCGAAGACCAGCGCGCTCAACCGCTATCTGCAGAGCTGGGACGTGCACAACGTGTTCGTCCCGGGCGCCTCGGCCTTCCCGCAAGGCCTGGGCTACAACCCCACCGGCCTGGTTGCCGCGCTGACCTACTGGTCGGCGAAAGCGATCCGCGAGCAGTACCTGAAAAATCCCGGCCCGCTGGTTCAGGCTTAAGGAGCGATGACCATGAAAACTCTCGTTATCGCGACCCTGGCCCTGCTCGGCAGCGCTGCCGTTCATGGCGCCGAAGTTGATCAATCCTTGATCAAAAAAGGTGAATACCTCGCCCGTGCCGGCGACTGCGTGGCCTGCCACACAGCCAAGAACGGCAAGCCGTTCGCCGGTGGCCTGCCGATGGAGACCCCGATCGGCACGATCTACTCGACCAACATCACACCGGATAAAACCGGTGTCGGTGACTACAGCTTCGAGGACTTCGACCAGGCCGTACGGCATGGCGTCGCCAAAAACGGTAGTACCTTGTACCCGGCGATGCCGTACCCGTCCTACGCCCGTGTCAGCGAACCCGACATGCAGGCGCTCTACGCCTACTTCATGCACGGCGTTGAACCGGTGGCGCAAGAGAACAAGGCCAGCGACATCCCGTGGCCATTGAGCATGCGCTGGCCGCTGATGGGCTGGCGCTGGCTGTTCGCGCCGAAGGTCGAAGACTACAAACCCGCGTCGGACGACGCCGTCGTCAGCCGTGGGGCGTATCTGGTGGAAGGCCTCGGACATTGCGGCGCCTGCCATACGCCACGGGCTCTGACCATGCAGGAAAAATCCTTGAGCGCGGCCGAAGGCAGCAGTTTTCTGTCAGGCAGTGCACCGCTGGAAGGCTGGATCGCCAAAAGTCTGCGCGGCGACCACAAGGACGGTCTCGGCAGCTGGAGCGACGAACAACTGGTGCAGTTCCTCAAGACCGGGCGCAGCGACCGCAGTGCGGTATTCGGTGGCATGAGCGACGTGGTCACCCACAGCATGCAATACATGACCGACGCCGACCTGACCGCGATTGCCCGTTACCTGAAATCGCTGCCGGCCAATGACCCTGCCGACCAGCCGCACCAGTACGACGAAAAAGCTGCCAAGGCCTTGTGGAACGGTGACGACAGTCAGCGCGGTGCGTCGGTGTACATCGACAACTGTGCCGCGTGCCACCGCACCGACGGCCATGGCTACACCCGGGTGTTCCCGGCGCTGGCAGGCAATCCGGTGCTGCAATCGGACGACCCGACTTCGCTGATCCACATCGTGCTCAAGGGTGGCACCCTGCCTGCGACGCACACGGCACCGTCCACCTTCACCATGCCCGGTTTCGCCTGGCGCCTGTCGGATCAGGAAGTGGCGGATGTCGTGAGCTTTATTCGTGGCAGTTGGGGCAACAAGGGCGCGCCCGTCAAGGCCGCTGATGTCGCCGAATTGCGCAAGGACGATATGAAGCAAACCTCGAACGATGACCTCGGCCAGGTGACACAGCACAACTGACTGTTCGCCCAACGGCACTAGTCAGATCGACAGCGCCTCGATACTGTATATGCACACAGTATCGAGGCGCTGCCATGTCCACCCCTCTTCCTCCGCGCGGTCGCGGCACCGCCACCAACCCGCACAACCGCTTTGCACCGAATCGCTCGGTGGCCGAGGACGACGGCTGGTATCAGGAAGTGCCATTGACCCAGGGCACCGAGGTCAGTTTCGAGACAGCTAAGACCATCATCACCCGCAACACCTCGCCGGACCTGCCCTTCGACCGCTCGATCAATCCCTATCGCGGCTGCGAGCATGGCTGCATTTATTGCTATGCACGGCCCAGCCACGCCTATTGGGACATGTCGCCGGGGCTGGATTTCGAAACCAGGCTGATCGCCAAGACCAATGCCGCCCAGGTGCTGGAGGAACAGCTTGGCAAGAAAGGCTATCAATGCGCGCCGATCAATCTCGGCTCCAACACCGACCCGTATCAACCGATCGAACGCGAACACAAAATCACCCGCCAGACCCTGGAAGTGCTGCTGCGCTACCGGCACCCGGTGACCATCGTCACCAAGGGCTCGCTGATCCTGCGCGACCTCGACCTGCTCACCGAACTGGCGCAACAGCGGCTGGTGGCGGTGATGATCAGCCTGACCACCCTCGACGACGAGCTCAAACGCATCCTCGAGCCCCGCGCCGCCGCGCCCAAGGCCCGGTTGCGGGCCATCCGGGTCATGCGCGAGGCGGGGATTCCGGTCGGTGTGCTGTGTTCGCCGATGATTCCGATGATCAACGACAGCGAAATCGAAAGCCTGCTGACCGAGGCCCACGCGGCCGGCGCCCAGAGCGCGGCCTACATGATGCTGCGCCTGCCGCTGGAGGTGGCGCCGCTGTTCGAGGAATGGCTCGAGGCGCACTACCCGCAGCGTGCGGCGCATGTACTGAGCCTGATCCGCCAGAGCCGTGGCGGCGAGCTGTACGACAGTCGTTTCGGTACCCGGATGCGCGGCGAGGGGCCGTTTGCCGACCTGCTCGCCCAGCGCTTCGCCAAAGCATTGAAACGTCTTGGGCTCAATCACCGCGAAGGTTTCAACCTCGATTGCACGGCCTTCTGTCCGCCGGGTCGCCAGATGGCGCTGATTTAGGAACAATTGGCCGATGGTTGAGCGGCAGGAATGCTTGACCGGTTTACCCCGGTCACGTTTTTTGTGACCTGGAACACACGTTCTAGAGCGCTTGATTCAGTTTGAGTTAAGTTTCGGCAGTTACCTTGTTCATCGAGTGACTGACGGGTCGGGATGACCCGGATGTTCTAAACAGCCACTGGCTTCACACCGGAATACACGGGAACGACTCCCCGAATCCGCCAATGAGGATGAATCATGAGTGACAAGGATAAACAGCCGTTGGCTGCGTCGGCGCAAGCCGCCCCTGTGGCGGAATCCGCCGATGCAGCGTTGAAGCGTATCGTTGACGGCTTTTTGCATTTTCATCATGAGGTCTTTCCGCAGCAGGAAGAACTCTTCAAGAAACTCGCCACGGCACAGTCGCCACGGGCGATGTTCATCACCTGCGCCGACTCGCGCATCGTGCCCGAACTGATCACCCAGAGTTCGCCCGGCGATCTGTTCGTGACCCGTAACGTCGGCAACGTCGTGCCACCCTACGGCCAGATGAACGGCGGCGTTTCCACCGCCATCGAATACGCGGTCCTGGCCCTCGGCGTGCAGCACATCATCATTTGCGGCCACTCCGACTGCGGCGCCATGCGGGCGGTGCTCAACCCGGACAGCCTGGAAAAGATGCCGACGGTCAAAGCCTGGCTGCGCCACGCCGAAGTCGCGAAAACCATGGTGCATGACAACTGCAACTGCACCGACGAAAAAGAAAGCATGCCGATCCTCACCGAGGAGAACGTCATCGCCCAACTGCAGCACTTGCGTACCCATCCTTCGGTAGCCTCGCGCATGGCGAACGGTCATCTGTTCATCCATGGCTGGGTCTACAACATCGAAACCAGCGAAATCAAAGCTTACGACGCGGATCAGGGTTGCTTCCTGCCGCTCGACGGCAGCCATCCGATTCCGGTGGCGACGCCCAAAGCGCGCTTCTAAATCCTCCTAAAAATCCGTGTGGTTTGACGCCGGCCGCTGTTTCAGCGGCCAGGCCTTGCCACGCCTGAAGAAAACTTCGGGAGAATCGCCATGCGTGCGGCTCAATTGAAAGCTGTGTTGCCACGGGAGTTGCTCGCTTCAGTGGTTGTGTTTCTGGTCGCTCTGCCGCTGTGCATGGGCATTGCCATTGCTTCAGGGCTGCCGCCGGCCAAAGGCCTGATCACCGGGATCATCGGCGGTCTGGTGGTGGGCTGGCTGGCGGGCTCCCCGTTGCAGGTCAGCGGGCCGGCGGCGGGTCTGGCGGTGCTGGTGTTCGAGCTGGTGCGCCAGCACGGCATCGAAATGCTCGGGCCGATCCTGCTGCTCGCCGGTTTCCTGCAACTGGTAGCGGGACGGCTGAAGCTCGGTTGCTGGTTCCGGGTCACGGCGCCAGCAGTGGTGTACGGCATGCTTGCGGGGATCGGCGTGCTGATCGTGCTCTCACAGGTGCATGTGATGCTCGATGCGTCACCGAAACCCTCTGGTCTCGACAACCTCACGGCATTCCCCGGCGCGGTGGCGCAGGCGTTGCCGTCCGTTGGCTGGCAGGCCGGTTTGCTCGGGCTGTCGACCATCGCGGTGATGTGGCTGTGGGAGAAATTCCGCCCGCATTCGCTGCGTTTCATTCCGGGCGCGCTGCTCGGTGTCGGTCTGGCGACAGGTGCCAGCCTTTTGCTGGCGCTGCAAGTAAAGCGGGTTGAAGTGCCGGCGAATCTGGCGGAAGCCATCGACTGGCTGAAACCGGCGGATCTGCTCAGCCTGGCCGACCCGACGCTGCTGATCGCCGCGTTTGCCGTGGCCTTCATCGCCAGCGCCGAAACCCTGCTGTCCGCCGCTGCCGTGGATCGTATGCATAGCGGCCCGCGTTCGGATTTCGACCGTGAGCTGTCGGCGCAAGGCGTCGGCAACATGCTCTGCGGTCTGGTCGGCGCGCTGCCGATGACCGGGGTGATCGTGCGCAGTTCGGCCAACGTCCAGGCCGGCGCTACCACACGCTATTCGACGATTTTCCATGGCCTTTGGCTGCTGGCGTTCGTGTTGTTGCTGTCGAGCCTGCTGCAGAGCATTCCGGTGGCGAGTCTGGCGGGCGTTCTGGTCTACACCGGTTTCAAACTGGTGGATCTCAAGGCGTTCCGTGGTCTGGGGCGTTATGGCCGGATGCCGATGTTCACCTACGCAGCCACGGCGCTGGCGATCATCTTCACCGACCTGTTGACCGGGGTGCTGATCGGTTTCGGCCTGACCCTGTTGAAGCTGGCGTTCAAGGCCTCGCGCCTGAAAATCAGCCTGATCGATCTGCCGCAGGAAGGGGAAATGGAGTTGCGTCTGGTGGGCGCGGCAACGTTCCTCAAAGTGCCGGCACTGACTCAGGTGCTGGGCAGCATTCCGCCGGGCACGACGGTGCATGTGCCACTCAACAACCTGAGCTACATCGACCATTCGTGTCTGGAACTGCTTGAAGAGTGGGGCCGGGCGAATGCGGCGAAGGGGGCGAAACTGTTGATCGAGTCGCGCGGGTTGAAGCGACGGCTCGAGGGGCGGATCCGCACCACGACCGGGATCGGTGCGGCGGGCTAACCCCCATCTGGAAATAAACCTTGTGGGAGCTGGCTTGCCAGCGATGACGGAGTGTCAGTCTCTGATGATTTCGACTGATCCACCGCTATCGCTGGCAAGCCAGCTCCCACAGGTATCCGGGCATATTCCGGTTATGCGGCAGGCTGATCCAGCTCCAGGCCCACGCCCAGGCGGCGACTCATGCACGGCCAGCGCTTCCACGCCGCACCGGTGTCCGGGCTGCTGAGTTTCTCGCGATAGGCTTCCACCGACTCCAGCGCGAAGCTGTCGTCGTCGAGCATGCTGTCCACCGCGTGATGCACCACTTCGTCGAGTTGATTGGCAAATTCCTCACCGATCAACTGGTGAGCAATCAGATTGGCGACCGTCATGTCCAAGGGGATCAGTGGCTGGCCGAAATGCTTGATGTACAGGTCGTTGACCTCTTCGACAAAACGGTGCGCCAGATAGGCCTCGTCCAGCAGACTGTCCAGGCCCACGGGCGGCTGGATGAAGTACTGCTCGGCGATTTTCAGCACCGGTTTGATCTGCGATTCGATTCCCGCTTCCCTGGCGACTTCATTGGCTGCATCCAGCAGGTCTGGCACTTCGTCGATGTAGGCGGCGACAAAACGCGTCAGCACACCGTTGGCGTCGGTTTCCGGCAACTGGATCGCCGGGTGCAGGTGTTGCAGTTGGGCTTCCAGCTGACGGGTCAGCTTTCCGGTCTCAATCTCGTGTTGTCGGGCTATGTGGATCTGCTCGCGCAATGCGGCGGTGTTCATGAAAACTCCAGGAAACAAGGCAATGAAATAGGGAAGACATAACTTAGCTGGCTTACGAAAAATGCTAAGACGCATTTGTCATAATTATTTCATCCTTGATGCACCGGCGTTATATCGGTTTGCCAACACTCGTCTGCATCCTTCTCCATTCGTGCCCTGGAACGCAAGTGCCAGCTGTTTCATACGATTTACGTCCTCACATTGCATTTCTCAGCGGCTGTCTATACTCGCCATTGAATGGAGTTAGCTGATGACGCCCGACTGCCCACGCAGCAAGGCCCGGCGATTCAAGTTCGTAGTCTGATGCAGCCGCTCCCTTGCCTCTGGTGAAAGCCGGCGGGATAACAAGAACGATAAGGGGAACCCGCAATGATGCGACATCCACACGTCTGGATGGGCCTCCTGTTGTGGTCGATTTTCAGCCCGGCGCACGCTGCCTGGACTGTGAATATGGCGCCTGGAGCGACTGAAATCAGTCACGCAGTATTCGACCTGCACATGACCATTTTCTGGATCTGTGTGGTGATCGGGATCATCGTCTTCGGCGCCATGTTCTGGTCGATGATGGTGCACCGCCGTTCTACCGGGCAGGTCGCCGCAAAATTCCACGAAAGCACCACCGTCGAAATTCTCTGGACCGTCGTCCCGCTGCTGATCCTGGTGGCGATGGCCGTTCCGGCGACCGCGACCCTGATCAAGATGTACGACACCAGTGAGCCGGATATCGATATCCAGATCACCGGTTATCAGTGGAAGTGGCACTACAAATACCTGGGCCAGGACGTCGAGTTCTTCAGCAACCTGGCCACCCCCGCCGAGCAGATCCACAACAAGGAAGCCAAGGGCGAGCACTACCTGCTCGAGGTCGACAAGCCACTGGTGCTGCCGACCGGGGCCAAGGTGCGCTTCCTCGTGACCTCCGCCGACGTGATCCACTCCTGGTGGGTGCCGGCCTTCGCGGTCAAGCGCGATGCGATCCCCGGGTTCGTCAACGAAGCCTGGACCCGCATCGACAAGCCCGGCCTCTACCGTGGCCAGTGCGCCGAGCTGTGCGGCAAGGACCACGGCTTCATGCCGATCGTGGTCGACGTCAAGGAGAAGGCCGACTACGAAAAATGGCTCGCCGAGCGCAAGGCCGAAGCGTTGCAGCTCAAGGAGCTGACCAGCAAGGAATGGACCCTGGACGAGCTCAAGGAACGTGGCGACAAGATCTACCACACCACCTGCGTCGCCTGTCACCAGGCTGAAGGCCAGGGCCTGCCGCCGATGTTCCCGGCCCTCAAGGGCTCGAAAATCGCCACCGGCCCGAAAGAGGCGCACCTGAGCATTGTCTTCCACGGCAAGCCCGGCACCGCCATGGCGGCGTTCGGCAAGCAGCTGTCGGAAGTCGATATCGCAGCGGTCGTGACCTACGAACGTAACGCCTGGGGCAACAACAAGGGCGACATGGTCACGCCAAAAGAAGTGCTGGAGCTGAAACAGGCGGAAAGCAAATGAGCCGGTCTATTGCGTACTTCGTGAACCGGTCGGAGCCCTGCGCTCCGACCTGCCCAGTCCACTCACATGAAGGAGACCGGCCATGAGCGCTGTCATCGATGACCACGGTCATGCCGACCACGACCACGCCCACGGCCCCGCCAAAGGCCTGATGCGCTGGGTGCTGACTACCAACCACAAGGACATCGGCACGCTGTACCTGTGGTTTGCATTCTGCATGTTCCTGCTCGGCGGCTCGTTCGCCATGGTGATCCGCGCCGAGCTGTTCCAGCCCGGCCTGCAGATCGTCGAGCCGGCGTTCTTCAACCAGATGACCACCATGCATGGTCTGGTGATGGTGTTCGGTGCGGTGATGCCGGCGTTCGTCGGCCTCGCCAACTGGATGATCCCGTTGATGGTCGGTGCGCCGGACATGGCCCTGCCGCGGATGAACAACTTCAGCTTCTGGCTGCTGCCGGCGGCGTTCCTGCTGCTGGTCTCGACCCTGTTCACCCCCGGTGGCGGGCCGAACTTCGGCTGGACGTTCTACGCGCCGCTGTCCACCACCTATGCCCCGGAAAGCGTGACGTTCTTCATCTTCGCCATCCACCTGATGGGGATCAGTTCGATCATGGGCGCGATCAACGTGATCGCCACCATCCTCAACCTGCGCGCCCCCGGCATGACCCTGATGAAAATGCCGCTGTTCGTCTGGACGTGGCTGATCACCGCGTTCCTGCTGATCGCGGTGATGCCGGTGCTGGCCGGGTGCGTGACGATGATGCTGATGGACATCCACTTCGGCACCAGCTTCTTCAGTGCCGCCGGTGGCGGTGACCCGGTGCTGTTCCAGCATGTGTTCTGGTTCTTCGGCCACCCCGAGGTGTACATCATGATCCTGCCGGCCTTCGGTGCCGTCAGCCAGATCATCCCGACCTTCTCGCGCAAGCCGCTGTTCGGCTACACCTCGATGGTCTACGCCACGGCGAGCATCGCGTTCCTGTCGTTCATCGTCTGGGCGCACCACATGTTCGTGGTGGGCATTCCGCTGGTGGGCGAGTTGTTCTTCATGTACGCGACGATGCTGATCGCGGTGCCGACCGGGGTGAAGGTGTTCAACTGGGCCAGCACCATGTGGCAAGGCTCGATGACCTTCGAGACGCCGATGCTGTTTGCCGTGGCGTTCGTGATCCTGTTCTCGATCGGCGGTTTCTCCGGGCTGATGCTGGCCATCGCTCCGGCGGACTTCCAGTACCAGGACACCTACTTCGTGGTCGCGCACTTCCACTACGTGCTGGTGCCGGGGGCGATCTTCGGGATCTTCGCGTCGGCCTATTACTGGCTGCCGAAATGGACCGGCCACATGTACGACGAAACCCTGGGCAAGCTGCACTTCTGGCTGTCCTTCGTCGGCATGAACCTGACCTTCTTCCCGATGCACTTCGTGGGTCTGGCGGGCATGCCCCGGCGGATTCCGGACTACAACCTGCAGTTCGCCGACTTCAACATGGTGTCGTCGATCGGCGCGTTCATGTTCGGTGCCACGCAGATCTTCTTCCTGTTCATCGTGATCAAGACCATCCGTGGCGGCGAACCGGCTCCGGCCAAACCGTGGGATGGTGCCGAAGGTCTGGAGTGGAGCGTGCCGTCACCGGCGCCGTATCACACCTTCACCACGCCGCCGGAAGTGAAATGAACATTTTCTGCCTTGTGGAAACGCCTGTGGGAGCGGGCTTGCCCGCGATGGCGGCCTGCCTGAAACACCGCTTCGGCTGCATCGCTGGCAAGCCAGCTCCCACAGGGTTCTCGGCCGAGGGCAAAGATCATGGCTGACTCGATTTCGATGAAGAAGCTGGTCACCCGACTGCTCGGTGTGGTGGTGGCGATGTTCGTCTTCGGCTTTGCCCTGGTGCCGATCTACGACGTGATGTGCAAAGCGTTCGGTATCAACGGCAAGACCGCCGGGCAGTACGAGGGCGAGCAGACCGTCGATGCCTCGCGGCAGGTGCGGGTGCAGTTTCTGTCGACCAACACCGCCGACATGCCTTGGGATTTCTACCCCAAGCATGACGAACTGACGGCCAACCCCGGCGCGGTGAACGAGATGATCTTCATCGCGCGCAACCCCACCGACAAACCGATGAGCGCTCAAGCCGTACCGAGCATCGCGCCGAGCAATGCGGCGGCGTATTTCCACAAGACCGAATGCTTTTGTTTTACCCAGCAGGTGCTGCAGCCCGGTCAGCAGATCGAGATGCCGGTGCGTTTCATCGTTGACCGCGACATGCCCAAGGACGTGAAGCACCTGACGCTGTCCTACACGCTGTTCGATATCACCGCCCGACATCCTCCGGTGGCTGCAAACACTGGCGGTTAAGCGTGCCCGATAAGGAGAACAATAAATGGCAACTCATGAGCACTATTACGTCCCGGCCCAGAGCAAGTGGCCGATCGTCGCCACGGTGGGGATGTTCGTCACCGTGTACGGTCTGGCGACCTGGTTCAACGATCTGAAGGCAGCGCGTCCGGAATCCCATGGCCCGCTGATCTTTTTCGTCGGCGGTCTGTTGCTGGCGTACATGCTGTTCGGCTGGTTCGGTACGGTGATCAAGGAGAGCCGCGCGGGGTTGTACAGCCCGCAACTGGACCGCTCGTTCCGCTGGGGCATGAGCTGGTTCATCTTCTCCGAGGTGATGTTCTTCATCGCCTTCTTCGGCGCGCTGTTCTACGTGCGGCACATTTCCGGCCCGGCGCTGGGTGGCGAAGGCACCAAAGGCATCGCCCACATGCTCTGGCCGAACTTCCAGTTCACCTGGCCGCTGCTGCACACGCCGGATCCGAAACTGTTCCCGCCGCCCAAGGAAGTCATCAGCCCCTGGGGCCTGCCGCTGATCAACACCATCCTGCTGGTGAGCTCCAGCGTGACCATCACCATCGCCCACCATGCGCTGAAGAAAGGTCATCGCGGCGCGCTGAAACTGTGGCTGGCGATCACCGTGCTGCTGGGTTGCGCGTTCCTCGGCTTCCAGGCCGAAGAATACATCCACGCCTACCACGAACTGGGGCTGACCCTCGGCTCGGGCATCTACGGCGCGACGTTCTTCATGCTCACCGGTTTCCACGGCGCCCACGTGACCATCGGCACGATCATTCTGTTCGTGATGTTGATGCGCATCATGAAAGGCCATTTCGACAACGAACATCAGTTCGGTTTTGAAGCGGCGAGCTGGTATTGGCACTTCGTCGATGTGGTGTGGATCGGCTTGTTCATCTTCGTTTATGTGCTTTAACAGCAGCTGCAAGCCGCGAGCTGCGAGCTGCGAGCTTCAAGTCAAAACGGTAAGGCTTGTAGCTTGTAGCTTGGTGCTTGCAGCTACCACGGCGCGTGCGACACCAGTTGGCCGCTGTAGAAACCCCAGGCAATCAAGCCGACGGTGCAAGCGGCCAATGCCACCCGAACACTCAAGGCGATCACCAGGCGATTCGAGCTGCTGTCGTCCTTGACCAGGAAAAACAGGCCGCTGAACAGGCTGACCACCGTGGCAATCAGCATCAGGACGATGGCTGCTTTGAGCATGGGAAGAACTCCGGGGGAACAAGCGATGCAGTTGAGTATAGCGATCGCACTCACTGACTTTCTGGCGCGGCCATGAAGCGCTTCCGGCCGGGCGTGGTGCCGACACTGGTAGTCGGCCTGCTGCTGCCGTTGCTGATTTCGCTGGGCTTCTGGCAACTGGGCCGTGGCGCGGAGAAAACCGCCCTGCTCGCCAGCTACGCCGAACGCCGCGCCGCCGAACCGATGGCCAGCACCGAGTTGCTGCACAGCGCCGATCCGGCCTTTCGCCGGGTGCATCTGCACGGCCAGTTCGATGCCGCCCACAGCCTGTTGCTGGACAACCGTCAGCGCAACGGCAAGGTCGGCGTCGAACTGCTGCAACCGTTTCAGGATCAGCGCAGCGGCCAGTGGCTGCTGGTCAATCGCGGCTGGCTGCCGTGGCCGGACCGGCGCACGGCACCGCAATTCACCACGCCGGCCGACGCCGTAAACGTGGATGCCTGGGTGTATATCGCCCCCGGTGCCACCTTCCAGCTACATGCCGATCCGGTCAGCAGCACCTGGCCGCAAACCGTCACCGCCGTCGAACCCGCGAAGCTGTGGAAAACCCTCGAACGCGACGGCTTCGCCTACGAATTACGCGCCGAACCCGGCCCGGCCAGCTATCAGGCCGACTGGCCGGTGGTCGCGATGGGCCCGGAGAAACACCTCGGTTACGCCGTGCAGTGGTTCGCCATGGCCACCGCCCTGCTCGGTCTCTACCTCTATCTCGGCTGGCACAACGCAAAGGAGAAACACCATGGGAGCGGCCATGAATCCACCCAGCATGTCTGAAACGAAAGTCCCGGCCAGTCGCCGTCGCGGACGCATCCAGCTGCTGCTGATCGTGCTCGGCGTGGTCGGTCCGATGATCCTCGCCACCGGCATGTACAAGTTGCAGTTCTGGGTGCCGGAAGGTCGCAGCTATCACGGCGAACTGATCGGCAACGGCCAGACCCGCGCTGACCTCGGTATCCAGGCTGACGAAACGCGCTGGCAGATGCTGGTGACCGCACCGAAGGATTGCGCGGTGGACTGCCAGCAACTGGTGTACCTGGCGCGGCAGATCCAGATCGGCCTGGGCCGCGAAGCCGGGCGCGCCAGCCACGCCCTGGCCGCTGCACAACCGTTGACTGCCGACTACGAAGCCAAGCTGACCCGCGAATATCCGCAGCTGCAACGCTACCCGCTGGACCCGGCGACCTTCAGCAAGGCCACGGGCGACAAGGCCACGCCGCAACTGTGGATCATCGATCCCCACGGCAACCTCGTGCTGCGTTACGACCCGAGCGTCAAGGGCAAGGATCTGCTCAACGACCTGCGCCACCTGCTGAAACTGTCGAACATCGGATAAGGGCATCGTCATGGCCAAACCTGGATTTCGCCTCGCGCTGTTTGCCACCCTGCTGGCGCTGATCGTCGTGTTGCTCGGCGCCTACACCCGCCTGACCCACGCCGGCCTCGGCTGTCCGGACTGGCCGGGCTGCTACGGCTTCATCAGCGTGCCGAAAAGCGAAGCCCAACTGGCCCATGCCGAACTGCATTACCCCGACTCGCCGGTGGAGGCGCATAAAGGCTGGAACGAGATGATCCACCGCTACTTCGCTGGCACCCTCGGCCTGCTGATTTCGGTGTTGGCCGGGCGCGCATGGGTCAATCGTCGTCATCCCGGGCAACCGCTGAAACTGCCGCTGTTTCTGCTGGCGGTGGTGTTCGCCCAGGCGGCGTTCGGCATGTGGACGGTGACGCTCAAGCTCTGGCCGCAAGTGGTGACTGGGCATTTGCTGGGTGGCTTCGCGACCCTGAGCCTGCTGTTTCTGCTGACGTTGCGACTGTCCGGCGTGCTGCCGGCGCTGACCGTGCCCAAGCGTCTGCAATATTGGGCGACCGCCGGCCTGTTGCTGGTGATCGGCCAGATTGCTCTCGGCGGCTGGGTCAGTTCCAACTACGCGGCGGTGGCCTGCATCGACTTCCCAACCTGCCACGGACAATGGCTGCCGCCGGCGGATTTCGCCAACGGCTTTCACCTGACTCAACACATCGGCCCCAATTACCTCGGCGGGCAACTCGACAGCGATGCACGCACGGCGATTCATCTGACTCACCGCATCGGCGCGTTGCTGGTGACGATTGTCCTGCTCGGTCTGGCCTGGCAACTGAAAGTGGTGGGCATGACCCGACTGGCCGGGCTGGTGCTGATCGCCCTCGCCGCGCAGATCACCCTCGGCATCAGCAACGTGTTGTTCCATCTGCCGCTGCCGGTGGCCGTGGCGCATAACGCCGGCGGTGCCGCGCTGCTGCTGACGATGGTGCTGGTCAACTACCACGCACGGACCAGCCTGGTTCGGGTCCGGCAGCCGATGATCGCGCGCTGGCGCCTCAGCCCGCGCAAACACTCGGCGGCGCCCATCACTATTAAAGGAGAGACGCCATGGCGATTCTGATCGGCGAACGTCCGGCGCAGGCGCTGTGGCGTGATTACCTGGAGCTGACCAAACCGAAAGTCGTGGTGCTGATGCTCATCACTTCGCTGGTGGGCATGTTCCTCGCGACCCGCGCCGGGGTGCCGTGGACGGTGCTGGTGTTCGGCAATCTGGGGATCGCGTTGTGTGCCGGTGGCGCGGCGGCGGTCAATCATGTGGTGGACCGGCGCATCGATGCGGTCATGGCCCGCACCCACAAACGGCCGCTGGCGGAGGGCCGGGTTTCGCCCACAGGCGCACTGACCTTTGCGCTGGTGCTGGCACTGCTCGGCCAGGCCCTGCTGCTGACCTTCACCAATCCGCTGACTGCGTGGCTGACCCTGGCCTCGCTGCTCGGCTACGCGGTGATCTACACCGGTTTCCTCAAACGCGCGACGCCGCAGAACATCGTCATCGGTGGCCTTGCCGGCGCCGCGCCGCCGCTGCTCGGCTGGACCGCCGCGACCGGCCACGTCAGCGCCGAACCGTTGCTGCTGGTGCTGATCATCTTCGCCTGGACCCCGCCGCACTTCTGGGCGCTGGCGATCCATCGCAAGGAGGAATACGCCAAGGCCGACATTCCGATGCTGCCGGTCACCCACGGCGAGCACTACACCAAGGTGCACATTTTGCTGTACACCTTCGCACTGCTGGCGGTCAGCCTGTTGCCGTACGTGATCCACATGAGCGGCCTGCTGTACCTGATCTGCGCGCTCGGTCTGGGCGCCAGGTTTCTGCAATGGGCCGTGGTGCTGTACCGTGGCACTCGGCCGCACGCGGCGATCAACACCTTCAAGTACTCTATCTGGTACCTGTTTCTGCTGTTCATCGCCCTGCTCGTAGACCACTACTTACTGTTGAACCTATGACTCGAACCCAGAAAACCGTCTTCATCCTCGTCGCCGTGATCGCGCTGATCCTCGGCCTGACCGTCAACAAAGTGCTGAGCGGCAAGGGCCAGGGCGACCCGACCGCACTGATCGACGCCGGCATCATCCTGCTGCCGCAGAGCCGCAACCTGCCGGACGTGACGATGACCAATCAGGACGGCCAACCGGTCACGGTCAACGAGCTCAAGGGCAAGTGGAGCCTGCTGTTCTTCGGCTACACCTTCTGCCCGGACATCTGCCCGACCACCCTCGCCCAGCTGCGCCAGATCAAAAGCGAACTGCCGAAGGATGCTGTGGATAAATTGCAGATCGTGCTGGTCAGCGTCGATCCGAACCGCGACAACCCCGCGCAGTTGAAGCAGTACCTGGGCTACTTCGATCCACAGTTCATCGGCCTGACACCGAAGTCGATCGACGAGCTGCAGAAGGTGGCGAACGCAGTGAGCATTCCGTTCATTCCGGCGGACACCAGCAAGCCGAATTACACGGTGGATCACAGCGGCAACCTGGCGGTGATCGGGCCGGACGGGACACAGCGCGGGTTTATTCGCGCGCCGTTGAATAATGCCAAGCTGGTGGCGCAGTTGCCGGTGATGTTGAACCGCAAGTAAGAACAGCACTGTTCCAATGTGGGAGCGGGCTTGCTCGCGCGGTGTGTCAGTCGACCTATGTTTATCTGACCCACCGCTTTCGCGGGCAAGCCCGCTCCCACAGGGGATGTGTTTTGGGGACAAAAAAGGGGACGCCAGTGGCGTCCCCTTTTCGTTGCGGCGTCCGAATCAGAACGCCGGCAACACCGCGCCTTTGTATTTCTCGGTAATGAATTTCTTCACTTCCGGGCTGTGCAGCGCAGCGGCCAGTTTCTTCATGGCGTCGCTGTCCTTGTTGTCCGCGCGGGACACCAGGATGTTCACGTACGGCGAGTCGCTGCCTTCGATGACCAGCGCATCCTTGGACGGATCGAGCTTGGCTTCCAGCGCGTAGTTGGTGTTGATCAGCGCCAGGTCGACCTGGGTCAGCACGCGCGGGATGGTCGCGGCTTCCAGTTCACGGATCTTCAGGTCTTTCGGGTTCTGGGCGATGTCCTTGACGGTCGACAGGATGTTGGTCGGATCCTTCAGGGTGATCACGCCGGCCTTGGCCAGCAGCAACAGCGCACGGCCGCCGTTGGTGGCATCGTTCGGGATCACCACGTTGGCGCCGCTTGGCAGCTCTTCGATTTTCTTGAACTTGCTGGAGTAGGCGCCCAGCGGCTCCAGGTGCACGCCAGTCACGGAAACCAGGTTGGTGCCCTTGGCCTTGTTGAATTCATCGAGGTACGGCTGGTGCTGGAAGAAGTTGGCGTCCAGACGCTTCTCGGCCACCTGGACGTTCGGCTGAACGTAGTCGGTGAAGACCTTGACCTTCAGATCCACGCCTTCTTTGGCCAGTACCGGCTTCACGAATTCGAGGATTTCCGCGTGCGGCACCGGGGTGGCAGCAACGGTCAGGGTTTCGTCGGCGTGGGCCGAGAACGCTGCAACGGCAGCCAGGGCAACGATCAGTTTTTTCATTCAGCTAACTCCTTTTTACGGCGCCCGTCTGGCGCCTGCCAGCGAATGGCCGGCTCATGTCATTACAAAACCGGTTATTTGCGCGAGAAGTGCACGACCAGTCGGTCGCCGACCATTTGCAGCACTTGCACCAGAATCAGCAGCAATACCACGGTGACGATCATCACGTCAGTCTGGAACCGCTGGTAGCCGAAACGGATCGCCAGGTCACCCAGGCCACCGGCACCGACCACACCGGCCATCGCCGTGTAGGAAACCAGTGTAATCGCCGTCACCGTAATTGCAGCGAAGATGCCCGGACGGGCCTCCGGCAGCAGGGCGTTCATGATGATCTGGCGAGTGGTCGCGCCCATCGACTGGGTTGCCTCGATGATGCCGCGATCGACTTCACGCAGGGCGGTTTCCACCAGCCGCGCGAAGAACGGCGTCGCGCCCACTACCAGCGGCGGAATCGCACCGGCCACGCCCAGCGAGGTGCCGGTGATCAGCACGGTGATAGGGATCATCACGATCAACAGAATGATGAACGGCAGCGAACGCAGGATGTTCACCACCAGCGACAGCAAGGCGTACACGCCTTTGGCTTCGAGCAACTGACGCGGGCTGCACAGGAACAGCAGCACGCCCAGCGGCAGGCCGAGCAGCACGGTGAACAGCAGCGAACCGCCGAGCATCATCAGGGTGTCGCCAGTGGCGAGCCAGATTTCGTACCAGTCGATATTGGTGAAGAAACTCATCAGGTCTTCCATTAGCGCAACACCTCCATGTGAACGTCAGCGGCGGTGAAGCGGGCGAAAGCTGCGTCCATGTCGCCACCGGTGACGGCGAGGGTCAATTGCCCGTAGGGAATGTCTTTGATGCGGTCGATACGACCGGCCAGGATGCTGTAGTCCACACCGGTTTCCCGGGCGACGGTACCGAGCAACGGCGCGTAGGTCGCTTCGCCCTGGAAGGTCAGACGCACGATGCGACCCGGCACGTGAGCGAAGTCATCGCGCTGCTCGCTTTCGTCGATCTGCTCGCTTTCCTGAACAAAGCGCTTGGTGGTCGGGTGCTTCGGATGCAGGAACACATCGGCCACCGAACCTTGCTCGACGATCACGCCGGCATCCATCACGCCGACCTGATCGCAAACGCGGCGGATCACATCCATCTCGTGGGTGATCAGGACGATGGTCAGCTTCAGCTCGCGGTTGATCTCGGCCAGCAGTTGCAGGACCGATGCCGTGGTCTGCGGGTCGAGGGCACTGGTGGCCTCGTCGCACAGCAGGATCTTCGGTTTGGTCGCCAGGGCGCGAGCAATGCCGACGCGCTGCTTCTGACCGCCGGACAGTTGCGCCGGGTACTTTTTGGCGTGATCGGACAGACCGACCCGCGCCAGCAACTCGGCCACACGCTGGTCGATCTCGGCGCGGGACAGTTCACCGGCCAGGGTCAGCGGCAGCGCGACGTTGTCGGCCACGGTCTTGGATGCCAGCAGGTTGAAGTGCTGGAAGATCATCCCGACCTGCTGACGAAAACGGCGCAGGCCGTTGGCGTCCAGCGCGGTGACTTCTTCACCGTCGACGATGATCTTG
This sequence comes from Pseudomonas sp. R15(2017), assembly GCF_002112685.1. Lineage (NCBI taxonomy): Bacteria > Pseudomonadati > Pseudomonadota > Gammaproteobacteria > Pseudomonadales > Pseudomonadaceae > Pseudomonas > Pseudomonas sp. R15(2017). The sequence goes on from NZ_NEII01000001.1 coordinate 26,790, forward strand.
CCGCCACTGGATTGCTCCAGGCGATTGATCAGACGCAGCAGGGTACTTTTTCCCGCGCCGGAATGGCCAATCAGGCCGAACACCTGACCGTTCTCGATGGAGAAGCTGGTCGGGTGCAGCGCGGTGATGTCCTTACCGGCGACGCGGTAAGTCTTATGGACGTTTTGAAACTCGATCACGTAGCGAACCTTGTGGGGCGCGTTGGAAAAGGATCAGCGGTTAGCCGGGCGCGCATTTTAGCCTGTCCGTATAGAGGTTCTTAGCATTTATTTCGCGAATAACCTTCGATTTGGCAATAACAGGATCAAAGGTCATAAAAAAGGAACGCCCGAAACCCTCATCAGTCACTAATTAAGCGACTTGAAAACCCTGGGTGCCGTGCCTGGGAAACACTCAAGCGTTCCGGGGCAATCCCGGGACAAACAGGAGTTCATGACTGATGAGTACCAAGAAACCTGCCAATGACAAAAGCCAACTGGCCGGCACCGATACCCCGGATCGCGCCAACACCAATGCCAAACTCGACAGCCTGGAGAAGTTTCGCTCCGACGCTACCGGTCAGGCCCTGCGCACCAACCAGGGCGTGAAAATTGCTGATAATCAGAACACCCTCAAGGCCGGAGCTCGCGGGCCGTCGCTTTTGGAAGACTTCATCATGCGTGAAAAGATCACGCACTTTGACCATGAACGGATTCCCGAGCGCATCGTCCACGCCCGCGGCACCGGCGCCCATGGTTTCTTTCAGAGCTACGAGAACCATTCGACGCTGACCAAGGCCGGTTTCCTGCAGGATCCGGGGAAGAAAACCCCGGTGTTCGTGCGTTTTTCCACAGTGCAAGGGCCGCGTGGTTCCGGCGACACCGTGCGTGACGTGCGTGGTTTTGCCGTGAAGTTCTTCACCGACGAAGGCAACTTCGATCTGGTCGGCAATAACATGCCGGTGTTCTTCATTCAGGACGCGATCAAGTTTCCTGACTTCGTCCACGCGGTAAAACCCGAACCGCATAACGAGATCCCCACCGGCGGCTCGGCCCACGACACCTTCTGGGACTTCGTGTCCTTGGTGCCGGAATCGGCGCACATGGTTATCTGGGCCATGTCCGACCGGGCGATCCCGAAAAGCCTGCGCAGCATGCAGGGCTTCGGCGTGCACACCTTCCGGCTGATCAATGCCGAGGGCAAATCGCGCTTCGTCAAATTCCACTGGCGCCCTACCGCCGGCACCTGTTCTTTGGTGTGGGACGAGGCGCAAAAACTTGCGGGCAAAGACACCGACTACCATCGGCGCGATCTCTGGGAAGCCATCGAAATGGGCGACTACCCGGAATGGGAACTCGGCGTTCAGGTCATCGAAGAGGAAAACGAACACGACTTCGATTTTGACATCCTCGACCCGACCAAACTGATTCCCGAGGAAATCGTCCCGATCACGCCATTGGGCAAGATGACCCTCAACCGCAACCCGGACAACTTCTTCGCCGAAACCGAGCAGGTCGCGTTTTGCCCCGGGCATATCGTACCGGGCATCGACTTCTCCAATGACCCACTGCTGCAAGGCCGGCTGTTTTCCTACACCGACACGCAGATCAGCCGACTCGGCGGGCCGAACTTTCATGAGTTGCCGATCAATCGCCCGGTCGCACCGTTCCACAACGGCCAGCGCGACGCCCAGCACCGTACGGTGATCGACAAGGGCCGCGCTTCGTATGAACCCAATTCCATCGATGGCGGCTGGCCGAAGGAAACCCCACCGGCGGCGCAGGACGGCGGGTTCGAAAGCTATCCGGAGCGCATCGATGCCAACAAGATCCGCCAGCGCAGCGAGTCGTTCAGCGACCACTTCTCCCAGGCGCGGTTGTTCTTCAACAGCATGAGCGCGCACGAGAAAGAGCACATCATCGCCGCCTACAGTTTCGAACTGGGCAAGGTTGAGCGTGAGTTCATCCGGGCGCGGCAAGTGAACGAGATTCTCGCCAACATCGATCTGGAGCTGGCCAAACGCGTGGCGGCCAACCTGGGTCTGCCAGCGCCAGGCAAAGGCACCGTCGACGTACCGAAAACATCACTGGATCGCTCTCCATCGTTGAGTCAGGCCAACCTGTTGCCAGAGAACATCAAGACACGAAAAGTCGCGATCCTTGCGGCCAATGGTGTCGATGGTGCGGCAATTGATGCGATGAAGAAGGCGCTGGCGGCAGAGGGTGCGCACGCCAAACTGCTCGGCCCGACCTCGGCGCCGGTGAAAACCGCCGATGGCAAAAGCCTGGCGGTGGATGCGTCGATGGAAGGTTTGCCTTCTGTGGCGTTCGATGCGGTATTCGTGCCGGGTGGCGCGGCGTCGGTCAAGACGTTGAGCGGTGACGGCGTGGCGTTGCATTACCTGCTGGAGGCATACAAGCACCTGAAGGCGATTGCGCTGCAGGGTGAGGCCAAGCAGTTGCTGGACGTGTTGAAGCTGGAAACGGATGCCGGGTTGCTGGAGGGCAAGGATGTTGGCGCGCTGACCAAGCCATTCTTTGCTGCGATCGGGCAGCATCGGGTATGGGATCGGGAGCCTAAGGCCAAGGCCATTCCCGCTTAAGGATGTTGGTTGACTGACAGGACGCCTTCGCGGGCAAGCCCGCTCCCACAGGACTGCACTGTACCTGTAGAGCGGGCTTGCTCCGGGCGGCGTTCCGACAATGCTTTTTAAAGTTTGCGCGGGCTCAGAACCATCTGCGCCGGTACCGTGCGCAGAATCTGTTTCTCGATCTTCAGATCGAAATCCGGATCAAGCTTCTTCACGCGCTTGGTGATCAACGTCGCCAGCCACGGGTAATCATTGGTGCGTGGAGCCTGAATGCTCACCGCACAGTCGTAATTCACCACATCGGCGGCGATCGCATCCAGTTGGCGGCGAAGTTTGCGGCTATCGGTGATGTTCAGCGCGACCGTGGTGCTCTCGGCGGTCGGATCGATTACCTTGGCTTTCGGCTTGGCTTCAGCGGCTTGCAGCGCCGCTTCGGCTTTCTCCAGCTCGGCCTTGCGCGCTTCAGTGATCGCGCCGTTGACGCCACCGGTCAGTGCCGGGGCCTTGGGCATCAGCACACGGGCACGGGCCAGCGCGGTCGCGGCCGCATTGACATCGCCCTTTTGCAGGACGATCTGGCTGCGGCGCAGATAGGCTTCGGCCAACTGGCGCTGGTATTGCTCAAGGGATTGATCGTTGGGTGTTTCGGCCTGCAAGGCTGCCAATTGGTCTTCGGCAGTGGCCAGTTCGCTGCTGGCCAGGCTTTGCTCCAGCTGTGCGATGGCCGTGGCCCGCGCATCGGGGACTTCGGCCACCGGCGGCGTGCTTTGGCAGGCGCCCAGCAGCACTGAAAAGGCCACAAGGAGCAGATAACGGGAGGCGAACGGCTTCATTCCTGCGACTCTCTATTTGCGCAAAAAACGAGCAAGTCTACACCCCTCGACGGGGCAGAACAAAACTCAGCAGAAACAGTGCGGCGGCCGTCACAACGATTGACGGACCGGCCGGGGTGTCCTTGAACCACGACAACGCCAGCCCGCCACACACGGCGAGCATGCCCAGCACGCTCGCGCCCAGTGCCATCTGCTCCGGAGAACGGGCGTGACGCTGTGCCGCAGCCGCCGGAATGATCAACAGCGAAGTAATCAGCAATACACCGACGATTTTCATCGCCACTGCGATCACCACCGCGATCAACAGCATCAGCGCCATGCGCAAACCGGCCACCGGCAGGCCTTCGACCCTGGCCAACTCTTCGTGCACGGTGATCGCCAGCAATGGGCGCCATAGCGTCACCAGCAACACCAGCACGGCTGCGCTGCCACCGAGGATCCACGCCAGATCGGTCGGGCTGATCGCCAACAGATCACCAAACAGATAGGCCATCAGGTCGATCCGCACTTCATGCATGAAGCTTAGTACCACCAGCCCGAGAGAGAGCGTGCTCGGTGCGAGAATTCCCAGAAGCGTGTCGGACGCCAGTGGCTGACGCTGCTGCAAGGTCACCAGCAACACCGCCAGCAGCAGGCAGCCCACGGTCACCGCCACGGTCGGGCTGACATCCAGCAAAAAGCCCAACGCAACGCCGAGCAATGCGGCGTGGGACAGCGTATCGCCGAAATAGGCCATGCGCCGCCAGACCACGAACGAGCCCAGCGGCCCCGCGACCACCGCCAGCGCCAGACCTGCAAGCAGGGCGTAGAACAGAAAATCAGCCATGCTTGCAGCTATCTCCGTGAACGTGAGGTTGGCCTGTCACAGGCCCTTTGACCACCGAACCGTGCAGGTCGTGGGCGTGGTCATGATGGTGGTGATAGATCGCCAGGCTCGGCGCGTTGTTGCCGAACAGCTCGACAAACGCCGGATCGCCGCTGACCTGCTCGGGATGCCCGGAGCAGCAGACGTGACGGTTGAGGCACACCACCTGATCGGTGGTGCTCATCACCAGATGCAGATCGTGGGACACCATCAACACGCCGCAACCGTGACGGTCGCGCAGACGGGTGATCAGGCTGTACAGCTCGGCTTGCCCGGCGACATCGACGCCTTGCACCGGCTCGTCGAGCACCAGCAGCTCCGGCTCGCGCAACAAGGCACGGGCCAGCAGCACGCGCTGCATCTCGCCGCCGGAAACGCTTTGCACCGGGCTATCTATGACGTGCTCGGCGCCGACTTCCTTGAGTGCCGCCAGCGCACGCGGGCGATCGACGCCCGGCACCAGCCGCAGGAAGCGCAGCACCGACAGTGGCAAGGTCGGATCGACATGAAGTTTTTGCGGCATGTAGCCGACGCGCAGTTTCGGCTTGCGCCATACGCTGCCGCTGTCGGGCTTCAGCAGCCCGAGCACGGCGCGCACCAGCGTGGTCTTGCCGGCGCCGTTGGGGCCGATCAGGGTGACGATCTGCCCCGGCTCGACGCTCAGGTGAATGTTGTCCAGCACGTTCTGCCCGGCAAACCGGACCGCCACCTGCTCCAGACGGATCAGCGCATCGCTCATCAAGCCCCCCGGCAACCGGAGCAGAGACCAACCACTTCGACGGTCTGGGCCTCGACGATAAAGCCGACATCCCTGGCGCTGTGGACGATGGCGTCGCTGATGGTTTTTTGCTCAAGTTCGATGGCGGCGTGGCATTCACGGCAGATCAGGAACTGGCCCTGGTGCGAATGTTTCGGGTGAACGCAGCCGACGAAGGCGTTGAGCGAGGAGATGCGGTGCACCAGGCCGTTTTCCAGCAGGAAATCCAGCGCCCGGTACACGGTTGGCGGCGCGGCGCGGCGGCCGTCCTGCTCACTGAGTACCGCCAGAATGTCGTAGGCACCCAGCGGCTTGTGGCTCTGCCAGACCAGTTCCAGCACGCGCCGGCGCAACGCGGTCAGGCGCAAGCCTTTCTGTGCACACAGGGCATCGGCCTCGGACAGCGCGCTGTGAACGCAGTGCGAATGGTCGTGGGGACGGCTGGCAATCGGTGTAATAGGCATGAGCGGCGACGAGTTTGGTTAGAGACGTTATTATGTTACCCGTTCTCGCCTCATTGAGTGGTCATCGTGTCCCGACTTTTTTCTGTTTTTGTCGTATTCATCACCGGTTTTCTGCTGATCGGTCCGGCTCAGGCCGAGGTCAGAGTCCTCACCAGCATCAAGCCCCTGCAACTGATTGCCGCTGCGGTGCAGGACGGCGTGGCGATTCCGGAAGTGCTGCTGCCACCGGGCGCTTCGCCGCATAACTACGCGTTGCGTCCGTCCGACGTACGCAAGGTGCAATCGGTGGACCTGCTGTACTGGATCGGCCCGGACATGGAAGGTTTTTTGCCTCGCGTGCTGAACGGTCGTACGCTGCCGAGCGTTGCGGTACAGGACCTGCCGGGCATGAAACTGCGCCGCTTCGCCGCGGACAGTCATTCCCATGCCGAAGAAGCCGACGAACACGATCACGACCATCGCCCGGGCAGCCTCGATGCGCATTTGTGGCTATCGCCGGTGAACGCGCGGGTTATTGCCGACAAAATGGCCGCCGACTTGAGCGCTGCAGACCCGGCCAACGCCGAGCGTTATCAGAGTAACGCCAAAGCGTTCGACGAGCGTCTGGATGCACTGGATCAGCGTTTGAAGAAACGCTTGGCCAGTGTTGAAGGCAAACCCTACTTCGTCTTCCACGAAGCCTTCGACTACTTCGAAGAGGCTTACGGCTTGAAACACACCGGCGTGTTCAGCGTTGCAGCAGAAGTGCAACCCGGCGCCCAGCATGTGGCGGCGATGCGCGCGCGGTTGCAGGAAGTCGGCAAGACCTGCGTGTTCAGTGAGCCGCCGCTGCGTCCACGTCTGGCCGAGACCCTGGTGGCAGGCCTGCCGGTGAAGCTGGCAGAACTGGATGCATTGGGCGGATACACGCCTGCGACGGCTCAGGGTTATGAGCAAGTGCTGGAGAAGCTGGGGAATGATCTGGCGGGTTGTCTCGAATCGCTCTGATACAAAAAAACCGCAGCCTGCACAGGCTGCGGTTTTTTCTTTTACAGGGCGAAAGGTAGCGGTGTACTGACCGTCTGACGCTGCGCCAGCCGCTGCTCGAACTCTTTCGGATCGTGAATCAGCACGTCCTGCCCGGCGAACGATTCCGCCGCTATCAAACGCGACAGCCAGAACCGAACGCACGCCACTCGCAGCATGGTCGGCCACAGCTCGGCCTCGGCCGCCGTGAATGGGCGCAGTGCCGCATATGCACCGAGGAAGGCCCGAGCACGCGGGCCGTCAATCAGGCCGTCGTCATCGGAACACCAATCGTTCAGGGCAATCGCCACGTCATAGAGCATCGGCCCGGAGCAGGCGTTGTAGAAGTCGATCAACCCGGTCAGGTGCGTGCCTTCGAACATCGCGTTGTCGCGGAACAGGTCCGCGTGGATGTTTGCCCGAGGCAGCGCGAGAATTTTCTCTTTCTGTTGGGTGATTTCATCCAGAGACTTTTGCAGCAACGCGCGCGGCTTCTCGCTAAGGTGCGAAAGGAACTGCGTGCCCTCTTCCAGCATCCAGTCCAGGCCACGATCAGTCTTGCGCTTGATCATGTTGTCGCCCTGGGTCGCCAGGTGCAGGTGCGCCTGCAAGTCACCGACCTGCGCGCAATGCTGGGCGTTGGCCTGCTTGATGTGCTTGCCGGCCAGGCGCGGTTGCAGCAGCGCCGGTTTGCCTTTCAGCTCGCGCAGGGCCACGCCGTCGGTGGTGCGCAGTGCGTAGGGCACGGGCAGATCGGCTTCGTGCAGGACATCGAGCAGGTCGATGAAAAACGGCATTTCCTGCACCGGGCCGCGCTCGACCAGGGTCAGGACGAACTCGCCCTTTTCCATGCTGATGAAGAAGTTGGTGTTTTCACTGCCGGCGGCGATCCCCTGGAAATCGAGCAGACGGCCGAGCCCGTACGGGGCGAGAAAGGTTTCCAGCTCGGGCCGAGCCAGGGGGGTGAACACAGACATGGTTAAAAACTGCTCAGTTCTGGCGCCGCCATCAAACGGCGCCGATTAAAAGTCAGGAAACTTACTTCCAGGTAAAGATTTCCCACGACGGAATCAGCATATCCGGCTGGTCGGACCGGATGTAGTTCGCGTCCGTACCATCGGCGCGCACCAGGAAATAGGGTTTGCCGCCCTTCGGTGTGACCTTGATCGCATACACGAATCCACTCCGGCTGTATTCCTGAATGACCTTGTCGCCTTCCGTGTGCGTGCTAATGGTAACTTCCGGCTCCGACGATGGCGCATCATCCGCCGCGATCGCGGCCAGCGGTGAGACAGCAATCAGACTGACCAGCAGCAAGCGATTTAACGTACGCATGATAACCTTGTCCCTTTGTCGTCAACGGTCCCGCTATTCTAGCGCCGGGCCCGCCGAAAAGGTTGATTCTGCTCATGAGCCAAGCCCCCCTCGTCCTGGTGGACGGTTCGTCTTACCTGTACCGCGCCTTTCACGCGCTGCCACCGCTGACCACCTCCAAAGGCCTGCCGACCGGTGCGGTCAAAGGCGTGCTGAACATGCTCAAGAGCCTGCGCAAGCAGTATCCGGACAGCCCGTTCGCGGTAGTGTTCGACGCCAAGGGTGGGACATTTCGCGATGAGATGTACGCCGAATACAAGGCCAACCGCCCAAGCATGCCTGACGACATGCGCGTGCAGATCGAACCGCTGCATCAGAGCGTGATCGCCCTCGGTTTCCCGCTGCTTTGCGTCGAAGGCGTCGAGGCCGACGACGTGATCGGCACCCTGGCCCGCAGCAGCGCGGCCGCCGATCGCCCGGTAATCATCTCCACCGGCGACAAGGACATGGCGCAACTGGTAGATGGCCACATTACCTTGGTCAACACCATGTCCGGTAGTTCGATGGATGTGGAGGGCGTGAAGGAGAAATTCGGCGTCGCTCCGGAGCAGATCATCGATTATCTGGCCCTGATGGGCGATTCTTCGGACAATATCCCCGGCGTTCCCGGCATCGGCCCGAAAACCGCGTCCGGCCTGCTGGTGGGGGTCAACGGCGGCCTGACCGAGCTGTATGCGCAGCTCGACATCGTGCCGACCCTGCCGATCCGCGGCGCCAAGACCCTGCCGGCCAAGCTCGAAGAGCACAAGGAGATGGCGTTCCTCTCCTATCAACTGGCGACCATCAAGGTCGACGTGCCGCTGGATATCGGCCTCGACGACCTGCAAATGGGTCCGGAAGATCCGGCCAAACTTTACGAGTTGTACACCCTGCTGGAATTCAAGAGTTGGCTGAATGACCTGGATCGCGATGCCAAGCGCCAGGAACTGAGCGCGGCCGCCGAGCCTGCGCCGGCCGGTGATCTGTTCAGCGCGCCTGCCGAAGAGGAAGCGCCCGCCGCTGCGGCTGAAGCCGCGTACGAAACCATCCTCGATCAGGCGCGATTCGACGTTTGGCTGGAAAAGCTGAAGAACGCCAAACTGTTCGCCTTCGACACCGAAACCACCGGCATCGACGCGCAGCAGGCGCAACTGGTCGGCTTGTCCTTCGCGGTGCAGGCCAACGAAGCGGCCTACATCCCGCTGACCCACTCCTACATCGGCGTGCCGGAGCAGCTGGATCGCGACACTGTGCTGCGCGCACTCAAGCCGATCCTTGAAGACCCGAACAAGCTCAAGGTCGGCCAGCACGCCAAGTTCGACATGAACATCCTGGCCAACTGCGCCATCGGTGGCGATCAGAACGAAGGCATCACCGTGCGCGGGATTGCCTTCGACACGATGCTTGAGTCCTATGTGCTCAACTCCACCGCCACCCGTCACGACATGGACAGCCTGGCGCAAAAGTACCTGAATCACACCACCGTGAGCTTCCAGGACATCGCCGGCAAAGGCGCCAAGCAACTGACCTTCGACCAGATCGCTCTGGAACAGGCCGGGCCGTATGCCGCCGAAGATGCCGACGTGACCCTGCGCCTGCACCAGACCCTGTTCGAAAAACTCAGCGCCATCCCGAGCCTGGCCAGCGTGCTGACCGACATTGAGATCCCGCTGGTGCCGGTACTGGCGCGCATTGAGCGCCAGGGCGCGTTCGTCGACGCTGACCTGCTCGGTATCCAAAGCATTGAGCTGGGCAACAAAATGGTCGCGCTGGAGCGTGAAGCCTTCGAGATTGCCGGTGAAGAATTCAACCTCGGCTCGCCAAAGCAACTGGGCGTGATCCTCTACGAAAAACTTGGCCTGCCGGTGTTGAAGAAGACCGCCAAGGGCCAGCCATCCACCGCCGAAGAAGTGCTGGCGAAACTGGCCGAAGACGACCACCGCTTGCCGAAAGTGCTGATGGAACACCGTTCCATGAGCAAGCTGAAGAGCACCTACACCGATCGCCTGCCGGAGCAGATCAACCCGCGTACCGGGCGTATTCACACTTCGTACCATCAGGCCGTTGCGTCGACCGGTCGCTTGTCGTCGAGCGATCCGAACCTGCAGAACATCCCGGTGCGCACCGCCGAAGGCCGACGCATCCGTCAGGCGTTCGTTGCGCCGAAAGGTTACAAACTGCTGGCAGCGGACTACTCGCAGATCGAACTGCGGATCATGGCCCACCTGTCCCGCGACGAAGGCCTGATGAATGCTTTCCGCAATAACCTGGACGTGCACACCGCCACGGCGGCCGAAGTGTTCAAGGTCGAGCTGAATGAAGTGACGTCCGACCAGCGCCGGGGCGCCAAGGCGATCAACTTCGGTCTGATCTACGGCATGGGCGCGCAGAAACTGGGCAAGGACATCGGCGTCGATACCAAGACCGCCAAGGCCTACATCGACACCTACTTCGCGCGCTACCCGGGCGTTCGCGAGTACATGGATCGCACCCGCGCTCAGGCAGCCGATCAGGGCTTCGTGGAAACGATCTTCGGTCGTCGCCTGTATCTGCCGGACATCAACTCCAACAAGTCGCAGGAACGCGCGGCCGCCGAACGCACGGCAATCAACGCGCCGATGCAGGGCACTGCAGCGGACATCATCAAGAAAGCCATGGTGGCAGTGGATAACTGGCTGTGCGCTTCCGGGCTGGACGCCAAAGTCATCCTGCAGGTGCATGACGAACTGGTGCTGGAGGTCCGCGAGGATCTGGTCGATCAGGTTCGCGAAGAAATTCGCGTGCACATGAGCGAAGCGGCAAAACTGGACGTGCCGTTGCTGGTGGAAGTGGGAGTTGGCAACAACTGGGACGAGGCACACTGAGGCCTCTGGGACGGGATTTTGCCGCGACAGTGCGTCGCGGCAAAGGCATCGAGTGGGGCTTAGGTCGGATTGTTCTTGAGATTATTCCAAAGTTTTTTGAAAAGAATCTGAACTAATCTTGCGCCAGGGTACTCAGAGATACTGAATGGCTGGTGAAGCCCTTCGATGCTCCTATGTTGTGTTAAGTGTTGGCAGATATCTGAACCCCGCCCTAGCGGTTCGGAACTTGAACCCCGGAACTTCTCCCTCCCCATATGAAGTCCGGGGCTTTTTTTGCCTGCGATTTACTCAGCAGGCAATTCAGCGCCTTTGTCTGCCAGTTCCATCCAGCCCGCCAACACAGTGTAGGCCTCTTCCAGGCCCATGCGTTTCGGGGCGGAGAACAGCTGGATCGTTACCTGATCGCCCCAACCCTTACGGATTTCCGACTGCACCTTGAGCAGCGTGTTCTTGGCTGCGCCGTAGGTCAGTTTGTCGGCCTTGGTCAGCAGGATGTGCATCGGCATGCCGGCGGCAACGGCCCAATCGAGCATCAGCAGGTCGAAGTCGGTCATTGGATGACGGATGTCCATCATCAGAATCAAACCCTTCAAACTCTCGCGGCCACCGAGGTAAGCCTCGAGGTGACGCTGCCAGTGCTGCTTCAGCGGGATCGGTACTTTTGCATAACCGTAGCCCGGGAGGTCGACCAGACGCCGTTCATCGTCTAGCTTGAAGAAGTTCAACAGCTGTGTGCGACCCGGGGTTTTCGAGGTGCGCGCCAGGCTGGCGTGAGTCAGAGTGTTCAACGCACTGGATTTACCGGCGTTGGAACGACCGGCGAACGCCACTTCGAAGCCTTCGTCGTCGGGGCACTGATCGACTTTGGCGGCACTGAGCATGAACGTGGACTGTTGGCACAGGCCGAGGATGGGATTCTTGAGTTGCATGGGATTTCCGATGTGGGCGGCGCCGGGATTGGGCGCGGAACGCGGTGTCGCTTCCGTTTCAGTGACGCCAGTATATAATGCCGCAGATTTTGTGTGTGCTTTGTCCCAGCGAAGGATGAAGTTCACGAGAGCGACAGACCTTGATTGCGCATTAGAACGCAGAACGCTCTCAACCCTGAAAAGGTCGTTTTATGACGAAATGGCTGCTGGCTGCCGGAGTCTTGATGCCGCTTTACAGCGCACAGGCTACACAGGATCCGGAAGCCGTGTACAACCGTGTTTGTGGAGCCTGTCATTCCGGCCAACTACCCATGGCGCCCAGAAGAGGCGATCAGGAAGCTTGGACGCCGAGGTTGGCGAAAGGTATGGAGACGCTGGTGCAACACGTGACCCAGGGTTTCAAGGCGATGCCGCCGCGTGGTTTGTGCATGGACTGCAGTGCCGAGGATTACCAGGCCCTCATCCTCTGGATGAGCGAGAGTAAGCCCGGTCCATAACTCTTAACCCTTAGCCGTAGTTGGATTAGCTGATGAACAAACTGATCGTGAGTCTGCTGTTGACCGTGGGAATCTCAGGCTTCGCCCATGCTGCCGGTGATGCAGCCGCAGGCCAGGCAAAAGCCGCCGTATGCGGCGCCTGCCATGGCCCGGATGGCAACAGCATGGCGCCAAACTTTCCAAAGCTGGCCGGACAGGGTGAACGCTACCTGACCAAGCAATTGCACGACATCAAGTCGGGCAAGCGCACCGTTCTGGAAATGACCGGCCTGCTGACCAACCTGAGCGATCAGGACCTGGCCGATATCGCCGCCTACTTCGCCAGCCAGAAAGGCAGCGTCGGCGCCGCCGATCCGAAGATCGTCGCTCGCGGTGAAGCCCTGTTCCGTGGCGGCAACCTCGAGAAAGGCCTGCCAGCCTGCACCGGTTGCCACTCGCCGAACGGTGCCGGCAACGCAGCCGCCGGCTTCCCGCACCTGGGTGGCCAACACGCTCAGTACATCGCCAAGCAACTGACCGATTTCCGCAAGGAAGAAGCCGGCCGCAACAACGACGGCGACGCGATGACCATGCGTACCATCGCCCGCAAGCTGAGCGACGAAGACATCGCGGCAGTCTCCAGCTACATTCAGGGTCTGCACTAAGACATGCGATTCGAGCGGTGCGTGCAATGGCCAACGCCTGCCACGTTAACGCTCGATTAATCCGTCGCAGGAAGTATAAAAAGGGTGGCTTTGGCCGCCCTTTTTTGTGGCCGCTGCCGTTACACTACAGAACTCATGCCCGCCAGGATCTGTCTGAAAACAGGTCGCGCGAGGCGACCAAAATTGTCCAGGAGTAAAGCATGCGTAATCTGATCATCAGCGCCGCCCTCGTCGCTGCCAGCCTGTTCGGCGTCACCGCCCAGGCCGCCGAAGCCCCTGCTGCCCCTTACGTCGAGCTGAGCAACCCGGTACCGGTCGCCGTGCCTGGCAAGATCGAAGTGGTCGAGCTGTTCTGGTATGGCTGCCCGCACTGCTACGCGTTCGAGCCGGTGATCAATCCGTGGGTTGAAAAACTGCCGTCCGACGTCAACTTCGTGCGCATTCCTGCGATGTTCGGTGGCCCGTGGGACGCTCACGGCCAGATGTTCCTGACTCTGGAAGCCATGGGCGTCGAGCACAATGTGCACGCGGCCGTATTCAACGCGATCCAGAAAGAACACAAGAAGCTGACCGACAAGAACGACATGGCCGACTTCCTCGCCACTCAAGGCGTGGACAAGGACAAGTTCCTGGCCACCTTCGACTCGTTCGCCATCAAGGGTCAGATCGTGAAAGCCCGCGAGCTGGCCAAGAAGTATGAAATTTCCGGCGTTCCAACCATGATCGTCAATGGCAAGTATCGTTTTGACATCGGCTCTGCCGGCGGGGCCGAACAGGCGTTGAAACTGGCTGACCAACTGGTGGCCAAAGAGCGAGCGGCCAACAAGGCAGCCGCCAACTAAGCGCAGCAATCGCCATGCGCCGCTGGGGAGCCGAACGCGTCGTTGGCCTGCATGAACCGCAGGTCAACGAGCATCACCTGGAATCGACGGGCCTGCCCGCAGACAGCCGTCTGCGCCTACTCAGTTTCAATATTCAGGTCGGTATCAGCACCGAGCGCTATCGGCACTACCTGACCCGCAGCTGGCAGCATCTGCTGCCGCACCCCGGGCGCTCCAGCAATCTGCAAAAGATCGGCAATCTGCTCGGCGACTTCGATCTGGTCGCCCTGCAGGAAGCCGATGGCGGCAGCCTGCGTTCAGGCTACGTCAATCAGGTCGAACACCTGGCCCAGCTCGGCGCCTTCCCCTACTGGTATCAACAACTCAATCGCAATCTTGGCCGACTGGCCCAGCACAGCAATGGCGTGCTCAGTCGCCTGCGGCCGTGGGCGATCGAAGACCACCCTTTACCGGGTCCGAAGGGGCGCGGGGCGATTCTGGTGCGCTTCGGCGAAGGCCCGGAGGCACTGGTGGTGGTGATGATGCACCTGGCGCTCGGCGCCCGAGTTCGCAGCATGCAACTGGCCTATATCCGCGAGCTGATCGGCGGCTACAAGCATCAGGTGCTGATGGGCGACATGAACACCCACGCCAGCGATCTGCTGCAACACTCGCCATTGCGCGACCTCGGCCTGCTGGCCCCGCAACTCGAAGCGACATTCCCCAGCTGGCGCCCCCAACGCTGCCTGGACCATATTCTGATCAGCCCGACCCTGACCCTGGAAAAGGTCGAAGTGCTGGCGCAACCGATTTCCGATCACCTGCCGGTCGCGGTAGAGATTCGTCTGCCGGGTTCGCTCACGGCCGATGCATTGCCCGCGTTGAGCACTGCCCTTCGCGGAACCCCTGAATGAGCGACGAAGCCCAGCGCTGGAAAGAGAAATACCTCAAAAGCATCGAACAACAGGAAAAGCTCGAACGTCGATGGGACGCCCGGCTCGATCTGCTGCGCCGCGGCCTGGTGCGCAGCACCCTGGCGGCGGAAGGCACCGACCGCGTGGTCGATCAATGCATGAAAGAGATGCGCGACGTGGTGCGCACCGATGACATGGACGCCGGCCTCGCCGCCCTGCTCCCTCGCCTGGAAAAAGCCGTGCTCGATTCCGAGCAACGCCGGGAAACCCGGATCGAACAGGTCAGCACCGCACTGACTGCGCTGGTTACTCAATTGCAATCCCTGCCGCTGCCCCGAGAAGTGGCCCAGCCGCTGAAGAAGTTCGCCAAGCAGCTGGACGGCCGGGTGAGTCAGGCAAGGGAAATGCCGCTGCTGCTCAGCGAACTCAGCGGCCTGCAGGGCAAGGCCTTGAGTCAGCTGGCGACGCCGGCGGAACCGGGGCGTCCCGGGTTGTTGCAGCGCCTGTTCGGCAGCCGCGACAGCGAGGAAACCCCTGCTCAAGTGGCCCAGGCTCCTGCGGTGACCCCGTCAGTGCAGCCAGAGCAACCACCCGTCACACATGAAGCTGTGCCAGCGCCGCAAGCGCCTGTTACAAGCGCTGAACAGGTCGCCACTGCGCCCGTCAGCCCAGCGCTGATCGCCGCCCCCATGGCCGAACCATCTAAAGCTCCAGAGCCAATCCCAGAAGACTTTGCAGAGCCGGAGGTGGTCGCATTTGAGCCGGCCAGAATCCTCACCGAAGAGCCCAGCGCTCCCGGCGAACCAGAACCCGTCGAGCCGGAATCAAAGCTGCAACCCTTCACGCCTCCTCCGGTTTTCGCGCCGGCAGTGCCCACGGCCATCAACCCCGACGAGTTGATCCTACCCGGCGATACCCCTCCGCCCGTGATCCTCGACAGCCTGCCCCTGCCCGAACCCATCGCCCAGGCATTGGCCGCCATCGATCCGGAACAATCCGAGCATGACATTCTCTATGCCCTGCCGGACTCGCCAGAGCCGTCCTACAGCTCGGTCGCCCGACACATTGAAGACACGCTGATTGGCTTGCTGGATGACCTGACCCTGCCGGAGCGCCACCGCCCGCAAGCCGAGGCGATGCGCGACCGCCTGAAAAATGGCCTTAACTGGTACGAACTGCTACCGATCCTCGACGATCTTGCGACATTGATGCTGGCCATCACAGACAGCGGCCAGCACGAGTTCGAAGCCTATCTGCAGCAACTCAATGAACGCCTCGAAGCATTCCAGAGCAACTTGCAGGCTGCCAGCGAAGGACACGCCGACAACAGCTCCGCCGCGAGAGCAATGGACACGCAGATCCGCGAACAGGTCGACGGCTTGCAGACCAGCGTCCAGGAGGCGGCGGATCTGGATGATCTCAAGCAAGTGCTGGAAAACCACCTCGAGGGCCTGCTCGGCACCATGGATCAGCACCAGAAGCAGCGCGACGCTCGGGAACAGGAAGTCGCCGGACGCCTGAAAAGCCTGGCCGAGCGTGTCGCGCACATGGAACAGGAAGCGTTGGGCTATCGCGAACACCTTGAAGAACAACGCCAGAAAGCCCTGATCGATCCGCTTACCGGCCTGCCCAACCGCGCCGCCTGGACCGAACGACTCGAACAGGAAATCGCCCAGTGGCAGCAACACGGCAATACTCTGAGCCTGGCCATGCTCGACCTCGATCACTTCAAACGGATCAACGATAACTACGGGCACCTGGCAGGCGACAAGGTGTTGAAGATCATCGCCACGGTCCTGCGCAAGCGTATGCGTGGCAACGACTTCATCGCCCGTTTCGGCGGTGAAGAGTTTGTCCTTCTGCTTCCCGCCACCTCCCCGGCGGTCGGGGCCAAACTTCTGGAAACCCTGCGCGCTGCCATCGAGGCCTGCCCGTTTCACTTCAAGGGCGAGCGCGTCACGATCACCGTTTCCATGGGTCTGGCGACGTTCCGGGCGGGAGAACACAGCGATTTGGTGCTTAAAAGAGCCGATCAGGCGCTTTATCGGGCGAAAAACGCAGGACGAAACCGGGTGGAGCTGGGCTGAGGCAATTGTTCCATATTGTTTAAAACAGCCCTTTAAGCGTCGAAGCGCAAGGCGATACGTTACACTGTTGCATTATCGTCTTGCGTGTACTGCCCTCTGCCATGAAATTTTTCACCCTGCTCGCGTCGCTGCTCTTACTGGCCGGTTGTGCCAGCGGCCCGCGTTTCGACACCAGCCATCCTTCGATCAATCACGACAGTCGCGTGCAGTTTGTGATCGTGCACTACACCTCTGCCTCGCTGGAGCGCTCACTGCAATTGCTGACCCATGGTGAGGTGAGCAGCCATTACCTGATCGGCGACGACAAGAACGCCACCATCTATAAGCTGATGGACGAAAACCTGCGTGCCTGGCATGCCGGCGAAAGCGAATGGCAAGGTCGTACCTGGCTCAACTCCAGCTCGATCGGCATCGAAATCGTCAATCCGGGTTTCAAGGACACTCCGACCGGTCGCCTCTGGTATCCCTACAGCGAAGCCCAGGTGCAATCGCTGATCGTTCTGCTCAAGGACATCAGCAAACGCCAGGGCATCAGCCCGCGTCACATCATCGGCCATAGCGACATCGCCCCGCTGCGCAAGCTCGATCCGGGGCCACTGTTCCCCTGGAAACGCCTGGCAGCCGAAGGACTGGGGCTCTGGCCCGACGAGCAAGCGGTGGCACGTCAGCAGGCGCAATTCAACGCCGAACTGCCGAGCATCACCTGGTTCCAGAGCCAACTGGCGCGCCTGGGCTACTCGACGCCGCAGACCGGCGAGCTGGATGTGGCAACCCGCCATGTGCTCGCAGCGTTCCAGATGCACTACCGCCCTGCGCGCTTTGACGGCACGCCGGATGCGCAAACGGCAGCGTTGCTGCTGGTGTTGAATCAGACAAAATAATGACGCCCGCCCGACGGTCCGGGCGAATTCGCAATCAGCAGCTATAACTCATTGGTAATTCTTCGGATATCCATGATGGTTGCTACCCGAGAGACGCTGCGTAGCTGGTTTTATCGCCCCTGGTTTCTGGCGATGATCGCGGCTGTCCTCAGTGCGAGCCTGCTGATCACCGGTGGGCTGTTCGTGGCCATGCGCCAGGTCGAACAAAGCGAAAGCCAGGAAATGAACGCTCAGGGCGAGCGGTTCCTGGCGCGCCTTGAGCAACTGTTCGGCCAGTTGCGCGAAAGCCTCGACGACCTCGAAGCCCAGCCCTTGCGCAGTTGCGACGACGAAATGATCGCCACGTTGCAGCAAGTGACGTTCAACTATCGCTTCGTCTACGAAGCCGCTTACATGGACGCCACGCGGATCTGCTCCAACCGTCCACGCCAGGAAGGCCTGTCGGTCATTCGCCCGCCGGACATCAAAGGCCCGACCTACAGCTACTGGCTGAACACCACCACCGAACCCGATGAAAACCGCGCTGCCCTGATGCTCGGGCGCGGCAACTTTCGCGTGGCCACCTCACGCGGGCATCTGACCGACATGGTTGATCTGTCGCCCGGCAGCAGTCTGCTGGTGGTGCTGGATCATGGAACCCGAGCGATTCCGGTACTTGGCGTGCCACAGGCCTGGCCACCCACCGAGCCCTGGCCGCCGAAAACCCCGAATGCGCTGCAAGTTACCCAGTCGCACCTGATCTATCGCATGCCCACCGACAACCCGGAATACCAACTGGTGCTGATCAGCCCACGCACGGGCATGCACATTCCGGAGCTCTGGTGGTGGATGGTGCCGTTCTGCCTCGTGCTTGGGGCGTTTGTCGGCGTTCTGGTGTTCTGGATCGTCCGCCAGCGCCAATCGCTGGATGCCGAGCTGCACGGCGCAATCCGCCGGGGCGAGTTGCAGGTGCTTTATCAACCAATCTTCGATCTCGACAGTCGCAACTGCGTCGGCGCCGAAGCCTTGCTGCGCTGGCGCCGGCCGGACGGCACGCTGACCAGCCCCGACCTGTTCATCCCGATGGCCGAGAACACCGGGCAGATTCGCCAGATGACCGACTTCGTCCTGCAACGCTTGCTCGAGCAGCTCGGCCAGTTGCTGCGGGCCAATCCGCAGCTGTACATCTCGGTGAACCTGGCTGCCTGCGACGTGATGGTGCCGCGCATCGGCCAGGTCATGGCGCGGCTGTTGACCCTGCACCGGGTTGCCGCGCGGCAAATTGCTTTCGAGGTGACTGAACGCGGCCTGATCGATGTGGTAGTGGCCCGGGAGAATCTGCAGGCGCTGCGGGATGTCGGACACCAGGTGCTGATCGACGATTTCGGCACCGGTTATTGCAGCCTGGCGTACCTGCAAACCTTGCCGGTGGACTGCCTGAAGATCGACAAGGCATTCATCGACGCACTCGGCCATGACGCCGCCAGCAGCGGTGTCGCGCCGCACATCATTCACATGGCTCAGGCGCTGGATCTCAAGGTGATTGCCGAAGGGATCGAATTCGAGTCACAAGCGGCGCTACTGAGCAGCGAAGGGGTGAAGTTCGGTCAAGGCTGGCTGTTCGCTCATGCCCTGAGCGCCGTGCAATTCATTGAGCTGATCACCCGTGGACGGCGGCTCGCCGGACGCCGGCTCGACGACGAGGCCTAGACCGCCAGCGCCATGTAGAACTGCGTACCCTGCCCCGGCCGCGAGTAAACGCCCATCCGCCCACCGTGCAGCTGGACGATCTCCTTGCACAGCGCCAGGCCAAGCCCGGCCCCGCCCTTTTTCCTGCCGACCTGGACGAAGGGTTCGAAAATCCGCCCTTGCTGACCGTAGGCAATCCCTTCGCCGTTGTCTTCGACGCTGATGATCACCCGCTCGCCATGGCGACGGGCCTGCAAGCGGATCAGCCCGTCGCGCGCCGTGTGGCGCAAGGCGTTGTCGATCAGGTTGTCGAGGACTCGATCGAGCTGCGCCTGATCCGCCTGCAAGCGTGGCAGCGGGCCCTGCGCTTCGACATTCAGGGCAACGCCCTTCTGCGCTGCTGAATCGGCGAAACGCAAACGCGCCCGCTCCAGCAGTTCCTCGATGGAGCAAGGCGCCAACGTGAGTTTTTGCAAACCACTCTGATAGCGCGAGAAGTTCAGCAGATCGTTGATCAGCTGCATCAGGCGCTGCATTTCCTCATTAACCGTGTCGAGCAGGTCGGACTCCCGAGACTCCTCAGGAAACTTGGCCCGTTCGCGAAACAGCCCGAACGCCATGTGCATGCCCGTGACCGGTGTGCGCAATTCGTGAGACGCACGCAGGACAAACTCGCTGCGTACCCGCTCGAAGGCGCGTTGCTCGGTGACGTCATGCAAGACCATCACAGCACCGAGGATATGTCCCTGGGTATGACTGACGGGCGTCAGGCTGTAGGTCAGCAGGCGCGATTCGCCATCAACCTCGATGCTCAAATCTTCCGGTGCCCGTTCAAGGGTGCCGCCGCGCAGTACCAATTGCAGTTGTGCATCCAGCTCGGGTCGCTGAAGCGCCGTGCCGAGGCCCTCGCCGAAGCGATCGCTGTCCCAGCCCAGCTGCCGCTGGGCCACCGGGTTCAAGTGTTCCAGTCGACCCTGACGGTCGATCATCAACAAACCGTCATCGATGCTGTCGAGTACCGCTTGCAGACGCTGCTGGCCGGCAAGCAATTCGTCGACGTTGGTCGCCTGATGTTCGCGCAGGGCTTCGGCCATGAGCCCGAAGCGCCGGGTCAGCAGGTTGATCTCCATCGCCGAGGACACTGGCAGTGTCACTTCGAAATTGCCTTGGCCGATATTGTCCGCCGCCTTGGCCAGC
Source organism: Pseudomonas sp. R15(2017) (assembly GCF_002112685.1). Classification (NCBI taxonomy): domain Bacteria; kingdom Pseudomonadati; phylum Pseudomonadota; class Gammaproteobacteria; order Pseudomonadales; family Pseudomonadaceae; genus Pseudomonas; species Pseudomonas sp. R15(2017). The sequence goes on from NZ_NEII01000001.1 coordinate 47,138, forward strand.
GCTTCGATCGGCGCACCAAAACGCCGAGCAATGCCCTGGGCGGTAACGAAGCCAATGATCAGCACTGCCAGCCCCACCAGTCCCAACAGGCCGGCGATCAGCAACGCGCGGTCGCGAGCGGCGTGCTGGACCGAATTGATGTTGTTCAGCGCGTGTTTGTGTTCGGTGATCAACCCGTTGCGCAGGGTGTTGAACCGTTCACGCAAATCACCCCCACCACTCAGGGCGGCGGCCGGGTCTCGGGTGATGTCGAACGCCTCGAGAAAGCTCAGGTAATCGGCTTTGGCCTGACTGAAACCATACTGACGGTCATCGTCTTTCTGTTCCTGAGCGATGCCTTCATCGAGCAACTGGAAGTAATGCTGCTTGGACGCTTCGAACGCCACGGGATCGGGCTTTTCGGCGAGCATCATGATCAGTTGATCGCCGAGTGTCTGGCGCAGCTTGAGCCCCAGATCCAGGGTGACAAAGTTGTTGCGGATCAGCGCCTCCTGAGTGCCGGCCATCTGCATCACACTGACCAGCCCGAGCATCAGCCCGAGCAAGGCCACGGTGATCAGCGCGGAAATGCTCAGGAACAAGCGAGTCCGCAACTTCATCGCCAGTTTCATCGGCGGATGCTCACAGGTTGTACTGCTTGCGCTTGCGATACAGGGTCGAGGCGTCGATCCCCAGAGTCTTGGCAGCCTGATCGAGGGTCCCGGCGGTCGCCAGTACTGCGCCGATGTGAGCCTTTTCCAGCTCGTCGAGGCTCAGCGCGGCGCCGACCCGTGGCGCGTTGTTGGCCGGTTGCTCGGCCATGCCGAGGTGGCTGATTTCCACCCGTTCCTGCGGGCAAATGATGCTCGCGCGCTCGACCACGTTGCGCAGCTCACGGATGTTGCCGGGCCAACGGTAGCCCAGCAGTGCTTCGCGAGCCTCGTCGCTGAAGCCCCGTGCCGGACGCGCATACTCCTTCACGAAACGGGCGAGGAAACGGTCGGCCAGGGTCAGGATGTCTTCGGCCCGCTCACGCAGCGGCGGCAGATGCAGGGTGATGACGTTCAGGCGATAGAGCAGGTCTTCGCGGAAACGTCCGTCGCGCACCATGTCCTCAAGGTTAAGGTTGGTGGCGGCAAGGATGCGCACATCGGCGCGGCGGGTGACCGGATCCCCTACCCGCTCATATTCCTTGTCCTGAATGAAACGCAGCAACTTGGGTTGCAATGTCAGGGGAAAATCGCCGATCTCGTCAAGAAACAGCGTACCTCCATCGGCTTGGTTGACGCGACCCAGGGTGCTTTCGCTAGCCCCGGTGAAGGCGCCACGACTGTGACCGAACAGCTCGCTTTCCATCAGTTCGGCGGTCAGCGACGGGCAATTGATGGTGACGCAGGATTTCTTCTCGCGCTTGCTCCAGCCGTGAATGGCTCGGGCCAGTTCACCTTTACCCGTGCCCGACTCACCCAGGATCAGGATGTTGGCGTCGGTGCCCGCCACTTGCCGCGCTGTTTCCAGTACGACTTTCATCGCCGGGCTGTGGGAATCGAGGCCGTCCTTGGGTTTGCGGATCTCGCCTTCGAGGGCTTCCAGACGCGCCGACAGCTGGCGCACTTCAAGCTGCTTGGCTGTTGCAAGGCGCAATTGATCCGGGCTGCACGGTTTGACCAGATAATCGGCAGCGCCGGCCTGAATCGCGTCTACCGCAGTATCGACGGCCGAATGCGCGGTGACGATCACCACCCGCATCCACGGCGCCTGAATGCGCATCTGCGCCAATACATCCAGGCCGTTGTCTTCACCCAGGCGCAAATCAAGGAAGCACAGGTCGAACACCTGGCGTTGCAGCAGCGCGTCAGCCTGAGCCGCGCTGTTGGCGGTGGCGACGGTATAACCTTCGTCTTCGAGGCAATAACGAAAGGTTCGCAGGATGGCGGATTCATCGTCCACCAGCAGAATGCGGCCTTGGTGCTCAGTGGCTGATTCCATTTTTCCTACGCTCCATAAGTGAATGTCTTGGGTTAGTCCCGGAAAAATCGGGCAAGTTGCATGGTTGATTCTGATCGATTCCAGTCATAGCAGGGTAGCTCTCTCCTGCCCTAACGGCTAATCAACTGATTTCATTGGTTTTTTAAACATCGCACAGTTTCAGGTCGGTTTCCTGCCTACTTTTCTGACATCCGTACCCTGTCCTCAATTCAAAAATAATGATTTCTCCTACGAAATAATCGTGCATTACGCACGACCCTATGCGGACCATCGTGCAGGATGCGTCGTCAGGAATTTTCATACCGTTTGTAACTAGCTGATTTTATTGGTTTTTTCCAAACAAAAAAGCTGGCACGCAGGCTGCAATATCTCTTTCAGCCCGGGCAGATATGCACTGCCCCAATCGAACAAGAGTGAGGAACCCAGGATGACTCGCCCACGTGCCGCCCAAATGCGTATCTCGCCACTGCACTTGCAGCAGGCCCTGTTTGGCGCACTTGCGCTGCTGATCACTTTGATCGCCTGCCAGCAATATCTGCGCTGGGAGCAGAGCCAGCAGACTGAGCCCCTGATTTCCATGCAACACGCGACGCAGACGCACTTCAGCGCCGTCAGCAACAGCCAGGCCGACAACGGCGCGATGCGCATGATGGACGTCGACCAGCCACAGCCAATGGGCGACATGCCCCGTGAAGAACGCTGGGTTTTCTGATCAACGAATCTGGGCGCCGCTGCGCCGAGACCGGCAACATCCCTAAATAGAAGCAAGGAGAATCACCATGTTGAGCTGGGCAATCACATTCCTGATCATTGCCATCATCGCCGCAGTACTGGGCTTCGGTGGTATCGCGGGCACCGCCACGGGTATCGCCAAGATTCTCTTTGTCGTGTTCCTGGTGATGTTCATCGCTTCCTTCTTCTTTGGCCGTCGCGGTCGAGGTTGAACATGAAGGGTTTAAAGACATTGGCAGCCGCCCTGCTTCTGGGCGGTAGTGCCTTGGCGATTGCGGCCAATGACGGCCAGACGCGGGTCAACGAACTGTTGAGTTCAGACCCGCAATACAGGGAAACCTGGGAAGGCGTGGTGAAGAAGGAAGAACGCCTGCCGGAATGGGTGATGAACCTGTCCGGCACGCCTGACCAGCAGATGAATGCCGTGACCGAAGATGGCGACAAGTATCTGGTCGGCCCGCTCTGCGAATCCGCAGACAAGTGCATGAACCATCGCTTGATCGTCGCCTTCAGCTTCGACAAGAAAGACGCTTACGCCATGCTTGTGGATGTGCCCGAAGGATTGCCGGCCGACAAGTCGCCCACGCGACATGCCACTTACCGCTTCCTCGGCAAACCCGATCAGGGCATGCAGGATCTTCTGATGGAAACGCTGAAGAAAGATCCGAACTGGTATTGAACACGAGGACAGCCGAAAGGCTGTCCTCCATTGCGTCGGCCCGAGGAAGGCCGGCGCATGACCAGGGGGCCGGGATGTTCTGACTGTTGCAGGGTCGGAGTGACCTACGGGTACAGGGAGTGCCTGCGATGAGGGCCAGGTCAGGGTAAAAGCTGCGACGCAAGTTCGCCAGCCGAAGCGGTTTGACGGACTTGCGCTGAGCTTTCAACGTGACAAAACGTTGATCCAGAGCGTTCTGCTCTTCATTTTTATCGCCCACACTGCGTGCGAAAGCATTTCGCGGTGTTTCCTGGCGACCGTATATCGAGAAAGAGTCGATCCACCAAGTCGGACATTTAGTTTCCGAACGTAGGCTTTTTCCTAAATTTTTCGTCGAAATCACTCGTTCAAAAAATAACCAACCTACGCTGTAATGGCCGGTTCACGGCACTTATGCCTGCCGAAATGTCGTATTCGAACCGGTTGGGACGCCAGTTTCATTTAAAAAAGCTCATGCCGATTCGGCATAGGGTAGGCGTTTACGGCATTAGACGGCGCAACCTTGCATCGGAATAGTTGCGCCTTTTTTCGCCTGCCGGAGAGCCGTAAACACGCGCTTCGGGGCACCTTATACGGAGGCAGATGCACAGACTTTTCCGCTGATGAGCGTTCCAGTTCCTGCATGTGCCTGAGTCAAACGCAAGTAAGGGTAAAGATAATGAAGAAGGCAAAGCTTAGCCTCGCCTGGCAGATCCTCATCGGTCTGGTATTGGGAATTGCAATCGGTGCGTTGCTCAACCACTTCAGTGCCGAAAAGGCCTGGTGGATCAGCAATGTCCTGCAACCGGCAGGCGATATCTTTATCCGTCTGATCAAAATGATCGTGATCCCGATCGTTATCTCTTCCCTGATCGTCGGCATCGCCGGCGTGGGCGACGCCAAGAAGCTCGGGCGCATCGGCCTGAAGACCATCATCTACTTCGAAATCGTCACCACCATCGCCATCGTTGTCGGCCTGCTGCTGGCCAACCTGTTCCACCCGGGTGCCGGCATCGACATGAGCACCCTGGGCACTGTGGACATCTCCAAGTACCAGGCGACCGCCGCCGAAGTGCAGCATGAACACGCGTTCATCGAGACCATCCTCAACCTGATCCCGTCGAACATCTTCGCGGCCATGGCCCGCGGCGAGATGCTGCCGATCATCTTCTTTTCCGTACTGTTCGGTCTCGGTCTGTCGAGCCTGCAGTCTGACCTGCGCGAGCCGCTGGTGAAGATGTTCCAGGGCGTCTCGGAAAGCATGTTCAAAGTCACCCACATGATCATGAACTACGCCCCGATCGGCGTATTCGCCCTGATCGCGGTGACCGTGGCCAACTTCGGTTTCGCCTCGCTGCTGCCGCTGGCCAAGCTGGTGATCCTGGTTTACGTCGCCATCGCTTTCTTCGCCTTCGTGATTCTGGGCCTGATCGCCAAGATGTTCGGTTTCTCGGTGATCAAGCTGATGCGCATCTTCAAGGATGAGCTGGTGCTGGCTTACTCCACCGCTTCCTCGGAAACCGTGCTGCCACGGGTGATCGAGAAGATGGAAGCCTACGGCGCACCGAAAGCCATCTGCAGCTTCGTAGTACCGACCGGCTACTCGTTCAACCTCGACGGCTCGACCCTGTACCAGTCCATCGCGGCGATCTTCATCGCTCAGCTGTACGGCATCGACCTGTCCATCAGCCAGCAACTGCTGCTGGTCCTGACCCTGATGGTTACCTCCAAAGGTATCGCCGGCGTACCGGGCGTGTCCTTCGTGGTATTGCTGGCCACTCTGGGCAGCGTCGGCATTCCACTGGAAGGCCTGGCGTTCATCGCCGGTGTCGACCGTGTGATGGACATGGCGCGTACCGCCCTGAACGTGATCGGCAACGCCCTCGCCGTACTGGTCATCGCCCGTTGGGAAGGCATGTACGACGACGCCAAGGGCCAGCGCTACTGGAACTCGCTGCCGCACTGGCGCAGCAAGGAAAAACTGCCGGCCGGTGAAATCTCCAAAAACTGATGCAACACCCTGTGGGAGCTGGCTTGCCAGCGATGAGGTGCGCACATTCAACATATTCGCTGAATGAACACCGCCATCGCGGGCAAGTCGAGTCGTCGCACCGCCGCTCCCACAGTGGTTGATGCAAGCCTTACCAACAAACCCCGGAGAAATCCGGGGTTTGTCGTTTCTGGCAGCCCCGCTATCATTCGCCGCATCTTCCGGGGGATTTGACTGATGCTTAATGGCCTGTGGCTTGGCTTCTTCGTCGTGGCAGCCGTTTCGGCGCTGGGGCAATGGCTGATCGGCGGCAACGCCGGGATCTTCGCGGCGATGGTGGAAAGCATTTTTGCCATGGCCAAGCTATCGGTCGAAGTCATGGTGCTGCTGTTCGGCACGCTGACCCTGTGGCTGGGTTTCCTGCGCATTGCCGAAAAGGCCGGCATCGTTGAATGGCTGGCCAAAGTGCTCGGGCCACTGTTCCTGCGGCTGATGCCGGAAGTTCCAGCCGGACATCCCGCGCTGGGCCTGATCACCCTGAACTTCGCCGCCAACGGCCTGGGCCTGGACAATGCCGCCACGCCGATCGGCCTCAAAGCCATGAAGGCGCTGCAAGAGCTCAACCCCAGCTCGACCATCGCCAGCAACGCGCAAATCCTGTTCCTCGTGCTCAACGCGTCGTCCCTGACCCTGTTGCCAGTGACGATCTTCATGTACCGCGCCCAGCAAGGCGCGCCGGACCCGACGCTGGTGTTCCTGCCGATCCTGCTGGCCACCAGTTGCTCGACCATCGTCGGCTTCCTGTCGGTGGCGTTCATGCAGCGCCTGCGGGTCTGGGACCCGGTGGTGCTGGCTTACCTGATTCCCGGCGCGCTGATCCTCGGCGGCTTCATGGCGTTGCTCGCGACAATGTCGGCCACCGCGCTGGCGGGGCTGTCGTCGATCCTCGGCAACCTGACGCTGTTCGGCCTGATCATGCTGTTCCTGATGATCGGCGCCTTGCGCAAGGTGAAGGTCTACGAGGCCTTCGTCGAAGGTGCGAAGGAAGGTTTCGACGTGGCCAAGAACCTGCTGCCGTATCTGGTGGCGATGCTCTGCGCGATCGGCGTATTGCGCGCATCGGGCGCGCTGGACTTCGGCCTCGACGGCATCCGCCATCTGGTGGAGTGGGCAGGGTGGGACACGCGCTTCGTCGATGCGCTGCCGACTGCGATGGTCAAACCGTTCTCCGGCAGCGCCGCCCGGGCGATGCTGATCGAGACGATGAAGACCTCGGGCGTGGACAGCTTCCCGGCACTGGTGGCCGCAACGATCCAGGGCAGCACCGAAACCACGTTCTACGTATTGGCGGTGTACTTCGGCGCGGTGGGCATCCAGCGCGCCCGGCATGCCGTGGGTTGTGCGCTGCTGGCCGAACTCGCGGGCGTGCTCGGCGCTATCGGTGTCTGCTACTGGTTCTTCGGTTAAGCCTCAAGGCCGGGCAGGTGGGGCAACCTTCTGCCCTTGCTCCACCGCCCACGCCACCACCTTCGCGGTTAGACGATCACTGGCCTGCCCGAATCCGGCCACCACCGCCGGAACCTTCACATCACTGAGCGGCTGACGCTCTTCAAAGCGGCGACTGGCGAGAATCCGCTGGTCGTAACCGCGCACCAGCAACGCATCGACACGCACCACCACGCTGGCCTGTGTGCCCTGATACTCGGTCTGAAACGCCTGCAGGCTGCCGCCCAGTTCCAGGTCTGCCTGGAAATTGCTGTCGTCGGTGCTCAACAGCGATACTCGGCCATCGCGCTGAAAACCATCGAGCAAGCGGTTACGCACCAGCACCGGCGCCGGATCGCTCCAGCGCGAGGCCTTGTAGCTGCTGATCACATCGCCCTGAGGAATCACCGCGATGCTTGGTCGGTTCAGCGCTTCGCTGGCCTGCAGTTTGTTCAGGCGCAGCGACCAGTGCTGCGTAGATGCCGAACCGGCCGAGGCGGGCGCCTGTGCGGCCGGCAAACGGTAGACGTCCAGCGGTTCGGACTTGGGCAGGATCGAGCACGCGCCGATCAGCGTGAAGCCGGCGAGGAGGGCGAGGCGAGTCAGCTTCATGGCGTGAACTCCTTGTTCTTGTCACTGCCCAGCAGGTAACCGCTGGGGTTGGCCTCCAGGCGTTGGGAAATGGCGCGCAGCGAGTTCAGGGTCTCGCGCAGTTCGCGGATCGCCGGGGCCAGGCCGTTGAGGCCCTGCATGCCGCTGTCGAGGGAATTCTGATTCTTGCTGAGCAGGCCGTTGATGGTGACGCTGCTTTGCTCCAGGGATTTCATCGCCTGTTCGGCACTGCCGAGCGCCTGTTTACCCTGATCGTTGAGCAGGCCGTTGGCGTTGCGCATCAGCGCGGACGTCTGTTCGAGCATGTTGCCCGCCTGTTTGCCCACCGTCGCCAGTTGCTGCATGGCCTGACGCAGGTCGCCGCGCTGATCGTTGATCGAGCCGGTGGTCTGCTCCAGATGCTCGAGGGTCTTGCTCACGCGCTCGATGTTGTCGGCAGAGAACATCTGATTGGCATTACTGAGCAACGTCGTGACCCCGCTCATCAAATCGTTGCTGTCGCTGAGCAGCCGCGAAATGGGCGAGGGCGAGGCGACGATGGTCGGCAGGTTGCCGTCATGGCCCTTGAGTTTCGGACTTTGCGGCGTGCCTCCGCTGAGCTGGATGATCGAGGTGCCGGTGATCCCGGCCAAGGCCAGTTTGGCCTCGGTGTCTTCCTTGACCGGCGTGTCGCCGGCCAGGCGAATGCGTGCCAGCACTCGACGCGGGTCCTTCGGGTCGAGGCGCAGGCTGACCACGTCGCCGACCTTGATCCCGCTGTACTGCACCGGACTGCCCCGGGACAGACCGCTGACCGCCTCGTTGAAGACGACTTCGTAATCCTTGAACTCGGTATCGACACTGGACTTGGCCAGCCACAGGCCGAAGAGCAGGGCGCCTGCCACCACAATCACCGTGAACAGGCCGATCAGTACATGATGGGCTCGGGTTTCCATGTCAGACCTCGTTGAGCTGTGTGGCGGCGTCCAGCGCCGAGCGGCCGCGAGGGCCGTGGAAATATTCGTGAATCCAAGCGTCGTCGGTTTCCGAGACCACGTCGATGGGGCCCGCCACCAGCACTTTCTTCTGCGCCAGTACCGCGACGCGGTCGGTGATGGTGTAGAGCGTGTCGAGGTCGTGGGTCACCAGAAACACGCTCAGGCCCAGCGCGTCGCGCAGGGTCAGGATCAATTGGTCGAACTGCGCCGCGCCAATCGGATCGAGGCCGGCGGTGGGTTCGTCGAGAAACAGGATGTCCGGATCCAGCGCCAGCGCCCGGGCCAGCGCCGCGCGCTTGATCATCCCACCGGACAGTGAGGCCGGGTACTTGTCCGCCGCCGACAGCGGCAGCCCGGCCAGCGCCAGCTTCACTGCCGCCAGATGCTCGGCGTCGTCGCGGCTGAGCCCGGCGTGTTCGATGAGGGGCAGGGCGACGTTCTCGGTGACGGTCAGCGACGAGAACAGCGCGCCCTTCTGGAACAGCACACCGAAGCGCCGCTCGATCAGCGAACGCTCATGCTCCGCCAGGCTCGGCAGGTTCTGGCCGAACACCTTGACCATGCCTTCGCTGGGCCGGCGCAGGCCGACGATGCTGCGCAGCAGCACCGATTTACCGCTGCCGGAACCGCCGACCACGGCCAGGATCTCGCCTTTGTACAAGTCGAGGTCGAGGTTCTCGTGCACGCTCTGGTGGCCGAAGCGATTGCACAGGCCACGAACTTCGATCACCGCCTCGGAGGGCGCGCGGGGTAGACGACTCACCAGCCCATCTCCATGAAGAACAACGCGGCGACCGCATCGAGCACGATCACCACGAAAATCGATTGCACCACGCTGGAGGTGGTGTGGGCGCCGACCGATTCGGCGCTGCCGCTGACCTTGAAGCCTTCCAGACAGCCGATGGCGGCGATCAGGAACGCAAAGATCGGGGCTTTGACCAGGCCCACCAGGAAATGTTGAATCCCTATGTCGCTTTGCAGCAGCGACAGGAACATCGCCGGCGAGATATCCAGCGACACCGCGCAGACCACCGCGCCGCCGACAATCCCGCAGATCATCGCCAGAAAGGTCAGCATCGGCAGCGCCACCAGCAGCGCCAGCACCCGCGGCACCACCAGCAATTCCATGGGATCGAGGCCGAGGGTGCGAATCGCGTCGATTTCCTCGTTGGCCTTCATCGAGCCGATCTGCGCGGTGAAGGCACTGGCCGTACGACCGGCCATCAGGATCGCTGTGAGCAACACACCGAACTCGCGCAGGAAGGCGAAGCCGACCAGATCCACGGTGAACACGCTGGCGCCGAAACTGGCCAGTACCGTCGCCCCGAGGAACGCCACCACGGCCCCCACCAGAAAGGTCAGCAACGCCACGATGGGCGCGGCGTCGAGGCCGGTCTGTTCGATGTGCGCAATCATCGGCGTGATCCGCCAGCGCTTGGGGCGGAACAGGCTGCGGGCGATGGTTTCGAGGATCAGGCCGACGAAGCCGAGCAATTGCAGGGTGTCCTGCCAGACCGTGTCGACGGCCCGACCGATGCGCGTCAGCAGTTGCACGCTGACGCTGATTTCCGGTTCCTTGATCGGCACGCAGAAGTCGGTCAGCGAGCGATACACGGTTTGCAGCAAGGCGCGGTCGGCGCTGGAAATCGTGCAGTCGGGGTGTTCGGCGGATTTGCCCAGCCGCTCGGAGCCGAGCAGTTCCACCAGCAGCGACGCGCCGGCGGTGTCGAGGGCGCCGAGGCCGTTGAGATCGATGGGAGTGTTGGCGTCGTACTGGCCGTGGAGCGTTTCGCTCAGTTGCTTGAGCTCGGCGTAATGGGCAAGCGTCCAGTCCCCGGTCACCCGCAGGCGGGCAGGGGTGATCGAGGTGTCCAGGCGGGCACTGCCGGTCGTTGGGCTGCTGGTCATAAGCTCCGTGCTTGTTCGGCTTTTGAGACGAACCTACGTAATAGCACGAACCCGGTTACTTTTCTTTGGTCGGTGTGCTGTCCGTGACCTTGAAGCGCAGCACGCCGATCACCTGTCCGTCCTCGGTCAACACCCGCACCTGCCACTTGCCCGCCGGGTTGCCGGGGAAATTCTGTTTGTGGGTCCAGGCCCGGTAGCCTTCCTTGCGCCCGCCGTGAATGTCGAGGGCGATGCGGTCGACCTCTTTGCCGTTGAACTGCCAGACGTGATAAATCCGCTCATCGAGCCCGCGCGGCGCGTTGATCGCGGTGTAGGCGTAGAGCCCGCCGCCACGAATCTGTTCGGCGCTGACTTCCTTGAGGCTGGCGCCCGGAACCCGGTCCTGCACCTGGGTGCTGATCGCCACGTCGGTCATCCACAGCGTCGCTGGCGGCACCCATGAACGCAGGACCCAGCCCACGCCGCCGATCCCGATGGTGATGCTGAGGATCGCCAGCGCGTTGCGCACGGTGCGGATCGGGAAGATCGACGCCAGGCTCGGGAACGACAACACCACCGCAATCCCCAGCGCCCATTTGAAGCTCTGCGAAGTGGTCAGGTGCATGATCACCGGCAGCGCCGTGAGCAGAGCGGCGAACAGTGTCAGGGTGTGCAGCGCGAGGAACGCCCAGCGCCGTGGCGCCAGCCACTTGTAGTAGAGCGGGTCGACGATCGAGATCAGCGCCGCGATGCACAGCAGCCCGGTGAAAAACAGCTGGCCGCTGTTCCAGGTGGTGGTGATGAAGAAGAACGGCAGGACGAAAAACAGGCTTTCCTGGTGGATCATCTGCGTCGCGTAACGCAGCAGCGGCTGGGGGATTTCCCGTTTGAAGATCCGCGTGAACAGTTTGGTCAGGCTGTTTTCCAGCATCAGCCAGATCCAGCTCAGCAGCATGATCGTGGTGATCCAGCTCGCCAGCCCCTGTTGCCGGTCGACCAGAATGAAGCTGCCGACCCCGGAGATGAAACCACCGAGCGCAATGACCCCGGGGTAGCGCTTCATCAGTTCGAGAATGCGCTGGATCAGGAGGGTCAATTTAGACATGGGGGCGGTTCACGACTGGATAGGAAAAAAACCTCGACAGAGTACCGCCCGCCGGGCCCCGTGGCGAGGCTGCCGGTCAGTCTGGATCCACGGGCTTGCGCCGATGCAGGCGCCAGCCCAGCAGAATCAGCACCAGCACGCCCAATCCGCCCGCCAGCAGCCACAACACCTGATCGTCGCTGAGCAGCGGTTTCTCGATCCGCAGATAGCCCGGTTGCAGCAGCAACTCGCGCATGGCCTTGTTCGCCGCCTCCAGCGTCACGCCTTGCAGCTCCCGCGCAGGATCGGCAAAGCGGCCATCCTCGTAGTCGCCCAGCGCGCTCCAGTAGTAATCGGCCAGGGCGCTGGTGCCTTGCACGGCCCAGGCCTGGTGGGCGATGGCGGCTTGTTTCAAGCGATTGAAGGTGTCGGCATCGAGGCCGTTTTTCAGCAGGTCGGCCTTGAGGTCTTCCAGCACCTGTTCGGCTTCGGCGATGTCACCGCGATCCAGGTCGGCGTTGAGGCTCATGAAGCCGACGCCACCGAACACCTCGCGTTCGGCCCACGGCCCGTAGGACAAACCGTGGTTCAGGCGCAATTGGCGGTACAGCGCCCACTCCAGGTATTCCTTGAGCAGGTCGAAGGTTTCGTCGTACTGATCGTCCAGCACCGGCTCCGGCACCAGCCAGTGCAGCTTGGCGCTGTTGCCGATGAAGCCGCGAGTGATCGTGCGTTCGTGGGCGGCGCTGGCGCGGATGTCCGGCAACGGACGGTGTTCGCTCGGATCGACCGCTTCCAGCGTGCCCCACGCCCGTTCCAGATAGGCCGGCAGCAGTTTGTCGAGGTCACCGACGACGATCAGGGTCATGTTGTTCGGCGCGTACCAGGCCTTGCGCACCTTATCCAGCTGCTCGCGGGTCAGGCCATCGACTTCGGCCCGCTGCGGGCATTTCAGGCCCAGCTCGACCGCCAGTTGATTGCTCGCGGTGTGGCCCAGGTCCTGCCGGTCGAGAAAGCGTTGCAACCGGGTGTAATGGCCGCCGTCCTCGCGCTCGACCACCCGCTTGGCAGCGTTGATCGCGTTGTCGTCGAAGCGGGTCTGGGTCAGCAGAGCCAGCAGCAGGTCGAGGACCTTGCGCTGGTTTTTCGCCGGGGCTTCGATGACGAACGTGGTGTCGGCGTTGCTGGTGAAGGCATTCCAGTCACCGCCGAGGGCCTGCATGCGCTCTTCGAGGCCACCTTCACCGGTGGCGTCGATACCGCTGAACAGCAAGTGTTCGAGCAGATGCGGCAGCTCTTTTTCATTGCAGTCGAAATCGTCCAGACCGACGCCGATCACCAGCCGGATCGCCACGTGCCCACGTTCGGTGCCGGGCTTGAGCAGCAATTGCAGACCGTTGGGCAGCGCATAGCCTTCGACCTGAAAACGATCCAGGGCGAAGGCGGGCAGGGAACCGAGCAGCAGACAGGCGAACAACAGGCAACGCATAACGAGCTTCCATACGGCTGAATTGGAGATCCGTGTCGTCAGTCCGGGCCCCATCACTGCGATGCGGCGACCCGACAAGCCAGCTCCCACAAGGATTGGCGGCGCTCACAAAACCCTGTGGGAGCTGGCTTGCCAGCGAAGGGGGCCTCAAGACTGAACTATGAGTTACTGACTGACCACAACCCCAGACGTTCAAGGCGAATGCGTGATGTCCGCCATATCGTCCGCCGCCAGCGCGCCGGTATCGGAAGTTTCCAGCACCACATAGGCGCTGCTGCAGAACAGCGAGCTCAGGCGTTTCATGTCGGCAATCAACTCCAGGTGCAATGAACTGGTCTCGATACTCTGCACGATCTTGCGTTGCAATCGGCTGACATGGGCATGGGCCAGACGCCGCTCCTGGGCGCGAAAGCGCCGTTTCTCGCGCAGCAACTGGCGGGCGCTCTCCTTGTCGCCGCTGAGGAACACCGATAGCCCGAGCCGCAGGTTGGCAATTAATTGCTGGTGCAGGCCGGCCAGTTCTTCCAGTCCGTCCTCGGAAAAAGACCGGCGTTGCGAAGTCTTCTGCTGCTGCACTTTACGCAGCATGCGTTCGATCAGGTCGCTGGCGAGTTTGAGGTTGATCGCCAGCTCGATGATCTCCGCCCAGCGCCGACTGTCCTGTTCGCCGAGATCCTCGCGGGGCATCTGCGCCAGATACAGCTTGATCGCGCTGTACAGCGCTTCGACGTCATCGGTCAGCTTGCGCATTTCCTGGGTGACGGCGGTCTGCTTGCCGCGCAGCACGTCGAGGGTCGCGTCGAGCATGTTGTCGATCAGGTCGCCCATGCGCAGGGTTTCCCGGGCGGCGTTGGCCAGCGCCAGACTCGGCGTGACCAGCGCGGTGGGATCAAGGTGACGGGGCTTGGCGGTGCCATTGACCTCGGGGCGCTCCGGCAGCAGCCAGGCACACAGCCGCGCCATCGGGCCGACGCTCGGGAGCAGGATCAGGCAGCGCGCGGTGTTGTAGAGCAGATGGAAGCCGATGACCATTTCCTGAGGGCTGAAATCCAGGCTGTCGATCCAGTGCACCAGCGGGTCGAGCACCGGGATGATCAGCAGCAGCCCGATCAGTTTGTACAGCAGGCTGCCCAGCGCCACCTGCCGGCCGGCGGCGTTCTGCATGCTGGTGCTCATGAACGCCAGCACACCACTGCCGATGTTGGCGCCAATCACCAGACCGATCGCCACCGGCAGACTGATCACCGCAGCGCCGGCGAGCGTCGCGGTCAGCAGCACAGCCGCCAGGCTGGAATAGGAAATCATCGCGAACAGCGCACCGACCAGGGCGTCAAGCAGGATATCGCCGGTCAGCGAGGCGAAAATTACCTTCACCCCTTGGGCATGGGTGATCGGCGCGGCGGCCTCGACGATCAGTTGCAGCGCCAGAATGATCAGCCCAAGCCCAATGGACACCCGGCCCATCTGCCCGAGCCGCGTCTGTTTGCGCGACAGAAAGAAAATCACCCCGATAAAAATCAGCAGCGGCGACAGCCACGACAGGTCGAACGTCAGCACCCGCGCCATCAGCGCCGTACCGACGTCGGCGCCGAGCATGGTCGCCAGGGCCGGTGTCAACGCCATCAGGCCCTGACCGACAAAGGACGTCACGAGCATGGCGGTGGCGTTGCTGCTCTGCACCATCGCAGTGACAACGATGCCGGCGACAAAGGCCAGCCAGCGCCTGGACATGTTCTGGCCGATCACGTGGCGCAGATTGGTGCCGTACACCCGCAGGATGCCGGTTCGAACGATATGCGTGCCCCAGATCAGCAGGGCCACGGCAGACAGCAAATTGAGCAGGGTGAGCATGCAGACCCCCTGTAATGGCAGCGCCCCAGAGGGGCAAGTGGACGGTACCGCGCAATTTCTACGTTCTGATACTTAAGCTGTAGTTGGCTAACGGTCTGGGCGCCAGCATTGCACAGCTAAAGCGGGGATTGAAACAAAAGTGTCATGAAAACAGGTTCATGCGGCCATGAAAAAAGGGCCCGGAGGCCCTTCGATCTGTTGCGCAGCGTTCGGGTTACTGACCCGGAATATCCTTGCGCAGTTTCACCGGATCCTGCTGTTTGCGTTTTTTCGCGATGGCGGTGCGCATCTTGATGTTGATCGCTTCGACCGCCAGCGAGAACGCCATGGCGAAATAGACGTAGCCTTTCGGTACATGCACGTCGAACGATTCGGCAATCAGCACGGTACCGACCACCAGCAGGAACGACAGCGCGAGCATTTTCAGCGACGGGTGCTTGTCGATGAATTCGCTGATCTTGCCCGAGGCCGCCATCATCACCAGCACCGCCACGATGATCGCCGCGACCATCACCGGTACGTGGGACACCATGCCGACGGCGGTGATCACCGAGTCCAGCGAGAACACGATGTCGATGATCGCGATCTGGATGATGGTGTAGAGGAAGTTGCCGCCCTTGCCCGAAGGCTCGTCGTCGCTTTCGTCTTCACCTTCCAGTGCGTGGTACATCTCCTGGGAGCTTTTCCACAGCAGGAACAGGCCACCGAAGAACAGGATCAGATCGCGACCGGAAATGCCCTGGCCGAACACTTCGAACAGGTCGGCGGTGAGGCGCATGACCCAGGTGATCGACAGCAGCAACAGGATCCGCGTGATCATCGCCAGGCCAAGACCGAAGATCCGGGTGCGCTGCTGCATGTGTTTGGGCATGCGGCTGACCAGGATCGAAATCATGATGATGTTATCGATGCCCAGAACGATTTCCAGGGCGGTCAGGGTGAAGAAGGCAACCCAGATCTCAGGGTTGGTCAGCCATTCCATGTGTATTCCTTTGAGCGAGTGTTAAACCAGGACGCCAGCAATCAGCTGGCGTCCGGGTGAGTTTGGTGCCGTTACAACGTGCTGAACAGCGGGAAAGTCCCCAACAGCAAGGCTGCGACCAGTATGCACAGGCAGACCAGCACTGCCCACTTCAGGGTGAAACGCTGATGATCGCCGAACTCGATCCCCGCCAGTGCCACCAGCAGGTATGTCGACGGCACCAGGGGGCTCAGCAGGTGAACCGGCTGGCCGACGATCGAAGCGCGGGCCATTTCCACTGCGGTAATGCCGTAATGGCTGGCCGCTTCGGACAACACCGGCAACACACCGTAGTAGAACGCGTCGTTCGACATGAAGAACGTGAACGGCATGCTCACCAGCGCCGTGATCACCGCCAGGTACGGGCCGAGGAAATCAGGGATCACCGCCAGCAGGCTTTTCGACATGGCATCGACCATGCCGGTGCCCGACAGGATACCGGTGAAAATGCCCGCCGCGAAGATCAGACTGACCACCGACAGCACGCTACCGGCGTGGGCCGCGACACGATCCTTCTGCATTTGCAGGCAAGGATAGTTGACGATCATGGCAATACTGAACGCCACCATGAACAGCACCGGCAGCGGCAGCAGGCCGGCGATCAGGGTGCACATCAGGGCCAGGGTCAGCAGGCCGTTGAACCAGATCAGTTTCGGACGACGGGCATCCGGGAATTGCGAGACGCTGATTTCGCTGTGATCGATTTCGTCGCCGATCAGGTGCAGCTCACCCAGACGCGCACGCTCACGTTTGCCGTAGAAGTAGGCAATGATCAGGATCGCTACCACACCGGCAGCCATCGCCGGGATCATCGGTACGAAGATGTCCGACGGGTCCACGTGCAGCGCACTGGCGGCACGGGCGGTCGGGCCACCCCATGGGGTCATGTTCATCACGCCGCCGGCGAGGATGATCAGACCGGCCATGATCCGCGGGCTCATGCCGATGCGGCTGTACAGCGGCAGCATCGCGGCCACGCAGATCATGTATGTGGTCGCGCCGTCACCATCGAGGGAAACGACGAGCGCCAGTACGGCGGTGCCGACCGAAACTTTCAGCGGGTCGCCCTTGACCAGTTTGAGGATCTTGCGCACGGCCGGGTCAAACAGGCCGGAGTCGATCATCAGGGCGAAATACAGAATCGCGAACATCAGCATCACGCCGGTCGGCGCAAGCTTGGTAATACCTTCGAGCATCATCGGGCCGATCTTCGGCGCGAAACCACCGAACAGGGCGAACAGGATCGGGATGATGATCAGAGCGATCAGCGCAGACAGGCGCTTGGTCATGATCAGGAACATGAACGTGATGACCATGGCGAAGCCAAGGAAAGTCAGCATGGGAATACTCCAGGCGTAGCGCGGCTAGGTAAGTGAGCGGATCGGGCGGGATCAGCGCAGAACGGGAAGCACGAGGCGTACGGGCGGAGTTGCAGCGAAGAGGCGGGTTGCAGAGGACATCAGAATCACCATTGTTGTTGTTAATTGGGCCTGTCGTGCGAGCAATCACACGCGTTGGCCAACCGGTCTGTTGCCGGCAGTGGGGGCGATCCTAATCGGGGAACCTTTCAGCTACCTTTCGCGCAAGAAAGCTCTGGGCGAACGGCCAACCGGCCGTCGGATGCGGGCTAGAGTCAATGAACACGGGAAGCGGAGGGCAGGGCGATGACTGACTTGCACAGCGGTGGCTGCCATTGCGGACATATCCGCTATCAGTTCAGCGGAGCGTTGCACGACATCGCCCATTGTCATTGTTCGATCTGTCGAAAGGTCAGCGGCGGCATCGTCACCACCTGGATCACGTTGCCGGCGGCGAACTTCCAGTGGCTGACAGGGAAACCTTCGCGCTACGACTCCTCGACGAGTTGCGCACGGTTCTTCTGTCCGAACTGCGGGGCACAACTGGCGCTGGTGACGTTGCTCAGCCCCGAGAGCATCGATCTGACCATCGCCACGCTGGATCACCCGGAGCGGGCCGCCGCCGAGCGGCACATTTGGACCGACAGCCAGTTGCCATGGCTGCACCTGGACGAGCATTTGCCTGGCGAACCCGAAGAAACCATCTGATTAAAAAATAGACAGATCCAGCGGCCGCATCGCGCCCATCCAGATCGCGTGTTCGGTGTGATCGAGCAAGTCATCGCCGGTGTCCGGGTGCAGGAACACCACCAAACCCTTGCGATTGAGCGCCAGCCACGGCAGCACGTCGCCGATCAGCTCCGGGCCGAAGGCCAGCTGGCAGCTCCAGTCCGGGTGCGGGCCCACCGGGCGTTCGTGCATGCGGCCCATCTTCAATGGAAACAGCGCTGCTGCCTGCTCACAAAGCGCCCGCGCCTGTTTGATCGTGCTGGCGTCGTAATAAACGTGGGCGTGATAACCCTTGATCGTCTGCATCGCAAACCCTCTGAATCGGTTCGAACCCTCGCCGTTGACCGTATGTCACACGCCATACAAGGGAAAACAAAAGGGAACTCAGCCATGAAAAATGCCGAAACCCCGGCGGTGAAAGTGGTGCTCTATGGTGCCATGAGTAGCCTGGGCAGTGCGTTGATGGCTGAACTGCTGCGTCGCCAGCACGAAGTCATCGCGATCCTCGACGATCTGACGGCGCTCGCCCCACGGCCGGGGCTGCGCACCAAAAGCGGCGATCTGCTCGATGCCGAGCGGGTCAACCAGAGCGTGGCCGGCAGCTCGGCAGTGATCTGCCTGCTCAATGCGCCGGGCTTGCCGCTGAGCAGTGATCATGTCGAGAAATCCGTGGTGTTGGGGCCGGTGGAGCAGGTGCTGGCAGTGGATGCGCTGATCGATGGACTGCACGCGGCGAACGTCTCGCGGCTGTTTGTCATCGGCGAATTCGAAGCCCTGGACGATCCGGAAAATGCCGACCCGTTGCAACGCCACGCCGCTCAAGAGGTGCGCGAAGCCCTGCAAAGCAGCCCGCTGCACTGGACGCTGGTGAATGCACCGCGCAGCGTGGCCGGGCTGACGATCGAGCATTTCAGTCAGGTCGGCCGCACGCTTGAACCGGGTCTGGCCGAACCGCTGGAGCGCCTGAACCGGGTGGCGGTGGGCATTGCCGATGAGCTGCGGCTGAATTTGCATCTGCGTCAGCACGTGGATTTTGTTGCTGCTTCCTGATCCGTTACACCGCAATCGACGGCAGCGGAAGTCCGGCCAAGGATTCGGCGCTGCTCGCCTGTTCGGCCATCAGCCAATCCACAAACGTCTGGATCAACGCGCCCCGGCGTTTGCGTTGCGGCAGCACCACGTAATAACCGAGGCGCGACAGGGTGGTTTCGGCTATCGGTCGGCACAACAAACCCTGGGTGAGCAAGTTATCCACAAGGTGCCGCCAGCCAATTGCCACGCCCTGACCGCCAATCGCCGCTTGAATCAACAAAGTGTAATTGTCGAAGCGCAACTGGCCCGGGGCTGGCGGCGCGCTGATGTTCAGCGCGCGGAACAGACCGCTCCAGTCGAACCAGTTGCTGCTGTTTTCCCCGCGCAGGTGCAGCAGCGGAAACTCCATCAATGCCTGGGCCGGCAAGGGCAGCGGGCGATCCTTGAGCAGTTGCGGGCTGCACACCGGAAACACTTCTTCGCTGAACAACCAGTGACTTTCGCCCTGTTTGAAGCGACCGTCGCCGAATAGCACGGCAACGTCGATATCCGGGCGCAGCATGTTGTGATTGCGCTCGCTGGTGACCAGGCTCACGTCCACCTGTGGATAAGCTTCATGGAAGCGGTGCAGGCGCGGCATCAGCCAATACGCAGCGAAGGCGAAATCGGTGGCGACCTGCAGTACTTCATGTTGCTGCTGCGTGCTGATCGCGCCTAATCCTGCGTCGATATTCTGCAAACCGAGGGTAACTTGCTCGAACAGGATCGATCCGACCTCGGTCAGTTCGATGCCCCGGTAGATGCGGTCGAACAGCCGCGTTCCGAGCTGTTCCTCCAGCCGTTTGATCTGCTGACTGATCGCCGGTTGCGTCGTACCAAGCTCCACCGCCGCAGCGGTGAAACTACGATGACGGGCCGCCGCCTCGAAGGCGCGCAGCAGATCCAGCGACAAATCACCGAGGGCTTCATACATAAGCTGTGCTTATCCTAGTCATTGTCCGGCGCGGGCTTTACTGGATATTGCGTGGAATCCATGCTCGATCGCAGCAATGTCGCATAAATATTCACTATGGAATGCCGCGATCACATGAAGCGCAAGAACATTCTTTTCATCATGGCCGATCAAATGGCCGCGCCAATGTTGCCGTTCTACGGCCCGTCGCCAATCAAACTGCCGAATCTCAGCCGCCTCGCCGAACAAGGCGTGGTGTTCGATGCCGCGTACTGCAACAGCCCGCTGTGCGCACCGTCGCGTTTTACCTTGGTCAGCGGGCAGTTGCCGAGCAAGATCGGCGCCTACGACAACGCCGCCGATTTCCCCGCCGACATTCCCACCTACGCCCATTACCTGCGCCGCCTCGGTTACCGCACCGCGCTCTCCGGCAAGATGCACTTCTGCGGCCCCGATCAACTGCACGGTTACGAAGAGCGACTGACTAGTGATATCTACCCGGCCGACTACGGCTGGGCGGTGAACTGGGATGAGCCCGACGTGCGGCCGAGCTGGTATCACAACATGTCTTCGGTGTTGCAGGCTGGGCCGTGCGTGCGCACCAACCAGCTCGACTTCGACGAAGAGGTGGTGTTCAAGGCTCAGCAATATCTGTTCGACCATATTCGCGAGGATGGCGACCAGCCGTTCTGCCTGACCGTGTCGATGACTCACCCGCACGATCCGTACACGATTCCCAAGGCATTCTGGGATTTGTACGACGATGCGGATATCCCGCTTCCGACGACGCCGGATCAGCATTCACTCGATCCGCATTCCCAGCGTTTGCTCAAGGTCTACGACCTTTGGGACAAGCCGCTACCTGTGGATAAGATTCGCGACGCGCGCCGTGCCTACTTCGGTGCTTGCAGCTATATCGACGCCAACGTCGGCAAACTTCTGCAAACCCTCGAAGATTGCGGGCTGATGGATGACACCGTCATCGTGTTTTCCGGTGACCATGGCGACATGCTCGGCGACAAGGGCCTCTGGTACAAAATGCACTGGTACGAAATGGCCGCTCGCGTGCCCCTGTTGATAAGTGCACCCGGTCAGTTCAAATCGGGCCGTGTCAGCGCTGCAGTCTCCACCGCCGACCTGTTGCCGACCTTCGTCGAGCTGGCGGGCGGCAGCCTGGAACCGAATCTGCCGCTGGACGGCCGCTCGCTGGTTCCGCACCTGAACGGGCAGGGCGGTCACGACGAAGTGTTCGGTGAATACATGGCCGAAGGCACCGTCAGCCCGCTGATGATGATCCGGCGTGGCGCCTACAAATTTATCTACAGCGAAACCGACCCTTGCCTACTCTTCGATGTGGATAACGATCCACGCGAGCAGGAAGAACTCAGCCAATCGCCACAACATCGCCAACTGTTCGACGATTTTCTCGCCGAAGCGCGGGCCAAGTGGGACATCCCGGCAATCCACCGCGAAGTCCTCGAGAGCCAACGCCGTCGGCGTTTCGTCGCCGAGGCGCTGACGATCGGCAAACTGAAGAGCTGGGATCACCAGCCGCTGGTGGACGCCAGTCAGCAATACATGCGCAACCACATCGACCTCGATGACCTGGAGCGCAAGGCCCGTTATCCACAACCCTGCCAAAACCAATAACGTTAAGGGGAAGTCCATGGTCAAGTTATCCACAGTCGTGACGGTCAGTCTGCTGGCACTGGGCAGCGCATCCGCGTTCGCCGAGAGCTGCGACACGGTGAAAATGGCCGATCCCGGCTGGAGCGACATCGCCGCGACCAACGCCATCACCGGGTTTCTGCTCGATGGCATGGGCTACAAGGCCAAGGTCGACACCCTCGCGGTGCCGATCACCTTCGGCGGCTTGAAGGATGGACAGGTCGACGTGTTCCTCGGCAACTGGATGCCGGCGCAGCAGGGCTTCTACGACAAGTTCGTCGCCACGGGTGACGTCACGCAACTGGCGAAGAACCTCGACGGCACCGAATTCACCCTGGCCGTGCCGGATTACGTGTGGGACGCGGGTGTGCATAACTTTGCCGACCTGAATAAGTACGCCGATAAATTCGAGAAGAAGATCTACGGCATCGGCTCCGGCGCGCCGGCGAACATCTCGCTGCAAGAGATCATCAAGAAGAACGACTTCGACCTGGGCCAGTGGAAGCTGATCGAGTCCAGCGAACAGGCGATGCTGGCCGAAGTCTCGCGGGCGGTGAAGAAACAGAAATTCGTCACCTTCCTCGGCTGGACCCCGCACCCGATGAACGTGCAGCTGAAAATGCATTACCTCAAGGGCGGCGAGAAATACTTCGGCGACACCGGCAGCGTCTACACCCTGACCCGCAAGGGTTACGCCGAAGCCTGTCCGAATGTGGGTAAATTGCTGACCAATCTTGCGTTCACTCAGGAGATGGAGAACAGCATCATGGCCGAGGTGGTGAACAAGAAGGTCAGCAATGCGGAGGCGGCGAAGGCTTGGATCAAGGCGAATCCGGCGGTGTTGGACAAGTGGCTTGATGGTGTGAAGACCGTGGACGGCAAAGATGCGTTGGCGGCCGTTAAGTCCAAACTGTAACTGCGCGGGCCGATCGTTCCCACACTCTGCGTGGGAATGTCGCAATGGACGCTCCGCGTCCCGGGCTGCGTACAATGCGCAAAATTTCACCCGCGAGGATCCATGACCCTCCCCAGCCGTCGCTCACTTTTCCCCTTCCTGACCTGGCTGCCCCGGCAGACCCGCGCCAGCGTCGGGCGGGACCTGGTCGTCGGGCTCAGCGGGGCGATTCTCGCGTTGCCCCAGTCGATTGCCTACGCCCTGATCGCCGGTCTCCCACCGGAATACGGGCTCTACGCCGCCATCGTTCCGGTGTTGATCGCCTGCCTGTGGGGTTCGTCGTGGCATCTGATCTGCGGGCCGACGGCAGCGATTTCGATTGTGCTGTTCGCCAGTGTCAGTCCGTTGGCCGTGCCTGCGTCACAGGACTACATCACCCTGATCCTGCTGCTGACCTTCCTTGCCGGAATTTTCCAGTGGCTGCTCGGCCTGTTGCGCTTCGGCGCGCTGGTGAATTTCGTCTCACATTCCGTAGTGCTGGGTTTCACCCTCGGCGCGGCAGTGGTGATCGCCATCGGTCAATTGCCGAACCTGCTGGGACTGGATCTGCCAGCCAAAGCGACGGCACTGACCAGCCTGATGGATCTGCTGCGCCACCTCGGGGCTGTGGATAAACCGTCACTGGTCCTCGGGGTGGCGACGGTGGTGGTCGGCGCGTTGCTCAAACAATGGCTGCCACGCTGGCCGACGCTGTTGATGACCTTGGTCCTCGGCAGTCTGGTGGTGTGGCTGTGGCCGGCGATGTTCGGCCATGTTCAACTGGTCAGCGCGTTTGTCGGGCGCCTGCCGCCGTTCAGCGGATTGCCGCTGGATATGGACCTGATCCTGCGCCTGCTGCCCAGCGCCGTGGCGGTGGGCATGCTCGGGCTGGTCACCAGCCTGTCGATTGCCCGTTCAATTTCCGCACGCTCGCAACAGCTGCTCGACGCCAACCAGGAAGTCCGCGCGCAGGGTCTTTCGAACATTGTCGGGGCGTTCTTTTCGGGATCGTTGTCCGCCGGCTCGTTCACCCGTTCCGGGCTGAGTTATGAGGCCGGGGCCTGCTCGCCGCTGGCCGGGGTGTTCTCGGCGTTGTGGGTGGCGTTGTTCGCGATTTTCGGTGCCGGGCTGATCGCGCACATTCCGATTCCGGCCATGGCCGGCAGCATTCTGCTGATCGCCTGGGGACTGGTGGATCATCGCGGCATTCGCGCGCTGTTGCGGGTCAGCCGGGCGGAATTCGTGGTGATGAGCCTGACCTGCGTTGCCACGTTGCTGCTGGAGTTGCAGACGGCCATCTATGCCGGCGTGCTGGCCTCGCTGTTTTTCTACCTCAAGCGCACTTCTCAGCCGAGAGTGCAGCACTGGCGCGATGGCGAAGACGATGTGTTGCGGGTCGGCGGGTCGATCTTTTTCGGCGCCAGCCACTATCTGCAAGTGCGCTTGCAACGGATGCATGGCGCGCGGGTGGTGATCGAGGCGCAACAGATCAACTTCATCGACTATTCAGGCGTGGAAATGCTCCATCAGGAAGCCCGGCGCCTGTTGCGCCAGGATCGCAGCTTGACCTTGCGTCAGGCGCGACCGCAGGTGGTGGAGGAATTGCGCAAGCTCGAAGGGCCGGAGAAGTGCCCGATCCGATTTGAGGATTGATCTGATATTCAGTGTCGACTTCCATCGCTGGCAAGCCAGCTCCCACCAGGATCAGCTGAGTCCCTGTGGGAGCTGGCTTGCCAGCGATGCTTTTAAAGTGCCAGTTGGCGGCGTAGCTCAGCCAGCACTGGCGCCGTGTCGGGACGCACGCCACGCCACAGGAAAAACGCCTCGGCAGCCTGCTCCGCCAGCATCCCCAAGCCATCCATCACCACGCCTGCGCCGTGCTCGCTGGCCCAACGGCAGAACGCGGTCGGTTCCTTGCCATACATCATGTCGTAGCACAGGGTTTTGCCGGGCTCGATCAGGCTTGGGGCAATCGGCGGCACGTCGCCGGTGAGGCTGGCAGACGTGGCGTTGATGATCACGTCCACCGGCTCGCGCAACCAGTCGTAACCACTGGCCGACACCGGTCCCAGATCGCAGAACAGTTCGGCCAGCAGCTCGGCCTTGTCCACTGTGCGGTTGGCGATGATCACCGAGGCCGGTTTTTCCGCCAGCAACGGCTCCAGCGCACCGCGCACCGCGCCACCGGCGCCAAGCAGCAGAATGCGTTTGCCGGTGAGGCTGAACCCGGCGTTGACCGTCAGGTCCCGCACCAGCCCGGCGCCGTCGGTGTTATCGCCGAGCAGGCTGCCGTCAGCCAGTTTGCTCAGAGTGTTCACCGCACCCGCGCGTTCGGCGCGGGCGGTCAGGCTGTTGGCCAGGCGATAAGCATCTTCCTTGAACGGCACGGTCACGTTGGCACCGCGACCTTCCTGGAAAAACGCCGTGGCGCAGCCGGAAAAATCGTCGAGCGGCGCCAGCAGGGTGCTGTAGTCGAGGCTTTGCCCGGTCTGTTCGGCGAACAGTTTGTGAATCATCGGCGACTTGCTGTGGCCGATCGGGTTACCGAAAACGACGTAACGATCCATCAGAAGTCCTCAGGCCTGGGCCAGCCAGTCGCGGTCTTGCAGGAAGTACTCGGTCAGGCGCGCTTCTTCGCTGCCCGGCTCGGCTTTCCAGTCGTAGGCCCAGCGCACTTGCGGCGGCAGCGACATCAGGATCGACTCGGTACGCCCGCCCGATTGCAGGCCGAACAGGGTGCCACGGTCGTAAACCAGGTTGAATTCGACGTAGCGGCCACGGCGGAATTCCTGGAACTCGCGCTGTTTGGCGGTGAAGGCGTCGTTCTTGCGGCGCTGCAAGATCGGCAGGTAAGCGTCGATGTACGCATCGCCGATGGCGCGCATGAAGGCGAAACTGGTGTCGAAATCCCACTCGTTCAGGTCATCGAAAAACAGGCCGCCGATGCCGCGCGGTTCGTGGCGATGCTTGATGTGGAAGTAGGTGTCGCACCAGGCCTTGTAGCGCGGGTAGACGTCCGGGCCGAACGGCGCGCAAGCCTGCTCTGCGACGCGGTGCCAATGGATGCAGTCTTCTTCGTTGCCGTAATACGGGGTCAGGTCAAAGCCACCGCCGAACCACCAGACCGGCTCTTCACCTTCCTTCTCGGCGATGAAAAAACGCACGTTGGCGTGGGACGTCGGTACATGCGGATTATGCGGGTGGATCACCAGCGACACGCCGAGGGCTTCGAAACCACGCCCGGCCAGCTCCGGCCGATGGGCGCTGGCAGACGGTGGCAAACCGCTGCCGAAGACATGGGAAAAGTTGACGCCGCCCTTTTCGATCACAGTGCCGTTCTCGATCACCCGGGTCCGACCGCCACCGCCGGCTGGACGGGTCCAGGCGTCTTCGACGAAGCGCGTGCCGCCGTCTTCAGTTTCCAGCGCGGCGCAGATGCGGTCTTGCAGGTCGAGCAGATAGGCCTTTACGGCGTCGGTGCGGGTCGTCATGGCTTCACCTTGGATCGGGCGGAACTGCGCGGCGCCCCGCGCAAATGGGCGCGTAGCATACCATCGCAAACCGGCACGCCGCAGTTGACGAAGATCAAGCATGAGCGTTCGATAGGGACCTTCCCGAATGACCCAAGGAGTAGGCAGATGGCCAAGCGAATCCAGTTCCGCGCCCACGGCGGCCCCGAAGTGCTCGAGTACGTTGACTATCAACCGGCCGAACCCGGTCCGCAGCAGGTTCGCGTGAGCAACAAGGCCATCGGCCTGAACTTCATCGACACCTACTACCGCAGCGGTCTGTACGCGCCACCGGCGTTGCCGTCGGGCGTGGGTGCGGAAGGCGCCGGCATTGTCGAGGCGGTGGGCAGCGAGGTCACGCGGTTCAAGGTCGGTGATCGTGTGGCGTACGGCAGCGGCCCGTTGGGCGCGTACAGCGACGTCCACGTTCTGCCGGAAGCGAATCTGGTGCACCTGCCGGACGTCATCAGCTTCGAAACCGCCGCCGGCGTGATGCTCAAGGGCCTGACCGTGCAGTACCTGCTGCGCCAGACCTATGAACTCAAGGGTGGCGAAACCATTCTGTTCCACGCGGCGGCCGGCGGTGTCGGCCTGCTTGCCTGCCAATGGGCCAAGGCCCTGGGCGTGAAGCTGATCGGCACCGTCAGCTCGAAAGCCAAAGCCGATCTGGCCAAGGCCCATGGCGCTTGGGAAACCATCGACTACAGCCACGAAAATGTCGCCCAACGGGTGCTGGAATTGACCGACGGGAAAAAAGTCCCGGTGGTCTACGACGGCGTCGGCAAGGACACCTGGCCGGCGTCGCTGGACAGCGTGGCGCCCCGTGGCCTGTTGGTGAGCTTCGGCAACGCCTCGGGTGCGGTGGACGGGGTGAACCTGGGGATTCTGGCGGCGAAAGGTTCGCTGTACGTCACCCGGCCGACCCTGGCGACCTACGCCAACAACGCCGAGAACCTGCAGCGCATGGCGGATGAGCTGTTCGGGATGATCACCAGCGGCAAGCTGAAAGTGGACATCAGCCAGCGTTATCCACTGGCTGACGCGGCGAAAGCGCAAACCGAGCTGTCGGCGCGGCGCACGACAGGTTCGACTGTTTTACTGCCTTAAGGCGTCATCGCCGGCAAGCCGGCGATTGAAGGCACCCGGCCTCAGGCCGGGCGCACGATATTGCCGGTGGCCAGATCCCGAATCAGACTCGGGTTCTTGCGACCGCCAAGCGCTCCGCCGAGCACCAGATCGACCTGACCACGGAAATACTGCTCGACCCGCAAGCGCGTGCGCGCTGCCGGCCGCCCTTGCGGATTGGCCGACGTCGAAATCAACGGTCCCACCAGCGAGCACAGATCCCGCACCTGCGGATGATCGCTGACCCGCAGCGCCACGGTGTCATGCACCCCGGTCACCCACTCCGGCAGCAGGTTCTGGTGCGGCACCAGCCAGGTGTTCGGGCCCGGCCAGGTGCTGGCCATGCGGTCGATCCAGTCCTGGGGGAAATCCTCGAACAGAAAATCGAACTGACGAATGTTGTCGGCGACCAGGATCAACCCCTTGTCCACCGAACGGTTCTTGATCGCCAACAGACGATCCACCGCTTCTTCATTCCAAGGATCGCACCCCAGCCCCCAGACGGCTTCGGTTGGATAGGCAATCACCGCCCCGGCGCGAATCTCTCGTGCGGCTTGTTGCACACGCCAACTGTTGACCATGAAAAACTCTCCGCAAACAGGTTTCGCGCAGTTTACCGATCTTCAATGTAAAACCTAGCTTGCGCGTGCAAACCAGCGGCCGTTTTCGCAAACGGCGCGGCCATCCATCTCCAGTTCGGTCAATGCCGCCAGCACTTTGGGCAATGCCCAGCCACTGCTGTCGGAGAGGCCCTCGCTGGTGTGCGGCGCGGCGTGCAACAGATCCAGCAGAGGGTGATCGGGATCCGGCGCGGAGGCGGACAGCGGCAACTGCTGCCAGCCGCGCAGGGCTTCGAGAATATGCTCAATGGTTTCCACCAAAACGGCTCCGTCACGGATCAGTTGATGACAGCCGCGAGCGCCTGGGTGATGAATTGAACCCGGAATGGCGTACACCTCGCGCCCCTGTTCCGCCGCCAGCCGCGCGGTGATCAACGAACCGCTGGCCACGCTGGCCTCGACCACCAGCACGCCGAGGGACAAGCCGCTGATGATCCGATTGCGTCTTGGGAAGTTGCTGGCCGCCGGCCCGGTGTCCAGAGGGAATTCCGAAACCACCGCACTGCCGGACGCAATCATCACGTCCGCCAACCGCCGATTGCGCTGTGGATAAAAGTTTTCCAGGCCAGTACCCAGCACGCCGACCGTCTGCCCGCCGACGTCGACAGCGGCTTGATGCGCCGCCGCATCGATGCCCAGCGCCAGACCGCTGGTGATAACGAACCCGGCCCCGGCGAGGCTGCGGGAAAACGCAGTGGCGGTGTCCATGCCAGGGCGTGAAGCACGTCGACTGCCGACCATCGCCAGTTGCGGTTTTTCCAGAATCCGCGGGTCGCCAGCGACAAACAGCAGGGGCGGCGGGTCGGGAATCTGCGCCAGCAAGGCCGGGTAATCCGGGTGATCCCACATCAGCAAATGTTGACCCGCACGCTCTAGCCAGCGCAATGCGTGGCTGGCGCCGTCGCGAACTTCAGGACAGCGCCGGGCCTCGGCACAAGCCGCCGGCAAACCCAACGAGCGCCAGGCGCTGGCCGGCGCGCTGATTGCCTTGGAGGCAGAGCCGAAGGCTTCGAGCAGTTTGGCAAAACGTTTGGGACCGACTTCCGGCAAGCGGTGCAGGCGCAGGCGCGCTTCCAGTTCCGCCGGGGAAACCGACGCAGAGACAGGCATCATCATGGATCATCCTTGATCGTTATAAGGCCCGAACCTTTCGGAACAAGCTGTGGATAACTCTGTTGGTAACTTGTGAAGCCAGCTAAGGATTTCGCACCTTGTCCTGCACCGCGAGCGAGCGCGATGCGTTCAGTACGAGGCCGTAACTGAGTTTGTCGTAGGTGCGGAACACCATCAGCAGTCCAGCACGTTCATCGGGGATTTTCAGCGGTTGGCCGGTGATCCGGTCACGCACGGTTTCCCCGGTTTTCATCACCACCAGTACGTTGCCCTCGGCCAGGCCGTCGCGTTTGCCCTTGTTCAGGGTCACCACGTCCATCGCGCCGATTTGTGTGACGCCGCGCGGCACATCGATGATCAGGCCGTTGATGTCAGTGGTGGGAGCGCTGGGCATGAAGGTCGAGTTGATCGAACGCTCTTCGCCACTGAACAAGCGGTCGCCGAGGCGCACTTCCTGGGTCGTGCGTTGCAGGGCGAGGGTGGCGACGTCTCCTTCAGTGGCGACGATTTCGCCGCCGCCGATGTCGTCGGCGTTGATCCCCAGAAACTCCTTGGTCTGCGGATCGGTGTAGACCTTGCCCTGGCGGAAGATGCCGTAGACCGGCTGGTTCGGGTCGAAATGGCCACGGGCGAAGATCCGGTCGCCGGTGCCGCTGAGCACCCGTTCGGCATCGCCGGCGACGATGTACGGCGCCTTGTCGAAGTCCTCGACCTTGTCGACGATGCGGTTGCTCAGCAGAAAGCTGTTGATGGATTTGAGCGGAATGCTCGGAATCGCCTCGGCCACCGGGCTGGTACGGATGCGCGGCGACAACTTGATGGTGCCGCGCGACTCGCCGCGATTGACGGTCAGGCGCGGCTGACCGTTGACGTAACTGAGCGTCAGTGTGTCGCCGGGGTAGATCAGGTTGGGGTTTTCGATCTGCGGATTGGCCCGCCACAGCTGTGGCCACTGCCAGGGTTCGCGCAAATATTTACCGGAGATGTCCCAGAGCGTATCCCCCGAAACCACCGTGTATTGCTGTGGAAAACCTTCCTTGAGTTGCACTTGCCCGTGCGCGGCGCCGGCCGAGGCCAGAAACAGCAGGGCGAGTAGTGATTTCCTCATGCGGTGAATCCCTTTATTATGTGCGTTCGCGTGAAACGCCAGAGCCCCCGTGGCTCGCTCCCTGCTCTATGCTGAAAATCAAGGAGCTACGTTTCACAACGGTAGCCTGCATCTTCGGACCCGCCAGGCCATCGCCCGACTTTACCTCACACGTGCAGCAATCAAGCTTATGGCCATTTTGAACATCCTCGAATTTCCGGACCCGCGTCTGCGCACTATCGCCAAACCTGTGGCTGTAGTGGACGACGAAGTGCGTCAGCTGGTCGATGACATGTTTGAAACAATGTATGAAGCGCCGGGCATCGGCCTTGCCGCGACCCAGGTCAACGTGCACAAACGTATCGTCGTGATGGACCTTTCCGAAGACCGCACCGAACCCCGGGTGTTCATCAACCCCGAGTTCGAACCGCTGACCGACGAAATGGAGCAATACCAGGAAGGCTGCCTCTCGGTGCCGGGCTTCTACGAAAATGTCGACCGCCCGCAGAAGGTCAAGATCAAGGCTCTGGACCGTGACGGCAAGCCTTACGAACTGATCGCCGAAGGCCTGCTCGCCGTGTGCATCCAGCACGAATGCGACCACCTCAACGGCAAGTTGTTCGTCGATTACCTGTCCACGCTCAAACGCGACCGGATCAAGAAGAAACTGGAAAAGCAGCACCGCCAGAACGCTTGATGCCCCTCTCCAAAGGCTTGCTGCGGCAAGCCTTTTTCTTTTTATGAGACTCCCCCATGACTGAGCCACTGCGCATCGTTTTTGCCGGCACCCCGGAATTCGCCGCCGAACACCTCAAGGCCCTGCTGGACAGCCCTTACGAGATCGTTGCGGTCTACACCCAACCGGATCGCCCGGCCGGTCGCGGACAAAAACTGATGCCGAGCCCGGTCAAACAGCTCGCCCTGGAAAACAATATCCAGGTGTTGCAGCCGCCGACCCTGCGCAATGCTGACGCTCAGGCCGAGCTCGCTGCGCTGAAGCCTGACTTGATGGTGGTGGTGGCCTACGGCCTGATCCTGCCGCAAGCGGTGCTGGATATTCCGCGCCTGGGTTGCATCAACAGTCACGCCTCGCTGCTGCCGCGCTGGCGCGGTGCGGCGCCGATCCAGCGTGCCGTGGAAGCGGGCGATGCCGAGAGCGGCGTCACCGTGATGCGCATGGAAGCCGGCCTCGATACCGGGCCGATGCTGCTTAAAGTCGTGACCCCGATCAGCGCCGAAGACACCGGTGGCAGCCTCCATGACCGTCTCGCCGAAATGGGCCCACCTGCCGTGGTGCAGGCGATTGCCGGTCTGGCCGCTGGCACCCTGGAAGGCGAAGTGCAGAACGACGAACTCGCCACCTACGCGCACAAACTGAACAAAGACGAAGCACGCATCGACTGGAGCCGCCCGGCCGTTGAGCTGGAACGTCTGGTCCGTGCCTTCAATCCATGGCCGATCACCCACAGCACGCTCAACGGCGAAGCGCTGAAAGTGTTGGCGGCGACACTGGCCGAAGGCAAAGGCGCACCGGGCACCATCCTCGGCGCCAGCAAGGACGGTCTGATCGTCGCCTGTGGCGAACAGGCGCTGTGCCTGACCCGTCTGCAATTGCCCGGCGGCAAGGCGCTGAACTTCAGTGATCTGTTCAACAGCCGTCGTGAGAAATTCGCCACCGGCACCGTGCTGGGTGCAGCGGTGGACGCTCAATGAACCCACGTCTGGCCGCCGCCAAGGCACTCGCCGCTGTTCTCAGTGGCAAGGCTTCGCTCAACAGCTCCCTGCCGACGCAACTGGACAAGGTCGAGGATCGCGATCGCGGCTTCACCCAGGATCTGGCATTCGGCACCGCGCGCTGGCAGCCACGCTTGTCGGCGCTGGCGGAAAAACTGCTGCAGAAACCGTTCAAGGCGGCCGACGCCGATGTCGAGGCGCTGCTGCTGGTCGGTCTCTATCAACTGCTCTACACCCGCGTCCCGCCACACGCCGCCATCGGCGAAACCGTCGGTTGCGCCGACAAGCTGAAAAAGCCATGGGCCAAAGGTCTGCTCAATGCCGTACTGCGCAATGCCCAGCGCGAACATGAGGCGATCTTCGCCGAACTGGAACGCGATCCGGTGGTGCGCACCGCTCACCCGCGCTGGCTGCAAAAATCCCTCAAGGCCTTCTGGCCTGAGCAATGGGAAGCCATCTGCGAAGCCAACAACGCGCATCCGCCGATGATCCTGCGGGTCAACCGTCGTCATCACAGCCGTGACGCGTACCTGAGTCTGCTGACTGAAGCCGGTATCGCCGCACAGCCGTGCACTTTCAGCCGCGACGGCATCGTGCTGGAGGCCGCCGCCGACGTGCGCAGCCTGCCGGGCTTCGCCGAAGGCTGGATCAGCGTGCAAGACGAAGCCGCGCAACTGGCCGCCGACCTGCTCGACCTCGCGCCGGGCCAGCGAGTGCTGGACGCCTGCTGTGCACCGGGCGGCAAGACGTGCCACATCCTCGAAGCCGAACCGGCGCTGGCCGGCGTGGTGGCGGTGGACCTGGAAGCCAAACGTCTGGTGCGAGTGAAGGAAAACCTCGAGCGTCTCGGCCTGAACGCCGAACTGATCGCCGCCGACGGTCGCGACACGGCAGCGTGGTGGGACGGCAAACCGTTCCAGCGCATCCTGCTCGACGCACCGTGCTCGGCCACCGGCGTGATCCGCCGCCATCCGGACATCAAGCTGACCCGCCAGGCCGGCGACATCCCAGCCCTCGCGCAATTGCAAGGCGAGTTGCTCGACGCGATGTGGAAAACCCTCGAAGTGGGCGGCATCCTGCTCTACGCCACCTGCTCGACCTTGCCGACCGAAAATACCGAAGTCATCGGCGCGTTTCTTGAGCGCACGCCGGGCGCCCGGGAGCTGGATCTGGCTACCACCGCCGGAATCAAACAGCCTCATGGTCGCCAATTGCTGGCCCAACAGGGCGGGCATGACGGGTTCTACTACGCCAAGCTGATCAAGATCGCTGCCGCGCGCGGCTAAACGGATTCAACGGAGTGACTGGATGAAAATCATCATCCTCGGTGCGGGACAGGTCGGCGGTTCGCTGGCTGAACATCTGGCCAGCGAGGCCAACGACATCACGGTGGTCGACACTGACGGCGACCGTCTGCGCGATCTTGGCGACCGCCTCGACATCCGCACCGTGCAGGGCCGTGGCTCGCTGCCGACCGTGCTGCGTCAGGCCGGTGCCGACGACGCCGACATGCTGGTGGCGGTGACCAACAGCGACGAAACCAACATGGTTGCCTGCCAGGTTGCTCACACCCTGTTCCACACCCCGACCAAGATTGCCCGGGTGCGCGAAGCGTCGTACCTCACCCGCGAGGAGCAACTGTTCCAGAACGAGGCGATTCCGGTCGACGTGCTGATCAGTCCCGAGCAGGTCGTCACCAACTACATCAAGCGTTTGATCCAGCACCCTGGCGCGTTGCAGGTGATCGATTTCGCCGAAGGCCAGGCGCAACTGGTCGCGGTGCGCGCCTATTACGGCGGGCCGCTGGTAGGCCAGCAACTGCGCCAGTTGCGTGAACACATGCCGAATGTGGAAACCCGAGTGGCCGCGATTTTCCGCCGCGACCGACCGATTCTTCCCCAGGGAGATACGGTGATCGAGGCCGACGACGAAGTCTTCTTCATCGCCGCCCGTGCGAACATTCGCGCGGTGATGAGCGAAATGCGCCGGCTCGACGAAAGCTACAAGCGCATCGTCATCGCCGGTGGCGGGCAGATCGGCGAACGGCTGGCCGAGGCCATCGAAAGCCGCTATCAGGTGAAGATCATCGAGATGAACCCGGCACGCTGCCGTTATCTCTCGGATACCCTCGACAGTACCGTGGTGCTGCAGGGCAGCGCGTCGGATCGCGACCTGCTGCTGGAAGAGAACATCGCCGACGCGGACATTTTCCTCGCGCTGACCAACGATGACGAAGCCAACATCATGTCGTCGCTGCTGGCCAAGCGTCTGGGCGCGAAGAAGGTGATGACGATCATCAACAACCCGGCCTACGTCGACCTGATCCAGGGCGGCGACATCGACATTGCCATCAGCCCGCAACTGGCGACTATCGGCACCTTGCTGGCCCACGTGCGGCGCGGCGATATCGTCAGCGTGCACTCGTTGCGCCGGGGCGCGGCGGAAGCCATCGAAGCGGTGGCTCATGGCGATTCGAAGTCGAGCAAGGTGATCGGCAAGGCCATCGAAAACATCGCGCTGCCACCGGGAACCACCATCGGCGCGATCATCCGCGATGAAGAAGTGATCATTGCCCACGACGACACGGTGATCGCCGCCGGCGACCACGTGATCCTGTTCCTTGTGGATAAAAAGCATATTCGCGATGTGGAGAAGCTGTTCCACGTAGGACTGAGTTTCTTCTGATCGACCGAGAGGCGAAACCGATGATCGAATCCCTGGAAAAAATGCTCGCCAAGGGTGTGGATAACTCGCTGCTGCGCTTCGGCCTCGGCAAGGGTTATCTGGATTTGGGGGAAAACGCGAAGGCAGCCGAGCATTTCCAGCGGTGTGTCGGCTTCGATCCGAAGTATTCGGCTGCTTGGAAACTGCTGGGCAAGGCGCAACTGGCGCTGGGTGACCTGACGGCTGCGCGGCAGGCGTGGGAGCAGGGGGTGGAAGCGGCCCGGGCCCATGGCGACAAGCAGGCCGAGAAGGAAATGACGGTGTTTCTGAAGAAGCTCGATCGGCAGAAGCCGTGACGGCTGTGGATAACCCGTGTGATCAGGTTATCCACAATTGCCCAGGTCTGATCAGTACCAGCGCGCCTCACCCGGCGGACGCTTCTTGAAGCGCTTCATGCTCCACATGTACTGGCTCGGATAAGCCGCCACGTAACGCTCGACCACCTGACTCATCGCCGCGCAGGAGGTTTCAGTGTCGGTGCTGTACATGGCTTCCGGCGCCGCTTCGAGGATCACCTTGTAGCCGGAACCGTCCGGCAGACGCAGGGCATGCAGGAACACCCCGACGGCTTTGCCGCCGGCGAGCATGTTCGGCACGAACTTGCTGGTCAGGGCCTGAGTAGCGAAGAACGGCACGAAGATCCCGGCGGATTCGGCCGGTTCCGGGTCTGCGGGGATCCCCACCTGACCGCCCTTGCGCACTTCCTTGATGACACTGAGGATGCCTTCCTTGGTTGACGCAGCGACCTTGTTGCCCAGTTGCACGCGTTGTTTGCGCAGCAATTCATCCACAGCCTTGAGCTTCGGCGGCCGGTAGAAAATGATCGGTTTGCACTGGCTGCAATAGAAGTGGTTGAGCACTTCCCAGTTGCCCAGGTGGCTGGTGATGCCGACCACGCCCTTGCCCGAGGCCAGCGCTTCTTTCAGCACCTCGAGGCCTTCGACTTCGCGCACCAGGTCGATGGACCGCTGGGCCGGCCAGATCCAGGCGCAGGCGCTTTCGGTCAGGGACTTGCCGATGTCTTTCAGGGTCTGACCGACCAGACGCTCGCGTTCGGCCGGGTCCATCTGTGGAAAACATTTGGCCAGGTTGATCCGCACCACATCGCGGGAACGGTTGGGGGTTTTCCACATGATCCAGCCGATCGCCGAACCCACGGCCTGCACGGCCCGCCACGGAAGCAGGGCAAACAGCCGCAGAGCGCCAACCAGCATGGCGCCTTTAAACTTTTCCACAGGTCACTCCTGATCTTGTGCTGTGCGCGAGGCGGCCATTCTAACCGCCGTTGGCGAGCTGCGCGTAGCGGTCGCAGTCCTGGGTGTGATCCATGACCATGCCCGAGGCCTGCATCAGCGCATAGCAAATGGTTGGGCCGACGAAGGTGAAGCCGGCCTTTTTCAGGCCTTTGCTCATGGCCACGGCTTGCGGGGTAATGGCCGGGACTTCGCTGCGATCCTTGAAATGATTGATCACCGGCCGGTTATCCACAAACGACCAGAGGAAGGCCACCGGATCTTCCAGCGCCAGCCAGGCCTGGGCGTTGCGCCGGGCGGCGTTGAGCTTGAGGCGGTTGCGGATGATCCCCGGATCGAGCATCAATTGATCGATTTCCGCATCGCTCATCTGCGCCACGCGCTGTACGTCGAAGCCGAACAGCACCTCGCGATATCGCTCACGTTTGCGCAGCACGGTGATCCACGAAAGCCCGGCCTGGAACCCTTCGAGCAAAAGCAACTCGAACAAACCCTGCGCATCGCGTAGCGGCGTACCCCACTCCTGATCGTGGTAAGCCATGTACAGCGGATCTTCGTTGCACCAAAAGCAGCGTGGCATAAGGCTCCAGGGGGTGGAGGTGCGACTGAATCGGGTATACTCCCGCTCTTTAAATCGCAGCCCAAGAAACAGGTGAATTTCGTGAGCCAGCCTACGCCAGCCGTGCGTACCTTCCAAGACTTGATCCTCGCGCTCCAGCAATACTGGGCCGAGCAAGGTTGTGTGGTACTTCAGCCCTACGATATGGAAGTAGGCGCCGGCACTTTCCACACCGCGACATTCCTGCGCGCCATCGGCCCGGAAACCTGGAACGCCGCCTACGTGCAGCCAAGCCGCCGTCCGACTGACGGCCGTTACGGCGAAAACCCGAACCGTCTGCAGCACTACTACCAGTTCCAGGTCGTCCTGAAGCCGAACCCGGACAACTTCCAGGAGCTGTACCTGGGCTCCCTCAAGCATGTCGGCCTGGACCCGCTGGTCCACGACATCCGCTTCGTCGAAGACAACTGGGAATCGCCGACCCTCGGCGCCTGGGGTCTGGGCTGGGAAGTCTGGCTGAACGGCATGGAAGTGACCCAGTTCACTTACTTCCAGCAGGCGGGCGGCATCGAGTGCTACCCGGTGACCGGCGAGATCACCTACGGTCTCGAGCGTCTGGCCATGTACCTGCAAGGCGTGGATTCGGTCTACGACCTGGTCTGGGCTGACGGTCCGTTCGGCAAAGTGACCTACGGCGACGTGTTCCACCAGAACGAAGTCGAGCAGTCCACCTACAACTTCGAACACGCCAACGTCGACAAGCTGTTCGAGCTGTTCGACTTCTATGAAAGCGAAGCCAAGCGCCTGATCGAACTCGACCAGCCGCTGCCGTTGCCAAGCTACGAAATGGTCCTGAAGGCCTCGCACACCTTCAACCTGCTGGATGCGCGCCGGGCGATCTCGGTGACTGCGCGTCAGCAATACATTCTGCGCGTACGCACCCTGGCGCGTTCCGTCGCCCAAGCCTACCTGATGGCCCGCGCCAAGCTGGGCTTCCCGATGGCAACCCCGGACCTGCGTGACGAAGTACTGGCCAAGCTGGAGGCTGCACAATGAGTGCTCAAGATTTTCTGGTTGAACTGGGCACCGAAGAACTGCCACCCAAAGCCCTGAACACCCTGGCCGAAGCGTTCCTGGCCGGTATCGACAAAGGCCTGCAAGCTGCCGGCCTGAATTACGAGAGCAAAACCGTCTACGCCGCGCCGCGTCGTCTGGCTGTGCTGATCACCGCGCTGGCCACCCAGCAGCCGGATCGCAGCATCAACCTCGACGGCCCGCCACGTCAGGCCGCGTTCGATGCCGAAGGCAACCCGACTCAAGCGGCACTGGGCTTCGCCAAGAAGTGCGGCGTCGAGCTGAGCGAAATCGACCAGAGCGGTCCGAAACTGCGCTACAGCCAGAACATCGCCGGCAAGCCGACCGCCAGCCTGCTGCCGACCATCGTCGAAGACTCGCTAAACGACCTGCCGATCCCGAAACGCATGCGTTGGGGTGCGCGCAAGGAAGAGTTCGTGCGTCCGACCCAATGGCTGGTGATGCTGCTCGGCGACCAGGTCATCGACTGCACGATTCTCGCGCAGAAGGCTGGCCGTGAATCCCGTGGCCACCGCTTCCACCACCCGCAAAGCGTGCGCATCGGTTCGCCGTCGAGCTACCTGGCCGACCTGCGTGCCGCCTACGTGCTGGCCGATGCCAACGAGCGTCGCGAAATCATCAGCAAACGCACCGAAGAACTGGCGACCCGTCAGGAAGGCACTGCGATCGTGCCGCCGGCGCTGCTCGACGAAGTGACCGCGCTGGTCGAGTGGCCAGTGCCGCTGGTGTGCTCGTTCGAGGAACGTTTCCTCGACGTGCCGCAGGAAGCACTGATCACCACCATGCAGGACAACCAGAAGTACTTCTGCCTGCTGGATGCCGACGGCAAGTTGCTGCCGCGTTTCATCACTGTGGCCAACATCGAATCCAAAGACCCGCAGCAGATCATCGCCGGTAACGAGAAAGTGGTTCGCCCACGTCTGACCGACGCCGAGTTCTTCTTCAAGCAGGACAAGAAGCAGAAGCTCGAAGCCTTCAACGATCGCCTGCAGAACGTGGTGTTCCAGGAAAAACTCGGCAGCGTCTACGACAAGGCCGAGCGCGTCTCGAAACTGGCGGCGTACATCGCCGCACGCATCGGCGGCAACGCTTCGTGGGCTGCCCGCGCAGGCCTGCTGTCCAAGTGCGACCTGGCCACCGAAATGGTCGGCGAGTTCCCGGAGATGCAAGGTGTCGCCGGCTACTACTACGCCCTCAATGACGGCGAGCCGGAAGACGTCGCCCTGGCGCTGAACGAGCAGTACATGCCACGCGGTGCCGGCGCTGAACTGCCAGCCACCCTGACCGGTGCGGCCGTGGCCATCGCCGACAAGCTCGACACCCTGGTCGGCATCTTCGGCATCGGCATGCTGCCGACCGGCAGCAAAGACCCGTATGCCCTGCGCCGTGCAGCACTGGGCGTACTGCGGATCCTGATCGAGAAACAACTGGATCTGGACCTGAACGATGCTGTGGCGTTCGCCGTGAATGCGTTCGGTGCCAAGGTCAAGGCTGCCGGCCTGAACGACGCGGTGCTGGAGTTCATCTTCGACCGTCTGCGTGCCCGTTACGAAGACGAAGGCGTGGATGTCGCCACTTACCTGTCGGTGCGTGCCCTGAAGCCGGGTTCGGCGCTGGACTTCGACCAACGTGTGCAAGCGGTTCAGGCCTTCCGCAAACTGCCGGAAGCGGCAGCGCTGGCGGCGGTGAACAAGCGTGTGTCGAACCTGCTGAGCAAGGTGGAAGGCTCGGTGCCGACCGAAGTCCAGGCCAAGTACTTCGACAACGCCAACGAGTTCTCGCTGTATTCGGCGATCCAGCAAGCGGACCAGGCTGTACAGCCAATGGCCGCAGCACGTCAGTACAACGAATCGCTGGCACGCCTGGCCGCCCTGCGCGAGCCGGTGGACGCGTTCTTCGACGCAGTGATGGTCAATGCCGAAGACGCCAATGTGCGGGCCAACCGCTACGCGCTGCTGGCGCGTCTGCGTGGCCTGTTCCTGGGCGTTGCCGACATTTCGCTGCTGGGTTGAGGGATTGCTGTTGAAACTGCTGATTCTCGATCGGGACGGAGTGATCAATTACGACTCCGACGCTTACATCAAGTCGGTAGAGGAGTGGATTCCGCTGCCCGGCTCGATCGAAGCGATTGCGCAGTTGAGCAAGGCCGGCTGGACGGTGGCGGTCGCCACCAACCAGTCGGGCATTGCTCGCGGCTACTACGACCTCGCCACCCTCGATGCCATGCACGCGCGCCTGCGCGAACTGGTGGCGGAGCAGGGCGGTGAAGTCGGGCTGATCGTGTATTGCCCGCATGGGCCGGATGAGGGTTGCGACTGCCGCAAGCCGAAACCGGGGATGTTGAAAACCATCGCGCAGCATTACAACGTCGCGCTGACGAATGTCTGGTTCGTCGGCGACAGCCTTGGTGACCTGGAGGCCGCCAAAGCCGTCGATTCACAGCCCGTTTTGGTAAAGACCGGGAAAGGCGAAAAGACTCAGGCCAAGACCTTGCCGGTGGGCACCCTGATTTTTGACGATCTCGCGGCGATTGCCGCAGAACTTATCCACAACTAGAGTGCTTCTGAAGTTCCTGACCAGGGATTGATCGGGAGTGCGCTTGAACAGTCGGGCATTGCCCGTAACGGTAAACGTCGCCATGTCGATACTGCAGGCCATCAGAATCTTCCTCTTTTACCTGCTGCTGGGCACCACCGCCCTGCTGTGGTGCAGCCTGAGCTTTTTTATCGCGCCCTTTCTGTCGTTCAAGGCGCGCTATCGTTTCATCAACGTGTACTGGTGCCGTTGTGCCTTGTGGTTGACCAAGGTGTTTCTCGGTATCCGTTACGAAGTCAAAGGCGCGGAAAACGTGCCTGACCGGCCCTGCGTGATTCAATCGAACCACCAGAGCACCTGGGAGACGTTCTTTCTTTCCGCTTATTTCTCGCCTTTGAGCCAGGTGCTCAAGCGCGAATTGCTCTACGTGCCGTTCTTCGGCTGGGCGATGGCCATGCTGCGGCCGATCGCGATTGACCGGGACAACCCGAAAGCCGCCCTCAAGCAGGTCGCGGCGAAAGGTGATGAGTTGCTCAAGGACAATGTCTGGGTGCTGATCTTCCCGGAAGGCACTCGCGTTCCTCATGGCACTATCGGCAAGTTCTCCCGCAGTGGCAGTGCCTTGGCGGTGAATGCGGCGCTTCCGGTGCTGCCAATCGCACACAATGCCGGCAAGTTCTGGCCGAAGATTGGTTGGGGTAAAAAGCAGGGTGTGATTACCGTGGTCATCGGTGAGCCGATGTACGCCGAGGGCAGTGGCCCGCGCGCCATCGCCGATCTGAATGACCGGGTGCAGGCGTGGAACGAGAAAACGCAACGAGAAATGGGCTCGCTGCCTCCGGCCCCCCAGGCACCGGCTGCGAACGATCAGATCGCTGTCTGAGATTTGTGGATAACCTGTGTACGGTTTGTTCGCAAAATCCCGAATTATCGAATTAACTTACTGATTTACTTATATATTTCCGAAGCTGATAAATCACCGTAAAAGGTGCATAAGTTTTTTTCGGAAGTAAGGAAACCGGCTGATATAGCCGGTTTTTTTATGCCTGCTCTTCAGCGATCAGTGGCAGTTCCAGACGGAACGTCGTGCCTTGATCGACCACGCTGAGGCATTCGATTCGGCCGCCATGGTGATCCACAACGGCTTTGACCATCGACAACCCCAGGCCCACGCCATCGATACCCTGCGCAGAGGAAAACCGCCGGTACTGGCTGAACAGGTCAGGCAGTTCTTCTGCAGCGATTCCTTTGCCTTGATCGGACAGTTCACACCGCAGCCAGTCGTTGTCGCAACTGACATGCAGATTCACTGTGGATCCAGCCGGGCTGTACTTGATCGCATTTTCCAGCAGGTTGAACAGGGCGCGGGTCAACAAACCCTGATCGGCCATAATCAGACGCTCCTGTGATTGTTCGTCCATGTCGCTCAATAGCTCGATGCGTTTTTGCTGAGCGATGGGCAACGCCTGATCCAGAACGTCCATGACCAGCATCCCGAACAGACTTGGTTGGAACTGATACGCCTCGGACTCGGCCCGGGCCAACAGAACGAAGCCATCGGTCAGTTCCAGCGCCCGACGGACCTGGCGTTCAATCTGTTCGAACAGCGGCGAATCCGTCCCCGTCTGATGCCGGT
The DNA here is from genome assembly GCF_002112685.1 of Pseudomonas sp. R15(2017). Taxonomy (NCBI): domain Bacteria; kingdom Pseudomonadati; phylum Pseudomonadota; class Gammaproteobacteria; order Pseudomonadales; family Pseudomonadaceae; genus Pseudomonas; species Pseudomonas sp. R15(2017). The sequence goes on from NZ_NEII01000001.1 coordinate 88,594, forward strand.
GTACCTCAAGCAGGGCAAGAATCGCCGAGTGGGGAGCGCGCAGGTCATGGGACAGGAAGCGCAGCAACACACCGCGCTGTTCCTCGGCGGCGCGTTCGGCGCTCAGGTCAGTGAGACTCAGCAGCCAGCCAATCGGTATGTCGCCATCCACTGGCAACAACGCGGCGCGTTCCAGGCGCAGGCTACGTTCCTTGTGATCACGAAACTCCAGCAGAGGCAGCTCGGAGAGCGGCGGGCGCGGCTCTGTGGACAACTCCGGATAGCCCAGGCGCGCCAGTTGATCGAGGACATCCTCGCCCACCAGATTGTGATCGAACAGGCTCCGCGCCTTGCGATTGCCCAACAAGACTTGTCCTCGAGGATCGCTGATCAGTGTTGCGACCGGCAGATATTCCAGCCCGTCGGCAATGAAGCGGCGGGTATCGCGGGTGCGGCTCATGGCTTGCTCAAGCGCCATGATCTGCCCCTGCAAGCGGTCGGCGCTGGGAAACTGCGCCCGACGTCGTTCAGGAAAGACTTTCGGTTCGCTGTCCAGCCGCGCCAGCTCCCAGCCGAAGTAGGTGAGCACTACACTCAAGCGACGCCAGTTCCAGATCAGATAGCCGAACAACATGCCCAGCGCCGCAGGCGTCGGCGACCACCAACGCCGCATTTCAGCCAGGCCTGCACTGGTCAGCAGCACGCAGGCAATCCCGCCCAATGTCAGCCATAACGCCAGTCGCGGGCGCCACAGCAGCAACCCAAGTACACACGCGACCATGACTACCGAAAGTCCTGCGCCCATCAACGGCGCCGGGTCATGCAAATTGATCTGCGCCCGCCAGGAAAGCAGTGCAGTCAGCGGTAACAGCACTAGACTTATCCACACCCACTCGCGCACCAGTTGCCGGAACAAACGCTGAACCTGGCTGGGTACGCGGCTTTCGTGTCGGCGCTGGTTATTCATGGGAAACAGGGCAGGGCGGGTTGAATGGTTTCATAGGCGGCCGGTCTGAGGACGTAGACCCGAAGAATCATAGCGGCTCACCCCAAGGCGTGCCGCTTACTTTCACTGCATGGAGTGAGCCGATCTGGTCGGCACCCATTGCCCGAGCGACAAGGAACCACCGCGTATGCGCGTTGCGATACTGGACGATGAACCCGCCGAACTGCGTCGGGTCGAGCAGACCCTGCAGCAAATGGCCGAGACCGGAGGACAGCCCTGGTCACTGCACAGCTTCGAAAGCGGTGAAGACCTGCTGCGACAGTTGCGCCGGGAAACCTTCGACCTGCTGATCCTCGACTGGCAATTGCCCGACCTCACTGGCCTGGCGCTGCTGCGCTGGACCCGCGAACACATGGAAGCGCCGCCAGCGGCCATCATGCTGACCAGCCGCGATGGTGAGAGCGATATCGTCCAGGCCCTGAATGCCGGGGCCGACGATTACGTCAGCAAGCCGTTTCGGCCCAATGAACTGAAGGCCCGCGTGGCGGCGGTACTGCGTCGACACAGCCTGCAACGTAACGCCGCGGCCGACGTCCTGCGTTTCAACGACCTGGTGTTCGACGACGCCGAACTGACCGTCACCCGCGACGGGAAACCGATCGCCATGACCGAGCGCGAGTATCGCCTCGCCCATTGCCTGTTCAGCAACCTCGGCCGACCGCTGTCACGGGATTACCTTTACGAACGATTCTGGCCCCACGAAGAAATGTCCACGTCGCGACCGCTGGACACTCATATCTATCGCCTGCGCAACAAGCTCGGGCTGACGGCGGATCGGGGTTGGCAGTTGCTGACGATTTACGGGTATGGGTATCGGTTGGAGAGTGTGGCAGCGGGGGAGTGAATTGCAGGCAATAAAAAAGGCCAACGCTGGTGCGTTGGCCTTTTCGTTGGTGCCGACCGGGATCAGAAATCCAGGTTGGACACCGCCAGAGCGTTGCTCTCGATGAAGTCACGGCGAGGTTCGACCGCATCACCCATCAGGGTGTTGAAGATCTGGTCTGCGCCAATGGCGTCTTCGATGGTGACTTTCAGCATGCGGCGCACGCTTGGGTCCATGGTGGTTTCCCACAGCTGATCCGGGTTCATTTCACCGAGACCTTTGTATCGCTGGATGGTGTGGCGCTTGGTGCTTTCGGCCATCAGCCAGTCCAGGGCTTCCTTGAACTCGGTGACCGCTTTCTTGCGCTCGCCACGCTGGATGTACGCGCCTTCGTCGAGCAGGGTGCTCAGTTGAGCGCCGAGGGTGACGACGGTCTTGTAGTCGTTGCTGCCGAAGAAGTCGCGGTTGAAGGTGACGTAGTTCGACAGGCCGTGGGAGATCAGTTCGACCTCTGGCAGCCACACGCCACGCTCGCGGTCTTCACGCAGGCTGGCCTTGTAGACCAGGCCCGACTTCTCGACGGTGCGCAGACGAACTTCGTACTGGGCCAGCCAATCTTGCATCTTGGCGTGGTCGCCGAGCATTTCCAGGCTGACGGCCGGCAGGTAGATGAAGTGCTCGGTCAGCTCCTGCGGGTACAGGCGCGACAGACGCTTGAGGGTCTTCATCACCATCCGGAAGTCGTTCACCAGACGTTCCAGCGCTTCACCGGAAATACCCGGGGCGTCTTCGTTCAGGTGCAGGCTCGCATCTTCCAGGGCCGACTGCGTCATGTACTCTTCCATGGCGTCGTCGTCTTTGATGTATTGCTCTTGCTTGCCTTTCTTGACCTTGTACAGCGGCGGCTGGGCGATGTAGATGTAGCCGCGCTCGATCAGCTCCGGCAACTGACGGAAGAAGAAGGTCAGCAGCAGGGTACGGATGTGCGAACCGTCGACGTCAGCATCGGTCATGATGATGATGTTGTGATAGCGCAGCTTGTCGATGTTGTACTCTTCGCGACCGATACCGCAGCCCAGCGCGGTAATCAGGGTGCCCACTTCCTGGGACGAAATCATCTTGTCGAAACGGGCTTTCTCGACGTTGAGGATCTTGCCCTTCAGCGGCAGGATGGCCTGGGTCTTGCGGTTGCGTCCCTGCTTGGCAGAGCCGCCCGCGGAGTCACCTTCCACGAGGTACAGTTCGGACAGCGCCGGGTCTTTTTCCTGGCAGTCAGCGAGCTTGCCCGGCAGGCCGGCGATGTCCAGCGCGCCTTTGCGGCGGGTCATCTCACGGGCCTTGCGCGCCGCTTCACGGGCACGGGCAGCGTCGATCATCTTGCCGACGACCAGTTTGGCTTCGTTCGGGTTTTCCAGCAGGAAGTCGGAGAAGTACTTGCCCATTTCCTGTTCGACCGCGGTCTTCACTTCAGAAGACACCAGCTTGTCTTTGGTCTGGGAGCTGAACTTCGGATCAGGCACCTTCACCGAGATGATCGCGGTCAGGCCTTCACGGGCATCGTCACCGGTGGTGGCGACTTTGTGCTTCTTCGCCAGGCCTTCCTGCTCGATGTAGTTGTTCAGGTTACGCGTCAGTGCGGAACGGAAGCCCACCAGATGGGTGCCGCCGTCGCGCTGCGGAATGTTGTTGGTGAAGCACAACAGGTTCTCGTTGAAGCTGTCGTTCCACTGCAGGGCGATTTCCACGCCGATGCCGTCTTCACGCTGGATGTTGAAGTGGAACACCTGGTTGACCGCAGTCTTGTTGGTGTTCAGGTATTCAACGAACGCACGCAGGCCGCCTTCGTATTTGAACAGCTCTTCCTTGCCGCTGCGCTCATCCTTGAGGACGATGCCGACACCGGAGTTGAGGAAGGACAGTTCACGAATGCGCTTGGCCAGGATGTCCCAGCTGAAGTGAATGTTCTTGAAGGTTTCGCTGGAAGCCTTGAAGTGAATCTGGGTGCCGGTGGTTTCGCTGTCGCCAACGATCGCCATCGGTGCCTGAGGTACGCCGTGGACGTAGGTCTGTTCCCAGATCTTGCCGCTGCGGCGAACGGTCAGGACCAGCTCTTCGGACAGCGCGTTCACAACCGAAACACCTACACCGTGCAGACCGCCGGATACCTTGTAGGAGTTGTCGTCAAACTTACCGCCGGCGTGGAGGACGGTCATGATGACCTCGGCGGCGGAAACGCCTTCCTCTTTGTGCACGTCTACCGGGATGCCACGGCCGTTGTCTTTAACGGTGATGGACTCATCCGGGTGGATGATGATGCTGATGTCGTCGCAGTGGCCGGCGAGGGCTTCGTCGATCGAGTTGTCGACCACCTCGAACACCATGTGGTGCAGACCGCTGCCATCGTCGGTGTCACCAATGTACATACCGGGACGTTTGCGCACGGCATCCAGGCCTTTCAGCACTTTAATGCTCGATGAGTCGTACGTATTTTCTTCGCTCAATGCCTTCACTCCCGATGGTCGTGGGTCTGGGTGATACGGCCCTGTTCCACGTGGAACAGAGCGACTGGCGTTTCCGTCTGCCAGCCTTCCCTCAATAATTCGTGATCTACACAGGTGATAAAAACCTGGCAGCGTAAGTCTTCCAGCAAACGGCACAGCGCGCGGCGGTGGCTCTCGTCCAGTTCGGACGGCAAATCATCCACCAGATAAATACACTGGCCGCGTCGGGCCTGGCTCACCAGATGCCCCTGGGCAATCCGCAATGCACAGACCACCAACTTCTGCTGCCCCCGGGACAAGATGTCCGCGGCGTTGTGTGCGCCCAATCTAAGACGCAAGTCAGCCCGTTGTGGCCCGGCTTGGGTATGACCCATCTGCTGGTCCCGTTGCACGGATCCGGCAAGTACGGCGCTCAATTCCCGGTCTTTGTCCCAGCCTCGGTAATAGCTGAGCGTCAAACCTTCGAGCTCAACCAGTTCGCTCAAGGTTTGTTCAAAGACCGGTTTCAAGGCTTTGATATAAGCGCGGCGGTATTCATCGATTTCAGCGCTGGCCTGGCACAGTTCCCTGTCCCAAACCGCTTGCGAAACGGCGTCAAGTGTACCATGCCGCAGCCAGGAGTTTCTCTGGCGCAAGGCCTTCTGCAAACGCTGCCAGGTGGCCATGAACCGCGGCTCGACGTGGAACACGCCCCAGTCGAGAAACTGCCGGCGAATCTTCGGCGCGCCTTCCAGCAGGCGAAAGCTGTCGGGGTTGATCAACTGCAGCGGCAGGATCTCCGCCAGTTGCGCAGCGCTGCGAGCGTTCTGACCGTCGATGCGGATCTGGAACTCGCCCTGACGGTCACGAGATATCCCCAATGCGCTGTGGCCACCCTCGGCGAGCTCGACCTGGCCGAATACGGTGCAGGCCAGCTGCTCGTACTGGATGACCGGCAACAGCCGCGTGCTACGAAACGAACGCGCAAGCCCCAGCAGGTGAATGGCTTCCAGAACACTGGTTTTGCCGCTGCCGTTGGCGCCGTAAAGAATGTTGATTCGGGGGGAGGGGGAGAAGGTCACCGGGTGCAGATTGCGCACCGCGGTGACCGAGACGCGACTTAAAGACATCCAGAGTCAGCTGATTACAGACGCATCGGCATAACAACGTAAGCCGAATCGTCGTTGTCGGACTCTTGCACCAGCGCACTGCTGTTGGAGTCGGACAGGATCAGGCGAACCTGCTCGGTGGTCATCACACCCAGCACGTCGAGCAGATAGCTGACGTTGAAGCCGATTTCCAGGGAGCCGCCGTTGTATTCCACGCCTACTTCTTCTTCCGCTTCTTCCTGCTCCGGGTTGTTGGCCTGGATCTTCAACTGACCGCTGGCCAGTTGCAGACGGATACCGCGGTATTTTTCGTTGGACAGAATAGCGGTACGGCTGAACGCTTCACGCAGCGCCTGACGATCACCCAGTACCAGCTTGTCGCCGCCCTTCGGCAGAACGCGCTCGTAGTCCGGGAACTTGCCGTCGACCAGTTTCGAGGTGAAGGTGAATTCGCCGGTGGTCGCGCGGATGTGGTGCTGGCCCAGGACGATGCTGACGTTGCCGTCCGGCTCGGTGAGCAGACGTGCCAGTTCGAGAATACCTTTGCGCGGCACGATCACCTGGTGGCGATCCTGCTGACCGATGTCGGCCTGCATCGAGCACATGGCCAGACGGTGACCGTCAGTGGCCACGGCGCGGATCACACCGGTCGAGACTTCCAGCAACATGCCGTTGAGGTAATAACGCACGTCCTGCTGGGCCATGGCGAAACTGGTGCGTTCGATCAGGCGACGCAGCTTGCTCTGTTCCAGGCTGGTGGTCAGCGAACCCGGGCCTTCTTCCACAGTCGGGAAGTCGTTGGCCGGCAGGGTCGACAGGGTGAAACGGCTACGGCCGGCTTTCACCACCAGCTTCTGCTCGTCGACCTTGATGTCGATCAGCGCATCGTTCGGCAGGCTCTTGCAGATGTCCATCAGCTTGCGCGCAGGCACAGTGATGGAACCTGTCTCAGCCGGCTCCTCGAGTTGCACGCGACCGACCAGCTCGACTTCCAGGTCGGTACCGGTCAGCGACAGTTGCTGGCCATCGACAACCAGCAGCACGTTGGACAGTACCGGCAAGGTCTGTCGGCGCTCGACGACGCCTGCGACCAGTTGCAGGGGTTTCAACAGGGCTTCGCGTTGAATGGTGAAATGCATGGTCTAGTCCCTTGCCTTAATAAGCTGCGCTGGTGTTCATCAAGTGGTCAGTGTACGCAGCAGGTTCTTGTAGTCCTCGCGGATGTCCGCGTCGGATTCCTTAAGTTCGTTGATCTTGCGGCAGGCGTGCAACACGGTCGTGTGGTCGCGGCCGCCAAACACATCGCCGATTTCCGGCAGGCTGTGGTTGGTCAGTTCCTTGGACAATGCCATGGCCACCTGACGCGGACGAGCGACCGAACGCGAACGGCGCTTGGACAGCAAGTCGGAAATCTTGATCTTGTAGTACTCGGCGACGGTGCGCTGAATGTTATCCACAGAGACCAGTTTGTCCTGCAGCGCCAAGAGGTCTTTCAGGGATTCGCGGATCAACTCGATGGTGATGTCGCGGCCCATGAAGTGCGAGTGGGCGATCACGCGTTTCAGCGCGCCTTCCAGCTCACGGACGTTGGAGCGAATACGTTGGGCAATGAAGAATGCTGCATCGTGTGGCAACTCGACTTTGGCCTGGTCGGCCTTCTTCATCAAGATCGCTACGCGGGTTTCCAGCTCAGGCGGCTCGACGGCAACTGTCAGGCCCCAGCCGAAGCGGGATTTGAGGCGCTCTTCTAGGCCTTCGATTTCTTTCGGGTAGCGGTCACTGGTGAGAATGACCTGCTGGCCACCTTCAAGCAGGGCGTTGAAGGTGTGGAAAAACTCTTCCTGGGAACGTTCCTTGCGGGCGAAGAACTGAATGTCGTCGATCAGCAGGGCGTCCACCGAACGGTAGAAACGCTTGAACTCGTTGATCGCGTTCAGCTGCAGTGCCTTGACCATGTCAGCCACGAAACGCTCGGAATGCAGGTACACAACCTTGGCATTCGGGTTCTTCTTTAATAGGTGGTTACCCACCGCGTGCATCAAGTGAGTCTTACCAAGACCTACGCCCCCATAAAGGAAGAGCGGGTTGTAGCCGTGCTTCGGGTTGTCCGCCACCTGCCAGGCCGCCGCACGGGCGAGCTGGTTGGATTTACCTTCGACGAAGTTTTCAAAGGTGAAGGTGCGATTCAGGTAGCTGGTGTGCTTGAGCGCGCCTTCGACCTGCACGGTGCGCTGTTCGGCACGAACCGGCGCCTGTTGCGAAGCGGCACCAGCCATCGGATCGAAGCTGTCACGGGACGGCTCTTCACTGATTTCTTCGGTTTTCTGCGTTGAACGCTTGGTCGGCGCAGGCGTATGGGCTGGCGCTGGCGCTGGCGCACTGGCCGGCACTGCGTTGGCCTGAGCCTGGGACACTTGCGCCGCGGCCAAGGGCGCATTCGGCGCGGCACGCGGGGCCGAACTGCGTTTGCTGCCTATTAATAAGGAAAGCGACGGTGCCAGACCGTTGCCATGCTCATCCAGCAGTTCAAGGACGCGCCCCAGGTACTTTTCGTTGACCCAGTCCAGAACAAAACGGTTCGGTGCGTAGACGCGCAACTCGTCGCCTTCGGCTTCGACCTGTAGTGGACGGATCCAGGTGTTGAATTGTTGGGCAGGCAGCTCTTCGCGCAAAAGCTCCACGCACTGCTGCCAAAGTTCCACTGACACGGATATCCCCTAAGTTGAAAGCCGGTGAGGCAAAAACAAGCGGCCATTGTAGCGGCCAGTCGTCCACTTATCCACATGCAGGTTGCCCGGTCGACATGATTTATCAATGCGTTAAACGAGAAAAAGGCGACCGACGGTGTGTGCATAAGCTCTGTGGATAACCCTATCTGAGCACACTGGACAACCGGGGGCGAAAGTCGGTGGATAACCAGCCTGTGGATAACCGCCCATTCCACGCACAGGTTATCCGACAGTGCGGCACAGGCTGAACACGGTTTTCCACTGTAGTTGTCATTCTCTGTACATCGCTTGATACAAGGCCTTGAGCCAGTTATCCACAGAGAAGGGCCTGCCTAGCTTTTACAAGCTTTACAGAAAAGCTTTAAATAATTCCCTTCTTTATTTTTATCTTTGGCAAACGGGTAATCCGTTCCGGACGCTCCGAAGATCTATTTATAAGGAAACGTTGGTTGGAAATTGACCTATGGACTTGCTTTCTCTAGAATCCCCGGTCTCTTAAAACGGGGGCCATTCCGGCCCGTTGTGGACGAACCAGGTAACACGACATGAAACGTACTTTCCAACCAAGCACTATCAAACGCGCTCGTACCCACGGTTTCCGTGCTCGCATGGCTACCAAGAACGGTCGTGCCGTACTGTCGCGTCGTCGCGCCAAAGGCCGCGCACGTCTGGCAGTTTGATAATCCGGCACTGGAGGTGAGTCAGGACTTCAGTCGGGAAAAGCGTCTGCTTACTCCCCGGCATTTCAAGGCAGTCTTTGACTCCCCTACCGGCAAGGTTCCGGGGAAAAATCTCCTGCTCCTTGCGCGCAACAACGATCTCGATCACCCCCGTCTCGGGCTGGTTATCGGGAAAAAGAGCGTCAAGCTCTCCGTCGAGCGCAATCGCCTCAAACGTCTGATGCGCGAATCGTTTCGCCTGCACCAGGATTCACTGGTCGGCTGGGACATTGTTATCGTCGCGCGCAAAGGTTTGGGTGACGTAGAAAACCCCGAATTGATTCAGCATTTCGGCAAACTCTGGAAGCGTCTGGCACGCAACAAGCCGGTACCAGCAGTCAAAACCGAAACTGTAGGGGTAGACAGTCCAGATGCGTAAACTGGCACTCGTTCCGATCCAGTTTTATCGCTATGCCATTAGTCCCCTGATGGCCAGTCACTGTCGTTTCTACCCCAGTTGTTCTTGCTACGCGTATGAAGCCATCGAAAATCATGGCCTTCTGCGCGGTGGCTGGCTGACCTTTCGTCGTTTAGGTCGCTGTCATCCGTGGAATCCCGGTGGTTATGACCCGGTTCCACCTATCCCTACCTCCCGTTCTTCTTCGATGGCCGAGTAATCATGGATATCAAACGCACGATCCTGATCGTCGCCCTGGCAATCGTGTCCTACGTCATGGTCCTTAAATGGAACCAGGACTACGGCCAGGCTGCCCTGCCGACTCAGAATGTTGCTTCCAGTACGACTACATCCGGTTTGCCGGACACCGCCACTGGCAATAATGCTGCTGCCAGTGACGATATTCCGCGCGCCGCAAGCGATACCAGCGCACCTGCCGAAACGCCGGTCGCCGCCAGCAAGGATCTGATCCAGGTCAAAACCGACGTGCTCGATCTGTCGATCGATCCACAAGGTGGTGATGTTGCTCAGTTGACCTTGCCGCTGTATCCACGTCGTCAGGATCGTCCGGACGTTCCGTTCCAACTGTTCGACAACGGTGGCGAACGTACCTATCTGGCACAGAGCGGTCTGATTGGCACCAACGGTCCGGATGCAAACCCGGCCGGTCGCCCGATCTACTCTTCGGAAAAGAAGACTTATCAACTGGCTGACGGTCAGGACCAACTGGTCGTCGACCTGAAATTCAGCAAGGACGGCGTCAATTACATCAAGCGTTTCACTCTGAAACGTGGCCTGTATGACGTGACCGTGACCTATCTGATCGACAACCAGAGCGCTCAGCCTTGGTCCGGTTCGATGTTCGCCCAGCTGAAACGCGACGCCAGCGCCGATCCTTCTTCCACGACTGCTACCGGTACCGCGACCTACCTGGGCGCCGCCCTGTGGACAAGTTCCGAGCCATACAAGAAAGTGTCCATGAAGGACATGGACAAGGCTCAGCTCAAGGAAACCGTCACCGGTGGCTGGGTAGCCTGGCTGCAACACTACTTCGTGACTGCATGGGTTGCTCCGAAGGGCGAAAACAACATCGTCCAGACCCGTAAGGACAGCAAAGGCAACTACATCATCGGTTACACCGGTCCTTCGCTGACCGCTGCACCGGGTGCGAAAGTCGAAACCAGCGCTGTTCTGTACGCCGGTCCGAAAAGCCAGGCGGTGCTGAAAGAGTTGTCCCCTGGTCTGGAATTGACCGTCGACTACGGCATTCTGTGGTTCATTGCCCAGCCAATCTTCTGGCTGCTGCAACATATCCACAGCATCGTCGGCAACTGGGGCTGGTCGATCATCTTCCTGACCATGCTGATCAAAGGGATCTTCTTCCCTCTGTCGGCCGCCAGCTACAAGTCGATGGCCCGCATGCGCGCCGTGGCTCCGAAACTGGCTGCACTGAAAGAGCAACATGGCGATGACCGGCAGAAAATGTCGCAAGCCATGATGGAGCTGTACAAGAAAGAGAAGATCAATCCGCTGGGCGGCTGCTTGCCGATCCTTGTGCAGATGCCGGTTTTCCTTTCCCTGTACTGGGTTCTGCTGGAAAGCGTGGAAATGCGCCAGGCGCCGTTCATGCTGTGGATTACCGACCTGTCGATCAAGGATCCGTTCTTCATCCTGCCGATCATAATGGGCGCGACCATGTTCATCCAGCAGCGTCTGAACCCGACTCCTCCGGATCCGATGCAGGCCAAGGTGATGAAAATGATGCCAATCATCTTCACCTTCTTCTTCCTGTGGTTCCCGGCGGGTCTGGTGCTGTACTGGGTTGTGAACAACTGCCTGTCGATTGCCCAACAGTGGTACATCACGCGTAAGATCGAAGCGGCGACGAAAAAAGCCGAGGCGTAACTTACTCTGTGGATAACACCACTCAAAACGCCCCCTAGTGGGGCGTTTTGCTATCTGCCATTTTTGTCTGGATACCGGTTTATGAGCGCACCTCGTGAAACCATCGCAGCCGTCGCCACCGCCCAGGGCCGTGGCGGCGTGGGCATCGTTCGAATTTCCGGGCCGCTGGCCAGCGTCGCGGCCAGAGCCATCAGCGGCCGCGAACTGAAACCACGGTTTGCCCACTACGGCCCGTTCTTCAGTGACGATCAACAGGTGCTGGATGAAGGTCTGGCGCTGTATTTCCCGGGGCCGAACTCGTTCACCGGTGAAGATGTGCTGGAACTGCAAGGCCACGGCGGCCCGATCGTTCTCGACATGTTGCTCAAGCGTTGCCTGGAACTGGGCTGCCGTCTGGCCCGTCCCGGTGAGTTCAGCGAAAGAGCATTCCTCAATGACAAACTCGACCTGGCTCAGGCCGAGGCCATCGCCGACCTGATCGAAGCCAGTTCTGCACAGGCTGCACGCAACGCATTGCGTTCCTTACAGGGAGCGTTTTCCCAGCGTGTGCATCACCTCACCGAACAACTGATCGGCTTGAGGATTTATGTCGAGGCAGCCATCGACTTCCCTGAAGAGGAAATCGACTTCCTCGCCGATGGCCACGTGCTGAGCATGCTCGACAAGGTTCGCGACGAGTTATCCACTGTATTGCGCGAAGCCGGACAGGGTGCATTGCTGCGTGACGGCATGACCGTGGTGATTGCCGGTCGTCCGAATGCCGGCAAATCCAGCCTGCTCAACGCGCTGGCCGGTCGCGAAGCCGCGATCGTCACCGAAATCGCCGGCACCACCCGGGATATCCTGCGCGAACATATCCACATCGACGGCATGCCGCTGCACGTTGTGGACACCGCCGGTCTGCGTGATACCGATGACCATGTGGAAAAAATCGGCGTTGAACGAGCATTGAAAGCCATTGGCGAGGCTGATCGAGTGCTGCTGGTCGTCGATGCCACAGCACCTGAAGCTGCCGACCCGTTCGCCCTGTGGCCTGAATTCCTCGAAACCCGACCGGATCCGGCGAAGGTCACGTTGATCCGTAACAAAGCTGATCTCACCGGCGAACCCATTGCCCTGGAAGTCAGTGACGATGGCCATGTGACGATCAGCCTGAGCGCCAAATCCGCCGGTGAGGGGCTGGACTTGCTGCGCGATCACCTCAAGGCCTGCATGGGCTACGAACAAACGTCGGAAAGCAGTTTCAGCGCACGCCGCCGGCACCTGGAAGCCCTGCGTCATGCCAGTGATGCCCTGGAACATGGGCGTGCCCAGCTGACGTTGGCGGGTGCTGGTGAACTGCTGGCCGAAGACCTGCGTCAGGCCCAGCAGTCCCTTGGGGAAATCACCGGAGCGTTCAGCTCCGATGATCTGTTGGGACGGATCTTTTCCAGCTTCTGCATCGGTAAATAAGCCTTCCGTTTTCCACAGACAGGTCCGTTCGCGACCTGTCTGTTCTCCCTCCCTCGTATTTCCTTCCTCCAGTGCCGGACAGATATCTATTCCTGAGCGGATTTTCCGTGTCCGCGATTCCTTCATTCATCCGATTTCTGTGGATTAAGCCCTGTGAATAACTGCCGCTAAGGGCAGTTGATAACAGGGCCTGAAAACTGAACATAACTGCCGCTGTGGATAACCACCTCATTCATCCACAGGCTTACACCGGTTATCCAAGGGCCTCATGGCGACATGGTCACAGGGTTTTAAATCTCTGTACACATTGAAAATAGAGGCCTGTAGAAATCTATCCACAGAAACGAAGGGCAGTAAGAATAAGCTTTAAAACAAAGGTTTTATAAATTTCTCTCTTTTTTATTCTTTTAACCGCGAGTTCTCCACAGCTGGTTAAATTTTGTGCAAAGGGTTCTTTAGGAAGGGCGAAGTCCCTATACTTGCCGACCAGGTCCAGAAACCTGATCTCAAACTATTCCTGAATGACCTACTTAAGCAGGCACGAGGTGCGTGGTGGATTTCCCTTCCCGTTTTGAAGTGATCGTCATCGGCGGCGGTCATGCCGGTACCGAGGCAGCACTGGCCTCAGCACGCATGGGTGCAAAAACCCTTCTGCTGACGCATAACGTGGAGACCCTCGGTGCCATGAGTTGCAACCCGGCAATCGGTGGCATTGGCAAAAGCCATCTGGTCAAGGAAATCGACGCCCTCGGCGGCGCGATGGCCATGGCCACCGATTTGGGCGGTATCCAGTTTCGCGTACTGAACAGCCGCAAAGGCCCGGCCGTACGTGCAACCCGTGCGCAAGCCGACCGTATTCTTTACAAGGCCGCTGTCCGCGAAATTCTGGAAAATCAGCCGAACCTGTGGATATTTCAACAAGCCGCTGACGACCTGATCGTCGAGCAGGAACAAGTGCGCGGTGTTGTCACCCAAATGGGTCTGCGTTTCTTCGCCGATTCTGTGGTGTTGACCACCGGTACGTTCCTGGGCGGACTTATCCACATCGGTTTGCAGAATTTTTCCGGTGGTCGCGCCGGTGATCCACCGTCGATCGCCCTCGCGCATCGTCTGCGTGAACTGCCGCTACGTGTCGGTCGCCTGAAAACCGGTACGCCACCGCGTATCGACGGCAAGTCTGTGGATTTCTCGGTGATGACCGAGCAGCCAGGCGATACGCCGATCCCGGTGATGTCGTTCATGGGCAACAAGGAACAGCATCCACGGCAAGTCAGTTGCTGGATCACCCACACCAACGCGCGCACCCACGAAATCATTGCCGCGAACCTCGACCGTTCGCCGATGTATTCCGCTGCAGGTGAAATCGAAGGCATTGGTCCGCGTTATTGCCCGTCGATCGAAGACAAGATCCACCGCTTTGCCGACAAGGAAAGCCATCAGGTGTTCATCGAGCCGGAAGGCCTGACCACCCATGAGTTGTATCCGAACGGCATATCCACAAGCCTGCCGTTCGACGTGCAGTTGCAGATCGTGCAATCGATCCGCGGCATGGAAAACGCGCACATCGTGCGTCCGGGGTATGCGATCGAGTACGACTATTTCGATCCGCGTGATCTGAAGTACAGCCTGGAAACCAAAGTCATCGGCGGTCTGTTCTTCGCTGGCCAGATCAACGGCACCACCGGTTACGAAGAAGCCGGTGCGCAAGGTTTGCTGGCCGGTGCCAACGCCGCATTGCGTGCGAAAGGCAAAGAAGCCTGGTGCCCGCGTCGCGATGAGGCGTACATCGGGGTATTGGTCGACGACCTGATCACCCTCGGTACCCAAGAGCCGTACCGCATGTTCACTTCCCGTGCCGAGTACCGCCTGATCCTGCGTGAGGACAACGCCGACCTGCGTCTGACCGAAAAAGGTCGCGAACTGGGTCTGGTCGATGACGCGCGCTGGGCAGCGTTCTGCAAGAAACGCGAAAGTATCGAACTCGAAGAGCAGCGCCTGAAAAGCACCTGGGTTCGCCCGGGCACTCCGCAGGGCGATGCGATTGCCGAGAAATTCGGTACGCCGCTGACTCACGAATACAACTTGCTCAATCTCTTGAGCCGTCCGGAAATCGACTACGCTGGTCTGGTCGAAGTGACCGGGCAGGGCGCCGAAGATCCACAGGTCGCCGAGCAGGTCGAGATCAAGACCAAATACGCCGGTTACATCGATCGCCAACAGGACGAAATCGCCCGCCTGCGTGCAAGCGAAGACACAAAACTGCCTGTGGATATCGATTACACCAACATTTCCGGTCTCTCCAAGGAGATCCAGAGCAAGCTGGGTGCCACGCGTCCCGAGACGCTTGGCCAGGCTTCGCGGATCCCGGGCGTGACTCCGGCAGCGATTTCGCTGTTGATGATTCACTTGAAAAAACGCGGCGCGGGCCGTCAGTTGGAGCAAAGCGCTTGAGTTCTAAGGTCACTTCGCAACACGCCGAAGAGTTATCCACAGGAGCCCGCGCGCTCGGTGTCAATCTCACTGAAGCCCAGCACGATTTGTTGCTGGGTTATCTGGCCCTGTTGATCAAATGGAACCAGGCCTACAACCTGACTGCCGTTCGCGATCCGGACGAAATGGTGTCCCGTCACTTGCTCGATAGCCTCAGCGTGATGTCGTTCATCGAAAACGGCCGCTGGCTGGATGTCGGCAGCGGCGGCGGCATGCCGGGGATCCCTCTGGCGATCCTGTATCCGGACTCGCAAGTGACCTGCCTGGACAGCAACGGCAAGAAAACCCGCTTCCTGACCCAGGTCAAACTCGAACTCAAACTGGATAACCTGCAAGTTATCCACAGCCGCGTCGAAGCCTTCCAGCCTGCACAGCCGTTCAACGGGATCATTTCCCGGGCATTCAGCAGCATGGAGAACTTCACCAACTGGACTCGCCACCTCGGCGACGCCGATACGCGCTGGCTGGCAATGAAGGGCGTTCATCCGGCCGATGAGCTGGTAGCATTGCCGGCAGACTTCAAACTCGATAGCGAACACGCCCTGGCCGTACCCGGTTGCCAAGGCCAACGCCATCTGCTGATACTGCGCCGCACGGCATGATTGGGAACACAAGCAAGAATGGCTAAGGTATTCGCGATAGCGAACCAGAAGGGTGGTGTGGGCAAGACCACCACCTGCATCAACCTCGCAGCATCCCTGGTCGCGACCAAGCGCCGGGTGCTGTTGATCGATCTCGATCCACAGGGCAACGCCACCATGGGTAGCGGTGTGGATAAACATGGCCTGGAAAACTCGGTCTACGACCTGCTGATCGGCGAATGCGATCTGGCCCAGGCCATGCACTATTCGGAACATGGCGGTTATCAGCTGCTGCCGGCCAACCGTGACCTGACGGCGGCTGAAGTGGTTCTGCTGGAAATGCAGATGAAAGAAAGCCGTCTGCGCAGCGCGCTGGCGCCGGTCCGTGAAAACTACGATTACATCCTGATCGACTGCCCGCCGTCGCTGTCGATGCTCACGCTGAACGCACTGGTCGCCGCTGACGGGGTGATTATCCCCATGCAGTGCGAGTACTTTGCGCTCGAAGGTCTGAGCGACCTTGTGGATAACATCAAACGCATCGCCGAACTGCTGAACCCGAACCTGAAAGTCGAAGGACTGCTGCGGACCATGTACGACCCGCGCCTGAGCCTGATGAACGACGTTTCGGCACAGCTCAAGGAACACTTTGGCGATCAGCTGTACGACACGGTGATCCCGCGCAACATCCGCCTCGCTGAAGCCCCGAGCTATGGCATGCCGGCGCTGGCTTACGACAAGCAATCGCGTGGTGCGCTGGCCTACCTGGCCCTGGCGGGCGAGATGGTTCGCCGTCAGCGCAAAAATTCACGCATCGCCGCTGCCCAGCCAACTTAAGGAATCCCCATGGCCGTCAAGAAACGAGGTCTCGGACGAGGACTGGACGCGCTGCTGAGCGGTCCGACTGTCAGCTCGCTGGAAGAACAAGCGGCGCAGGCTGACAGCCGTGAGTTGCAGCACCTGCCACTGGACCTGCTGCAGCGCGGCAAGTATCAGCCACGCCGGGACATGGATCCTCAGGCGCTGGAAGAGCTTGCGCAGTCGATCAAGGCCCAGGGCGTGATGCAGCCGATCGTGGTTCGTCCGATTGGTGGTGGCCGCTTCGAGATCATCGCCGGCGAACGTCGCTGGCGCGCAAGTCAGCAGGCCGGCCAGGAAACCATCCCGGCGATGGTCCGCGACGTGCCGGATGAAACCGCGATCGCCATTGCGCTGATCGAGAACATCCAGCGCGAGGACCTGAACCCGATCGAAGAAGCGGTGGCCCTGCAGCGCTTGCAGCAGGAATTCCAGCTCACTCAGCAACAGGTTGCCGACGCTGTGGGTAAGTCCCGCGTCACCGTGGCCAACCTGTTGCGCCTGATTGCGCTTCCGGAAGTCATCAAGACCATGTTGTCCCACGGCGACCTGGAGATGGGTCATGCTCGTGCATTGCTCGGTCTGCCGGACAATCAGCAGGTGGAAGGGGCGCGACATGTTGTCGCACGCGGTCTCACTGTGCGCCAAACTGAGGCACTGGTTCGCCAATGGTTGAGTGGCAAACCGGAGCCGGTAGAGCCTGCGAAACCTGATCCGGATATCGCCCGCCTCGAACAGCGTCTGGCCGAGCGCCTAGGCTCTGCGGTGCAGATCCGCCACGGCAAGAAGGGCAGGGGTCAGCTGGTGATTGGTTACAACTCCCTCGATGAGCTTCAAGGTGTGCTCG
Source organism: Pseudomonas sp. R15(2017) (assembly GCF_002112685.1). Lineage (NCBI taxonomy): Bacteria > Pseudomonadati > Pseudomonadota > Gammaproteobacteria > Pseudomonadales > Pseudomonadaceae > Pseudomonas > Pseudomonas sp. R15(2017). The sequence goes on from NZ_NEII01000001.1 coordinate 105,969, forward strand.
CACACATCCGCTGAAACAATTCCTCTTGTAGCGCGCAGTCGGAAATCACTACCTGACAGTTGAATAGGGGCAGAACCGCCCCTATACTCTGCGCGCATTTTGTCGGCACAAATTATGCCAAGTTATTGAATTTCGGCAGCCGACCATTGGAGAGCAATAGTGATGGAAACCCGCAAGCCAAACCGCCTGCCGTTCCATCGCCTGGCGGTTTTTCCGGTGTTGATGGCTCAATTTGTCATTTTGCTCATTGCCGCTTTGGCGCTCTGGCAATGGCACGGAGTCGTTGCCGGATACTCGGGACTTTGCGGAGGCCTGATAGCCTTGCTGCCCAATGTTTATTTCGCTCACAAGGCATTTCGGTTTTCCGGCGCCCGAGCAGCCCAGTCCATCGTCCGGTCTTTTTATGCCGGCGAGGCAGGCAAACTGATTTTGACGGCAGTGCTGTTTGCACTGGTGTTTGCAGGTGTGAAGCCACTGGCGCCGATCGCTGTATTCGGCGCCTTCGTGCTGACTCAGTCGGTCAGCTGGTTCGCTCCCCTGCTGATGAGAACAAGACTTTCGAGACCTTAGGGCGTTTGAGGCAACCATGGCAGAAACAACCGCTTCGGGCTATATCCAGCACCACTTGCAGAACCTGACCTTCGGTCAGCTACCCAACGGCGGCTGGGGCTTTGCCCACACCGCAGCAGAAGCCAAGGAAATGGGCTTCTGGGCTTTCCACGTCGATACTCTCGGCTGGTCGGTCGCACTGGGTCTGATCTTCGTCATTCTTTTCCGCATGGCGGCCAAGAAGGCGACTTCCGGTCAGCCGGGTGCACTGCAGAACTTCGTTGAAGTCCTGGTCGAATTCGTCGATGGCAGCGTGAAAGACAGCTTCCATGGCCGTAGCCCGGTGATCGCACCGCTGGCACTGACCATCTTCGTCTGGGTGTTCCTGATGAACGCCGTCGACCTGGTACCGGTCGACTGGATTCCTCAGCTGGCCATCCTGATCTCCGGCGACCACCACATCCCGTTCCGCGCCGTGTCGACTACCGACCCGAACGCGACGCTGGGCATGGCGTTCTCGGTTTTCGCACTGATCATTTTCTATAGCATCAAGGTCAAGGGCATCGGCGGTTTCATCGGCGAACTGACCCTGCACCCGTTCGGCAGCAAGAACATCTTCGTTCAGGCCCTGCTGATCCCGGTGAACTTCCTGCTGGAATTCGTGACCCTGATCGCCAAACCGATCTCTCTGGCTCTGCGTCTGTTCGGCAACATGTATGCCGGCGAGCTGGTGTTCATCCTGATCGCTGTGATGTTCGGCAGCGGCCTGCTCTGGCTCAGCGGCCTGGGCGTTGTCCTGCAGTGGGCGTGGGCTGTGTTCCACATCCTGATCATCACCCTGCAGGCGTTCATCTTCATGATGCTGACCATCGTCTACCTGTCGATGGCGCACGAAGAAAACCATTAAGACCAGTCTCGACTAGTCTGATGTCCTTCCCGGTCAAACGGGAAGGGGCTCCTCACGGGGCACCATGAAACGATTTGTTTTACCGCTTTAATCTAAAAAACCTAAACCATACGACGTAAAAGTCGGGAGGAAAGATGGAAACTGTAGTTGGTCTAACCGCTATCGCTGTTGCACTGTTGATCGGCCTGGGCGCACTGGGTACCGCAATTGGTTTCGGCCTGCTGGGCGGCAAGTTCCTGGAAGGCGCAGCGCGTCAGCCAGAAATGGTTCCAATGCTGCAAGTTAAAATGTTCATCGTTGCCGGTCTGCTCGACGCCGTAACCATGATCGGTGTTGGTATCGCTCTGTTCTTCACCTTTGCGAACCCGTTCGTTGGTCAGATCGCTGGCTAATCATTCGGATCTCCGAGTGATTTGGTGTGATGGACAACGTAACTGCGAGGTGTTGGCGTGAACATTAATGCGACCCTGATTGGCCAGTCCGTTGCGTTCCTGATTTTTGTACTGTTCTGCATGAAGTTCGTATGGCCTCCGGTCATCGCAGCTCTGCACGAACGTCAAAAGAAGATCGCTGATGGTCTGGACGCTGCCAGCCGTGCAGCTCGCGACCTGGAGTTGGCCCAAGAGAAAGCGGGTCAGCAACTGCGCGAAGCGAAAGCTCAGGCAGCTGAAATCATCGAGCAAGCCAAGAAACGCGGTAACCAGATTGTCGAAGAGGCCGTTGAAAAGGCCCGCATCGACGCTGACCGTGTGAAGGTTCAGGCTCAAGCCGAGATCGAACAGGAACTGAACAGTGTCAAAGACAAGCTGCGCGCCCAAGTGGGCTTGCTGGCTGTCGGCGGCGCCGAGAAGATCCTGGGTGCCACAATCGATCAAAACGCGCACGCAGAGCTGGTTAACCAACTGGCTGCTGAAATCTAAGCGAGGGCGATCATGGCAGAACTGACCACGTTGGCCCGACCTTACGCTAAGGCGGCCTTCGAGCACGCTCAGGCCCACCAGCAACTGGCCAATTGGTCAGCCATGCTCGGCCTGGCAGCAGCGGTGTCGCAAGACGACACCATGCAGCGCGTGCTCAAGGCCCCGCGACTGACGAGCGCAGAAAAGGCCGCCACGTTCATTGACGTGTGCGGCGACAAGTTTGATGCCAAGGCACAGAACTTCATCAATGTCGTTGCCGAAAACGACCGTCTCCCGCTTCTGCCGGAGATCGCCGCTCTGTTCGACCTGTACAAGGCCGAGCAAGAGAAATCGGTAGACGTTGAAGTGACCAGTGCTTTTGCATTGAACCAAGAACAGCAAGACAAACTCGCCAAGGTTCTCAGTGCACGACTCAACCGGGAAGTGCGCCTGCAAGTCGAGGAAGACAGCTCCCTTATCGGGGGGGTGGTCATCCGCGCCGGCGACCTGGTTATCGATGGCTCGATTCGCGGCAAAATCGCGAAACTTGCCGAAGCATTGAAATCTTGAGTTTGAAGGGGCAGCAGAGCAATGCAGCAACTCAATCCTTCCGAAATAAGTGAAATTATCAAGGGCCGCATCGAAAAGCTCGATGTGACCTCCCAAGCCCGTAACGAAGGCACTGTCGTCAGCGTATCTGACGGTATCGTGCGGATTCACGGTCTGGCCGACGTCATGTACGGCGAGATGATCGAGTTTCCGGGCGGCGTCTACGGTATGGCCCTCAACCTGGAGCAAGACTCCGTAGGTGCCGTTGTACTGGGCGCGTACACCAGTCTGGCTGAAGGCATGAGCGCCAAGTGCACCGGCCGCATCCTCGAAGTTCCGGTTGGCAAGGAACTGCTGGGTCGCGTTGTCGACGCACTGGGTAACCCTGTTGACGGCAAAGGTCCACTGGGCAACACCGAGACCGACGCGGTCGAGAAAGTTGCTCCGGGCGTGATCTGGCGTAAGTCGGTAGACCAGCCTGTACAGACTGGCTACAAGGCTGTCGATGCCATGATCCCTGTCGGCCGTGGCCAGCGTGAGCTGATCATCGGTGACCGTCAGATCGGTAAAACCGCTCTGGCGATCGACGCGATCATCAACCAGAAAGACAGCGGCATTTTCTGCGTCTACGTGGCAATCGGTCAGAAGCAATCGACCATCGCCAACGTGGTTCGCAAGCTGGAAGAAAACGGTGCACTGGCTAACACCATCATCGTTGCTGCGAGCGCTTCGGAATCTGCAGCACTGCAATTCCTGGCTCCGTACTCCGGTTGCACCATGGGTGAATTCTTCCGCGACCGCGGTGAAGACGCGCTGATCGTTTATGACGATCTGTCCAAGCAAGCAGTGGCTTACCGCCAGATTTCCCTGCTGCTGCGCCGTCCACCAGGCCGTGAAGCTTACCCAGGCGACGTGTTCTATCTCCACTCCCGTCTGCTGGAGCGTGCATCCCGCGTTTCGGAAGAGTACGTAGAGAAGTTCACCAACGGCGCAGTGACCGGCAAAACCGGTTCCCTGACTGCACTGCCGATCATCGAAACCCAGGCTGGCGACGTTTCCGCATTCGTTCCGACCAACGTGATTTCCATCACCGACGGTCAGATCTTCCTGGAATCGGCCATGTTCAACTCGGGCATCCGCCCTGCAGTGAACGCCGGTGTTTCGGTATCCCGTGTGGGTGGTGCCGCTCAGACCAAGATCATCAAGAAGCTGTCCGGTGGTATCCGTACCGCTCTGGCTCAGTACCGTGAACTGGCGGCATTCGCCCAGTTCGCTTCTGACCTGGACGAAGCGACCCGCAAGCAACTTGAGCATGGTCAGCGCGTTACCGAGCTGATGAAGCAGAAGCAATACGCGCCAATGTCGATCGCCGACATGTCGCTGTCGCTGTATGCCGCTGAGCGTGGGTTCCTGACTGACATTGAAATCGCCAAGATCGGCAGCTTCGAACAAGCGCTGATCGCTTTCTTCAACCGCGATCACGCCGACTTGATGGCCAAGATCAACGTTAAAGGTGACTTCAATGACGAAATCGACGCTGGCCTGAAGGCTGGTATCGAGAAGTTCAAGGCCACCCAAACCTGGTAAGCCGCAGCGGGAGCCGCAAGGCTCCCGCTTGCTAACCTGATAGGTGTTACATGGCAGGCGCAAAAGAGATTCGCAGTAAGATTGCGAGCATCAAAAGCACGCAAAAAATTACCAGCGCCATGGAAAAAGTGGCGGTCAGCAAAATGCGCAAGGCACAAATGCGCATGGCTGCTAGCCGTCCTTATGCGGAGCGTATCCGCCAGGTAATTGGGCATCTGGCCAACGCCAACCCGGAATACCGCCACCCGTTCATGATCGATCGCGAAGTAAAGCGCGTCGGTTATGTCGTCGTGAGCAGTGACCGTGGTCTGTGCGGCGGCTTGAACACCAACCTGTTCAAGGCCCTGGTCAAGGACATGGCGGTAAACCGCGAAAACGGCGTCGAGATCGATCTGTGTGTCGTTGGTAGCAAGGGTGCGGCTTTTTTCCGCAACTTCGGCGGTAACGTCGTTGCAGCTATCAGCCACTTGGGTGAAGAGCCGTCGATCAATGATCTGATCGGCAGCGTCAAGGTGATGCTGGATGCCTACCTGGACGGCCGTATCGACCGCCTGTCCGTGGTATCCAACAAGTTCATCAACACCATGACACAACAGCCTACCGTGGAGCAGTTGATTCCACTGGTGGCAACCCCGGATCAGGATCTCAAGCACCACTGGGACTATCTCTACGAACCGGACGCCAAAGAGCTGCTTGACGGCTTGATGGTGCGTTACGTGGAGTCGCAGGTGTACCAGGCGGTGGTCGAGAACAACGCGGCTGAACAGGCTGCGCGGATGATCGCGATGAAGAACGCTACCGACAACGCCGGTGATTTGATCAGCGATTTGCAGCTGATCTACAACAAGGCGCGTCAGGCTGCGATCACCCAAGAGATCTCGGAAATCGTCGGCGGCGCTGCCGCGGTTTAACGGTTCAAATATTCAGAGGATCCAGCTATGAGTAGCGGACGTATCGTTCAAATCATCGGCGCCGTTATCGACGTGGAATTTCCACGCGACAGCGTACCGAGCATCTACGACGCCTTGAAGGTTCAAGGCGCCGAAACCACTCTGGAAGTTCAGCAGCAGCTGGGCGACGGCGTGGTTCGTACCATTGCGATGGGCTCCACCGAAGGCTTGAAGCGCGGTCTGGACGTCAACAACACTGGCGCAGCCATCTCCGTACCGGTCGGTAAAGCGACCCTGGGCCGGATCATGGACGTACTGGGCAACCCGATCGACGAAGCTGGCCCGATCGGCGAAGAAGAGCGTTGGGGTATCCACCGCGCCGCTCCTTCCTTCGCTGAACAGGCCGGTGGCAACGAGCTGCTGGAAACAGGCATCAAGGTTATCGACCTGGTTTGCCCGTTCGCCAAGGGCGGTAAAGTCGGTCTGTTCGGTGGTGCCGGTGTAGGCAAGACCGTAAACATGATGGAACTGATCCGTAACATCGCCATCGAGCACAGCGGTTATTCCGTGTTCGCCGGTGTGGGTGAGCGTACTCGTGAGGGTAACGACTTCTACCACGAGATGAAGGACTCCAACGTTCTCGACAAGGTAGCCCTGGTCTACGGTCAGATGAACGAGCCACCGGGAAACCGTCTGCGCGTAGCGCTGACCGGTCTGACCATGGCCGAGAAGTTCCGTGACGAAGGTAACGACGTTCTGCTGTTCGTCGACAACATCTATCGTTACACCCTGGCCGGTACCGAAGTATCCGCACTGCTGGGCCGTATGCCTTCGGCAGTAGGTTACCAGCCGACCCTGGCTGAAGAGATGGGCGTGCTGCAAGAGCGCATCACTTCGACCAAGCAAGGTTCGATTACTTCGATCCAGGCCGTATACGTACCAGCGGACGACTTGACTGACCCGTCGCCAGCGACCACGTTTGCTCACCTGGACGCCACCGTCGTTCTGTCCCGTGACATCGCTTCCCTGGGTATCTACCCTGCGGTTGACCCACTGGACTCGACTTCGCGTCAGCTGGACCCGAACGTGATCGGCAACGATCACTACGAGACCGCTCGTGGTGTTCAGTACGTGCTGCAGCGTTACAAAGAGCTGAAGGACATCATCGCGATCCTGGGTATGGACGAGCTGTCGGAAGCCGACAAGCAGTTGGTAAACCGTGCTCGTAAGATCCAGCGCTTCTTGTCGCAGCCGTTCTTCGTGGCTGAAGTCTTCACCGGTGCTTCGGGTAAATACGTTTCCCTGAAAGACACCATTGCTGGCTTCAAAGGCATCCTCAACGGTGACTACGACCACCTGCCAGAACAAGCGTTCTACATGGTCGGCGGCATCGAAGAAGCGATCGAGAAAGCCAAGAAACTGTAATCCAGGCGCCCGGCAACGGGCGCTAATTTAGGTTGAGGCAATCAGATGGCTATGACAGTCCATTGCGACATCGTCAGCGCGGAAGGAGAAATCTTTTCCGGCCTGGTCGAGATGGTGATTGCGCACGGTGCTCTGGGTGATCTTGGTATCGCTCTGGGCCACGCGCCGCTGATCACTAATCTGAAGCCAGGTCCGATCCGCCTGATCAAGCAAGGCGGGGAAGCCGAGGTGTTCTACATCTCCGGTGGTTTCCTCGAGGTTCAGCCGAACATGGTCAAGGTGCTTGCCGATACCGTGCAACGTGCCGCCGACCTGGATGAAGCTCAGGCTCAAGCAGCTCTCAAGGCTGCCGAAGCTGCTCTGCACGAGAAGAGCGCAGATTTCGACTACGGAGCTGCGTCCGCACGTCTGGCCGAGGCTGCAGCTCAGCTGCGCACCGTCCAGCAGATCCGCAAGAAGTTTGGCGGTTAATCCGTCAGCCACTTGTTGTGCGATTGATAAAAAAGGGTAGCCTCGGCTACCCTTTTTTCTTTTCAGAATTCCCGAAACCCGGTCGCAGTTGCTGACCACCCAGGATTGGTAGCCAGTCATGTCTCTTGAAATCGTAATCCTCGCGGCCGGCCAAGGCACCCGCATGCGCTCCGCGCTGCCAAAAGTGCTGCACCCGATTGCCGGCAATTCCATGCTCGGTCATGTTATCCACAGTGCCCGTCAACTTGATCCACAGCGCATTCATGTGGTCATCGGCCACGGCGCTGATGTGGTACGCGAGCGTCTGGCCGCCGACGACCTGAATTTCGTGTTGCAGGACAAGCAACTGGGCACTGGCCACGCCACCGCCCAAGCTGTTCCGTTCATCACCGCCGATACCGTACTGATTCTCTACGGCGATGTGCCGTTGATCGAAGTCGAGACCCTGCAGCGTCTGCTCAAGCACGTTGTACCCGGGCAGATGGGTTTGCTCACCGTCGAGCTGGACGACCCGACCGGTTATGGCCGCATCGTGCGCGATGTCGATGGCAAGGTCGCCGCGATCGTCGAACACAAGGACGCCAGCGAAGCACAGCGGGCGATCACTGAAGGCAACACCGGCATCCTGGCGGTGCCGGCCAATCGCCTGGCGGACTGGATGAGTCGCCTGTCGAACAACAACGCGCAGGGCGAGTATTACCTGACCGACGTGATCGAGATGGCAGTCAGCGACGGCCTGACGGTCGCCACCGAACAACCTCACGACCCGATGGAAGTGCAGGGCGCCAACGATCGCAAACAACTGTCCGAGCTGGAGCGTCATTACCAGTTGCGCGCCGGTCGTCGACTGATGGCTCAGGGTGTCACCCTGCGCGACCCGGCCCGTTTCGATGTACGTGGCGAAGTGACCGTGGGTCGCGATGTCCTGATCGACATCAACGTGATTCTCGAAGGCAAGGTCGTCATTGAGGACGACGTAGTCATCGGCCCGAACTGCGTGATCAAGGACAGCACCCTGCGCAAAGGAGTGGTGGTCAAGGCCAACAGTCACATCGAAGGCGCGGTGTTGGGCGAAGGCAGCGATGCCGGCCCGTTTGCCCGTCTGCGTCCGGGTACCGTGCTGGAGGCCCGCGCCCATGTGGGTAACTTCGTCGAACTGAAAAACGCCCGGATGGGGGAGGGCGCCAAGGCCGGCCACCTGACTTATCTGGGCGATGCCGAGATCGGTGCCCGCACCAATATCGGCGCCGGCACCATCACCTGCAACTACGACGGCGCCAACAAGTGGAAAACCGTGCTGGGTGAGGATGTGTTCATCGGTTCCAACAACTCGCTGGTGGCGCCTGTGGATATCTCCGCCGGTGCAACCACCGCTGCCGGTTCGACCATCACCCAGAATGTGGACAACGCGCAATTGGCCGTAGGTCGTGCGCGGCAGAGGAACATCGATGGCTGGAAGCGGCCGGAGAAGATCAAGAAGAGCTGAGTTATCCACAATGCTCGAATTAAAAAAGACCGCCGCCAGCGGTCTTTTTTTATGGGCGTCGGCTTGACGATTTGCAGCTGATAGGTTTTGATTGCTTCCGTTATCTTTCGAATCGAAACTTAATCAGCCATGTCGAAACGCAACACACCTCAGCGCCGTCACAGCATTCTGGCTTTGCTCAATGAGCAGGGCGAAGTGAGTGTGGATGAACTGGCCAAGCGCTTCGAAACTTCGGAAGTTACGATTCGCAAGGATCTCGCTGCCTTGGAAAGTCATGGTTTATTGCTGCGTCGCTACGGCGGAGCCATCACCATGCCGCAGGAACTGGTGGCGGACACCAGCCTCAACGTTTCCAAATACAAGCAGGCGATTGCCCGGGCTGCGGTCAAACGCATCCGTGAACATGCCCGCATCATCATCGACAGCGGCAGCACCACTGCCGCCATGATTCCCGAGCTCGGTCAGCAGCCTGGTCTGGTGGTGATGACCAACTCCCTGCACGTGGCCAACGCCCTGAGCGAACTCGAACACGAGCCAGTGCTGCTGATGACCGGCGGCACCTGGGATCCGCACTCGGAATCCTTCCAGGGCCAGGTCGCCGAGCAGGTACTACGCTCTTACGACTTCGACCAGTTGTTTATCGGTGCCGATGGCATCGACCTGGTGCGTGGTACCACCACCTTCAATGAATTGCTCGGACTGAGCCGGGTGATGGCGGAAGTGGCGCGGGAAGTGATCGTGATGGTCGAGGCCGACAAGATCGGCCGCAAGATTCCCAACCTGGAGCTGCCATGGAGCAGCGTCCATACCCTAATTACCGATGATCGCCTGCCCCTTGATGCGCGCGATCAGATTCAGGCTCGCGGTATCAACTTGATTTGCGCGACTGTCAGTCAGGAGAAATAAGCATGTGTGGAATTGTCGGCGCGGTAGCTGAACGTAACATCACCGCCATTCTGGTCGAAGGCCTCAAACGCCTCGAATACCGGGGCTATGACAGTGCCGGTGTTGCGGTGTACACCAAAGACGGCGCTCTGGAACGCACCCGGCGTGTCGGCAAGGTCAGCGAACTCGACGCGGCGCTGGCCGAACATCCGCTGGTTGGCCGTCTCGGTATTGCCCACACCCGCTGGGCCACCCACGGTGCGCCGAGCGAGCGCAATGCCCACCCGCATTTCTCCGGCGACGTCGCTGTCGTGCACAACGGCATCATCGAAAACCATGAAGAGCTGCGTGAACAACTGAAGGCATTGGGCTACGTGTTCACCTCAGACACTGACACCGAAGTCATCGCCCACCTGCTGACCGAAAAACTCAAGAACCTGCCGGACCTGACCGACGCCCTGAAGGCAACGGTCAAGGAGCTGCATGGCGCTTACGGTCTGGCGGTTATCCACGCACAGCAGCCGGATCGACTGGTTGCTGCTCGCAGTGGCAGCCCGCTGGTGATCGGTCTGGGCCTGGGCGAAAACTTCCTCGCTTCCGACCAACTGGCCCTGCGTCAGGTCACCGATCGTTTCATGTATCTGGAAGAGGGCGATATCGCCGAAATCCAGCGTGAAAAGGTGCAGATCTGGGACGTGACCGGCAAAGCCGTCGAGCGCCAGACCGTGCAGTATACGGATGGTGCGGAAGCCGCCGACAAAGGCGAGTTCCGTCATTACATGCTCAAGGAAATCCACGAGCAGCCGTCCGTGGTGCAGCGCACTCTGGAAGGTCGTTTGAGTGCGGATCAGGTGCTGGTGCAGGCGTTCGGCCCCCAGGCCGCCGAGCTGTTCGCCAAGGTGCGCAACGTACAGATCGTGGCGTGTGGCACCAGCTATCACGCCGGCATGGTTGCCCGTTACTGGCTCGAAGAGCTGGCCGGGATCCCGTGCCAGGTCGAGGTTGCCAGTGAGTTCCGCTACCGTAAAGTCGTGGTGCAGCCGGACACCCTGTTCGTCACTATCTCCCAGTCCGGCGAAACCGCCGATACCCTGGCCGCTCTGCGCAATGCCAAGGAACTGGGTTTTCTGGGCAGCCTGGCGATCTGCAACGTCGGCATCAGCTCGCTGGTACGCGAATCCGACCTGACCCTGCTGACCCAGGCTGGTCGTGAAATCGGCGTGGCCTCGACCAAGGCGTTCACCACACAATTGGTTGGTCTGCTGCTACTGACCCTGTCTCTCGGTCAGGTGCGCGGTACATTGGGCAAAGGCGTTGAAGCCACGCTGGTCGAAGAACTGCGCCGTCTGCCAACCCGCCTGGGCGAAGCGCTGGCGATGGACAGCACTGTGGAAAAAATCGCAGAGCTGTTCGCCGAGAAAAACCACACACTGTTCCTCGGCCGTGGCGCGCAATTCCCGGTGGCGATGGAAGGGGCCCTGAAGCTCAAGGAAATCTCTTATATCCACGCCGAAGCCTACCCGGCCGGTGAATTGAAGCATGGCCCGCTGGCGCTTGTGGATAACGACATGCCGGTGGTCACCGTCGCACCGAACAACGAATTGCTGGAGAAGCTCAAGTCCAACTTGCAGGAAGTCCGTGCCCGCGGCGGCGAACTGATCGTGTTCGCCGACGAAAAGGCCGGGATGACCAACGGCGAAGGCACTCACGTGGTACAGATGCCGCACATCCACGACATCCTGTCGCCGATTCTCTACACCATTCCGCTGCAGCTGCTGTCGTACTACGTCGCTGTGCTCAAGGGCACCGACGTGGATCAGCCGCGTAACTTGGCGAAGTCGGTGACGGTGGAATAAGTTATCCACAGTTAATCACCTCCAATGAAATCGCAGCTTCGGCTGCGATTTTTTTATTCGGATCGAGGGCACCATGGATCGCTTCCAGGAAATGCAGGTTTTCGCCATCGTCGCCCAGGAACAGGGCTTTTCCGCCGCTGCGCGGCGTTTGGGTCTGTCGGCGGCGAGCGTGACCCGGGCGGTGGCGGCGCTGGAGCAGCGGATCGGTACGCAGTTGTTGATCCGGACCACCCGCAGTGTGCATTTGAGCGAAGCCGGTCTGCGTTATCTGGAAGACTGTCGGAGAATTCTCGCCGAGGTGCAGGAAGCGGAGGATTCCGCTGCCGGCAGTCATGCCCAGCCCCGCGGGCAGTTGACGGTGACGGCGCCTGTTTTATTCGGTGAACTGTTTGTCACGCCGGTGATGGCGCGTTATCTGACGCAATACCCGGACGTTTCCATCAACGCCCTGTTGCTCGACCGGGTGGTGAGCATGGTCGAGGAGGGCGTCGACGTCGCGGTGCGAATCGGCGAGTTGCCGGACAGCAATCAGCATGCAATCCGGGTCGGTGAGGTACGGCGGGTGATTTGCGGCTCGCCGGAATACTTCGCGGTCCATGGTCGGCCTGCCCATCCGCAGGCCTTGGCCGGGGCGCCAGTGGTGGCGACATCGGCCATCGGTCAACAGCGCAGTTGGCCATTCATGGAACACGGTGAACTCATCGGCGTAAAACCGGAACCGCGTCTGGTGGTCACTGCCAATCAGGCCGCGATCACAGCGGCGTCGCTGGGTCTGGGGCTGACCCGGGTGCTGTCTTACCAGGTGGCCAGCAAGGTCGCCTCCGGCGAGCTGGAAATCGTCCTTGCCGAGTTCGAATTGCCTGCTCTGCCGATCCATGTGGTGTATCAGGGCGGGCGCAAGGCGCCGGCGCGGATACGCAGTTTTGTCGACTTCATCGTGCAGGCGCTGCGCGAGCATCCGGCGCTGAAAAACGCTGCGTTATTTCATCCAGAGAAATAATGGATTGCATTTGCTGGTGATTCTGTTGTTTTCGCGATCAGGGGAAGATGGCTCCCACGGCCGCCGTCCATCCTGAACGGCGCCATCATCCAGCGGAGTCGACCATGCAAGCGATCAAACTCTACAACTTCCCGCGTTCCGGCCACGCCCATCGCGTCGAACTGATGTTGTCACTGTTGCAACTGCCGACCGAGCTGATCTTCGTCGATCTGGCCAAGGGCGAACATAAACAGGCGGCATATCTGGCCATCAACAGCTTCGGCCAGGTTCCGGCCATTGATGACAATGGTGTGGTGCTCGCGGACTCCAACGCGATTCTTGTCTACCTGGCACAGAAATACGGCAATGGCCGCTGGCTGCCAAGTGATCCGGTCGGCGCCGCGCACGTGCAGCGCTGGTTGTCGGCCGCCGCCGGGCCGATTGCTTTCGGGCCCGCTGCCGCACGCTTGATCACGGTGTTCGGGGCGAAGTTCAACGCCGAGGAAGTCATCACCCGTGCACACAATTTTCTCAAGGTGATGGATGCGGAACTGGGCAAAACCCCGTACCTGACCGGCACTGAGCCGACCATTGCCGATGTCTCGGCCTACAGCTACATCGCCCACGCGCCGGAAGGCAATGTATCGCTGGACGACTACGCTAACGTTCGCGCCTGGCTCTCGCGTATCGAAGCGCTGCCCGGTTTTGTCGGCATGCCGCGCACCGTTGCCGGCCTGCAAACCACCGTCTGACATTCAATCTGCGCCGACGGCGCAGGGGAGAGACCGTGATGGAACGTTCACCGTGGCACGCTGGCGAGCAACAGTTGCAGGCCCATGTCGGCGTTGCCGAGCGCATGGAGGAATTCGGTCGTAAGGTGATTCGCACCTGGATGCCGGATCAACACCGCCAGTTCTATCAGCAATTGCCATTCATGCTGTACGGCGCGGTGGATGCCGAAGGTCGCCCCTGGGCCAGTGTGCTGGAGGGGGAGCCGGGCTTTGCTCACTCTCCCGAGCCGACGCAACTGCAGTTCGCCAGTCTGCCGGCTGCTGATGATCCTGCACAGTTACAGGCTGGCGCCGCGATCGGTCTGCTTGGGATCGAACTGCACACCCGCCGGCGCAATCGGCTCAATGGCCACATCGATCATCTCGACGCGAACGGCTTCGGGCTGACGGTCGATCAGTCGTTCGGCAACTGCCCGCAGTACATTCAGTTGCGCCAGTTTCAGCGAGTGCCGCTGACGGATCCGCAGACCCGCAAAGCCGAACACCGTGACAGCCTCGATGACGCCGCCGTTGCGCTGATTGAAAGTGCCGACACCTTCTTCGTCGCCAGTTACGTTGATGTCGACGGTGAGCGTTCAGTGGATGTTTCCCACCGCGGTGGTCAGCCCGGTTTTGTGCGGATCGAAGGCAATCGCCTGACGATTCCGGATTTTGCCGGCAACCTGCACTTCAATACCCTCGGCAATCTGTTGCTCAATCCCTTGGCGGGTTTGTTGTTCATCGACTTTTCCACAGGCGACGTGTTGCAGCTCAGCGGTCGCACCGAGGTCATTCTTGAAGCGCCGCAAATCGAGGCGTTTCAGGGCGCCGAGCGGCTGTGGACATTCGAGGTGGAAAAACTGGTCCGGCGTCCTGCGGCACTGGCACTGCGCTGGCGCTTCGACGGGATGTCGCCCACCAGTCTGCTGACCGGCAACTGGGCCCAGGCCGATGCACGGTTGCAGGCCAAGGCATTAGGTGACAGCTGGCGGCCATTGCGCGTGGCAAGAGTCGAAATGGAAAGCCGTCACATCCGCTCGATCTACCTGGAGCCGGACGATGGCGCAGGACTGCCGGTGTTTCTCGCCGGGCAGCATCTGCCGCTGCGGTTCACCCTCGATGGCGAGGTGCACATCCGCACCTACAGCCTGTCGGGTGCGCCGTCGGACGATTTCTTCCGGATCAGCGTCAAACGTGAAGGTCGGGTGTCGACGCATCTGCATGAGCAGATTCGTGTGGGCGATGTGCTGGAGGCGCGCTTGCCCCAGGGGCATTTCACGGTCGCGGCGCTGGAGCGTCGTCCGCTGGTGCTGTTGGCGGCCGGAGTCGGCATCACGCCGTTGCTGTCGATGTTGCGTGAGGTGGTCTATCAGGGCCTGCGGACGCGGCGGATTCGTCCGACCCTGTTTGTTCAGAGTTCCCGCAGCCTCGCCGACCAGCCGTTCCGCGCAGAGGTGGATCGTTTGCTGGAGGATGCCGGTGACGCCGTGAAGGTGTTGCGAGTGCTCAGCCAGCCGGAAGACGGTCTGGTCGAAGGAAAAGACTTTGACCTGCGTGGCCGTATCGATGGCGATCTGTTGCGCAATCTGCTCACCGATGAGGACTTCGATCAGGTCGACTTCGTGCTCTGCGGTCCCGGCGGTTTTACCCAAGGTATTTACGACATCTTGCGCGAACTGGATGTGCGGGACGGGCAGATCCACGCAGAAACCTTTGGTCCTTCGACCCTAAAGCGTCAACCCGATCCGGATGCGATCGTGATGG
The DNA here is from genome assembly GCF_002112685.1 of Pseudomonas sp. R15(2017). Taxonomy (NCBI): domain Bacteria; kingdom Pseudomonadati; phylum Pseudomonadota; class Gammaproteobacteria; order Pseudomonadales; family Pseudomonadaceae; genus Pseudomonas; species Pseudomonas sp. R15(2017). The sequence continues at coordinate 120,986 of NZ_NEII01000001.1, forward strand.
AACAACCGCCGGCCGCGACCACGTCAGTACCTGTGGTGTTCGACCGTTCGGCCAAGGAGGCGCGCTGGCAGCCCGACGGCGGCAGTCTGCTGGAGCTGGCGGAAAGCCGCGGCCTGCGGCCGGAATTCAGTTGCCGCGGTGGTTCGTGCGGCACCTGCAAGACGCGGCTGATCAGCGGCGCGGTGAATTATCCACAGCCTCCGGCTGAAGTACCGGAGGAAGGGCAGGTGTTGATCTGCTGCGCGGTGCCGGCCCAGAGTGCCCAGCCGCTGGTGCTGGATCTGTAACGGATCAGGCGTAAGACAACGCCTTTTCCTCCAGCAGCTCCTGATACAGCTCGGTCCATTTGCGGCCCATTTCATCGGCTGCGAATAACTGCCGATAGCGGGCCTCGGCCTTGAGGCCCATTTCGGCAGCGAGAGCCGGATTTTCCCACAGGGTGCGCATCGCTTCGCGAAACGCCTGTGGATGACTCGGTGGCACCACCAGTCCCGTCTCGTTGTGGATATTGATGTAGCTGGTGCCGGTGCCGATCTCGCTGGAGATCATCGGCTTGCCGTACATCGCGCCTTCGAGCAGCGAAATGCCGAACGCTTCCGAGCGCAGGTGCGACGGGAAGACGATGGCGTAGCTCAGTTGCAGCAGGGCGACCTTGTCTTCGTCGCTCAAACGACCGAGGAAATGAATGTTACGCAGACCCAGCGCGGCGGCCTGGGCGTGCAATTCCTGCTCCAGCGGGCCGGCGCCGACGATCACCACCGGGTAATCCACATCTTTCAAGGCGTCGAGCAGGATGTGCAGGCCTTTGTAATAACGCATCACCCCGACGAACAGGAAAAACTTATCCCCAAGCTGCTGCCGCCAGCGGTTCATGCGCTCGATATCGGGCTGTGGATAACCGGCCTTGTTCAAGCCATACGGGATGACCCGGGTCTTGGCCTGGAATTGCTGCAACACATCGCTGGTGTGCAGATAGTTCGGCGAAGCCGCGACGATCCGGTCGGCGCTGGCGAGGAAACGGTTCATCAGCGGGCGATACAGTTTGAGCAGGTGCTTCTGGCGAATGATGTCCGAGTGGTACGTCACCACCGTCGGTTTGTTCACGCCGCTGGCGAAATGCACCAAGTCCATGAACGGCCACGGAAAGTGGTAGTTGATCACGTCCGCTTCGGCGGCCAGTTCGCGAAACTGTTTGAACACGCTCCAGGAAAAACCGGTGGAGGCGAACTGGATATCCAGTTTTGCCCGATGCACCTCGTGCTGGCCGAGGCGCACCATCGCAGGTTCTGGATGGGCGCTGAGGGTCAGCACCTGGCCTTCGATACCGTGTTGGGCGCCACTCTCGCAGAGTTGAAAGATGACTTGTTCGATACCGCCGACCGAGTCAGGCAGGTACGTCTTGAAGAAATGAAGAACTCGCATTCAACCTCCCATGGCCTGGTGATAGGCGCCGGCCGTGGCCTGCGCGCAACGCTTCCAGGAAAAAAGCCGTGCCTGCTGCAATCCGGCTTCCCGGCATGACTGCCAGTGTGCTTGATCATCGATCAGTCGGCTCATCGCATCACGCAAGCCGTCTGCATCGTCAGCTTCAATATAGTTGCCGGCGTCCCCCGCCACTTCCGGCATGGCCGAAGAGCGGGTGAGCACCACCGGCGTGCCGCTGGCCATCGCTTCCAGCACCGGCAGGCCGAAACCTTCATACAGCGACGGAAAAATCAGTGCCCGGGCACCGGCCAGCAATTTCGCGACTTGCTCATCGGGCAAATAGCCGAGCAGGCACACGTGCCCGCAAGCCAGGGCCTGATTCAATTCTTCACTGAACTGGTCGCGCTGCCAGCCGGCCATGCCGACGATCAACAGCGGGAAACGCTGGCGCACGGGGTCCGGTAACAGTGCGTGGGCGCGCAGGGCCAGGTTGAGGTTCTTGCGTGGCTCCAGAGTGCCGACGCAGAGGAAATACTCCCGATACTCGACCGCATGGGCCTTGAGCACCGCATCGATGTCCTGCGGCTCGCGCGGATGGAAACGCGCGGCAACACCCAGCGGCGCGACCACGAAGCGCTCGGCAGGCAGTCCGAAATAGTCCCGGGCCTCGTCAGCGATGGCTTGCGAGTCGGTCAGAATGATCCGCGCCTGGCGTACGCCATCGGCGAGCCGCCGTTCGATTTCCCGCAGCCGGGCCGGCGGCTGGGTTTCGGGGAAATGCAGGTGCGTAAGATCGTGCAGGGTGATCACGGTCGGGCCATCGAAGGCCAGCGGCCACAGGCTCGGTTCGTGATACAGATCGACCGGTTGCGCCGGGCCCTGATCGAAGCGTTTCTGCTCAAGCCAGCGGCGGGCCTGATAGGCGCCGGGGATCTGCCGCAGCAGCGGCGTCAGACGCGAATAACCGGGCATCGCCGCTTGCGGCAGTTGCGAGCTCCAGCCCCAGCCATGGAACAGCGCCAGCTCGATATCGGTTTCAGCGTGCAAGGCATTCACCAGTTCGGCCACGTAATGGCCGATGCCGGTGCGCGGCGCCTGGAGAATGCGGGCGTTAAGGGCTATGCGCATGTTGCCTCGCTGGCACCTGAGGTGCCTCCAGCACATGGCGCGCGGTACGCTCGGCCAGTTGCGCGGCGGCTTCACGCCAGCCGATCCATTGCCAGTCGCTGACATCACGGGCGGCGGGGAATCGACCGCTGCGCTCAAAGCTCTGCAGCAGATCGGCGAGGCTTTGCGGCGACTGCAGATCGAAATACGCCATGAATTCACCGCCGATCTCGCGAAATACCGGGATATCGCTGCCCATCGCCGGCAGCCCGCGCTGCATGGCTTCCACCAGCGGCAGACCAAAGCCTTCGACGAACGACGGAAACACCAGCGCGCTGGCATGGGCGTAGGCGTGTTCGAGGCTGGTGTCGCTCAAGTCGTTGAACATGAACAGGCGCCGGTTCAGTTCGGGATGATGATGGATCCGGGCCAGCAGTGCGTCGCACTTCCAGCCAATGCGCCCGACAATGCACAACCGGACGTTCGAGCCGTTCGCCCAGGCATGGTCGAAGGCATCCAGCAGATAGTCGTGGTTCTTGCGCGGTTCGATGGTGCTGACCATCAGGAACACCGGCTCCGGTGTTGCGAACAGCTTTTGTAGACGCGGTTCGACGGCGGCTTCGACGCTCTGCAGATCCAGCTCCGACCCGAGGTGAAAGTAGTCGAACCAGCGTTTGCCGACTTGTGCCGAATCCAGGCGACGTTGCAGTTCTGCACGCAGCTGATCGCGCACGGTGGCGGAAATCGCCATAAAGCCGTCGGCATTGCGGGCGATCCAGTCGAACCACTCGCTGTACACCTCGACCAGCCGCGTGTCGTAGAACTGCGGGTGGGACAGGGGAATCAGGTCGTAGATCACCGCAACGATGCCCATGCCTTCCTGTTTGAGGCGCTCGGCATGCAGGAAAAAGTCGGAATGCCAGGACGAATCCAGCAGCACCAGTTGATCGCCCGGCTGGTGTTGCAGCGGCTCGCAGCGTTGGGGCATTTGATAGCGATTGACTAGCCCGACCAGCCGCAGCGGTAGCCCGAATGCACCGAACGAGGTCAGGCGATAGCCGACGTACAACACGCGTCTTGCCAGTTTTGTGCGGCAACGGGTGTCCAGCCGTTGATGCAGCTGCCAGAAACGATGAGACAGCCGTTCCAGACGTTCGCCAAACGTGACGATGGCATTGAACAGCGGCGAATCCAGCGGCGCCAGACGCTTCACTCGGTATAACTGGCCCTTGAGCAGAACCACCGGCACGCATTCGACCCCTTCAGCACTTGGCGGCAGCTGTTTGATGACGTTGCGCACCACCCGCTGAATCCCCGAATTGACCTTCGGGTGTTTGAACACGTGGGTGCATTCGACCAGCAGGCGGGTCATGGCGCACGCTCCGCGAGGCTGTCCGCGTGGCGGGTGATCGAGGTGCTGGCGCCCAGCCAGGAACAGCCGACGAAATCTTCCTGACGGTTGTTGATCACGTGGAACACCAGGCCGTAGTCACGCCATTCGAAGTTGCGATCCAAATGCGAGTCCAGTCGCGACAGGCTCAGGGCCACGGAGTAATTGCCCTTGCCCAGCCCCATGACGAAAGAGAAGCGATAGGTGATGCGTTCACCCGCACGCAAGTCTTCCAGTGCCTGGTTCTGGCGGTGGGTATTGATGCCGTACATGGCCTGACCCAGGCGATCCTTGATCATGAAGCCGAGCACCAGCCGCTCGATGTCCTGGCGAATCTCTACCTCGACTTCCAGGGTCACCGGCTGACCGACTTCGGCGGCGTCGATGGAACGTTCGCGTTCATCGAGCAGGCGCACGCTGAGGATCCCGGCCTCGCCGGTGCCGGACACGGTGCGCACCTGGCCGCCGTCGAGCAGCTCCTGGCGCACGGTCTGGCCTTCGCGTTCGGCGAGCAGGGCGTTGTAGTAGTCCATGACCGCTTCGGGCTTGTCGTGCATCACCATGTGGCCGCCTTCGAGCAGGATCGCCGAGTCGCAGATCGACTGGATCGCCGAGCGGTCGTGGGACACGATAAGCAGCGTGGTACCTGCCTTGCGGAAGCTGCGGATGCGGTCGAAGCTCTTGTGCTGAAAGTAGGCATCGCCCACCGACAGCGCTTCGTCGACGATCAGAATGTCCGGGCGGCGCGCGGTGGCGACACTGAAGGCCAGGCGCATCTGCATGCCGCTGGAGTAAGTGCGCACCGGGTGATCGATGGCCTCGCCGATTTCCGCAAAGCGTTCGATGTCCGGCATCAGTGCTTCGATGTCTTCGACCTGCATGCCCAGCAGTTGCCCGGCCATGATTGCGTTCTGTCGGCCGGTGAAGTCCGGGTGAAACCCCATGCCCAGTTCCAGCAGCGCCGCGACCCGGCCCTCGAGCTGAATCTGGCCGCAGGTCGGTTGGGTGGTGCCGGTGATCATCTTGAGCAAGGTGCTTTTCCCGGCGCCGTTGACCCCGACAATACCCACCGCTTCACCGGGGGCGATTTCGAAATTCACGTCCTGCAGCACCCAGTGCTGGCGATGGCGCATCGGCGAAAACGGAATCAGCCATTCGGCCAGGCGACTCCAGCGGGTGGGGTACTGCTTGTAGGCCTTGCCCAGGCCTGTGACGCGTACGTGCCCCATCAGAGTTCATCCACCATTTCGCCGACCCGCCGACGGAACAGGCGCAGGCCGACCGCGCACAACAGCAGGCCGATGACGAAGATCGGCAGCAGCGAACTCCATACCGGCCACTGACCATAGAGAAACAGATTCTGGTAACTGCCGATCAGGTTTGTCAGCGGATTGAGTTGCAGCAGACGCTGCACCCACTCGGGCAGGATGCTCAGCGGATACACGATCGGCGTCAGCCAGAACCAGAATTGCAGGCAGATGGCGAACAATTGCCCGACATCGCGAAAGAATACGTTGAGCACCCCGAGGATCATCCCCAGCCCGGCGCAGAACAGCACTTGCAACGCCAGCAGCGGCAGCAGTGCCAACAGGGCCATGCCCGGCCAGCGTCCGCTGATCAACAGAAACCCGAGGAACAGGCCGATGATGATCGCGAAGTTGATTCCGGCATTGAGCAGCACGATCACCGGCAGGCAGAGGCGCGGGAAGCTGATTTTCTTCAGCAGGTTGGCGTTTTCCAGAAACATGTTCTGGCTGCGCAGGGTGATTTCCGAGAACAGGCCCCAGGTCAGCAGCCCGGCGCACAGGTAGACGCTGTAGGCCATGCCGTCGTCCACGCCGGGCAGACGGGCGCGCATGATGTGGGAAAAGATCACCGTGTACACGATGATCATCGACAGCGGGTTGAGTACCGTCCACAGCGCGCCGAACAGCGAATTGCGATACCGCGCTTGAAACTCCCGCTTGACGCTACCGAGGATGAAACCCCGATAGTCGTGCAGCGAGCGGTACAGGGAAAGCAGCATTCACACCGTCCTGCCGTATTGGTCTTCGAAGCGGACGATGTCGTCCTCTCCCAGGTATTCGCCACTTTGCACTTCGATGATCACCAGGTCGATCACGCCGGGGTTTTCCAGACGGTGCTTGTGACCGGCGGCGATGAACGTCGATTCATTCTTCGCCACCAGGGTCGTGCCGCTGCCGTTGTTGGTGACCTTGGCCATGCCTTCGACCACCACCCAGTGTTCATTGCGGTGATGGTGCATCTGCAACGACAGCTTGCCGCCGGGTTTGACCACGATACGTTTGATCTTGAAGCGCGGGCCTTCCTCAAGCACGGTGTACGTGCCCCACGGACGGCTGACCGTACGATGCAGGCGATAGGCTTCGTGGGATTTGTCCTTGAGCTGCTTGGCCACCCGCCGCACATCCTGGGCACGGTCGGCGTGGGCTACCAGCACGGCGTCGGCGGTGTCGATGACAATCAGGTCTTCCACACCAACGGCGGCCACCAGCCGGCCTTCGCTTTGTACGAAGTTGTTGCGGCTGTCGATGAAGATCGCCTCGCCGCTGGCGCGGTTGTTATCGGCGTCGGCCGGCACCAGCGCGGCGACCGCGCTCCACGATCCGATGTCGCTCCAGTCGAAACCGGCGGGTACCACCACGACTTTTTCCGAACGCTCCATCAAGGCGTAGTCGATGGAGATGTCGGTGATTTCGGCGAACAGCTGCGCGGACAATTCCTGTTGCAGGCAACCGGCGGTTTCCACCGGTTCGCTGGCGGCCATGCAGGCGCGCGTCTGTTCCAGCAACTCCGGGGCGTGCAGCGCCAGTTCGGCAATCACCGTTGCGGTGGAGAAGCAGAACATCCCCGAATTCCACAGGAAGTTGCCGCTTTCCAGGTAATGGGTGGCGGTTTGCAGGTCGGGTTTTTCCACGAAACGCTGCACCTTGGCCGCGCCGCGGTCGTTGAGCGGGGCGCCGGTCTCGATGTAGCCGAAGCCGGTTTCCGGGGCGGTCGGCACCACGCCGAAGGTCACCAGATAGCCGTCCTTCGCCAGATTGACCGCGTGTTCGACCGCGCTTTTGAGCGCCTCTTCATTGACGATCAAATGGTCGGCGGGCATCACCACCATGATCGCGGCATCACCGTGCAGCGCTTGCAGCGACAGTGCCGCCGCCGCAATGGCCGGCGCGGTGTTGCGCCCGGTGGGCTCAAGCAGGAAGTGCCCGCGATGGCGGGACAGGTGCGCGGCCTGATAGTGATCCTTGCTCTGGAAGTAATACTCGCGGTTGGTCACCGTGACAATGTCGCCCCAGCCGTCCAGCAGCGCGGCGGCGCGGCGGTAGGTCTTGCCCAGCAGCGACTGGCCGTCGGGCAGGGTCATGAACGGCTTGGGATGGCCCTCCCGGGACACCGGCCACAAACGGGTGCCGGCACCGCCGGACAGAATCACGGGGATCAGCATGGCCTACTCCTTGGCGACGCGTTTCATGTCCGCATCCATCATCATGCGGATCAGGGTGTCGAGGTCGGTTTTCGGTTTCCAGCCCAGCACGCGCTGGGCCTTGGCCGGATTGCCGAGCAGCACTTCGACTTCCGCAGGGCGGAAAAACGCCGGGTCGATCTTCACGTAATCCCGATAGTTGAGGCCGACGTGATCGAAGGCGATGCGGCACATCTCGCGCACGGTGGTAGTGACGCCGGTGGCGACCACAAAATCGTCGGGCTTGTCCTGTTGCAGCATCAGCCACATGGCCTCGACGTAGTCACCGGCAAAGCCCCAGTCGCGCTTGGCATCGATGTTGCCCAGGGCCAGCTCCTGCTGTTTGCCGTGTTTGATCCGGGCGGCGGCATCTGTGACCTTGCGGGTCACGAATTCGATGCCGCGCAGGGGCGATTCATGATTGAACAAAATGCCGCTGCTGGCGTGCAGGTTGAAGCTTTCGCGGTAGTTGACGGTGATCCAGTGGCCATAGAGTTTGGCCACGCCGTACGGGCTGCGCGGGTAGAACGGGGTGTTCTCGTCCTGTTGCTCGGCCTGGATCAGACCGAACATTTCGCTGGTGGATGCCTGATAGAAACGCGTGTGCGGGCTGAACTGACGGATCGCTTCGAGCAGGTGAGTCACGCCCAGGCCATCGACGATGCCGGTGGTTACCGGTTGGTCCCAGGAGGCGGCAACGAAGCTCTGGGCCGCCAGGTTATACACCTCGTCAGGCGCCGACTTGATCACCGCGCGCTGCACCGAGCAGGCATCGGCCATGTCGCCATCCAGGTAGACGATGTCCGCTTCGACGCCCATCTCCCGCAGGCGCCAGCGTGAATCGCTGCTGCGCCGTGCGACAAGGCCGTGAACCTTGTAACCCTTGTCGAGCAGCAGCTTGGCCAGATACGCCCCGTCCTGGCCGGTGATCCCGGTGATCAATGCACTTTTTGTCATTCTTGTCGTACTCGCGTCTCCCAGTCGGACAGGATCGCCCGCAGGGATTGTTGTGTAGTGATTTGCGGCGTCCATCCTGTGGTCCGGGCCAGCCGTTGGTGGCTGCCGCAGACGCGACGCTGATCCGCGCGGCGCATGCGTGCCGGATCCTGAACCAGTTGCAGCTTGACCTGGGCCAGGTCGGCCATCTGTTCGATGAGGCTGCGGATGCTTTGCTCATGGCCCGAGCAAATGTTGTAGATCTGTCCCGGCGTGCCTTTTTCCAGCAGCGCGAAATAGGCCGAGACCACATCGCCGACGTCGAGGAAATCGCGGGTGACATCAATGTCACCGACTTCCAGTTGCGGCGCTTGCAGCCCTTGCCTGATGCGGTTGATCTGCCGTGCGGCGCTGGCGATGACGAAGCTTTCTTTCTGCCCGGTGCCGATGTGATTGAACGGGCGCGCCACCAGCACCGGCCAGCCTTCGCTCAACCCCCATTGCAGACTGAGAAACTCGGCCGACAGCTTGCTGACTGCATAAGGATTGCGCGGGCAGGGTGGTTGTTGCTCGGTGATCGGCAGTGCGGTTTCTTCGACCTGGCCGTAGACATCGCCCGAGCTGACATACACAAACGTGCCCTTGAAGCCGCGGGCCTTGAGGGCCTGCAACAGGTTCAGGGTGCCGAGCAGGTTGATGTCGAAGGTACGTGCCGGATCTCGGAACGCTTCAGGGACAAAGGTCTGGCCGGCCAGATGAATCACCGCATCGGGCAGTTGCGGCCACAGGTCAATGAGGCTGTCCGGGTTTGTCAGGTCATAGGCAGAGGCGACAGGCAGCAGTTGCCACGACGCGTCTTCCTCTTGCAGACGTGACTGGATGTGTTGTCCTACGAACCCACTCAGGCCCGTGATGAACAGACTTTTTTTCAAACAGCGACCCCTTGGTCTTTAACTTTCACCACTTCCCACAGGCTTTAAGGGAATGTCCGTCAGACTGAGAGAAAATCCGGCCGAGACAAAGGGTGAAGTCATTGTTGTAGTTGTTTGGCTGCCAATCTGTGCCAATTGCGCAGCAATTTCAACCGGCCAAACCGTGACCGGTCAGTTCTCGTCAGAGTAGTCGGGTTTTTCTCGCCGGGCGGTTCCCGAAGGCGCGACGGATGTGTTTAGAATGCCCCTCGTCGCGATCCCCGGCGGCTTTTCGCAAGGATCGTGCGACAGGGTAAAACCGACCATTAAAACAAGAACGAGACGTGCCCGATGACGCAGGACGAACAGCGCTGATGCCGGTTCGATCCGACGCTCGGTCGTCATAGCGTGAAGCTGCCGGGATGGCGGTTGCACCGTGGGATGCCATGAATTTCATTCTCTACTCGGACGTCAACGACCGCTCCATCAGCCAGAGTCTGGGGCGTCCCGAATACAGCTACTACTTCGTGCTCAAGGCCTATCGCCCGGTGCTGGAAAGCCTGGGGCGGGTGCATGTGGTGTCTACCAGCGCCGAGGTTGATCCACTCTATCGGCAACTGCTCGCCGCCGGTGAAAGCAGCGTTTTCCTGTCCTTCACGCCGCCACAAAATACCCCGACCGACCTTGAATGCCCGACGATCTGCGTGATTGCATGGGAATTCGATTCGATCCCCGATGAATCATGGGACGATGATCCGCGCCACGACTGGACGCAAATGCTCGCCCGACAGGGACGGGTCATTACGCTGTCGAGCCACACCGCCCGCGCGATTCGCCGCGCCATGGGCGAGGACTTTCCGGTACTCGTGCTGCCGACGCCCTTGTGGGAAAACTTCTCCGCCATTCGTGAGCAACATGTCAGTGCGCCGATCAATCCCGGCGCGACCCTGGCCATCAAGGGCTGCATTTTCGACAGTCGCACGCTGGCGTTATCTGCCGACGATCTGTTGCCCAAGCCCCTGACTGCCGAACAACTGGCCGAAATCGAGGCGCTACGCCCACCACCGCTGACGTTCAAACGCCGCCTGGTGATTGCCCGCCATTATCTGCGTCTGTGGTGGCTGGGGGCGGGTGAAGACCGGGTGAAGTTCCTGCATCACTGGTATTGGGAAGGTGTGCAGGATCTGCTCTCGGATCGCATACACGCCTGGCTCGAGAAACGCCTGCCGGCCATTGCCGCAGCGCATGCGGTGGCCGTAGCCGAGCCACCGCCGCTGGATCTGCCGGACACGTCCTCGGTGGTCGAGGTCACGGTAGAAGGCGTGATCTACGTGACCGTGTTCAACCCCAGGGACGGCCGCAAGAACTGGCATCATCTGGTCACCGCTTTCTGCTGGGCCTTTCGCGAAACGCCTGACGCGACGCTGGTGCTGAAAATCACCCAGAACGATCTGGCGTCCTACTACAGCGAACTGATGACCCTGCTCGCACAACTGACACCGTTCGCCTGCCGGGTGCTGGTGATGCACGGTTATCTGGACGATGCGCAATACGCGCGGCTTTACCAGGCCGCCAGTTTTTACGTCAACGCTTCACGCTGCGAAGGCCTGTGCCTGCCGTTGATGGAATTCATGTCCAGCGGCAAACCGGTGATCGCCCCGGATCACACGGCCATGGAAGACTACATCGACGACACCGTGGCCTTCGTCGTCCGATCCAGCGAAGAGCTGACGATCTGGCCCCAGGACACCCGCATCATCTACCGCACTTTGCGCTATCGGCCGGACTGGTCTTCGCTCATAAGCGCCTATGAGAACAGCTACCGGATGGCCAAGGCGCAGCCGCAGGAGTACGCGCGGATGTCTGCCGCTGCTGTCGAGCGCATGCACGACTACTGCGCGTTTGCCCCAGTGCAGCAGCGCATGGCGGACTTTTTCGGCCTCGCGCCACTGACCGTCGATGCCGCCCCCGTGACGGACAACGCCTCATGCTGATCATCATTCATTCGGAAACCAACCAGCACACCATTGCGCAGAACCTCGGTCGTTCGGAGTACAGCTATTACTTCGTGCTCAAGGAATACCGGCCGGTGCTCGAACGCCTTGGGCGTGTGGTGGAAGTCGTCGATCCGGCGCGCGAAGTCGATGCGCTGTACCTGGAGTGCCTGTCCCGTGGCGAGCCCTGCGTGTTCCTCTCGTTCTCGCCGCCGCACCGCACGCCGATCCACCTGGCGTGCCCGACGCTGCCGGTGTTCGCCTGGGAGTTCAGCACCATCCCCAATGAACCCTTCGACAACGAGCCTCGCAATGACTGGCGCACGGTGCTCCGGGCCTGCGGCGCGGCGATCACCCATTCCAGCTACACGGTCAACGCCGTGCGCGAGGCCATGGGCGCCGATTACCCGATTGTCGCGGTGCCGGCGCCGGTGTGGGATCGCTTTGCAGCCCGGGGCGCGCAGCTTCAGGGGCAGCCCTCGACAGGGCCGGTGCGCCTGACGATCAAAGGGCTGGTCGCCGACAGTCGTCAGCTCGATCTCAATGCGTTCGGCCCGAAACACCTGCGCCGTGGCAAGGGCATCGATTTCCAGGCACCGGTGCGCGAGCAGGAGTTGCTGCTGGACGGTGTCGTCTACACGTCGGTGTTCAATCCCGGTGACGGACGCAAGAACTGGGAAGACATGCTCAGCGCCTTCTGCGTGACGTTCCGCGACGTCGAAGACGCGACGCTGGTACTCAAGCTCACGCATCACGATGCCGAAGAAGCGCTCAGCGACATTCTTCATCACCTGTATAAAAACCAGACCTACCGCTGCCGCATCGTGCTGATTTACGGCTACCTCGCGGACGCCGACTACGAGCGTCTGGTGCAGGCCACCCGTTACGTGGTCAACACTTCCTACGGCGAGGGCCAGTGCCTGCCGCTGATGGAATTCATGTCCTGCGGCAAACCGGCCGTGGCGCCGCGTACCACGGCGATGATCGATTACCTGAGCACCGACAACGCCTTTTTGGTCGAGTCCACCGATGAACTCACGGCCTGGCCTCACGACCCGCGCAGGGCATTCCGCACGTTGCGTTACATGACCAACTGGGCATCGGTCTGCGTGGCTTATCGCGACAGCTATGAGGTGGCGAAGAACGATCCCGGGCGTTATGCGCAAATGTCGGCGCAAGCCGTTGCCAGTCTCCAGGCGTTCTGCAGTCAGGCGGTGGCCGAGCAGCGTTTGCGCGATTTTCTCGCTCAAGTGCACGAGCTCCGCGCTATCGCTGCAACGGAAGCCACGGGCGCATGATCCGCGCATGGCTGAGGCGTTTGCGTCGGGTTGCGCCATCGGTGCCGGACTCTCTGCCGGATCCTGTGTCCGTCAGCGTGTCGCCGCGGGACGTCGGCCTGCACGATGCCATGCTCGACGGCTGGTTTCACGGCGACAGTGGCGAGTTGCTCAAGGGCTTTGCCATTGACGCGGACGACACCCTGCTCGACGTGGGGTGCGGTGAGGGCGTGGCGACATTGTTCGCCGTGCGCCAGGGGGCCTCGGTGATCTTCACCGACAGCGAACACGACAAGGTGCGCGACCTCGCCCGACAAGTCGAGGCGCAGAGCCGCAAGGCCAGTCTCGGCCTGGTCAGCAACAGCCTGCCACTGCCACTGAGCGATGGCTGTGCGAGCAAGGTTGTGTGCATGGAAGTGCTGGAGCACATCGATCAGCCCGAGCCGTTCATGGCCGAGCTGGTACGCATGGGTCGTCCCGGTGCGCTGTACCTGCTCAGTGTCCCGGCGCCGGTGGGTGAGCATTTGCAGCAGGGCATTGCCCCGGCGGGTTATTACCAGTCACCCAATCATGTGCAGATCTTTACCCCGGAGCGCTTCGCGGCACTGGTGGAGGATGCCGGTCTGGTGATCGAGCATCGTCAGGCCACGGGGTTTTTCTGGGTGATGGGCATGATTTTTTTCTGGGCCAGCGAACGGGCTGCCGGGCGTGACCTCGGGGGGGCCGTGCGCGACCGGATCCAGGCGCCGTATCCACCGTTGATGGAGAGTTGGGCCAGAACCTGGCAGGACTTGCTGGCGCAGCCAGACGGATTGGCGATCAAGCAGATACTCGACCGATTCATGCCCAAGAGTCAGGTAATCATCGCCCGCAAACCGCTCGATGCAGGACGAGTGTCATGAGCGGCAAGCGGATCATGGACATCGAAGTGCTGCGTGCTATTGCGGTACTCGGCGTGCTGTTTCATCACTTGCAGGGCAGCCTGTTCACCGACCCGGTGCCGCTGCTTGAAAGGATCCATGCCTGGGCGCAGCCATGGTGGGGCGTTGACCTGTTTTTTGCGATCTCGGGGTTTGTCATCGCCCGCAGCCTGATTCCGGCGCTGCGCGGTTGCAGCAACCGCCGGGAATACTGGGAGCAGACGCGCAATTTCTGGCTGCGTCGGGCGTTTCGTCTGTTGCCCTCGGCCTGGCTATGGCTGGCGCTGATGCTGCTGGCGTGCGTGTTTCTCAATCGATCAGGGGCGTTCGGCACGTGGTCCGCCAACGTCCAGGCCACGTTGGCCGGGGTGCTGCAGTACGCCAACTTCCGCTTTGCCGATGCGTTCTTTCATTACGAATACGGCAGCAGTTTCGTCTACTGGAGTCTGGCGCTGGAAGAGCAGTTCTACCTGCTGTTCCCGCTAGTGATCCTGCTGTGCCGCAAGCACCTGGTGTGGGCATTGCTGGCACTGGTGGCGGTGCAGTTGTTCACGGTGCGTACGCCGCTGCTGATGGTGATTCGCACGGATGCGCTGGCGTTGGGCGTGCTGTTGGCGATGTGGAGCGTGCAGCCGGGTTACTGCCGTTGGCAGCCGGTATTCCTGCGTCGGCCATGGGCCGGAGTGTTGGCGCTGATCGGCCTCGCAGCGCTGCTGAGCTTCATGGCCACCGACCGTTTCACTTTTGCCGGTTACCGCATCGGGTCTATCGCCGTGCTCAGCGCCGTTCTGGTGTGGATTGCTTCGTACGACCGCAATTACCTGCTGCCGGCCGGCAGGCTGCAACGACTGATGGCCTGGATCGGCAGCCGCTCCTACGGCATTTACCTGATCCACATCCCGGCCTATCAACTGGTGCGGGAACTGACCTTTCGTTTGCAGAGCGCCGATCTTCCGAGCCCGGCGGGGCATCCGATCGTGACGCTGCTGATTGCCGGTGGCCTGATCGTGCTGCTCAGCGAACTCAATTACCGCTTGATCGAAATGCCCATGCGCAATCGAGGCGCCACGCTGGTGAAACGCCTCGGCACCTCGCGAACCGTCGTCTCGTCCCCTGGAGCCACCTCATGCTGAGCCTTTTGAAAAAACTCACGGCGGCTCCGGCCCCCGCACACGCTGTCGCACCGGTCGCCGACAAGGTCGACCCTTACATGCTCGGCCTGCACGACGCGATGCTCAGCGGCTGGTTCAACCAGCAAACCGGTGAGCTGTTCAAAGGCTTCCCGGTGACCGCCGATGACACCTTGCTCGACGTTGGCTGCGGCGACGGTGGCAACGTGCATTTCTGCGGCATGCGCGGGGCGAAGATCATCATTGCCGACATCGACGGCGCCAAGGTCGAGGCGACCCGCCAGCGCCTGAGCGATACGCCGGCGCGCAGCGTCGAATGCCACGTGACCGACTGTAATCCGCTGCCGATCGCCGATGGCACGGCCACTCGCGTGGTGTCCACGGAAGTCATCGAGCACGTCGACGACCCGGCGCAGTTCCTTGCCGAGCTGGTACGTGTCGGCCAGTCGGGCGCGCTGTATTTGCTGAGCGTGCCGCACCCCAGCTCCGAAGACCTGCAAAAGGACATTGCCGCGCCGGAGTATTTCCAGAAGCCCAACCACATTCGCATCATCAGCGAAGAGCAGTTCAAGGCGATGGTCAGCGAGGCGGGACTCGAGATCATCAGCCATAGCCAGTACGGCTTTTACTGGTCAATGTGGATGATGCTGTTCTGGGAAGCCAAGGTCGAATTCAGCAACCCGGATCATCCGCTGCTCAACCATTGGGCCGATACCTGGCAAGCGGTGCTCGACTCGCCGCGCGGCGCGCAGATCAAGCAGGCGCTGGATGCGGTGGTGGCGAAAAGTCAGGTCATCATTGCCCGCAAGCCCTGAGCGCTTTTGTGTAACCTTGCAGCCTGATGTCTCAGGGATCTGCAAGGTATGCGCTTTATCATCGGGTGGTCAGCCCTGGTGGCTGTGTTGTTGCTGTGTGCTTGTGAACGACAGGACGCAGTGCCGCTCGACCAGCAGCTTTACGTCTGGCAACGGCAATGGACGCCGGCCCATGAACCTGCGCTGAACGACAGTCGCAGCGACTTTTCGACGTTGCGGGTCTTGGCGTTGCAGGCTTTCCCGAATGCCGGATGGAGCCGGGCACGCATCGATACCGAGTTGCTGAAACGCGATGCCCGGCCGTTGATCGCGGTGATTCGCCTCGACGGCCAGCTCAAGGCGCTCGACCCGCAAGCGGTTACGGCGCAAATCCTTCAAGTACTAGCCGACTGGCAAGGGCAGGGACTGACCCTGAGTGGCGTCGAGATCGACCATGACGCCGGCAGTGCCCGACTGTCCGCTTACACCGAATTCCTCACCCACTTGCGCGACGCATTGCCGGCCAATCTGCGCCTGAGCATCACTGCGTTACCTGCCTGGCTCGACAGCCCGCAGTTGCCGGCGCTGCTGGCGACCGTCGACAGCAGTGTGTTGCAGGTGCATGCCGTCAGCGATCCGCGTCGCGGTCTGTTCGATCCCGAGCAGGCGCGGCGCTGGGCCAAGGCCTGGGGGCGGGTGACCGACAAACCGTTTTATCTGGCGCTGCCGGCTTATGGCGTGGCGCTATTGCCGGATGTCGATGGCGCCCCGGTGGTGGAAAGCGAAGTGCCGCTCGAGCGCGGTGGCCAGCGGCGCGAATTGCTCGCCGATCCGCAACAACTGGGCCGGCTGGCCATTGAACTTCGCGAGGATCGCCCGGCGCACCTGGCCGGTCTGATCTGGTTTCGCCTGCCGTTGGCCAACGACCGCAGAGCCTGGAGCCTGAGCACGCTGCGTGCGGTCGCCCGAGGCGATGCATTGAGCAGCCAGCTCGGCCTCACGTTCACCAATCAGAATGGCCTGCAAGACATCGCCCTGCGTAATGTCGGTAACCTCGACAGCGCCTGGCCCGCCCGCATCACCCTCAAGGCCCGGGGCTGCGAAGGGGCTGACGCGCTCGCCGGTTATGCGTTGCAACAGACGGCGGATCTGCTTACCTTCACCCGCCTGCGCGACGGCCGCCTGCCGGCGGGCGGGCAGCGGGCGATCGGTTGGGCACGCTGCGCAAATATTGATCAAGGAGGTTCGCATGTTGACCCGTAACTGGCCCCGCCATCTGCTTTACCTGAGCCTCAGCCTGCCGCTGGGCTCGGCGCTGGCCTGCGGCCCGGATTTTCCGATGCGTCTGCTCGATGATCGTGGGCAATCACTGGCGGAACTGCCGGAGGGCAACTTCAGATTCGAGATCAGTCGCCTCGGCAAAACCATTGCCGGGCTGAAGAACGTTACCGCCACCACCCACAATCCGGATGACATCTACGCCGAGGCGCCAGATCCCGCCGAGGTGCGCGACAAGGCCGAGCAGATCGGCCTGACCCCTGAACAGCAAGCGCTGGTCAAACAACTGCGCGGCCTGACCGATGCGCATCAGGTTGACGTGCAGGGCGCGAGCCTGCCGGCGGAACTGCGTCTGTATGTGGCGGGCGCGGTGGCGTTCGGCGCCGGTGACCATCAACTGGCGGTCGAGTATTTCCGTCAGTTGCTGGCGCTGCCGGCCGATCAGCGGGCGTTACGCAGCACCTGGGCTGCCTATTCTCTGGGCCGGGCGTTCTTTGCCATGAGCAGCGAAGCGGGCGATGCGCTTGAAGCCTGGGAAAACGCTATCGACGCGTTCCGCCAGACGCGGCAACTGAGCATCGACGGTTTCAGCGATCCGCTGGAACTGGGTGTGGCCAGCCTTGGCGAAGAGGCGCGGGCGCTGCGCATGGCGGGTGACTGGAACAACGCCATCAAGCTGTATGCCGCGCAGAACCTGCATGGCTCGAACGTCGGTTACACCTCGCTGAAGCAGTTGATGAACGAACTGGCCGAGGAGCCCGAAGATCGGCTGGCGAAATTGCTGCGCCGCGAAGCCGTGCAGCAACTGGTGACCGCCTCGCTGATTAGCCGCATTGGCTGGTCGTTCGGCGATGAACCGCCGAACGAGAAGAAGCTGGTCAAGGCGCTGCAAGCGAGTACCCGAGGCAGCCTCGACAACGCTGATCGCCTGGCGGCGATGAATTATCAGCAAGGCGATTACGCCAGCGCCAAGGCGTTCCTCGAACACGCGGGCGACAGCGGTCTGGCGTGGTGGCTGCGGGCAAAACTGGCGGTGCGCGATGGCGACAGGAACGCGGCAGCTGCGGCCTATGCGAAAGCTGCGCAAGCGTTCCCGCAGGACGAATCCTGGGGCGAGCGGCGCACCGCCGACTGGAATCTCGAAACCGTGCAGCCCAAATGCCGGGTCGAAGGTGAAAGCGCAATTCTTGCGCTGCAACGTGGCGAGTACCTGCAGGCCTTCGACCAGTTGTATCGCAGCCAGCATATTTACTGGTTCGACGCCGCGACCGTGGCCGAGCGAGTGCTGACGGTCGATGAGCTGAAAAACTATGTCGATACCAACGTCCCGGCACCGCCCGCGCTGAGCCAGCAGGATCGCGACAATTACGTGCCGCTGCCAGTGGCCGCCAGCCTGCGCAATCTGCTGGGTCGGCGCCTGTTGCGTGAGGGGCATTACGAAGAAGCGGTCGGTTATTTCGACAATGCTGATCTGCAGAACAAGGCCCGGCTCTATGGCCAGCAACGCCTCAAGGCCGACTCGGCTTGGTGGCCGACCAAGCGTGCCAGCGCGCTGTTCAATGCCGCGTGGACG
Organism: Pseudomonas sp. R15(2017); assembly: GCF_002112685.1. Classification (NCBI taxonomy): domain Bacteria; kingdom Pseudomonadati; phylum Pseudomonadota; class Gammaproteobacteria; order Pseudomonadales; family Pseudomonadaceae; genus Pseudomonas; species Pseudomonas sp. R15(2017). The sequence goes on from NZ_NEII01000001.1 coordinate 139,208, forward strand.
GCCCGTGAGTGGGGCATGGACATCCTGGGCTATGAAATGGCTCCGGATTACGCGACCTTCGGCGGCAACTACAGCCTGGAAAATACCGAGCTGAAAGTCGGCCCGCTGGTCAGCGAAGCCGAAGTGCAGCGTCAGAAGACCAGTGAAGCGCAGCCGGATGAGCGTTTTCACTATCGGTTTGTCGCCACGGCGCTGGCCAGCCGGGCGGCGGATAATCTGCCGCACACCAGTCAGGCGTTCGCCGCCGTGTTGTGCTCGGCGGCGGGCTGGAACAGCAGCCTGGAAGAGCAGAGCGCCTTGTACAAACGCTATGTCGACGAAGGGCCGTACGTGCCGTGGGCCGTAGATTTCGGCCATCAGTGTCCTTATCCGGACTTCGAAAGTGCCGACAAGCGCTACGTCACTCAGGTGACCGACTCGGTGCGTTCGACACTGCGGCCGTACAAGTGGCCGGTTCAGATCGGAGCGATCGTGGCCCTCACCGCTGTGGCGTTCTTGCTGATCACCCGCCGCCAGCGCAAGGCTCGCAAAACCTAAGCCTGCTGGACAAACGTCAGGCGCACGGCGAAGCCGATCAACAGGCTGCCGAACAGCCACTGTTGCACCCGTTGGGCCGTCGGGTTGTGCTTCAGCCAGCGGCCCAGCGCGGCGCCGGTCAGGGCGTAGGCGCTGTCGAACAACAGACCGGCGCCCACCAGCATCGCGCCAAGCGCGGCGAATTGCGTCAGCACCGGTGCGCCATTTGCCACGATGAACTGCGGCAGCAACACCGAGCAGAACAGCAACGCTTTCGGGTTGAGCAGGTTGGTCAACAGGCCGCGACGGATGGCGGCGTACCACTGCGCATGACTGTCCGTGAGGGTGCCGGCGTTCAGATCCGGCAGCAACGTAGTGCGCAGGCATTGAATACCAATCCACAGCAAATACGCCGCCCCGGCGATTCGCACGGCATCGAACGTCCACGGCGCCGCCTTGAACAGCGCCGCCAGCCCCAATGCCGCGAGCGCTACATGACAGCCTCGGGCAACGGCCAGGCCCACCGCCGTGGCCAGCGCTACGCCGCGACCCTGGCGGGCGCCGGTCTGCAACAGCAGGATCATGTCCGGGCCGGGCAACAGAAAGACCACTGCCAGCGCCAGGAAAAACAGCCAGAGACTAGCCATGTCGCACCCCTTCGTCGTCGATTCGGTCGCCTCAGTTTAGAGCCGAAGGGCAGGGCAGGTGGTTGCGTAGTCAGCTTCTAAAGGCCTCTGAATTGGCATAATCTGCGCTCCTTCACCGCCTAAGCCATCAGGATCTGCCAGCCATGAAACTGGATGCCTTTGATCGCAAGATTCTCGCCGCGCTGCAACGGGACGGGCGCCTGAGCAATGTGCAGCTGGCTGACGAAATCGGTCTGTCGGCATCGCCGTGCCTGCGCCGGGTGCGGATGCTGGAGGAGGCCGGGGTGATTCGCGGTTATCAGGCCAATCTGGATCGTGATGAAGTGGGGTTGGGGCTGACGGTGTTTGTCGGGGTCAAGGTCGAGCGGCACAACGACGAACAGGCCGAGGCATTCCACCGGGCGGTGACGGCATTGCCGGAGGTTATTTCCGCGTTTCTGGTGTCCGGGGAATCGGACTTTCTGCTGCAAGTGGTGGTGCCGGATCTGCGCGCCTATGACCGCTTTCTCACCGGGTGCCTGTTGAAGCTGCCGGGGGTGAGCGATATCCGCAGCAATTTTGCGATCCACACGGTGAAGACGCCCGGCGCGTTGCCGCTGGGGCATCTGCCGTCCTGATACTTCCCGCATTGCGCGGGAAGTATTCGCACAGTGCTTACATCTGCGTCGCCATCCCCTCGACATTCATTGCCGCCTGACGCAACGCTTCGGAGCGGGTTGGATGCGGGTGGCAGGTCAGCGCGATGTCCTCGGCCGAGGCGCTGAACTCCATGGCCACGCAGAACTCGCCGATCATTTCGCTGACGCTCGGGCCGACCAGGTGCACGCCGAGGACTTCGTCGGTGCGCTCATCGGCGATGACTTTGGCGAAGCCTTCGGTCTCGTGATTGATCTTCGCCCGGCTGTTGGCGGTGAACGGGAATTTGCCGACCTTGTACGCCCGGCCTTCGGCCTTCAGCTGCTCTTCGGTCTTGCCGACGCTGGCCAGCTCGGGGCGGGTGTAGATCACGTTGGGAATCAGGTCGTAATTGACCTCGCCGGCCTTGCCGACGATCTGTTCGATGCAGGCCATGGCTTCGTCTTCGGCCTTGTGCGCGAGCATCGGCCCGGAGGTCACGTCACCGATCACCCACACGCCAGGCGCTTCAGTGCGATGCTGTTTATTGGCGAGCATGCCGCGTTTGTCGGTGCTCAGGCCGACGTTTTCCAGGCCCAGGCCCTGGGTGTATGGACGACGACCGATGGCCACCAGAACGTAATCGGCTTCAAGGATTTCCGCGCTGCCGCCAGCGGCGGGCTCGACGCTGAGTTGTACGCCGTTGGCCGATGAAGTGGCACTGGTCACTTTCGAGCTCAGCTTGAAGCTGATCCCCTGTTTGCTCAGCGAACGTTGCAGGGTCTTGCCGGCTTCGCCGTCGACGCCGGGGCAGATGCGGTCGAGGTATTCCACTACGGTCACCTGCGCGCCGAGCCGGCGCCAGACCGAGCCGAGTTCGAGACCGATTACGCCAGCGCCGATCACCACCAGATGCTTGGGCACTTCGCTCAAGGACAGCGCACCGGTCGAGTCGAGGATGCGCTTGTTGTCGATCTCCACACCGGGCAGGGGAGTGGGCTCGGAGCCGGTGGCGATGACGATGTCTTTTGCGGTGAGCTCGATCCTGCTGCCCTGATCGCCGGTCACGCTGACTTTTCCGGGGCCGTCGATGTGGCCCCAGCCTTTGATCCAGTCGACCTTGTTCTTGCGGAACAGGAACTCGATGCCTTTGGTCAGGCCGCTCACGCTTTCGTCTTTCTGCTTCATCATTTGCGCAAGGTTGAGCGTGGGTTTGACTTCGATGCCGAGGTTGGCGAACTCCGCTCCCAGGGCCGCTTCGTAGAGCTCTGACGCATGCAAAAGCGCCTTGGACGGCATGCAGCCGACGTTCAGGCAGGTACCACCCAGCGTGGCGCGACCCTCGACGCACGCGGCCTTGAGGCCCAGCTGGCCGGCGCGGATCGCTGCGTTATAACCGCCGGGGCCACCGCCCAGAATCACCACGTCATAGTTGCTCATGCTCTTGCTCCTGGCTGAAGGATGCGGATCAGTAAAAGTAGTTCGTGCTAAAAATTACGAACGTAATATGAGCGTTTCCCGACATTTCGGTCAAGGCTTCAGGCAAGCGACAGGTTGCGCATCTTTGAATGATGCAAATGAGTACAAATATTTCACGACTTTCGTTATATCGTAACGATATGTGCAGTGAGCCAAGGGTTTTGGGGGGATATGCAAGTCGATCTGGATGAAGGCACGCCGGTCACCGGGTTGCCGCGCTTTCAGCAAGCGGCGACGCAGGGCCGGCGCTTGCGTCGCCTGGCGATCGGTCTGGCTGCGTTGGCCGGTGCAGGGTGGGTGCTGGCATTTTTTGTCGGGCTGTTTGCGCCGCAATCGCTGTGGCCCGCGCTGCTGGTCAATCAGAGCGCGGCACTGCTGGTGCTGGTGGCCGGGCTGCAATCGGCGTGGTGGGTGACGCAATGGCGGGCGCGGGTGATCAATCCCGTGGTGCCGGTGACGGCTGCTGAAGAACCTGCGCCAGAAGGCTGGTACGAGCGACTGCTGGATCGCATGAGCCAGCGCAGTCTGCAGCTGCTCGGGCAGATCGGCGCAGCCACGTTGTGGCTGGGCGGGTGGTCGTTGCTGGCGCTGTTAAGCATCGAGCAAATGTGGAATCTGACGCTGCCGGCGGCGGGTGTGGGGGTGTCCGCCACGGTCGGCGCGGCCATCGCGTTGCTCTTGGCGTTCGCTCTGCTGGTACTGGAGCGACAGCTGGCGCAGGAAAACCCGGCGCAATGGCCCGAGGCCGGAGCGCTGGCGCAGCTGACTCGAGTGGCAATCATCAGTCTGGTGCTGGGCGCGCTGTGTTTGTTGTTCGCCAGTGACAGTGCAATCTGGCCGGTGCGGCTGGCAGTGTTGATTGGCATTTTGCCGGGGTTGGTTGCTCTGGAATTGCTGCTGCGTGCGCTGCTGTCGCTGTTCAGCCCGCGCCGCGAGCAACTCGAACCGGTGCTGCTGGCCCGCAGTTTTGTCGCTGATCTGCTGCGTTGGCCGCCACAACCGTTGCTCGCGTTGCAGCATGAACTGCATAACCGCTTCGGCATCGATCTGCGTCAGATCTGGGCCTTCAGTTACATGCGCCGCGCGTTCTTGCCGGTGTTGGTGCTGGTAGCAACGGTGGGCTGGTTGCTCACCGGCCTTCACGAAATTCCGATGCAAAGCCGTGGCATCTACGAGCGCTTCGGCAAACCGGTGCAGGTGTTCGGGCCGGGGCTGCATGCGGGTTTGCCCTGGCCACTGGGGCGTGTGCTGAATGTTGAGAACGGCGTGGTGCATGAACTGGCGACCAGCGTCGGCGAGAACCCGGCACCCGTGCAGTTGGACCCGGCAGAAGGCCCGGCGCCACTCACCGCCAACCGTTTGTGGGACGCCAGCCACGTCAATGACAAGTCACAGGTGATCGCCAGCAGCCGTGGCGATCAGCAGAGCTTTCAGATCGTCAACATGGACGTGCGCTTCGTCTATCGCATCGGTCTGAGCGATCAAGCCGCGCTGGCCGCCACTTACAACAGCGCCGATGTGCCGACGCTGATCCGCAGCACCGCCAGCCGGATTCTGGTGCATGACTTTGCCTCGCGTACCCTCGACGGATTGCTCGGCGAGGACAGGACCGGGCTCGCCGAAGAAATCGGCCGCGCCGTGCAAAGCGATCTGCAGAAACTCGACAGCGGTGTGGAAATTCTCGCCACGGTAGTCGAAGCGATTCACCCACCGGCCGGGGCGGCCAATGCCTATCACAGCGTGCAGGCGGCTCAGATCGGTGCTCAGGCGTTGATCTCCCGCGAGCGCGGTGCCGCTGCCGAAGCGAGTAATCAGGCGCAGTTGCAGGCCAGCCTCGCGCGGGACCAGGCCAGTGCCAACGCCCACGAAATCAATGCCACCGCCCGGGCGGCGGATCTGAAATTCAGCGCCGAACAAAAAGCCTACGCCAGCGCCGGCCAGGCCTTTGTGCTGGAGCAATACCTCAGCCAACTCAGCCAGGGTTTGAGCAAAGCCAAACTGTTGGTACTCGACCATCGCCTGGGCGGCAGCACTAACGCACCGACCATCGACCTGCGTACGTTCACGCTGCCGGTAGATCCGGCGCGCACCACCGCTCAGCCAGGAGCCACCCATTGAGCCAGTCGCACACTCACGATCACCATGACCACAGCGGCCACGATCATGCTCATGGCGGCGGTCATCACCATCACGGGCATCATCACCATCACCACGGTGCGCCGGAAGAGGCGGGGCCTTTTCCGTGGAAACGCATGGGCTGGGCGGCATTGCTGGTGGCGTTTGCCATCGCGGCGGCGAGCCTGGTGCAAGTGCGCTCCGGTGAAGCCACGGTCATCACCCGTTTCGGCAACCCGTCCCGCGTGTTGCTGGAACCGGGACTGAGCTGGCGTTGGCCGGCGCCGTTCGAAGCGGCGATCCCGGTGGATCTGCGTTTGCGCACGACCTCCAGCGGCTTGCAGGATGTCGGCACCCGCGACGGTCTGCGCATCATCGTGCAGGCGTACGTGGCCTGGCAGGTGCAGGGCGATCCCGACAACGTGCAGCGCTTTATGCGCGCGGTGCAGAACCAGCCGGACGAAGCGGCGCGGCAGATTCGCACGTTTGTCGGCTCGGCACTGGAAACCACGGCCAGCAGTTTCGATCTGGCCAATCTGGTGAACACCGATGCCAGTCAGGTTCGCATCGCCGATTTTGAAGCGCAGTTGCGTCAGCAAATCGATCAGCAACTGCTCGCCACTTATGGCGTTCGCGTGGTGCAGGTGGGCATCGAACGGCTGACATTGCCATCGGTGACCCTGACCGCAACGGTTGACCGGATGCGCGCAGAGCGTGAAACCATCGCCACCGAACGCACTGCCATCGGCAAACGTGAAGCGGCGCAGATCCGCTCCGCCGCCGAACGCGATGCGCGAATCGTGCAAGCCGATGCCACGGTGAAAGCCGCCGATATCGAAGCCCAATCGCGGGTGGAATCGGCGCAGATTTACGGGCGTGCTTACGCCGGTTCGCCGCAGCTGTATAACTTGCTTCGTTCGCTGGACACCCTCGGCACTATCGTTTCGCCAGACACCAAACTGATCCTGCGCACCGACGCCGCGCCATTCCGGGTGTTGGTCGACGGTCCGCCGAATCTCGACAGCAAGAGCGGATTGCAGCCATGAATGAAGTTCCACGTGGAACACATTCGCTGAACAGTCCGTGGATTCAAGCAGGACGTTTGGCGTTTTTCGCGCTGTACGCGGTAACCGTGCTCGCGGCATTGGCCTGGGCATTTTCCAATGTCCGGCAGATCGATCCGCAAAACCGAGCGGTGGTTTTGCATTTCGGAGCGCTGGATCGCATTCAGAATGCCGGGCTGTTGTTGGCGTGGCCGCAGCCGTTCGAACAGGTGGTTTTATTGCCGGCGGCGGATCGGGTGATCGAGCGCAGAGTGGAAAACTTGCTGCGCAGCGATCAGGCCCTGCAGGCGGATCGCGTGGCAACCTTCGCCACGCCGCTGAGTGATGCGCTGGCCGGTTCCGGTTATCTGCTCACCGGTGATGCCGGTGTTGTGCAGCTGGATGTGCGGGTGTTCTACAAAGTCACCGATCCCTATGACTTCGTACTGCAAGGCGAACATGTGCTGCCGGCGCTGGATCGAGTGGTAACGCGTAGCGCAGTCGCACTGACGGCAGCGCGGGATCTGGACACGATTCTGGTGGCGCGACCGGAGTTGATCGGCGCTGATAATCAGGCTGCCGAACGTCGTGAAAGGTTGCGCGGTGACCTGGTGCAAGGCATCAACCGACGTCTCGCCGAGTTGAAGGCGAGCGGGCAGGGCATCGGCATCGAAGTGGCGAGGGTCGATGTGCAATCGAGTCTGCCGGAGCCGGCGGTGAGTGCGTTCAACGCCGTCCTCACCGCCAGCCAGCAAGCCGACAAAGCGGTCGCCAATGCCCGCACGGAAGCTGAGAAACTCACCCAGTCCGCCAACGAGCAAGCCGACCGCACGCTGCAAGTCGCCCACGCCCAGGCCGGTGAGCGCCTGGCCAAAGCCTCCGCCGACACGGCGACGGTGTTGAGTCTGGCCAAGGCGCAACAGCAGGGCACGGACCCGCAACTGCTGTTGCGTCTGTACCGCGAGCGGATGCCGAAGATTCTCGGTCAGGCCGGTTCGGTGACCACGGTTGATCCGAAAGACGATTCACGCCTGATCATTCAGGGAGCCAGCCAATGACTGCAACCACCTCCGCTCCGAGCCTGTTGTCCTCGGCCGAACAACGCCGCGCCGCGCGCCAGTTGACCCTGGCGATGCTCGCCCTCGGCTTGCTCGGTCTGGGGCTGATCTGGCGCTGGCTGATGCCGGAGCAAACCGGCGTCAGTCAGTTGTTGCTCGGATTCGCTTCTTTATTAGTCGCGGTGCCGGTAATGCGTTCGGCGTGGTTCAGCCTGCGTTATCCGAGCCTGCACGGCATCACCGACCAGTTGATCGCCCTGGCAATGATAGGAGCCTGGGCCACGGGTGATCTGCTCACGGCCGCGTTGTTGCCGATCATCATGATCTTCGGCCACGTGCTGGAAGAGCGCAGTGTGATCGGTTCCCAGGAAGCGATTCATGCCCTCGGCCAATTGACCCGCAGCCATGCGCGCAAGGTGCAGGCGGACGGCTCGATCATCGAAGTCGACAACGGCACGCTCAAGGCCGGCGATAACGTCGAAGTGCGCGCCGGGGATCGGGTGCCGGCGGACGGTCGGGTTTTATCCGGCCAGGCCAGCCTCGACACGGCGTCGATCACCGGTGAGTCGGTACCGGTGGAGGCGGGCGTCGGCATGGCGGTGTTCGGCGGCGCGATCAACCTCGACGGGTTGCTGCGAATCGAAGTGACCCGTACCGGGGATGAATCTACCCTCGGCAAAGTCATCGCGCTGATGCAGAACGCCGAACGCTCCAAGCCACCGATCACCCGTTTGCTTGAACGTTATGCCGGCAGTTACATGGTGCTGGTGTTGCTGCTCGCGGCGGTGACCTGGTTCATCACCAACGATGCACAGGCGATGCTCGCGGTGCTGGTGGCGGCATGCCCATGCGCGCTGGTGTTGTCAGCGCCGGCCACGGCGATTGCCGGGGTGGCGGTGGCGGCGCGGCACGGGATTCTGATTCGCAGTTCGGCATTTCTTGAGGAGCTGGCTGATCTCACTTCGCTGGTCGTCGACAAGACTGGCACTCTGACTTACGGCACGCTGCGCTTGCAGTCGATCAACAGCCCGCGAGCGGATCACGGGTCGGTGATGGCGCTGGCTGCAAGCCTGGGTGCGGCGAGCAGCCATCCGGTCAGCCGCGCGCTGGCCGGACTGGTCAGCGCGGAACAGGTGCTGGTGCTGACCGATATTCATGAGCGGCAGGGGTTGGGCGTGGTCGCCGGGACGGAGCAAGGCGAGGCCGCGCTCGGGCGCCCGGAGCTGTTTGCGCAGTTGGGCATCCCGACCACGGCGATCCCCGAACACGATGGCCCGATTGCCGGGTTGGCATTGAACGGCGAATTCCTCGCCTGGCTGTTGCTGGCCGACACCGTCAAACCGGAAGCGCGATTTGCGCTGAGTGAACTGCGTGACCTCGGATTGGGACGACAACTGCTGTTGACCGGTGACCGGCAAAGCGTCGCGCAGACACTGGCCAAGGATGTCGGCCTGCACGAAGTCGAAGCCCAGGCGTTGCCCGAAGACAAACTCAATCGAGTGCTCAAGGAAATCGACAACGGCTTCCGGCCGATGGTGGTCGGCGACGGGATCAATGACTCGCTGGCGCTCAAAGCGGGAGTGGTCGGTGTGGCGATGGGCGCGGGTGGCGCGGACATCGCGCTGGCCTCCGCCGATATCGTGCTGATCGGCAGCGACCTGCGTCGGCTCGGCACCTGCGTGCGCCTTAGTCGTCAGTGTCGACGGACCTTGCAAGTGAACGTGATCATTGGCCTGGGCTGGACGCTGGCCATTGTGGTGTTCGCGGCCTTCGGCTGGCTCGGTGCAGCGGGGGCGATGATCGCTGCATTGCTGCACAACCTGAGCACGTTGCTGGTGCTGGGCAATGCCGGTCGCCTGCTGCGGTTTCAGGAGCCGCTGCTGAAGCTGAAGGCGTCGGACTGATCATTTTTCGAACTGTGCGCCGCCCTCGCAGTCATTTGAGAAGGCGCACTGAAGCAAGGATGACAGCGCCATTACAGCCTGTGCGGCTGATAGTCGGCGACTATCAAATCGATAGCCTGCTAATTTTCAAGGATGGTCTACCCTCAGATCAGACGTCTGAAACCAGGGGGATATTCCATGCTCGCGCAACTTCCACCGGCCTTACAGAATCTGCAGCTTCCGCTGCGCCTGCGACTCTGGGACGGCCATGAATTCAATCTGGGCCCGGCGCCCAGCGTCACCATCGTGGTCAAGGACCCGTTGATGGTGTCCCAGTTGACCCATCCAAGTCTCGACGCGCTGGGGGCGGCGTTCGTCGAGGGAAAACTCGAACTGGAGGGCTCGATCAGCGAAGTCATCCGGGTGTGCGATGAGCTGAGCTCCGCGCTGCTCGATGAAGACGAGGACAGTCAGCCGGTGCGTACGCTCCACGACAAGGAAACCGACGCCAAAGCCATTTCCTATCACTACGACCTGTCCAACGCGTTCTACCAGCTGTGGCTGGACAGCGACATGGCGTATTCCTGCGCGTATTTCGAAACCGGCAGCGAATCCCTGGAGCAAGCCCAGCAAGCCAAGTTCCGACACCTGTGCCGCAAGCTGCGTCTGCAGCCCGGCGACTATTTGCTGGACGTTGGTTGCGGTTGGGGTGGACTGGCGCGTTATGCCGCCCGTGAGTTCGGCGCCAAGGTCTTCGGGATCACCCTGAGCAAAGAGCAACTGGCGCTGGCCCGTGAGCGGGTCAAAGCCGAGGGGCTGGAAGATCAGATCGAACTGCAACTGCTCGACTACCGCGATCTGCCCCAGGACGGGCGTTTCGACAAAGTGGTCAGCGTCGGCATGTTCGAGCACGTCGGCCACGCCAACCTCGCCGAATACTGCAAAACCCTGTTCGGCGCGGTGAAAGAGGGCGGTCTGGTGATGAATCACGGCATCACCGCCAAGCACACCGATGGCCGCCCTGTGGGGCGCGGCGCCGGGGATTTCATCGAGAAATATGTGTTCCCCAACGGCGAGCTGCCGCACCTGGCGATGATCTCGGCCGAGATCAGCGAAGCGGGTCTGGAGATTGTCGACGTCGAGAGTTTGCGCCTGCATTACGCACGCACTCTGGACCACTGGAGCGAACGGCTGGAGGACAACCTTGAAGCCGCCGCGAAACTGGTGCCGGACCAGGCGTTGCGTATCTGGCGTCTGTACCTGGCGGGCTGCGCTTATGCATTCGCTCGCGGCTGGATCAATCTGCACCAGATCCTCGCTGTGAAGGCCCATGCCGACGGCAGCCATGAACTGCCGTGGACGAGGGACGACATCTACCATCCTTGAACCTAGAGAATCGGTGAAATAAGCCGGGCGATCCGCATGCCGACCTGTTGCAGGCGGTGGATCTCCCGGCTTTCTTCTTTGGCGACCTCGTAGGCCAGGGCGAAGTCGTCGTTGAGCATCTGTTCCACGCTGGCGGCGAATTCGCTGTCGACGGTCAGCAGCATCACCTCGAAATTCAGCCGGAACGAACGATTGTCCAGATTGGCGCTGCCGATGGCGCTGATTTCGCTGTCGATCAACACCACTTTCTGATGCAGGAACCCCGGTTCGTAGCGGAATACCCGCACGCCGGCGCGTACCGCTTCGAAGGCGTAAAGGCTGGAGGCGGCGTAGACGATGCGGTGGTCGGGACGCGAAGGCAGCAACAGGCGCACGTCGACCCCGCGCAAAACTGCGAGGCGCAACGCCGCGAACACGGCTTCGTCAGGAATGAAGTAGGGGCTGGTGATCCACACGCGTTCGGTGGCGGCGTGGATGGCCTCAACAAAGAACAGCGAGCAGGTTTCGTAAGCATCCGCCGGGCCGCTTGCAAGCAATTGGCAAAGCACGCCGTCATCCGGGTAAGCGTCCGGCAGGATCAGCGGCGGCAATGTCCGCGCGGCCCAGAACCAGTCTTCGGCAAACGACTCCTGCATGCACGCCACCACGGGGCCGCGCACCTGGACGTGGGTGTCGCGCCACGGTGCCAGCGGTGGCTTTTCACCCATGTATTCGTCGCCGACGTTGTGACCGCCGACAAACCCGATCAGCCCGTCGACCACCACGATCTTACGGTGGTTGCGAAAATTCACCTGGAACCGATTGAGCCAGCCGCTGCGGGTGGCGAACGCCTTGACCTCGACGCCGCCGTCGCGCAGCGCCTGCACGTAGCTGTGGGGCAGGGCATGGCTGCCGATGCGGTCGTAGAGCAAATGAATCACCACGCCTTCGGCCGCTTTTTTCAGCAACAGGTCGCGTAGGCGCTGACCAAGACGATCGTCGTGAATGATGAAAAACTGGATCAGCACCGCTTCCCGCGCCTGGTCGATTGCGTGGAAAATCGCCTCGAAGGTGGCCGCGCCATTGATCAGCAATTGCACTTCATTGTTGGCCAGGCACGGCATGCGCCCCAGCTTCGGCATCGCGCGCAATGAGTCGTAAGCATTCGAGGCGCGGGCGGTCAGGGCTTCTTCCACCCACGGCCGCCAGTTGAGTTCGGAAATCGCCAGGCGCATCTGTTCGTTGGCCTGGCGGCGGGCCTTGATGTAGCCATCGAAGGTGCTGCGGCCGAACACCAGATAAGGAATCAGGGTGAGGTAGGGAATAAAGATCAGCGACAGCGCCCAAGCGATCGAGCCTTGGGCGGTGCGGACGGTCAACACGGCATGGATCGCGGCGATCGAGCCGAGGGTGTGTATCAGGGCGATCAGATAACCGAAAATGTGCGGTCCGAAATAATCCATGGGGCAACCTTGCTCCTGAAGATTCAATGCTTAACAGACCATGTTCCATGGCGATTGTCGCTATTTGTTTTCACGCCGCCAGCGCCTGCCATGAACCGAAACGGGCGGCCGGCGTCTAACGGCCACTACTGATCAGGAGTTTTTCAATGAACGTTCGTCTGCTGGGTTTGGCGCTGGGCCTGGGTTTGGCCTTGCCGGTGGTTGCTCAGGCGCAAATGCTGCAGCCGGGGTTGTGGGAAATGACGTCGAGCAATGTGAAGGTCGACGATCAGGTGATGGATGTGCAATCGATCCTCGGTCAGATTCAAGGCCAGATCACCCCGCAGCAGCGGGCTGAACTGGAGAAGCAGGGGATCAACATCGGCGGCAAGGGCATCCGGGCCTGCCTGACGCCACAGCAGGTGGCGACCAACGATATTCCGTTGGCGGACCCACAGTCGGGCTGCAAGCAGCAGATCACCGAGCGCGTCGGCAACCAGTGGAAATTCCGCTTCAGTTGCCCGAAAGCCCAAGGCACCGGCGTCGCGACGTTCCTCAGTGATCGTGAGTTCACCACTGTCGCCAACGGTACTTTCAATGCGATCGGGATCAACCAGAAGGGCAGTCTGGAAACCCGGGCGGTCTGGCTGGGTCAGGATTGCGGCACCGTCAAACCGAGAGCGTAAATCAAACCGCCTCCACATCGAGTGGAGGCGGTTCTTTTTTTCAGCGCATGAACCGCAGCGGCAATCCCTGGCAGTTGTCATGGATCCGATGGTCATGCCACGCGATCTGCCCTGACACCATCGTCGTGCTGACCCGATGCCGAAAGCTACGCTGAGCGAACGGCGTCCAGCCGCATTGCGACAGAACCGGCTGGCGTGAAACCGCGACACCTTTTGGCTCCGGTTGAATCAACACCAGATCCGCCCAATACCCCTCACGCAAATATCCGCGATCCGGAATGGCAAACAGATCTGCCACCCGGTGACTGATCTTGGCCACCAGCGTGGTGATCGGCAGCACGCCATCCGCCACCAGTTCCAACAACGCCGGCAGCGCGTGTTGCACCAATGGCAGCCCGGACGGTGCCTGTTCATACGCTTGCTGTTTTTCCGCCCAGGTGTGCGGTGCGTGATCGCTGCCGATCACGTCCAGTCGATTGCTCAGAAGTGCCTGGCGCAGGGCGTCACGATCGCTCCGGGACTTGATCGCCGGGTTGCATTTGATCAGGTTGCCGAGGTTCGGATAGTCACGTTCATCGAACAGTAAATGGTGCAGGCAGACTTCGGCGGTGATGCGTTTTTGCGTCAGCGGTTTATCTTCGAACAGGGCCAGCTCGTGGGCCGTGGTCAGGTGCAGGACGTGCAGGCGAGTGCCGTGACGTTTGGCCAGATCCACTGCCAGAGACGATGAGCGAAAGCAGCTGTCGGCATTGCGGATCTGCGCATGGGCATCGGGTGGCAGTTGGTTGCCGTACCGCTGACGCAGGTTCGCGGCGTTCGCTTCGATGCTCGGCGTGTGTTCACAGTGGGCCAGCAGAATCGTCGGCACTTCAGCGAACAGGCGCTCGAGGGTGTGCGGGTCGTCCACCAGCATGTTGCCGGTGGACGCGCCCATGAACACTTTGACCCCGGCCACTTCGCTCGGGTTGAGTGCTGCGACCGTGTCCAGATTGTCGTGACTGACGCCAAAGTGAAAACCGTAGTTGGCCACCGAGTTGATTGCTGCCCGGCGTTTTTTGTCGGCCAGCGCTTCAAGGGTGAGGGTGGCAGGGTGGGTGTTGGGCATGTCCATGAAACTGGTGATGCCACCGGCCACGGCTGCACGGGACTCGGTGTGGACGCTGCCCTTGGCCGGCGCACCCGGCTCACGGAAATGCACCTGGTCATCAATCATCCCCGGCAGCAGCCATTGGCCGGTGGCGTCGATTTCCCGGGTCGCGTTTTCACCTTCGATGCTGCCGGCGATCTTGACGATGCGTCCGTGGCTGACCAACAGATCGGCATCGAACTCACGCCCTTCGTTCACCAGCCGCGCATTGCGAATCAGCACACTGCTCATGATTCAGAACTCGTTCTGCAAGGCTTTGTAGCCGCGCACCAGGTCGACGTTGGTGCGCGCCACGTCTTCGGAAAACTCCGAAGCGCTGACGCTCACTGGCGGGAATTGTGAGAGGTCGGTTCCCGGGCCGATGCGGGTGGTGGAGGGCACGTAGAACGCGTCCGGCAGATCCCGACCGTCAACCACCGAGTTGTGTCGCACCACGCAACCGTTGCCGACCACGCAGTTGAACAACACGCTGTTGAAGCCGATGAACACCCGGTCGCCGACCGTGCACGGGCCATGCACGATCGAGCGGTGGGCGATCGAGCTGAATTCGCCAATGGTCACCGCCGCGCCGGATTTGGAGTGGATTACCACGCCGTCCTGTATGTTCGAATTGGCGCCGATGGTGATCGGTTCCATCTCGCCCGTGGCGTCTACTTCATCGGCGCGGATCACCGCGTACGGGCCGACGAACACGTTTTCACCGATGACGACTTTGCCGCAGATGATTGCGGTTTTATCGACGTAGGCAGACTCGGCAATCTGCGGCAAATCACCGGAAGGGTTTTTACGGATCATGGTTGGCTCAGGGCTTGGTGGAGGGTGTTGAGGTTGTATTCGAACAGCCCGGTGAAGGTGCTGGCCGGGCCGCTGGCGGCGAGGGCGTCGGAGTACAGCGTGCCGCCGATGTGCGCGCCGCTTTCGTCGGCGATCTGTTTCAGCAGTCGCGCGTCCTTGATGTTTTCCATGAACACCGCTTTGACTTTGGCCTGACGAATCTGGGTGATCAGCGCGGCGACTTCGGCAGCGGAAGGTTCGCGTTCGGTGGACAGACCTTGTGGCGCCATGAAGTCGATGCCGTAGGCCTGACCGAGATAACCGAACGCGTCGTGGCTGGTGACGATCTTGCGGTTGCCCGGCGGCAGTGAACCGAGCTTGGCTTTCGCTTGGGCGAGGAGGGCGTAGATCTGTTTCAGGTAAGCCTGGCTGTTGCGCTCGTAGTCGGCTTTGTTGGCCGGGTCAGCAGCGATCAGCGCTTTGGTGATGTTGGCGACGTACAGCTCGGCATTCGCCAGGTTGTGCCACGCGTGAGGGTCGGGGACGGTTTCGCCGTCCTCATCCAGCGAGCGCGGAATCACGCCGCGACTGGCGCAGATCACCGGGGCTCTGGTGTCGGTGCTGGCGATCAGCCGATCCAGCCAGGGCTCGAAACCCAGTCCGTTCTTGATGATCAGCTTTGCCTTGAGCAGTGCCTTGGCGTCATCTGGAGTGGGTTCGTAAGTGTGGGCATCGGCGTCAGGGCCGACCATGTTGGTGATCTGGATATGCTCGCCGCCGACCTGATGCACCATGTCGGCAAGGATGCTGAAACTGGTGACCACCGGCAGTTTTTCCGCCGCCGATAACGACATCGACAGCATCAGGCTGAACAGCACGAGTAGAGCGCGCATCGGGAAACACCTCATTGGGATGTAAGCAAAGGCGGGCGGCGCAACAGACCGTGAACCGGTCCGAACACCACGGAAAACAGGTAACCGCCACCGGCGACCAGCACGATGGCCGGGCCACTGGGCAGCGAGTAGTGGAACGACAGCAACAGTCCAAGCCATACCGAGGCGCAACCGATGAGCGCGGCGATGGCGATCAGGATCGGCAGGCGTCGGCTCCAGAAGCGCGAGGCGGCGGCAGGCAGCATCATCAGCCCGACCACCATCAATGCACCGATCGCCTGAAAGCCGATCACCAGATTCAGCACCACCAGCGTCAGGAACACGCCATGGGCGACGGGTCCGAGCCGGCTGACCGTGCGCAGGAAAAACGGATCGAGCGTGTCGAGTAGCAACGGTTTGTAGATCAGCGCCATGGCCATCAGGCTGAGCGCCGATACCCACAACATGCCGTTGAGGGTCGGCCCGTCTACCGCCAAGGCAGAGCCGAACAGCAGGTGCAGCAAATCGAGTCGCTTGCCGGCGATGCCGAGAATCAGCACACCGCTGGCCAGCGAGATGGGATAGATGGCCGCGAGGCTGGCGTCTTCGCGCAGGCCGGTGCGTCGAGTGATCCACGCGGCAAGTCCGGCCATGCTCAGACCGGCACCGAGTCCACCGAGGGTCAGCGCCGGCAGACTCAGTCCGGCGAACCAGAACCCCAGTGCGGCGCCGGGGAGGATGCCGTGGGCGACGGCGTCACCGATCAGGCTCATTCGGCGCAGGATCAGAAACACGCCCAGTGGTGCCGTACTGCACGCCAATCCCAGACCGCCGAGCAGGGCCCGACGCATGAAGACGAACTCGTGGAACGGTTGCCATAAATGGCTCAACGTCAGCATCAGGCCACCTGCGTGTGAGGTGTTTGCTGGATGAGGTCGGCACTGCTGCCGAAAGCGCAGCCGCTCTGTCTGATCAGCAAGGTCTGTGGAATGTGTTGGCGCACGGCGGCAAGGTCATGGCAAACCACGACCAGGGTTCGTCCTTGTTCATGCCAGGCGTGCAGGTGTTGCCACAACAGTGTCTGACCCACTTCGTCTAGCGCGGCATGGGGTTCGTCGAGCAGCAGCAACGGTGTGTCGGCCAGACTCAGTCGAGCGAGTAGGGCGCGTTGCAGTTCCCCGCCGGAGAGAGCCATCAAGGGACGATGTTCCAGTCCGCTCAGGTGCCAGTCTTCCAGTGCGGATTCGAGACGTTGGGCTCTCAGTTGCGACGACAGTCGGCGTCCCCAGAAACCGGCCGCCACCAACTCTTGAAGACTGATCGGGAACTGTCGATCCAGATGCTGTTGCTGAGGCAGGAAGGACAAACCGCTTTGGCGTGGAACACCCAGTTCGACTTTGCCGGCCAGCGGTCTCTGCAAACCAGCGATGACTTTGAGCAGGCTGCTTTTGCCGCTGCCGTTGACGCCGATGATTGCCGTCAGACTGCCGTTTTCCAACCTCAGGTTGAGCGGTGCAGTGAGCGGTTGGCCGGGTATCCCCCAGCTCAGGTTGTGGCAGCGAATCATGGCTGCTCCCGGCGCCAATGACTCTCGGCGACGGCGTCGTGAGCATGAAGGCTTTCGGCGTGGATGACTCGTACGTGGAATTCGCTGATACCGGGTGAACGACGCAGTGCCAGGTTCAGGCGTCGGGCGGCGTCTTCGCAGAACATCAGGTTCTGGCCGTTGGCGAGGGCGAAGGCCTGTTCGTCGGCGCGTTTCACAGCGGTTTGCACGGCGGTGCCGAGGGCTGCTTCGGCGTCGTTGATGATAGACGTCAGCGGTAGTTCGTCGACGAATTCATCCAGGTGCAAATGCAACTGGGCGGTACTGCGCTGGCTGTGAGGTGTGGCCACGATGCCTTGTACCGAACCCAACCAGGTCAACACATCGGCGTGTTGCAGTGGCTTGTTGGCAAAGTCGTCGACGAATTGTTGCTGGATCAACTGCCTCGCCAATGCTGCAGAACATGGGCACGTTGAGGAATACGCGACGTCGATTTTCAGTTCCACGTGGAACACTTTGTTTTTTAGCTGGGCTGAAACGGTGATGGGATAGGTTTTCCATCCCGCCAAAGGACTGGCCAATGCCGGTCTTCTGAGCAGTAAATCGGTGTGGATATTCAGATAAGCGGCATCGGACAGATCTTCGTGGCTGTCGAGAAAACCCTGCAGAACCTGGCGTAGGAGAGCGGGAGAAAGGTTCTGCTGCTCCAGCGCTTCCAGCCCCAGATAGAGCCGCGACATGTGAATGCCGCGTGCATCTCCATCATCCAGACTGACGCCTGCATCCGCTTTGGCAGCCAAGCGTTGGCCTTCGATAAACACAGGTAGTGCGATGCCGCACATCCCCACCCATTCGAGAGGCAGGGCCTGGCGGGCGGCTTGCGCCGCGACATCCGGCAAAGTCAGCGCGTTCATGAGCTGTTCCATCATGGTGATTGAATTAGATGTTACATTATAACAATTCAAACCACGATGCCTTTTTCATGAACAGGCTTTCATATGCACAGACGTCACTTGCTCAACATGATGCTGGCCAGCGCGGCCTTTTTTTTGCCTTTCTCGGTGTCCGCCACGCAAATACGCAATGCGCGGCTTTGGCGTTCGGATGACAAGCTTCGGCTGGTGTTCGATCTGAGTGGTTCCGTGAGCTACAAGACCTTCACCTTGAGTGCGCCTGAAAGGTTGATCATCGATATGAGCGGGGCCAGTCTGAGTGGGGATTTCAGCCAGTTGGCGTTATCCGGCACTCCGATTCGCTCAATTCGCTCCGGGCACTTTGGCCAGGGGAACACCCGGATCGTGCTGGATCTAAGCAGCCCGGTGCAGCTCAATTCATTCTTGCTGGCGCCTCAGGATGGGCAAGGACATCGCCTGGTTCTGGATTTGATGAGCGCATCAGCAGGAGTTCCGGCGAGCGTTCCACGTGAAACACCCCAAGAAAAATCTCACCCCAAGCGCGACATCATGGTGGTGGTCGACCCAGGTCATGGCGGGAAAGATCCGGGTGCAATCGGCGCCAAAGGCGAGCGAGAAAAGGATGTGGTGCTGTCCATCGCGCAACTGCTCGCACGTCGGCTTAAGCGAGAGAAAGGCTTTGATGTGAAGCTGGTGCGTAACGACGACTTCTTCGTCCCGTTACGCAAGCGCGTGGAAATCGCGCGTCAGCACAAGGCCGACATGTTCATCTCGGTACATGCCGATGCTGCGCCGCGTCTGACGGCCTCCGGGGCGTCGGTGTATTGCTTGTCCGAAGGCGGCGCTACCTCCGCCACCGCACGGTTCATGGCGCAGCGTGAGAACGGTGTGGATCTGCTCGGCGCAACCAGCCTGCTCAATCTCAAGGACAAGGACCCGATGCTCGCTGGCGTGATCCTCGACATGTCGATGAACGCAACCATCGCCGCCAGTTTGCAACTTGGAAGCACAGTGCTGGGCAGCCTGGCCGGCATCACCACGCTGCATCAAAAGCGCGTGGAACAGGCTGGATTTGCCGTTCTGAAGTCGCCGGATGTGCCGTCAATCCTGGTGGAAACCGGGTTCATTTCCAACCCGCGGGACAGTCAGCGTCTGGTAACCGCGCGTCATCAGCAGGCCGTGGCAGACGGTTTGTTTGAGGGCTTGCAGCGCTATTTCCAGAAGAATCCGCCTGTCGACAGCTACATGGCCTGGCAGCAAGAGCAGAAAGGATCGCGGGTTTAGCAGCCAGTGATCCGGCTGCAGGTGAACTTCGCACTGCTGCCGCCTGAGCTGGAGAACCGATTGATCGTCGTCCAGCCCACGCGGCGGTTGTAACCAACCCAGGCTTCTCCATCAGATGCGATGCCGGTGAAGAACGTCAGCTGGCCATAGCGGCTGTTGGTTTGTGCCCAGTAGCGGTTTCCCGCTTTCTCGAATCCGCGCAGGTAAATCGTGCTGCCGACGGTGTTGACGCTGTAGGCGTTGCCGTTGTCATCGATGCACGCCAACAGGTTTGCGCTGCGCGTGCAATTGGCGAGTCCCGGCACTTGTGCTTCGGCCTTCAGCGTCAGCAATGTCAGGCAGATAAAAGAGTATTTCAGCGCGGTTTTCATGATGTGACTCGGCGATGAACTGATTGCAGCTTCCGGCCCTTTGTCACTTTGGGCAAGAAGAGAGTGGATTGATTTTGTTGTTATACTATAACATTATCCGGACCGGGCTTTCCGTGGCTTCCTTTTCAAGCGTCCGCTTCCCTGGTGATCCCATCGAAGCCCAAGAACGCTCGCCCCCGAGAGCCTCCAGCGCTGTTTTGCGACCGTCTGATGAGGTTTATCCAATGTCTTCCCGACTTCCCGTGACCGTTTTGTCCGGCTTTCTCGGTGCCGGAAAAAGTACACTTTTGAATTACGTACTACGTAACAGAGATGATTTGCGCGTCGCCGTTATCGTCAACGATATGAGCGAGATCAACATCGATGGCAGCGAAGTCCAGCGTGATGTCAGCCTGAACCGTGCCGAAGAGAAGCTCGTGGAAATGAGCAACGGCTGTATCTGCTGTACGTTACGCGAAGACCTGCTTGAAGAGGTCAGTCAGTTGGCCCGTGAAGGCCGCTTCGACTATCTGCTGATCGAATCCACGGGAATCTCCGAGCCGTTACCCGTGGCCGAGACATTCACCTTCCGTGATGAACAGGGGCAAAGCCTTACCGACATCGCTCGCCTCGACACCATGGTCACTGTAGTCGACGGTATGAATTTCCTGCCGGACTACCAGGCCGCCGAAAACCTCGCCTCTCGTGGCGAATTTCTTGGTGAAGAAGATGAGCGCTCGATCACCGATCTGCTGATCGAGCAGATCGAATTCGCCGACGTCCTGTTGATCAGCAAGATCGACCTGATCAGCAGCCGCGAACGGGAAGAGCTGATGGCCATTCTCAGACGCCTCAACGCTCAGGCCGAGATCATCCCGATGGTCATGGGTGAGGTACCGCTGGAGAAAATTCTCAATACCGGTCGCTTCGATTTTGAAAAGGCCGCCCAGGCCCCGGGCTGGTTGCAGGAATTGCGTGGCGAGCATGTGCCGGAAACCGAGGAATACGGCATCGCCTCCACGGCCTATCGGGCGCGCCGGCCCTTTCATCCACAGCGTTTCTTCGACTTCATCGATCGTCCTTGGGTAAACGGCAAATTGCTGCGCTCCAAAGGCTTTTTCTGGCTGGCCAGCAAACCCACCGACGCCGGTAGCTGGTCCCAGGCAGGTGGCCTGATGCGCCACGGTTTCGCCGGGCGCTGGTGGCGCTTCGTGCCAAAGGAACAGTGGCCGCAGGATCAGGAAAGTACCGCCGCGATCATGGAAAACTGGATCGCCAGCGTAGGCGATTGTCGCCAGGAGCTGGTGTTTATCGGACAGAACATCGATTTCGCACAGCTGTCGTCGGAACTGGATGATTGCCTGCTGACCGATGACGAAATGGCGCTCGGTACTCAAGGCTGGCTACAACTACGCGATCCGTTTGGCTCATGGCACGACGAGGTCGCCTGATGCTCGCCCTGAAAACGCTGCCAGGCAGCATTCGTCATCAGTCTTTCGGCCAGACCCCGCAGGCACTGGCGAACATTCTCGACGACGAGACCAACCTCGCGGTCTGGCAGCGCCAGCTTCCGCTGCACATTGCCGAGTTCGCTGATTTGTTGTTGTCTCTGAACGAGCCTTACGCCGAGGCGCTTTGCCTGGAATTGCCGGACGAAGACGCCGAACCGGATCTCACGGGGCTGGCCAGCGGCTTTCGCGATCTGGAAGGCTACGAAGGGTTTATCAGCGACTTGAAATGGCTGGTCAGTGCCTTCGCCTGCTTGCTCGGCGCGCGGCGGATCGGCTTGCGCCTGCGTGTGCTGGACAAGGCCATGTGTCCGCGTTTTCACGTCGATCATGTGCCGGTGCGGTTGATCACGACCTATTCAGGCGTTGGCAGCGAATGGCTCAGGGAAGGGGAAATGGACCGTCGGCAACTGGGACAGCCGCAAGCCGAGCCGCGGGAAACTTCACGGATTCAGCAATTGAATCGCGGCGAAGTGGCGTTGCTAAAGGGCGAGAAATGGCACGGCAACGAAGGTTTCGGGCTGATCCATCGCTCGCCGCAACCGGCGCCGGGTGAGCGGCGGCTGATGCTGACCCTCGACTGGCTCGGATAGCGCCTCAGGGCTTGAGCCATTTCCCCTGGCTCTGGGCCTCGCAGTAGGGCTGCAAATACGCCGCATCGGTGGCCACGCCGTAATAGTGGATATCTTGACGATAAGGCATATTGGCGACTTGCGCGTTGCTGCACACGCCGAACGCGCCGGCGGGGCACTGGTCGACGTATTGAACCTCGACTTTCTGCCCGGCCAGGGTCGGCTGACAGAAGCCGTCGCTGAACAGTTTTTCCGGGATGTTGCGGTTCTGCTGGCAGACTTTCACGTCGAGCCGCTCTGCCTGACTGTGCACCACGCAGGCCTGTGCCA
Organism: Pseudomonas sp. R15(2017); assembly: GCF_002112685.1. Taxonomy (NCBI): domain Bacteria; kingdom Pseudomonadati; phylum Pseudomonadota; class Gammaproteobacteria; order Pseudomonadales; family Pseudomonadaceae; genus Pseudomonas; species Pseudomonas sp. R15(2017). Next base: position 161,354 of record NZ_NEII01000001.1, read on the forward strand.
ATGCCTGGCCCGACGCCAGCATCAGCAGCAACGACCATCCCATCCACCGCATCTTCGACCTCCAGAAAACCTTGATCATGTTGCAGAACATTCCCACCCACGTCATCGCCGGCCCCTTGGGCGCGGGCAAGACCAGCCTGATCCGCCAGCTCATGGCCCAGAGACCGGAGGGCGAACGCTGGGCGGTGCTGATCAACGAGTTTGGCCAGATCGGTCTCGACGCTGCGCTGTTGACCTGCGCCGCCGATGGTATCGCACTGGGCGAAGTGGCCGGGGGCTGTTTGTGTTGCGTGAACGGTGCGCCGTTCCAGATTGGTCTGGGGCGTTTGTTGCGCAAGGCGCAGCCGGATCGCCTGTTCATCGAGCCCTCGGGGCTCGGGCATCCGGCGCAGTTGCTGAAGCAACTGAACGAGGCGCCGTGGCAAGGCGTACTCGCCGTACAACCTTGCGTGCTGGTGCTGGACGCCCAGGCCCTCGCCGCGGGCAAACCGCTGCCGGACGCGCAGCAGGAAGCCTTGTCCAGTGCAGGCTTGCTGCTGTTGAACAAGGCAGAAAACCTCGACAAGCCCGCGCGTGAGCGAATCATTCGACAGTTGCCGCCTGTCCGACTGATCTGGGCGCAACAGGCGATGTTGTCGCTCAGCGAGTTGCCAGGTCTGGCGGTACAGGCGCAGGCCGGTGTGGATAAGTTGATCGTCCCCCAAGGGCTGGCGCAGATGCCGGCCATCTGGAGCGATCCGGCGTTGCCGATCTGCCTGAGTCAGGCCCAGGAGGGTGGTTGGAGCATCGGTTGGCGCTGGCATCCGAGCCAGGTGTTCGATGTGTCGGGAATAACTCAATGGCTGAAAAGCCTGAACTGGCGCCGGGCCAAACTGGTGATTCACAGCCCGGACGGCTGGCAGTCAGCCAATGCGCTGGACAATGCCGAGCTCCGCTGGCTGCCCAGTGAATGGCGCAAGGATTCCCGGATCGAGCTGATTTTCGACGAACCGCAGTCGGTCGGTGAATTACAGGCCGGACTGGCCTGGTGTCGGCTTCAGGCGAGCTGATTCAAGGCTTCCACTTGGTGTGTTCCTGGCGCCACTGGCTCAACTCGATCACTTCACCACGCGGCTTGGTCACTTCCACTACGGGCGGTGTGTCATCGAACGGTGCCGGGTAGGGCGCCAGTTCAATCTGCGCGCTGTGCGCGCCGAACTGGGTGATGGTGCCGTTGTGTCGGGATTCGCCGGTCACGGTAAATTCGAAATTGTAGACCCGGGCCAAGCGTCGCCGACCGCTGGCGTCCTTGATCAGGCCGATCTTCTTCAGCGCCACGTTACCGTCGAGCAACTCGACGCCGACATTCGCGCAATGCTGTTTGGCCCGCTCCAGCGCCCGCTCGCGCAAGCCGTGGTTGTGCCAGAGCCACGCACCGGCGACGGCGAACAGCATCAGCACGAAAATGTTTTCCAGGGTGAGCATTAACACGAAACTCCAAATGATGGCGTCAGCTTAACTGCGTCGCCGGTCTGTCGTACAGGCTGCGTTTCGTCGCATACTGCGCGGCTTGAATTTCAATCGTTTTACGGAAAAACCCGAATGAAACGTACGCCTCATCTGCTCGCCATCCAGTCCCATGTGGTGTTCGGCCACGCCGGCAACAGCGCTGCGGTTTTTCCGATGCAGCGGGTCGGGGTGAATGTCTGGCCGCTCAACACGGTGCAGTTCTCCAACCATACGCAGTACGGCCAGTGGGCCGGAGAAGTGCTGGCGCCGCAGCGGATTCCGGAACTGGTCGAAGGTATTGCCGCGATCGGTGAGCTGGGCAATTGCGATGCGGTGCTGTCCGGCTATCTCGGCAGTGCGGCGCAGGGCCGGGCGATTCTCAGTGGCATCGAGCGGATCAAGGCAGCCAACCCGAAAGCCCTTTATCTGTGCGACCCGGTGATGGGGCATCCGGAAAAGGGCTGCAGCGTTCCTGCTGAAGTCAGTGATTTTCTGTTGGACGAAGCCGCTGCCGTTGCGGACTTCATGTGCCCGAACCAGTTGGAACTGGACAGTTTCTCCGGGCGCAAGCCGCAGTCGCTGTTCGATTGCCTGGCGATGGCGCGGGCTCTGTTGGCACGTGGGCCGAAAGCGGTACTGGTCAAACATCTGGATTATCCGGGCAAACCGGCGGATGGCTTTGAAATGTTGCTGGTAACGGCCGAGGGCAGCTGGCATTTGCGGCGTCCGCTGCTGGCGTTTCCGCGTCAGCCGGTTGGTGTGGGCGATCTGACGTCCGGCCTGTTCCTGGCGAGAGTGCTGCTCGGTGACAGCCTGGTGGCGGCGTTTGAATTCACCGCAGCGGCGGTGCATGAGGTGTTGCTGGAAACCCAGGCCTGCGCCAGTTACGAGCTGCAGCTGGTGCGAGCGCAGGACCGGATTGCGCATCCGCGGGTGAAGTTCGAGGCCACGCCGATCAGTCTGTAATACCGAGTTGGCCCCATTCGCGAGCAAGCCCGCTCCCACAGGAGGAACGCGTTCCAAATGTGGGAGCGGGCTTGCTCGCGAAAGCTATCTACAGAGCGCCATAGATCGAAGGGCTGATCAGGCGTCGCCCTTGATTTCCTGATAGCGCTTTTCCAGCTCCTGACGGATCTGCCGGCGTTGCTGCGCCTGCATGTAGCGGCGCTTGTCTTCGCTGTTTTGCGGTTGCAGCGGCGGTACGGCGGCGGGTTTGCGCTGATCGTCCACCGCGACCATGGTGAAGAAGCAGCTGTTGGTGTGGCGCACCGAGCGCTCGCGGATGTTTTCGGTCACCACTTTGATGCCGACTTCCATCGAGGTGTTGCCGGTGTAGTTGACCGACGCGAGGAAGGTCACGAGTTCGCCGACATGGATCGGCTCGCGGAAAATCACCTGATCCACCGACAGGGTCACCACGTAGCGGCCGGCATAGCGGCTGGCACAGGCATAGGCCACTTCGTCGAGGTATTTGAGCAGGGTGCCGCCGTGGACATTGCCAGAGAAGTTGGCCATGTCAGGGGTCATCAGTACCGTCATCGACAGCTGGGCGTTTCCGGGTTCCATAACGTTCTCACGGGTCAAGGCAGGGTTGCTGGAAGAAACACCTCTGCGGGTGCCTGGTCGCTTTTCAAAAGCACCGATATCGGGACGCCAGGCAACTGGTCGCCGTCACGCCGGAAGCGATCTGTTTCCATATATTGCACCGCCTTTCAGCCGGAAGTCGCGGTGTTACCCTGCAAAAGCGCCTCCCCAAGGGCGATTCCTACACCCAAAGCGGATTTTTACTCAGCTCGCCCAGACATTTCCCATGCCTGCGTGAGCCTCGTCATTCAAGGAGCCCACACCATGCATGCCATCAGCTTTATTCAGGATCTGGCGGTGATCATGCTGGTCGCAGGTGTGGTGACCGTGCTGTTCCACCGCTTCAAGCAGCCGGTAGTGCTCGGCTACATCGTCGCCGGTTTCATCATCGGCCCCCACACGCCGCCGTTCGGCCTGATCCACGACGAAGAAACCATCAAGACCCTCGCCGAGCTGGGGGTGATTTTCCTGATGTTCTGCCTGGGTCTGGAGTTCAGCCTGCGCAAGCTGTTCAAGGTTGGTGCCACGGCCTTCATCGCGGCGTTTCTCGAAATTGTCCTGATGATCTGGATCGGCTACGAAATTGGCCGCTGGTTCGACTGGAACACCATGGATTCGCTGTTCCTCGGTGCGATCCTGGCGATTTCCTCGACCACCATCATCGTCAAGGCGCTCAACGACCTGAAGATGAAAAACGAGCGCTTTGCGCAGCTGATCTTCGGCGTGCTGATCGTCGAGGACATTCTCGGCATCGGTATCATCGCCTTGCTGTCGAGCATCGCAGTCAGTGGCACGGTGAGTTCCGGCGAAGTGTTTTCCACGGTCGGCAAGCTCTCGCTGTTCATGATCGTCGCCCTGGTGGTCGGCATTCTGCTGGTGCCGCGACTGCTGGCCTACGTGGCGAAATTCGAAAGCAACGAGATGCTGCTGATCACCGTGCTGGGCCTGTGTTTCGGCTTCTGCCTGCTGGTGGTCAAACTCGAGTACAGCATGGTGCTCGGCGCGTTCCTGATCGGCGCGATCATGGCCGAGTCGCGGCAACTGCTGAAAATCGAGCGCCTGATCGAGCCGGTTCGCGACCTGTTCAGCGCGATCTTCTTCGTCGCCATCGGCCTGATGCTCGACCCGATGATTCTTCTGCAGTACGCGTGGCCGATCGCGGTGATCACTGTGGCTGTGGTGCTGGGCAAGATGCTGTCCTGCGGTCTGGGTGCCTTTATCGCGGGTAATGACGGACGCACCTCACTGCGGGTCGGGATGGGGCTTTCGCAGATTGGCGAGTTTTCTTTCATCATCGCGGCGCTGGGGATGACCCTGCAGGTCACCAGCAACTTCCTGTATCCAGTGGCCGTGGCGGTTTCGGTGATTACCACGTTACTGACGCCGTACCTGATCCGGGCTGCCGATCCGCTGTCGATCAAGCTGTCCGCCGCCATGCCGCAGCGCCTCGGTCGAGTGTTCGGGATGTACGGCGAGTGGCTGCGCAGCATTCAGCCGCAGGGTGAGGGCGCGATGCTGGCGTCGATGATCCGGCGAATACTGTTGCAGGTCGGGGTCAATCTGGCGTTGGTGATAGCAATCTTCTTTGCCGGCGCTTTCTTTGCCGGACGTCTCTCGATCTGGATGCAGGACTGGATCAGCGATCCAAGCTGGCAGAAGGCGTTGATCTGGGGCGGGGCGTTGCTGGTGTCGTTGCCGTTCCTGATCGCGGCCTATCGCAAGCTCAAGGCGCTGTCGATGCTGCTGGCGGAGATGGGCGTGAAGCCGGAAATGGCCGGGCGTCACACGCAGCGAGTGCGCCGGGTGATCGCCGAAGTGATCCCGATCATCTCGCTGCTGGTGATTTTCCTGCTGCTGGCAGCCTTGTCGGCCAGTATCTTGCCGACCAACAAGTTGCTGGTGCTGATCGCCGTAGTCGCGGCCGCCGTGGCGGCGCTACTCTGGCGCTGGTTCATCCGGGTGCACACGCGGATGCAGGTAGCCTTGCTGGAAACCCTCGACAACCACAAGGAGCCGTCGGGGCACTGACCACCCATGGTGTGGGGCGTTTCAGCTTTCCAACCAAACGTCCCGCGCCCAGTGCCAGACCGATTCCCAGGACTCTTCGGTGATCAGTTCTTCTTCGCCCGACCACAGCACCACGGTGCCGTCTTCTTCGACGCAGTAGTAGTCGTCGCCGTCCTGGCAGATCGGGATCAGGTCGCGCGGCACGCCGGCATCCCAAGCGTTGGCAGCGACGTCCGGCAGGTAGGTGTGGGATTGCGGGTCGGTGACGGTTACCGGCTCCAGGCTGCCGTAAACCACGTCGCTGACAGTCAGCAGAAACTCCTTGAAGACGAACGGGATGTTGATGAAGAGTTCTTCTTCGATTTCCACCAACTGGTCTTCGTCGGGCAATTCCAAAGGAACCGGTACGGGTTCGTTGGCTTCGCGCAGTTGTTCGATGATTTCTTCCACGTCCGGGATCCTCTTGCTTGAATGGCGCGGTTTATATGGGCCGGTTTATACAGTAGCTCGCTATAGATGCAACCGTGAAATAGAAAACCCCGGCCGAGGCCGGGGTTTTTATTGCAGCGGGTAAAACGTCGGAAGTGATCAGCCGTTCTGGCGGATACCGGCGACCAGCCAAGGCTGGTTGTCGCCCTGTGGACGTTCCATGTTCCAGCTTTCGCTGAACACTTCGCCCTGCTGGTCGAAACGCGAGGTTTTCGACACGCCGCTGAAGGTCAGGGTGGCGATGGTCTTGTCCGCACGGTCATCCACGCCATCCAGTTGTACCTGGAGGTTGTCGATGTAGGTGGACTGGAAGGCATCACCCAGTTCCGCGCGCTCGCGCTTGAGGAACTCGAACATTTGCGGGGTCACGAACTCGGCGATCTTGTCCATTTCGTTGGCGTCCCAGTGCTGCTGCAGCGCCTGGAAGTGGCTGCGGGCGGCTTCGAGGAAGCGTTGTTCGTTGAACCAGGCCGGCGCGTTGATCACCGGACGGGCGGCAGCAGGCGCGGCCGAACCACCGAAGATCGAACCCATGGCTGCCGGTTTCTGTTCGAACACTTCACGCTGCATCGGCGCGCCGGCCGGAGCGAACTGCTCCTGCTGCTTGCGGCGACGGGCGGCGATGAAGCGGAAGATCACGAACGCGATCACGGCCATGATCAGGATGTCGAAGAACTGCATGCCTTCGAAGCCGCCGCCCATGAACATGGAAGCGAGCAGGCCACCGGCCGCGATGCCGGCCAGAGGGCCGAGCCATTTCGAAGCACCGCCGGCCTTGGCCGCAGCGCCCGCGGCACCGGCAGCACCAGCGGTCGCCGCAGCGCCGCCCATGCCTGGGGAAGAAGGAGCCATCTGGCTGGTCTGGTGCGTCGGCGCAGCGCCGGCGCTTTTGCCACCACCAAAGCGCTTGGCGTTGGCGTCGAGGCTCATCGTCAGGCCGATGCACAACGCCATGGCGATGCTAAGAAAACGTTTCATAAAGGGAATTCCCGTTTGTGGAGACACGCGCGCCATGTTGCACAGCTGAAGTGTTACTGGCTAGCGAGAGAGTGTTTCGGGCTTTTGCCTGACAGGTTACGTTCAGCTCGGTCGGGGCAATAAGGCCATGTACTTTTGTCTGTAGGAAAAGGCGATAGGTTCAGCAGGAAATGGATCAGCGCCGCAAGGCGAGCATCACCACACCGGCGGTGATCAGGCCGATGCCGCCCCACTGGCGCAGGTCGAGTTTCTCGCCCAGCAGGATCACACCGAGCACCGCCACGAAGACCACGCTGAGCTTGTCCACCGGGGCGACCAGCGACGCCGGGCCGACTTTCAATGCCCGGAAGTAGCACAGCCACGAAGCGCCGGTGCCCAGGCCCGACAACAGCAGGAACAGGTAGCTCTTGGCGGAGATCGATCCCAGGGACTGATATTGGCCCGTGGCGTACAAAATCAAGGCCAGACTCACCAATACGACGATTGTGCGCAGGAGGGTGGCGAAGTCGGAGTTGACGTTTTCGATGCCGATCTTGGCGAAGATGGCCGTCAGCGCGGCGAAAGTGGCCGAGAGCAGGGCCCAGAACGTCCAGGAAGAAAAGAAGCCCGAGCCCATGGATGTTGCCTCCAGTGTTCGTGTCCGATCGTTCCCACGCTCTGCGTGGTAACGCCGCCATGGACGCTCCGCGTCCACAGTGACGCAGAGCGTCACGGGATGCATTCCCACGCAGAGCGTGGGAACGATGAGCAACTACGGGCTGCCCTTAAATGGCTTCCAGCTTCGCGTACCCGAGCATCAGCCACTTGCTGCCTTCGGCGAAATTCACCTGCACCCGGGCCTGGGCGCCGGCGCCTTCGAAGTTTAGGATCACGCCGTCGCCGAAGATCGAGTGACGGACAGCCTGCCCGAGGCTCAGGCCGGTTTCCGGTATCTCGCTGCCGCTGAACAGGTTGCTGCCGCCCATCGACTGGTTGCCGCCGAACGGCCGGCTGACGCTGTTGGACAGGCGTACTTCCTGAATCAGGCCTTTCGGTACTTCCCGTACGAAACGCGACACCTTGTTGTAGGTTTCGCTGCCGTACAGGCGTCGGGTTTCAGCATAGGTCATCACCAGATTCTGCATCGCCCGGGTAATGCCGACATAGGCCAGACGCCGCTCTTCCTCAAGGCGGCCCGGTTCTTCCAGGCTCATCTTGTGCGGGAACAAGCCTTCTTCCATGCCCACCAGGAACACGTAAGGGAATTCCAGGCCCTTGGCGCTGTGCAGGGTCATCAACTGAATGCTGTCTTCGTGCTCGTCGGCCTGGGTGTCACCGGCCTCCAGTGAAGCGTGGCCGAGAAATGCCGCCAGTGGCGTCAGCTCTTCGTCTTCTTCGGTGTTCTCGAAGTTGCGCGCAGCGCTGACCAGTTCCTCAAGGTTTTCCACCCGGGCCTGGCCTTTCTCGCCTTTTTCCGCTTCGTGGTAGGCGATCAGTCCGGATTGCTCGATGACGGTCTGGGTCATCAGGTGCAACGGCATCTCGGCGCACTTGGCAGCCAGGTTTTCGATCAGTTCGATAAACGCGCCCAGCGCACCGGCGGCGCGACCGGTCAGGCCTTTGTTGGCCACCAGCTGGCGCATGGCTTCCCACATCGACACATCGCAGTGGCGCGCATGGTCGCGAATCGCTTCGACAGTTTTCTCGCCGATGCCGCGCGCCGGAACGTTGATCACCCGTTCCAGGGCCGCGTCGTTGCCGCGACCTTCCAGCAAGCGCAGGTAAGCCATGGCGTTCTTGATTTCCGCCCGCTCGAAGAAGCGCTGGCCGCCATAGATGCGGTACGGAATGCGTTCACGCAGCAAGGCTTCTTCCAGAACGCGCGATTGGGCGTTGGAGCGGTAGAGAATCGCGATATCGCTGCGAGCCAGGCCGGTTTTCAGCGCGCTTTCGATGGTTTCGACAACGTAGCGTGCTTCATCGTGTTCGTTGAAGGCAGCGTAAAGATTGATCGCTTCGCCATCGCCGCCATCGGTCCACAGCTCTTTGCCCAGACGCCCGGTGTTGTTGGCGATCAGGGCGTTGGCGGCCTTGAGGATGCCGGCCGTGGAGCGGTAGTTCTGCTCCAGACGGATGGTCACCGAATCCGGGAAGTCCGAAGAATACTGGTGGATGTTCTCGATTTTCGCGCCGCGCCAGCCGTAGATCGACTGGTCGTCGTCGCCGACCACCATCAGGCTGTCGCCGCCCTTGCCCAGCAGACGCAACCAGGCGTACTGCACGGCGTTGGTGTCCTGGAATTCGTCCACCAGAATGTGCCGGAAGCGCTTCTGGTAGTGCGCCAGCAGGCCCGGGTGGTCGCGCCACAGGTCGAGGGCGCGCAGCAGCAGTTCGGAGAAATCGATGACGCCGGCACGCTGGCACGCCGCCTCGTACGCTTCATAAATGCCGCGCATGGTGGCCAGGAACAGATCGCCGCTGGCCTGAATGTGTTGCGGACGCAGACCTTCGTCTTTCTGCCCGTTGATGAACCACTGGGCCTGGCGGGCCGGCCAGCGTTGCTCGTCCAGCCCCAACTCGCGGATCACCCGCTTGACCAAGCGTTGCTGGTCGTCGCTGTCGAGAATCTGGAAAGTCTGGCTCAGCCCGGCTTCCTGCCAGTGCGCCCGCAACAGACGGTGCGCCAGGCCGTGGAAGGTGCCGACCCACATGCCGGCCGGGTTGATGCCCAGCAATTGCTCGATGCGGTGACGCATCTCGGCAGCGGCCTTATTGGTGAAGGTCACCGACAGAATCGAGTGGGGCGAGGCGTTTTCGACCTGGATCAACCAGGCGATACGGTGCACCAGCACTCGGGTTTTGCCGGAGCCGGCACCGGCCAGGACCAATTGACGGCCAACGGGGGCCGCTACGGCCTGGCGTTGGGCATCGTTGAGGGAGTTCAGCAGAAGGGAGAGATCATCGCGCATCGGGGCATTCTAGGGTGCGCCGCAGGCCCGGGCAAACCGAGCTTTGCATTAGCCGATGAAAGTGCTGCCCGTGACGACCGGTCGGTCACCGGCTACAGGCGTTGGCCCGCCTGGCGTCGGGGCTTTGGAGGGGGGCGAGCCGCGAAAAAGTTTCGGCGAAATTATGATCTGGGGCAGTTTGGCAAGTGGTTCGGCTTGTGTATGCTCCGTCCACGTTTCCGGGCGCATGCTCACACTTATAAGAACAAGAACGTTGCCTATGACCCTCAGCTTCGACCTGTCGGGCCCCTCTGTGGAACCCCGGGTAATCCGCAAGCTTTACGCCACCCAGATGGCGGTCGAGCGCACGCGCCTTCTTTATCAGGGTTCGCTGTTGCCCACCCTGTTCATGTTGATCAATGGTCTGGTCTGCGCCGGTCTGCTCTGGAGCCCGCAGCGTTATTTTGTGGTCAGCGTCTGGCTGGTGTGGTTGCTGTCGCTGGTAGCGTTGCGGGTGATTCAGGTCGCCGCGTTCGACTCGGCGATTCCCGATCGCCAGGCCCAGCCGATCTGGGGGCGGATGTTCCTGCTCGGCTCGACCATGACCGGCCTGACCCTGGCCGGCGCCGGCATCGCCCTGGTCCCGGCCGACAATTTCATGCAGCAGGCCTGGGTGTTCGGCCTGATCGGCGCCGCGACCCTGTCGGCCAGCGTGGCTTACGCCGTGAGCATTCCGGCCTTTCTCTCCTTTACCTTGCCGTGCCTGCTGCCGGCCATCGGTTATCTGTTCTGGGGCGGCGACGAGCAGGCGCGGGGCTGGGGCTGGCTCGGACTGATCCTGCTGGGCTCCCTGAGCGTGGTGGCGTGGCAGGTCAATCGGCTGATCGATCGCGGTTTGCTGCGGCGCTTCCAGAACCAGCACTTGATCGAACACCTGCAACAAGCGCAAGCCCGCAGCGAACAGCTCAATCAGGAGCTGGCGAAGGAAATCGAGCACAGGCGCTGCGCCGAGGGCAAACTGCGCGAAGCCCAGGTCGAGCTGGAAGACCGGGTTGCCCAGCGCAGCCGGGAATTGGACGTCGCCAACCAGGCCCTGAGCAAAAGCGAGGCGCGCCTGGCCCTGGCATTGAAGGCCAGTGAGCTGGGGCTGTGGGACTGGAACCTGCAGACCGACGAAGTTCATCACACGCAGATTCAGGAACTGTTCGGTATTGATCCGGAATACGTCACCGGGCTGCTCAGGCACCTGCGGCCAAGGCTGCACCCGGAAGATGTGCCGCCGCTCAAGCGCGCGTTGATCGAGCACTTGAAGGGGCGCACCGAGGATTATCAGATCGAGTACCGCGTGCGCCATGGCGACGGTCATTGGGTCTGGATCGAAGACCGTGGGCGTGCAGTGGAGCGCGACGAGAACGGCCGGGTCATCCGCATGGTCGGCACCCGCCGCGACATCAGCGTCAGCAAAAGCCTGGAAGCCCAGCAGCAGCTGGCTGCGACGGTGTTCGAGGCCGCCAGCGAAGGCATCGTGATCCTCGACCCGAATTATTCGCTGATCGCCATCAATCAGGCCTTCAGTCGGGTCACCGGCTATGACATCGGCGACATGCTCGGGCGCAACGTCGTCGAATTGCCTTGCAGTCGCGACGCCCGTCGGCACTACGTCGCGATCCGCCACGCGCTGGAGCAGCACGGCAGCTGGCAGGGCGAACTGGTAGAAACCCGCAAGAATGGCGAGCTGTATCCGCAATGGCTGCAACTGAATGCCGTGCGCGACAGTCGGGGCAATGTGAGCCATATCGTCGGCTTTTTCGCCGATCTGTCGGCGCGCCGCGAATCCGAAGAGCGCATGCGCTACCTGACCCACTACGACGAGCTCACTGGCCTTGCCAATCGCTCGCTGTTTCGCGAACGTCTGCATGAAGCCCATCAGCGCGTGCGGCAGGGCGGACGCCGGAGTCTGGCGTTGCTGCACATCAATCTGGATCGCTTCAAGCTGCTCAACGACAGCCTTGGCCACGAGATTGCCGACCAGTTGCTGCAAAAGATGTCGCGGCGGCTGGTCAACGCCTTGCCGGAAGCCGACACCATCGCCCGGCTGTCCGGCGATGAGTTCGCGGTACTGTTCGACGCCTACGGCAACCTGTCGAGCCTGGCGCGGGTCGCCACGCGACTGTCGAGCAAGCTGCGCCTGCCGTTGACCGTGGAAGGGCATGAGCTGGTAGTCAGCGCCTCGATGGGCATCAGCATGCTGCCGGACAACGCGCGGGAGATTTCCGCGCTGGTCAGCCAGTCGAACATGGCCATGCAACATGCCAAGCACCTGGGCGGCAACAATTTCCAGTTCTACACCGATAGTCTGCAGGCCAGCACGCTGGAGCGCCTGCAACTGGAAAACCAGCTGCGCAAAGCCATCGAGGACAAGCAGCTCAACGTCTTCTATCAACCGAAACTGTGTCTGGCGACCGGCCGTCTCAACGCGGCGGAAGCGCTGGTGCGTTGGGATCACCCGACCATGGGCCGGGTACCGCCGGGGGATTTCATCGGTCTGGCGGAGGAGACGGGGCTGATCGGGCCGATCGGTGAGTTCGTGCTGCGCCAGGCCTGCTGGCAGGCGTGCGAATGGCAACGCCAGGGGCTTACGCCGATCCGGGTTTCGGTGAATCTGTCGGTGCATCAACTGCGTCAGGGCAAACTGGTCAGTCTGGTGCGCCAGGTGCTGGAAGAAACCGGACTGGCACCGCACTACCTCGAACTGGAACTGACCGAAAGCCAGCTGCTCGACAGCGTCGAACACATCATCGCCACGTTCCAGCAGTTGCGGGATCTGGGGGTGAAACTGGCGATCGACGATTTCGGCACTGGCTATTCATCGCTGAGCTATCTGAAGCGGATCCCGGTGGACTACGTGAAGATCGATCAGGCCTTTATTCGCGGGTTGGGCGAGGGCAGCGAAGACGCAGCGATCACCCGGGCGATCATTGCGATGGCTCACGGGTTGTCACTGAAAGTTGTCGCCGAAGGTGTCGAGCGTTCCGAGCAACTGGCGTTTCTGAAAGCTGAAGGCTGCGACGAAGTGCAGGGCTATCTGATCAGCCGTCCGGTGGAGGCAGTCAGTCTTGCCGCGTTGTTGCATGAGCAGGAAAAACCGCTGTAAAGGGCTACATGCAGCGCATGTCGCCTGATCCGGGGGGATCCAGTTACGCATTGAGCAGGCAAAAAGCCGATTCATGTAGTATAACTACAAGCTTGCTACATCCTTGGCATCTGGCCAAAGCACATCTTTCCATAACAAGAGTCCAGCCCCTTGAATCTGCTGCAACACATCGCCCAGTCACGTCACCTGTTACGCAAGTCGGAGCTCAAGGTCGCCGACCACGTGCTGCTTGACCCTGCGGCAGTGATGCACAGTTCTATGGCCGACCTGGCCCACAGCGTCGGCATCAGCGAGCCGACCATCGTGCGCTTCTGTCGCGCCATCGGCTGCTCCGGTTTTCAGGATCTGAAACTCAAGCTCGCGCAAAGCCTCGCGGCCGGCGCCAGCTTCGGTCAGTTCGCGATTCATGAAGACGATTCCGTCGCCGACTACAGCCTGAAAATCTTCGACACCACGTTGCACACGCTGATGGAGGTTCGCGAAAAGCTCGATCCTCTGGAGCTGCAACGGGCGGTGACGCTGATGTCCCAGGCCCAGCGCGTCGAGTTCTATGGTTTTGGTGCGTCGGGCGCGGTGGCGGCGGATGCGCAGCACAAGTTTTTCCGTCTGCTACTGACCGCCGCGGCGTATTCCGATCCGCATATGCAGGCAATGTCGGCGGTAACGCTGAAGCCGACCGATGTGGCGATCTGCATTTCCCAGTCCGGCCGTTCCAAAGACCTGTTGATTACCGCCAACCTCGTCCGCGAGAGCGGTGCATCGCTGATCACGTTGTGCCCGAGTCAGACTCCGCTGGCCGAACTGTCGACCGTCAACCTGGCGATCGATGTTCACGAAGACACCGAAATCTATACGCCGCTGACCTCACGCATCGCTCACCTGGTGGTGATCGACGTGCTGGCGATGGGCGTGGCCATGGCGCGCGGGCCGAGCCTGGTCAACCACCTCAAGAGCGTCAAGCGCAGCCTGCGCAGCTTGCGGCTGTCGCCAAAATCGGTGAAAGCGCTGGATGATTGATTGTGGTGGGGTGACGGTAATCTTCATCTGCCTGTAACCCCGACGCAGCCAAATCGTCATCCCCCGGGCCTATCGTGAAACTCCCGTCATCGCCTTGGGAGACTCGAAATGGCTCAGCCCTACGAAGAACGTAACAGCGCCGCGAAAACCCGTCGTCAGCAGGAAGACCAGCGCCGCATGGAATTTCGCCGCGCCATCGAAGATCGCTTCGAACTTCGCCAGCTTCAGAGCGCGATCAGCGATTTTCCCGAGGACATTGAACTCAACTACTGGCAGGCCGCGCCGGCAGCTTCCCGTCGAAGCGCTCAACCAGCGCGCTGATCTGCACCCGTTCGCTGCGGATAAACGCCAGGAAGGCGTGCGCCACCGGCGACAGCCGTTTGGCTTTGGCTTGGACCAGACACCAGCTGCGAAACAGCGGCAACTCTTCGACCGGCAGCTCGACCAGGCCGCCGGTCGCCAGCTCCAGGTTCAGGGCGTGGCGCGTCAACAGCGCCAGGCCCAGACCCGCCACCACGCATTCACGCTGGGCCTCGGCCGACGCCACTTCCTGGGTCTGGGTGAAGTGCACGCGCTTCTCCTTGAAATACTCCTCGCAGGCCAGTCGCGTGCCCGAGCCGGGTTCGCGTATCAGCAGGGTGTACGGCTCAAGGTCCTGCAAACGCAGCGGACCCATGTGTGCCAGCGGATGATCCGGCCGCGCCACGGCGACGATCGGATTGTTGAGAAACGGCAGGAATTCCAGGCCCATGTCCTGCGGCACCATCGACATGATCACCAGATCGTCGCGGTTGTCGGAGAGGCGGCGAATCACCTGGCCACGGTTGACCACCGTCAGTTGCAGGTTCACTTCCGGATGCTGACGCTTGAACGCCGCGAACAGGTGCGGCACGAAGTATTTGGCGCTGGATTCCACCGCCAGCTTCAATTGGCCCTGCAGCGAGCCCTGCATGTCCGAGAGCTGCATGTCGAGGTTTTCCAGGCGGCCGAAAATGTCCCGGCTGGCGCGCTGGAGTGCTTCGGCCGCTTCGGTCATGTAGAGTTTTTTGCCCACGTAATCGAATAGTGGCTGGCCGATCAGCTCTTCGAGCTGACGAATCTGTAGGCTGACGGCCGGTTGTGTGAGCGACATTTCCTCGGCGGCACGGCTGTAGGAGCGCAAATCGCACACTTCGTTGAAGATCTGCAATTGACGCAATGTCATACGCATCAAGGACTTACGCATTTTCTACCGACTCTGGCCGCGGGCTGATGCGTTGACTATAAGTCTTTACTTATGCCTGACCCAATTTTTATTCATTTTTGTTAATCCCTTGTCAGCGCTAGTGTGGAGCCGAGACCAGATTGAAACATTTGGTCACGTGCCGACCTGGGTCTAGCAGGTCGTGGTGCCACCGGCTCAAGGGAACCTCCAAGTGATAACAAAGATCCTGATCGCCAACCGTGGTGAGATTGCCGTACGAATCGTGCGTGCCTGCGCCGAGATGGGCATCCGCTCGGTCGCGATCTATTCCGACGCCGACCGGCATGCCTTGCATGTCAAGCGTGCGGACGAGGCCCACAGCATTGGTGCCGAGCCGCTGGCCGGTTACCTGAACCCGCGCAAGCTGGTGAACCTGGCCGTGGAAACCGGCTGCGATGCGCTGCACCCCGGCTACGGTTTCCTCTCGGAAAACGCCGAGCTGGCAGACATCTGCGCCGAACGCGGGATCAAATTCATCGGCCCGTCGGCGGAAGTCATCCGCCGCATGGGCGACAAGACGGAAGCGCGCCGCAGCATGATCAAGGCCGGTGTGCCGGTCACGCCGGGCACCGAAGGCAACGTCTCGGGCATCGAGGAAGCATTGAGCGAGGGCGACCGCATCGGTTACCCGGTGATGCTCAAGGCCACTTCCGGTGGTGGCGGTCGCGGTATCCGTCGCTGCAACAGCCGTGAAGAACTCGAACAGAATTTCCCCCGGGTCATTTCCGAAGCCACCAAGGCCTTCGGTTCGGCGGAAGTGTTCCTGGAAAAATGCATCGTCAATCCCAAGCACATCGAAGCGCAGATACTCGGCGACAGCTTCGGCAACGTCGTGCATCTGTTCGAACGTGACTGCTCGATCCAGCGCCGTAACCAGAAGCTGATCGAAATCGCCCCGAGCCCGCAGCTGACCCCGGAACAGCGCGCCTACATCGGCGACCTGTCGGTGCGTGCGGCCAAGGCCGTGGGCTACGAGAACGCCGGCACCGTGGAGTTTTTGCTCGCCGAGGGCGAGGTGTACTTCATGGAGATGAATACCCGGGTGCAGGTGGAACACACCATCACCGAAGAAATCACCGGGATCGACATCGTCCGCGAACAGATCCGCATCGCCTCCGGGCTGCCGCTGTCGGTGAAGCAGGAGGACATCCAGCATCGCGGTTTTGCCCTGCAATTCCGGATCAACGCCGAAGACCCGAAGAACAACTTCCTGCCGAGCTTCGGCAAGATCACCCGTTACTACGCCCCCGGCGGACCTGGCGTGCGTACCGACACGGCGATCTACACCGGCTACACCATTCCACCGTTCTACGACTCGATGTGCCTGAAACTGGTGGTCTGGGCGCTGACCTGGGAAGAGGCCATGGACCGTGGTCTGCGCGCGCTCGACGACATGCGTCTGCAAGGCGTGAAGACCACCGCCGCGTACTACCAGGAAATCCTGCGCAACCCGGAATTCCGTAGCGGCCAGTTCAATACCAGCTTCGTCGAAAGCCACCCCGAACTGACCAACTACTCGATCAAGCGCAAACCCGAAGAGCTGGCCCTGGCCATCGCCGCCGCCATCGCCGCCCACGCAGGCCTGTGAGGAATACAAGAATGAGCAAGAAGATCTTTGTCACCGATACCATCCTGCGCGACGCTCACCAATCGCTGCTCGCCACCCGCATGCGCACCGAAGACATGCTGCCGATCTGCGACAAGCTCGACAAAGTCGGCTACTGGTCACTGGAATGCTGGGGCGGCGCAACCTTCGACGCCTGCGTACGTTTCCTGAAAGAAGACCCGTGGGAGCGCCTGCGCCAGCTGCGCGCCGCGCTACCCAACACCCGTCTGCAAATGCTCCTGCGCGGGCAGAACCTGCTGGGCTACCGCCACTACAGCGATGACGTGGTCAAGGCGTTCGTCGCCAAGGCCGCGGTCAACGGCATCGACGTGTTCCGCATCTTCGACGCAATGAACGACGTGCGTAACCTGCGCGTGGCGATCGAAGCGGTGAAGGCTGCCGGCAAACACGCCCAGGGCACCATCGCCTACACCACCAGCCCGGTGCACACCATCGACGCGTTCGTCGCCCAGGCCAAGCAAATGGAAGCCATGGGTTGCGACTCGGTGGCGATCAAGGACATGGCCGGTCTGCTGACCCCATACGCGACCGGTGAACTGGTACGTGCACTGAAAGCCGAGCAGTCGCTGCCAGTGTTTATCCACTCCCACGACACCGCCGGCCTGGCAACCATGTGCCAGCTCAAGGCCATTGAAAACGGTGCCGACCACATCGACACCGCGATCTCCAGCTTCGCTTCGGGCACCAGTCACCCTGGCACCGAATCGATGGTTGCTGCGCTCAAAGGCACCGAGTTCGATACCGGTCTGAACCTGGAGCTGCTGCAGGAAATCGGCCTGTACTTCTACGCCGTGCGCAAGAAGTACCACCAGTTCGAAAGCGAATTCACCGCCGTCGATACCCGTGTTCAAGTCAACCAGGTGCCTGGCGGGATGATTTCCAACCTGGCCAACCAGTTGAAAGAGCAGGGCGCTCTGAACCGCATGGGCGAAGTGCTGGCGGAGATCCCGCGCGTACGTGAAGACCTCGGCTTCCCGCCGCTGGTGACCCCGACTTCGCAGATCGTCGGCACCCAGGCGTTCTTCAACGTGCTGGCCGGCGAGCGCTACAAGACCATCACCAACGAGGTGAAGCTCTACCTGCAAGGCGGCTACGGCAAGGCGCCGGGCACCGTGAACGAGAAGCTGCGTCGTCAGGCCATCGGCAGCGAAGAGGTGATCGACGTGCGTCCGGCCGATCTGCTCAAGCCGGAAATGACCAAGCTGCGTGCCGATATCGGCGCATTGGCCAAGTCCGAAGAAGACGTGCTGACCTTCGCCATGTTCCCGGACATCGGTCGCAAGTTCCTCGAGGAGCGTGCCGCCGGCACCCTCACCCCGGAAGTGCTGCTGCCGATCCCGGAAGCGGGCAAGGTGGCTTCGGCCGGCGGCGAAGGCGTACCGACCGAGTTCGTCATCGACGTTCACGGCGAGACCTACCGTGTGGACATCACCGGTGTCGGCGTCAAGGCTGAAGGCAAGCGTCACTTCTACCTGTCCATCGACGGCATGCCGGAAGAAGTGGTGTTCGAACCGCTCAACGAATTCGTCGGCGGCGGCAGCAGCAAGCGCAAGCAGGCTTCGGCGCCGGGCCACGTCAGCACCACCATGCCGGGCAACATCGTCGATGTACTGGTCAAGGAAGGCGACACCGTCAAGGCCGGCCAGGCTGTGCTGATCACCGAAGCGATGAAAATGGAGACCGAAGTCCAGGCGGCGATTGCCGGCAAGGTCACCGCCATCCACGTTGCCAAGGGCGACCGGGTCAACCCGGGCGAAATCCTGATCGAGATCGAAGGCTGAGATAACGGCCTCGATACAACGCTTTAAACCTCGGGGGAGCATGTGCTCCCCTTTTTTTTGCTTTCAGGTTGCTGCCGCAACGTGCGGCAGCAGCCAGTCTGGACTCAGAACGCCATTCGCCACTGGCCCGATACGCCGTGGTTTCGGCTGTCGGTACCGATCTCGCCCGACAAGCCAACGCCGAATGTGTGGCTGGACGAGACGGCCAGATCAAGCCCGGTGTCCAGCGTCAGGCTATTGCGATCCAGCTCTGCGCCGTAAACGGTGTAGCCATGGCCGCCAGTGACCAGACGTTGTCGGGTGCTGGTGTAAGTCTCGCCGTAAACGTGTTTCCATCCCGCGCCGAATCGTGGCGTGAGGCGCATACCGTTATCCAGTGTGCTGACGTTCGCCATGCGCAGACCGACGGTAGTGTTGAAGTTGCCTTGGGATTGATCATCCACCCTGAGCGCCGCCGCCCCGCCTTTCTCGGTGTAGCCGTCACGCTGATAGCGTTGATAGCCGATACCGACAAAGGGTTCGATGCTGACGTTGGCCCGCCCCAGGTTGTATCCCGACTCGATGAACGCTTGCTGGGTGCTGGCTTGGTAGTTGCCTTTGAGTCGGTCATGGAAGCGGCCGAACGCGACTTCGCGACGGGTACTGCCTTCATGGTTGCTCCAGGCTGCGCCGAGCCGAAGTGCCAACGAACCGGTCTGGCGCAAGGCGTAGGCGCCGAGGTGCCAACTGTCGAGGTCGCCGTCCAGCTCCTTGCTGTCCATCCGCGTGTCGGAGGTACCGCCCATCAAACCCAGTCGCCATTCTTCGTCGAGGCGCCAGTCCGCACCGAGCAGCAGTCCTTTGGTGGAATGCTGCATGGGCTCCACATCGCGATCCAGTTTGCCGCTATGACCGAGGGCTTGCAGCCAGATCCTGCCGCTCTCGGCGTTTCCGGCCGCGTGGCGGGGTGCGCTTGGCTGGTTGTCATGCTGGTCGTCGAGCTGAAGCATGGCCGACAGCAGGCTGGCGCTGACCGGTGTGACGCTGCTCAAGGTGGCCTTGGCGAGGTTGGCGTTGCTGCCGCCGGACAGTTGATTGAGGGCGAGTGCTGCGGTGGTTTCGTCGGCAGCGAGCAGAGCCGCAATGGCTGGGTTGCCTGCTGGTGAAGGGGAGTCCGTTGACGGTGGCTGGTCTACCACTTGGGGTTGTTGAGCTGCGGACGTTTCGGCCAGAACCGATTCCGGTAAGGGCGCTGGTTTTTCCAGGCTTTCTTTGAGTGCGCTGCCGCTTTGCGTCGTGGCGACTTTCCCGGATGGAATGTCATCGGGTGCAGGAAGGGGTGCCGCTGGAATCTCAGTGCTGACCGGAAATGTTTCTGGCGTCGGAGCGATACTTTCTGCAAGCAGTGGCTTTGGAGCGAGACTGGGCGGAGCAGGTTTTTCTTTCTTCTTGCGCGCAGGCTTGGGTTTCACTTCGTCCACGACGGGCGCGTCGGGCTCCGACTGCTCTGCCAGAGAAAATTCCACGCAACCGACTCCTAGAGCAACCGCCAGGACAAGATGTTGGAGCTTGTATTTGCATTGAATGGGCATTCCGTTCGCCTCAGGTGAATTGAGGCCAAACTGTAAAAGTCGATGCCGGTCCATCGATGCCGGGCAATTCCGAGTCGGATGCAGGCGATGACGTCTGCTTTTGTAGCCCGGTCGCTGGCGGGTAATGAACCCGCCATGATTACCCGATCGACAAGATGCCTTTACCTACAACGCCCGCTGAAATCCGGATTGGCGAAATCTCAGAAACTCATCTGCCACTGCCCGATCAACCCGTGATTACGGCTGTTGCTGCCAATCTCGCCGCTGTATCCCAGCCCCAGCGTATGCCGCGCGGAAATACCAAGATCCAGCCCTGCTTCGAGCACCAGACTGTCACGATCCAGCGAGCTGCCATCGACACTGAACGCCGTGCCGCCGACCACAAACGCCTGACGGGTCGAGCTGCTGACATCGCCGTAGGTGTGCTTCCAGCCGGCGGCCATTCGCGGGGTGAAGCTCATGCCATTGTCCAGCGAGCCGAGGTGCGCCAGGCGCAGGCCGAAGGTGCTGCTGAAGTTGTCCTGAGTCTGACTGTCGACTTGTAACGCCGCCGCACCGCCCTTTTCCTGATAGCGCTCGCGGTGATAGCGCTGGTAGCCGAGGCTGGCGAACGGTTCGGCGCTCATTCGGCCGCTGCCCATGGCGTAGCCGAGTTCGGCGAAGGCTTGCTGGCTGTCGGCGTCGTAATCGCCTTTGGGGCGATCGCTGAAACCATTGAATGCAATGGTGCGCTTGCTTTCGCCCTGATGACCGCTGTAAGCCGCGCCCAGGCGCAAGGCGATCGGACCGTTTTGATGCAGCGCATAAACGCCGGCGTGCCAGCTCTCGACATTGCCGTCGACGCCGCTGGCATCCAGATCGGTCTTCGAATAGCCACCGAGCACGCCCAGACGCCATTGCGGATTCAGTGCCCAGTCGGCGCCGAGCACGCTGCCCTTGGTGCGTTGCTCCAGGCCGCTGCTGCCGTGTTCGCCATCGAGCTTGCCGTAGCCGCCAATGGCCTGCAGCCAGAGCCGGCCCCGGGCGTTCGGATCATTCAGGTTTCGCGCTTCGGACGGTACGCCGTTGGCCGCGAGGATCGGCGTATCACGCTGATCGAGGCCGACCAGCAAGCCTGGGCTGCCACCCGTTTGCTGCATCGCCGAGAGCATGCTGCTGCCGACCTGGCTGCTGGCGCCGAGGGTGGCGCTGGTCAGGTTGGCGTTGCTGGCACCGGCCAGTTGCTCGATGGCCGCGCCTGCACTGCTTTGAGTGGTGTTGAGCAAGGCGTTGTACAGCGCATTGTTCTTGCCGATCGAGGCCAGGCTGTTGGCGGCGTTGCTGCCGTTGCCGGTGGCGGCGAATTCGTTGAAGGCCACGTCATTGCGGGTGTAGGTCAGATCGACCTGAGTCGGCGTGTAAGCGAGGGTCGGCGTGAGGAACGCGTAGTCACTGGTGACTGCACCGAATGTGCCGTTGACCCGCGCAGCTTGCAGCACCGTGTAATGGCTCTGCCACGGATAGGTGCCGCTGCCGGGATTGACCGCCAGTGTTGCGCCATTGAGGTTGGCCGTGCCGCCGACCTTGGTCGGCGCGCTGCTGCCATCGGCGTTGACACCGTAGACGAGGGTGGAGGCGCTGCTCATGTTCAAGTCGTGCACGATGGTTGCGGTGCCGAGGCGGGTGTCGGTGCGCAACGTGCCATTCACGTTGAGGCTGCCTACCGACCCGCCGCCGGCATACACACCACCGGCGTCCACGGTCAGATTGCCGGCGATACCGCCCTGGTTGATCAGCGTGGCGCCGCTGCGCACGGCACCGCCGTCGCTGAAGTCGCCGCTGCCGGTCAGTGTCCAGGCACCTTGTTTGACTTCCAGCCATTCAAAGTTGCGGCTGGCACCGAAGCTGCCGCCCGCCGCATCGTCCATCACTACGCGGTCATAACCGCTGCCGCCATCGACCGTACCTACGAAGCGGCTGCCGCTGCGCAGGGTCAGGCTGTCATTGCCGCCACCCAGGTCCAGCGCCAGACCGTTGCTGCCGCTGATCGTGCCGCCGTTAATCACGCTGTCGGCGAATTCACCGACGAACTTCACGCCGAAACCGTCGAGGCCCTGGATCGTGCCGTAGTTTTCCAGCGAGGTGGCTGCCAGTCCCGAACCACCGCTGCCGTCATCCACCAGAATGGCGCTGTTGGCGCCGCTGATCAGCGCATCCCTGGCGTTAAGAATGTAACCGCCGCCCAGCGCAATGCCTTCACTGCCATTGGCAAAACCGCCCTTGTCCACACCACCAGCGCCGACACCCTGAATGGTGCCGTAGTTTTCGATGTGGGCGATCTTGTCGATGTCCACGCCATCGCCGTCGCCATTGGCTTGCAACCCGGAATATGCTCCGGTGATGGTGCCGTGGTTGATCACCGTGCCGTCGCCGTCGGAACCGAAACCGGAGCCGTTGCGCCCGGTGATTTGTCCGTAGTTGACCAGCGTCGCTCCGAGGTCAGCGGTGATGCCATGCCGGCCGCCCGAAATCACGCCGTAGTTGGTCACGCTGACGCCGGTCGCGGTGTCGATATCGATGCCGTCGAACTTCTGATCGGCGTTGTGCGAGTCGCCAGTGGAAATCTCGCCGTAGTTGCTGATGGTCGCATTGGCGCCGGTCTTCATACCGTCGCTGGCGTCACCGCGAATCAGCCCGCCCGCGCGGTTGATGATCGTGGTTTTCACCCCGTCACTGCGCAACGCATCCAGATCCAGCCCTTGGCCGGTGGTCGAGCGAATGGTGCCGCTGTTGTCGATCAACAGGCTGCCGCTGACGAAGTTGCTGTCGATGCGAATCGCGTCGTTGGAACCGAGAATCTGCCCGCCGCTGCGGTTATAGAGGGTGTAGTTGCGCACCTGGGTCAGGTCGCCGCTGCTGTCGATGGCCCGGCCGCCGCTGGAAATGATCTTGCCGGCGTTGTCGATGATCACGCCGATCCCACTGGTACCATCCTTGAGGCTCACGGCCTTGCCGCTGTTGGTAATGCTGCCCGGTGCGGAAATCGTCAGCGTGTCGCTGCCACCCAGTGTCTGCGCTGCAGTGGTGGCGGTGTCGATCTGCACGGTCTTGCCGTGGGCGGCGCTGGTGGCGATCAGCAGGGCAATGGCAAGCGACAGGCGCTGGGGCGGGAAGGGCATGGGCAGAACGTCCTTTTTGTTATAAGCGGGGCGTCCTGTATAGCGGAGGGTTTTTACAGAATGATGTCCGTGGCGGACTCAGCAGCATCTGCATTATTTTGCGTTTATTTCGAGGTTTAAACTCTTGATCTGCACTTTAATGCAGATAAACCAGTCTCTTGATCTTCTGAAATGCACTATATTGCACTTGTAGTTCACCAAACGACCGCAGCAATGCATTTAACTGCAGATGAGAGCCGCATGCACAACCTGACATTGCAGATATTCGACGCCGGTAAATGGCACGACGCGATGGTGTTGAGTTTTGACTCGCCCGAAAAAGGCTTCGAAAGCCGCTGCAGTTTTGGCTACGAGTCGGCGTATCTGGTCGAAAACATTGAGGCCATTGGCTCCCCTTTTTCCAAGGCCGTGAGTGCGCTGTTTCCCCTTGATTGGGAAGGGCGGCGATCCATCACGCCTGCATTCGTGCATGACATCGCACCGGCAGGCGCCGCTAAAAGGTTTCTTCTTGCACGTTTGGGGCAGGAGAAACCTGCAGGCATCAGTGCCGATCTTTATCTGCTTGGTCGCTGCACTCCGGCTCCGATCGGCAACATGCGGATAAAAGAATCGGCTGAGGCTGTCGATGAGCGCAAGCCCATCGGTTTTCAGCGTCAGGAGGTCGTCAGCCGTGACCACCGCTTCCTTGAATATGCCTATGAAATGGGAGCTGCGATTGGTGGGGCGACAGGGGCCGGAGGTGAGGCTCCCAAGATTCTTCTGGCGGAGGATCACGCCGGTCTTTTGTACCCCGATGCCGTGCTGGATGATGAAAACGTCCGTCAGCACTGGTTTGTGAAATTCGCCCGGAATAAGGGAAGTCAAACCGATCAAGACATCCTGCGCAGCGAATTCCACTACTACCAGGCGCTTCAGGCACTGGGTATCGAAACCGTCGCAGCAGAAGGTCTGGCGTTAGAGGAAGCGAACAAGCCCAGCTTGTGGATGCAGCGTTTTGATCGCCAGGTGACGAGCCGTGGGGTCGAGCGTTTTGCCGTGGAGTCGATTTATTCGCTGGCCGAAGTGACGACGCCGGGAAGCGCGATGAGCCATATGGATGTCATTCGCATGCTCGCCGAACTCTGGCGCAATGCGGGGCAAGCGAATCAGATTCCGGCACTGGTGGCGGACTATTTACGTCGGGACCTGATCAACAAAATTCTTGGTAACTCGGATAACCACGGTCGCAATACCGCAATCATTCGTGACGAGGGCTCGTATCGTCTGGCCCCCATTTATGATCTGGCCCCCATGGTCATGGATGACGAAGGTGTGACCCGCACGACCAAATGGCCAAAAGAGCTGGAGAGGGCGGGAGATGTCGATTGGCGAGGGGTTTGTCGCGCATTGGCGGATATTTCCGATCCGGATGACCCATTGGCAGGGTTGTCCGACGCGCCGGAGTCTTTCGAGCGTCTGCGTGAAGATGCGCAGTGCCTGGCCGAGTTGCCGGATATTTTGAGCGCCAGCGGTTTGCCTGACCGCACAATGAATCATCCGGGCGTCCACCTGAAAAACCTGGAGCAACGATTGAAAGAGTGGGATCTGAAATGAGCATGACCGTCGCCGAGCGCACCGTGCTCATCGAAAGCATTCAAGAAGCGCTGGCTGAAGGAACCGTAGAAATCGGTGAAGCAGTTCGCCGTTTACGCGTGGAGGTGACCGGGTTGCATCAGACCCAGTTCGCGAAGATGTGCAAGATTTCGGTACGCACGCTGGTGCACATCGAACACGGCGAAGGTAATCAGACACTGAAATCCCTGAATGCCGTGTTCCGCCCGTTCGGGCTGAAAATGGGCGTGGTACGGGTTCGGCGAAACAACAGCTGAACCCGCAACCTGTTTAGTGTCGATCAAGTTTCAACCGCGGCACTCAACCAACCCCTTCACCTGCCCATCCGCCGTCTGATTCTCATCGCTCAACCAGCGCTCGAATCCCGCTGCAATCGCCGGCCATTCCGAGTCCAGAATCGAATACCACGCGGTATCGCGGTTCTGGCCCTTGACCACCATGTGCTGGCGGAACACGCCTTCGAAGCTGAAGCCCAGACGCTCGGCCGCGTATTTGGAGCGGGCGTTGCCGTTGTTGCATTTCCATTCCAGGCGGCGGTAGCCGAGGGCGAAGGATTCTTTGGCCAGCAGGTAGACCGCCTCGGTGCTTTTCGGCGAGCGCTGCATCGGGGCGCCGAAGGTGACGTGGCCGATTTCGATGCGGCCCTGGGCCGGGACGATCGACATCAGGCTGAGGAGGCCTTGCACCTGGCCGCTGGCGCGGTCGATGACGCTGAAGAAATACGGATCGCTGTGGGCGGCGTGGTTGTTCAGCCAGTCATTGAAAGCGCTGCGCTCCGGAAACGGGCCGTAGGGCAAGTAATCCCAGAGTTTCGGATCGGCGCCGGGGCCTTGCAGAGCGTTGAACAGGTCGTCACCGTGGCGTGCCGGGGCGAGTTTTTCCAGGCGGATGAAGCGGCCTTCGATCAGGGTGGTGGAGGGCGGCGGTACGCCTTTCCAGTCGGCAAGTGAAGTCGTCATGGGCAGGGCTCCTTAAATGGCTTTGCGAAACTGGATGAAACCCGGGCGTTCGGCGATGCGCTCGTAGAGCTGGATCGCCGTGGCATTGGTTTCGTGGGTCAGCCAGTGCACCTTGCAGCAACCGTCCGCCTTGGCCGTGGCGTAAACGTGTTCGATCAGCAGGCGACCCACGCCGGTGCCACGGGTTTGCGGCTCCACCAGCAGGTCTTGCAGGTAGCAGGAGTTTTCGATGCTCCAGTTCGAACGATGGTAGATGAAATGCACCATGCCCACCGCTTTGCCGTCGGCCCAGGCGAGGGCGGCGTGAGTCGGTTCGTTCGGGTCGAGAAAGCGCTGCCAGGTGCTTTGGCTGACGGCGTCCGGCAACTCGGTGTTGTAGAAGCGCAGGTAGGCCTGCCACAGCGGCAGCCAAGCGGCGTGATCGGCGGCGCTGACCGGGCGGATGTCGATCTGACTCATGGTGATTTCCTTAACGCATCAAGTGAGCGAGGGTTTGATCGTTGATGTCGGGGCTGGCGGCCAGGCCTTCGCGCACGCCGGCGATGTCTTCGGCGCTGCGGTTCTGGCTGAGCTTGCGCTTGCCTTCGAGGCGGTCGATCGGAATGGCGAACCCGACGATGGCCTTGAGCATGCCGTCGATGTAATCGGCCGGGGCATCGTCAACCGACCAGGGCTGGGCGCGGCCCGCTTCATGGCGATCGGTGAGGGTGCTGACGATGTCCAGCAGCCGACCGCCATCGCTGAAGGTCTCGGCGTGACCGTAGGCGTGTACGGCGACGTAATTCCAGGTCGGCACGACTTTGCCGTGCTCGGCCTTGCTCGGGTAAAAGCCGGGGCTTACGTAGGCATCGGCACCGGGAAAAATCAGTATCGCTTCGGCGCCGTCACGCAGGTCTTTCCACTGCGGATTGGCCTTGGCCAGATGCCCGTACAGCGTGCCGTTCGGACCTTGTTCGCGATGCAACAACACCGGCACATGACTGGCCTGCAAGCCTTGTTCGCCGTGGGTGACCAGGATGGCGAGGCGGGTGGCGAGGATCAGTTCGTGCAGTTGGGACAGATCGTCGATGGCAAAGGCGCGGGGCGTGTACATGGAGAAAATTTCCTTGGCGAATGCCTGCATCGTAGGCAGGCTATTGGTCTGTTGTAAGAGCCATTGATGACCAATTTCATAGGTCCATTGTCATGCCCGATTCGACCACGCTGTCGCTGCCGTTCAACCCTGCCGGTATCGAGCTCGACCGCCGCAAAGGCCTGAGCCGTCAGCTCTATCAGGCCTTGCGCCTGCGGGTGCTCGACGGACGTCTGGCCAGCGGCACGCGCCTGCCGGCCAGTCGCGATCTGGCGGCAGCGTTGGGGATTTCCCGCAACAGCGTGGTGCGTGCCTACGATCAGCTGTATGCGGAGGGCTTCATTGAAGGCCGGGTCGGGGACGGCACTTATGTGGCGCAGTTACCGCAATCGGTGGCGCCCGCGAAAAAATTATCCACAAAAGTATCCACAGGGTTTTCAACAAGCTTACCCACAGCCTTATCCACAATTTCGGCCAATTCCACTGGGGATTTATCCAGCAAAGTTATCCACAGTGGTGCATTGCAGCGGCTTGAGCAGAACCATTTACCGATGCCACCGAGCGGTCCGCCGCGAGCATTCCGGGTCGGTGTTCCGGCGTTTGATCTGTTCCCGTTCGATGTCTGGGCCAAGCTGAACGCGGCGTTCTGGCGCAAACCCGATTTGCAGCAACTGTGTTACGGCGACCCGGCGGGCGATGCGCGCCTGCGTGGTCTGATCGCTGCGTATTTGCGCAGCTCACGCGGCATGCAGTGTTCGGCTGAGCAAATTGTGATCACCAGTGGCGCGCAGCAGGGAATCAGCCTTTGTGCACAGTTGTTGGTGGAACCGGGCGCCGGCGTGGGCATCGAGAATCCCGGTTATCGCGCAGCGGGTCATGCGTTCGCGCTGGCCGGCGGTCGATTGCACGGCATTGCCGTGGACGAAGAGGGCATCGACTGCGCGGCACTGGCGGCCGCCGAAGATTGCCGGGTGGCGTATGTCACACCGTCTCATCAATACCCGACCGGGCTGGTGATGAGCCTGGCGCGACGTCTGGAACTGCTGGCCTGGGCCGAGCGCAACGGCGGCTGGATCGTCGAGGACGACTACGACGGCGAGTATCGCTACACCGGCGCACCCTTGGCCCCGCTGGCAGCACTCGACCGCCAGGGCCGCGTGTTGTATGTCGGCACCTTCGGCAAAGTCGCGTTCCCGGCGCTGCGCCTGGGGTATCTGGTGTTGCCGCCGGGACTGGTGGAGGCGTTTGCGCAGCGGCGGGCGGTGGATGTCCGGCATTCCGAAGTGAGCACTCAAGCGGTGATGGCCGAATTCATGGCGGCCGGGCACTTCCAGCGGCACATCCGGCGGATGCGTCGGGCCGCACTGAGCCGGCGCAATGTACTTCTCAATGGCTGGCCCGAGGGGCTGGCGGGTGTCGGCGAACTGCCAGCCGTGTCGGCCGGACTGCATCTCACCGTGGCGGTCGATAGCGTGGCCCGTGAACAGCAATTGATCGAACAGGCCGCCAGGGTAAAGGTGGAAGTCAATGGCTTGAGCAAATATTGGCTGCCGGACTCGACGACGCCGCTCGATCAGCGCGCCGGTCTGGTGCTGGGTTTTGCGGCGGTGCCGGAGCCGGCGATCGAGTCGGCCCTGGCCCGTTTGCGGCAAGCCTGGGGTGAGTGAAGACGCAGCGTCGGTATCCAAAGACCCGCCGGGGCGGGTCCGGATTGGATGAGCAGGTTTCAGGTGCCGGATTTGATCTTCGTCCACGCCCGCGTGCGTGCCCGTTCCGCATCGCGCGGCAATGGCTGCAGGGTGTACAGCGTATTCATCGCCGCATCGGTCGGGTACAGATTCGGATTGTTGCGAATCGCCGGGTCGACAAGTTCGGTGGCGTCCTTGTTCGGGTTCGGATAACCGACAAAATCGCTGACCGGCGCGATCACCTGCGGTTGCAGCAGGTAGTTGATGAAGGTGTAGGCGTCCTGCGGGTTCTTCGCGCCTTTCGGGATCGCGAGCATGTCGAACCAGATCGGCGCGCCTTCTTTCGGCAGACGCATGTCCACCACCACGCCATTCTTCGCTTCCTTCGCACGGTTGGCCGCTTGCGAGAAGCTGCCCGAATAACCGACCGCGACGCAGATGTCGCCGTTGGCGATGTCGGCCATGTACTTGGACGAATGGAAGTAGGTCACGTACGGGCGAATCTTCATCAACAGCGCTTCAGCCTTGGCGTAGTCCGCCGGGTTCTTGCTGTTGGGATCCAGGCCGAGGTGTTGCAGGGCCAGCGGCAGGATCTCCGACGGCGAATCGAGCAGGGCCACGCCGCACTGCTTGAGCTTGCTGATGTTCTCTTCCTTGAAGATCAGGTCCCAGCTGTCCACCGGCGCGTTGTCGCCCAGCGTGGCCTTGACCTTGGCCGGGTTGAAGCCGATCAGGATGGTGCCGTACATGTACGGCACGGCGAACTTGTTGCCCGGATCGTTGGCTTCGATCAGCTTCATCAGTTTCGGGTCGAGGTGGTTCCAGTTCGGCAACTGGCTGCGATCCAGCGGCTGGAACACCCCGGCCTCGATCTGCTTGGCGAGGAACACGTTGGACGGCACCACCACGTCGTAGCCGGAGTTGCCGGTCAGCAGCTTGGCCTCCAGTGCTTCGTTGGTGTCGAAGATGTCGTAGACCAGTCTGGTCTGGCTGTTCTGCGCCTTGAAATCTTCCAGTGCCTTGGGGGTGATGTAGTCGAACCAGTTGTAGACCCGCAGGGTGCGTTCCTCGGCGTGTGCGGCGCCGCTTAGCAGAGCCGCGCACAACGCCGGCGCGATGAAGTGCTTGAGTCTGCTCATTGTTCGAAACCTTCAAGCACGTTCACCGCGTTGATGCCGATTTCTTCCACCGCGTAGCCACCTTCCATGACGAACAGGGTCGGTTTGCCGAGGGCCGCGATGCGCTTGCCCATGGCCAGGTAGTCCGGGCTGTCGAGCTTGAACTGCGAAATCGGATCGTCCTTGAAGGTGTCCACACCCAGCGACACGACGATGATGTCGGCGCCGTAGTTGTCGATCTCCTGGCAGGCCTGATCCAGTGCCGCACTCCAGATATCCCAGCCGGAACCGGCTGGCAGCGGATAGTTGAAGTTGAAGCCTTCCCCGGCGCCTTCCCCGCGTTCGTCTTCGTAGCCGAGGAAGAACGGGAATTCCGCTTCCGGGTGGCCATGGATCGAGGTGAACAGCACGTCGCTGCGCTCGTAGAAAATCGATTGGGTGCCATTGCCGTGGTGGTAGTCGACGTCGAGGATCGCGACCTTCTTGTGGCCCTGATCGAGGAATGCCTGCGCGGCGATGGCGGCGTTGTTGAGGTAGCAATAACCGCCCATCAAATCACCGGCAGCGTGGTGTCCCGGTGGACGGCACAGGGCGAAGGCACCGCGGGCGCCGCGCTGGATTTCCGCTTGTGCGGTCAGCGCCACTTGCGCCGCGCTGTACGCCGCTTGCCAGGTGCCGGCGGTGATCGGCGCGCCTCCGTCGAAGCTGTAATAGCCGAGCTGGCCGTGCAGGCTGGTCGGCTTGACCTGACGCAAGGTGCGCGCCGGCCAGGTGTAAGGCAGCAAGTCGCCGTCGGTGTTGAACTCGGTCCAGCGTGCCCACGCGCCTTTGAAAAAGTCGAGGTAGTCGCGGCTGTGAATGCGCTCGATCGGCCCGAGGCCGAAATCCTTCGGTGCCTCGACCGGGCCGAGGTTTTGATTTTTTACCCGTTGCAGCACGTGGTCGGCGCGCGACGGCATCTCGAAGCAAGGCTTGAGTTGCCCGTCGATCAATTCGCAGCGGCCATGGTGCAGGTGGTGATCGTCAGAGTAGATCGTCAGCATTTGTTGTTCTCCGCAGGGGCTGATTCGGTTGGCTCCAGTGTTGCGGCGCGGGGCGAATCGGAGAACGTCAGGAGCGGCCAAAAGGGGATCGATATGGCCAAAAGAACTGACCGAAATTCGCCCCTCCTCTGGCCCTTTGATTTGGAACGCAGAACATGTGGGAGCTGGCTTGCCAGCGATAGCGGAGTGTCAGGCGACTTCAATGCCGAGTGTGTCGACGCCATCGCTGGCCAGTCAGCTCCCGTAAAGTAAGTATCAGTGTGGCCGGAACTGACTCGGTGCCACACCGCTCCAGCGCACGAACGCATGGCGAAAGCTCGCGGTCTCGCTGAAACCCAGGGTTTCGGCGATGCGGTAGATCGGCAGTTGATCTTCGCAAAGCATCTGCTTGGCCCGCTCGAAACGCAGCTCGTCGAGCAGCTCCTGATAACTGCAGCCCATGTCCTTCAGATGCCGGCGCAGGGTGCGCGGCGAGCAGTTCATCTGCTGCGCCAGACCTTCCAGGCCCGGTGCGGCATTGAGTTGCGCACTGAGCAACTGGCGGATCCGCCCCAGCCACGCCTGGCGGCCGGTGAACTCGGTGTTCTGTTTGCGGCAGCGTTCGGCCATGGCCTGGTGGGTGATGATGTCGGCCAGCGGCAGCGGCTGGTCGAGCCAGCGCCGGTCGAAGGCGAAGGCGTTGTCCTTGGCGCCGAAGTGCAGGGGCGCCTTGAAGTGATCGGCGTAGCTGTCGCGGTAATCCGGCGCGGCGTGTTCGAAGCGCGCGGCCAGCAATGGCAGCGGATGGCCGAGCAGGTCGTCGCAGATGACTTTCAGCGACACCAGACAGAACTCCGCGTTGAACACCGCCATCGCCGGGCTCTCGCGATAATCGGCGGCGACGAACCAGACGCGCTCGCCGTCGTCTTCCAGGCTCAGTTCGAAAAGTGTTCCCAGCAGCGCCGGATAACGGATCGCCAGCCGCAAAGCGTCACCGAAGGTGGCACAGGTCAGCAGCGCGTAACCGAGGATGCCGTAGCAGGAAACATGCATGCGCCGGCCCAGCTCCAGGCCGATGTCGTGCTTGAGCGCGACCGCATTGGCGCAGACCTGCATCTCCTGATTGGTGGTAATGCGGGTGTCGGCCCGGCTTAGATCCGCCGCGCTGATGCCGCTGCCGGCGAGCAGTGCTTCGCTGGACAGGCCTTGATCCCTGAAGGTGTTGAGCACCAGGGCGACGGCGTTGAGGGTGGTGAGGTGGGAGTGAAGCATAGGATCTTCCAGCCGGGCGGTGCCGGAAAGGCGAGCAAGTTATGTGCCGGCGACAGCTGTCGAAAATCAGCAAGATAACTTTGCCCGATTCGTTAGTTGGACGATTTGTTGTTTTTTAAATGCTCATCACAAGCAAAAATAGAAATTTGGCAGTAATAAGTTAGAGCGGCGCTCAATTAATTTATATTATTTGATATTTGCTGGCTACTGTCAGAAGTTACAGGTTTTTCCCGTAAAGTGTACCGTTTGTCGGGAGCGGTTTTTGGTTTGACTTGGTGCACTTCCGCATCTATTTTCGAATGGTCGTGTCACTGGATTCGGCCTGTTGGAGTACGATCAATCTGGAGTTGGCAATGGGTTGACGGCTTTCATTCTGGCAAATTCATAGACTGAACCATGGCAGTAACAGATGTGAAATCCAGTTTTATCCCTACGGAGAATCAGGCAATGAAATCTTTTGAAGATCTGAATAAAAAAATCGATCTAATCGCGAAAAACGCGCTTGAGGGCGAGATTAAGATAAATCGTGATGGGCAAGATGTCAGGCTCTCTGCCTACAGGCTTGACCCTGAAAGTAATATTTTGATTGCTTTCGCCATTTTGGGTCCTGACAATAAACTCGAGCAAACGATCGCGTTCTTCATTGATGCAAAAGATCTTGGAAAAAAGGTTCGTATTCCAGAAGAGTACGGGTCCATTCAAGCTATCTACAAAGATGAACATAATATTGCTACGAGCGGGGTCATCCAAATAAATCGGGATCCCATCGGCGGATATTTTTACGGAATCGTGGAGGCCGAGTTCGCTCATCCAGACAGCACGATCAAACAGTTAAAAGACGGCATTTTCAGCATCAAGTGATTAACGCAAATCTTCACGTATCGAGAGCGAGAAGCCTGTGGAGTTGTCCAGGTCTATTGACCCTGCCCCCTAACATCCATTGGGGCAGGGCCATATCTATCCGGCTGCAGGTTTGTACGTCGAATCAGATTAGCTCACTTCATAGATCGAGTTCGACCAGACGTCGTACTTCGGCCGTTTCAAGGCCTGCCCCCACCAGCAAGGCATTCAACTTGCCAAACGCTGCCTCACGATTCATCCCGCCACCGGACAGCATGCCCACACCACGCAAGCGGCTGCCCGCTTCGACTGCGTGACCGCAACCACGAAGATGCACGCCCGGCGCCAGGCCGTGGCCGAGGGCGACTCGTTCCGCCGCACCGATGCTGCTGCCGGCCAGCAGCGCTTCGCTGGACAGGCCCTGATCCCTGAAGGTGATGAGCATCAGGGAGACGGCGTTGAGGGTGGTGAGGTGGGAGTGGAGCATGGGAATGTCCTGAGCGAATACAACTTTGAAGGGGCAAATTACATGCCACCTGCCGGTTTCAGTTGTTTGCGCTAATTAAAGTTAACAGAGGAGACCAGATTGATTTGTTAGTTATAGGGTCATGGCTCCCGCCTGTTTAACTTAATGCGAGATTGCTCTTTTGACGACTGTCAGAAGTAACAGGTTTTTAAATATAAGTGCACCGCTGGTCGTTTAGTTACTGGTTTTCTTGATTTTCGTTTTTTTATTTGATTTGTATTTTTCTGGGGCTACGCTCAAGTTTGCAGTCGTAATGTCTGTGAAGTTTTTCAATAGAGGAGAATGGGAAATGAGTTCGAAAGATAGTGATGTCGAAGCTCAATGGGATGATATGGAAGAGATATGGGAAAAATATGGAAATGGAAAGAATCCTGCAACTGAGGGGCGCGTTGAAGGGGCAGTAGATAACAAATACTTACTCTCTGATGCCAACTCTTTTGTGGTAAATAATGGTCAACACGGAACAAGTATAATTTTTATATTTAAGAGCAAGCATTCTGATTTTAACCTTGAGATCCCGGAGTCAGCGCTGAAATTGAGCACCTATACTCTTCAAATGAGTAAGCGCGAATATTTAAATACGAAGCCTAGTGTTGCTGAGGCGCGTTGGTGGGCGGACACAACAAGGCTTTCAAATGCAACGTTTGACAGCGTCACGGGAAAGTATGAATGCGACGTTGATGCAACAGTTTATCGAGGTAATCCGCAAAATCCTGAAACGGCAAAATTGAAGGCGCATCTTTTTATTGTTCAGGTGAAATAGTTGATACCCCTCCATTGGCAGTAAGGAGGGGTATTTTTGTTCATCATTGATCAGTTGACTGCAGAACAAACCAAGTTACAAAGACAGTTCTCCACAGAGATCCAGTTCCACAAGCTGCCGAATGTTTGTTACTTCGAGTCCTGCCCCCAGCAACCCGTGTAACTTGCCGAACGCTGCCTCCCGCGTCATGCCCCCACCCGACAGTACACCGACACCACGCAAGCGGCTGCCGGCTTCGTACACATCCAGTTCCACACCGCCTTCATGGCACTGCGTGACCGCCACCACGACCACGCCGCTGTCCCGCGCCCGGCCGAGGCTGGCGAGGAACTCTGGGTTGTCGCTCGGCCCGGTGCCGCTGCCGTAGCATTCCAGCACCAGGCCCTGAATGTCGCTGTCGAGCAGGCCGTCGATGATTTGGGCGCCAATGCCCGGGAACAGGGGCAATACCGCAACCCTGGCCAGTTGCTTGGGCTGGTTGTAGTTCAGCGCTGCCGGCAGGGAAGTGGCTTTCACGCCGCCGCCCTGACGGTCCAGGCGCTTGAATGGATGACGGCCGAAGCTGCGCACTTTCGCGCAACGGGTCGGCGCCAGCAGTTCGCCGTGGAAATACAGATGCACGCCCGGCGCCAGGCCGTGACCGAGGGCGACCAGTGCGCCGCTGAGGTTTTCCCAGGCGTCGCTGTCGGTGACGCCGGCCGGCAGCATCGAACCGGTGAAGCACACGCGGGCATGCAGGCCGAGCAGCTGGAAGCTCATGGCGGCGGCGCTGTAGGCCAGGGTGTCGGTGCCGTGCAGGATCAGCACGCTGTCGCAACCTTGCACATCGACGGCGTCGACCACCGCTTCACGCAGTTGCTGCCAGTAGGCCGGGGTCATGTTGGCGCTGTCGATCAGCGGCGACATCTCGCGAAAGCGCCACTGCGGCACCACCAGCTCCGGCTGGCTGTGCAGGTAATCGCGCATCCGCGCTTCGAAACCGGACGCCGGAGCCAGGCCATTGGCGCTGGCCTGCATGCCGATGGTGCCACCGGTGTACAGCACCATGACGTGCTGGGCGGCAGGGTAGGTCGAGGAATTCATGGGGAGTTCTCCTGAACGAGGACAGCATGCGGTCGAGCATGACGCCGACCGCTGCTTGTGTCACGCCGGGCGCAGGATCTGCGCCCGGTTTTTACCCGATCAGCGTTGCGCTGCCGGGATGCCTTGCGGCTGAGCGTTGGCCTGGGTGTCGGCCGACGGATTGGCAGGCCAGGCTTTCAGGTCCAGATCCAGGTCGCTGAACTTGCTGGAGTCGAATACCGGCTGGTCGACGCCGGCGCGGCGCTGCGCATCGTAGTCGCGCATCACGCGCATGCCGACCTTGAACAGCAGGGCCAGGGCCATCAGGTTGACGAAGGCCAGGCAGGTCATGGTGATGTCGGCGAAGGCGAATACGGTCGACAGGTCTTGCATCGAACCCCAGACCACCAGCGCCAGCACCAGGCCGCGGAAGGTCATCAGCGCAGCACGGTTGCGAGTGAGGAACTGCAGGCTGTTTTCGCCCAGGTAGTAGTTGTAGAGGATGCAAGTGAAGACGAACAGCGACAGCGCGACGCTGACGAACATGCGGCCCCAGTCACCCACCACGGCGGCCAGCGAGTTCTGGGTCAGGACGATGCCGTCACCTTCGAAGCCCGGGGTGTAGAAGCCCGACAGCAGGATCAGCAGCGCGGTGCAGGTGCAGATCACGAAGGTGTCGAGGAACACGCTGAACGCCTGAACCACGCCTTGAGCGCCCGGGTGCTTCACGGCGGCCACGGCGGCGACGTTCGGCGCACTGCCCAGGCCCGCTTCGTTGGCAAACACGCCACGCTTCACGCCCATGACAATCGCGCTGCCGAGCAGGCCGCCGAAGGCCGGGTCGAGACCGAAGGCGCTTTTGAAGATGGTGACCAGCATGGCTGGCACGTGTTCGATCTGGGTGCCGATCACGTAGAGGGTCACGCCGATGTAGGCCAGGGTCTTGATCGGCACCAGCAGGTCGGACACCGAAGCGATGCGCTTGATGCCGCCGATGAAGGTAATGGCCAGCAGCACTGCCAGGACGATACCGGTGTGTTGCGGATCAAAGGCAAAGGCGTTTTGCAGCGAGTGGGTCACGGTGTAGGACTGCAGGCCGATGAAGGCGAAGCCGTAGGTGACCAGCAGCAGGATCGAGAACACCACCGCCATGCCTTTGAGCTTCAGGCCGTGCTGGATGTAGTAAGCCGGACCGCCACGGTACAGGCCGTCGCCATCGGCACGCTTGTAGACCTGGGCCAGCGTACATTCGAAGAAGCTGCTGGACATGCCGACCAGAGCGGTTACCCACATCCAGAACACCGCCCCCGGACCACCCAGGGTCACGGCGATGCCGACACCGGCGATGTTGCCTGCACCGACGCGGCCGGCGAGGCTGAGCATCAGGGCCTGGAACGAGCTGAGTTGCCCGGCGCTGCCTTTGAGGCTGTCGCGGAACACCGCGAACATGTGGAAGAAGTGGCGCAATTGAACGAAACGCGAGCGAATCGTGAAGTAGCTACCGAGCCCGACAATGAGCACGATCAGTACTTTCCCTGAGAGGAAGTCGTTGATGACTTCGAGCATGGATTTTTCCTCGCTGTTTATTGTTTAAGCAAATGCTGGATGGTCAGAAACATCGCGTTACACCGGTGTGCGTGCGGCACAACGGGCGAGGCGAGGGTTTCGTCCCGGATCCATATCGCGGGTTTGTTATTAGTTCGGGTTTCGCATGGGTTATGGCCTCGTTACCGACGACCGCTCACGCGAAGAGGGGCGGCACTATACCGATCAGTGCGGCGCCCGTCTGCACGGTTGTGGTGCAAGCGACGAAACGAAGCTTTGAAACACCCGACGTTACCGGCGTCGGGCTTGTCTGGGAGCCGGTTTGCAGCCAGCTTCCATACATACGGTTCTCAGGTTCAAACAGTTAAAAAAAAGGGCTCGGGGAATGCTCCCCAAGCCCTCAAAAGGTGAGAGGTGTCTAGTCCCTCGACCTGGTGAGCGGTGCTACACGTCACGCGTCGGCTCAGGCTTTGAGCGGAACCAGACGCGGAGCAATCATGTTTTCCGGGCGCAGGATGTCGGCGAGCATGGCTTCGTCGAGCAGACCTTCTTCGCGCACCAGTTCCAGCACGCCGCGGCCGCTTTCAAGGGCGATACGGGCGATGCGGGTGGCGTTTTTGTAGCCGATGTACGGGTTCAGTGCGGTGACCAGACCGATCGAGTGTTCGACCAGTTCGCGGCAGCGCGCTTCGTTGGCGGTGATGCCGACGATGCAGTGCTCGCGCAGCATGTCCATGGCGCGTTGCAGCAGGCGGATCGAGTCGAGGATCTTGAAGGCGATCAGCGGCTCCATCACGTTCAGTTGCAGTTGGCCGCCTTCGGCTGCCATGGTCAGCGCCAGATCGTTACCGATGACCTGGAATGCCACCTGGTTCACGGCTTCCGGGATTACCGGGTTGACCTTGCCTGGCATGATCGAGCTGCCTGGCTGACGCGCCGGCAGGTTGATTTCGTTGATGCCGGTGCGCGGGCCGCTGGACAGCAGGCGCAGGTCGTTGCAGATCTTCGACAGTTTGACCGCGGTGCGCTTGAGCATGCCGGAGAACAGCACGAAGGCGCCCATGTCGGAAGTGGCTTCAATCAGGTCGGCGGCTGGAACCAGCGGTTGACCGCTGATCAGCGCCAGACGCTGTACGGCCAGGGCCTGGTAGCGCGGGTCGGCGTTGATGCCGGTGCCGATCGCGGTACCGCCCAGGTTCACTTCGGTCAGCAGTTCCGGGGCCAGCGTCTTCAGACGGGCCAGGTCTTCGCCCATGGTGGTGGCGAAAGCACGGAATTCCTGACCCAGGGTCATCGGTACGGCGTCTTGCAGCTGGGTACGGCCCATCTTCAGGACGTGATTGAATTCTTCACCCTTGGCCGCGAACGCCTGAATCAGGCTGTCGAGGCTGGCCAGCAGCGCGTCGTGACCCAGCAGCAGACCCAGACGGATCGCGGTCGGATAGGCGTCGTTGGTCGACTGCGCCATGTTCACGTCGTCGTTCGGGTGCAGGTACTGGTATTCGCCTTTCTGGTGACCCATCGCTTCCAGCGCGATGTTGGCGATCACTTCGTTGGCGTTCATGTTGGTGGAGGTACCGGCGCCACCTTGAATCATGTCGACCACGAACTCTTCGTGGAAATCGCCGCGGATCAGACGGGCACAGGCTTCGCTGATGGCAGCGTGCTTGGCTTCGCTCAGGTGACCCAGCTCGCGGTTGGCGTCAGCGGCAGCCTGTTTGACCATCGCCAGACCGACAACCAGCTTCGGGTAGTGCGAAATCGGAACGCCGGAGAGACGGAAGTTGTTCACCGCTCGCAGGGTCTGGATGCCGTAATACGCTTGAGCAGGGACTTCGAGGGTGCCAAGCAGGTCGTTTTCTGTGCGGAATGATGCAGCGGAGGACATGATAGAAATCATCTCGATATGGACCCGGTCTGTGCCGGAACGCTGCGAATGCTAGGCTTGTGGGAATTTTTGGGCCAATGCTGTTAAACACTGCCCTATGCACATTCGGCATAATGCCCGTGTGACGCCGCGTGCGCGGCAGACGTGTGACCTGTTTTGGTGCGTGTCCGGGAGGACGTGATGAATCTGGAAAGCAAATGGCTCGAGGACTTCAGTGCTCTGGCCGCCACCCGCAGCTTCTCGCAGGCGGCCGAACGGCGCTTCGTGACCCAGCCGGCGTTCAGTCGGCGGATCCGCAGCCTGGAAGCGGCTCTCGGACTGACGCTGGTCAACCGCTCGCGTACGCCGATCGAGCTGACGGCGGCGGGACAACTGTTCCTGGTGACCGCGCGCACCGTGGTCGAACAGCTCGGTGAGGTGTTGCGCCATTTGCATCACCTCGAAGGTGGGCAAGGCGAAGTGATCCAGGTCGCAGCGGCGCATTCGTTGGCGCTCGGATTCTTCCCGCGCTGGATCGCTCAACTGCGCAACGAAGGCCTGAACATTGCCACGCGGCTGGTAGCGACCAACGTCGGTGACGCGGTTCACGCGCTGCGGGAAGGTGGTTGCGATCTGATGCTGGCGTTCTATGACCCGGACGCCGCCATGCAGATGGACCCGGAAATCTTCCCGTCGCTGCACCTGGGCCAGACCGAAATGCTCCCGGTGTGCGCGGCGGATGCCGACGGCAAACCGATGTTCGATCTGGAAGGCGAGGGCAGTGTGCCGCTGCTGGCGTACAGCGCCGGGGCGTTTCTCGGGCGTTCTGTGAATGGCTTGCTGCGCCAGCGTCAGCTGCGTTTCACCACGATCTATGAAACCGCCATGGCCGACAGTCTGAAAAGCATGGCGCTGGAAGGCCTCGGTATCGCCTGGGTTCCGCAACTGAGCGTACGAGCCGAACTGGCCCGTGGCGAACTGGTGGTCTGCGGCGGCGCGCAATGGCATGTGCCGCTGGAGATCCGCCTGTACCGCTGCGCGCTGGTGCGCAAGGCCAATGTGCGGTTGTTGTGGCGCAAGCTGGAAGGCGGTGCAGCGAGTGGCAATAACTGAGTGAAAGCAGAGGCGAATGTTGTTTTTCGCCTCTGCCAAGCCGGGTGAGCTTTATTAAAATACGAGAGCTCGTGGGATGCGGCAGGTTTGCATCAGTTCAATCGTCGTCCCAGTCGTCTTGGGGGCGCGGCACGGCCCGCTGTGCAATCGGTTTGTCCAGGTAATTGCGAATGTTCTCTCTGTTTTTATCACTGAAGCGGTTGGCATTGCTTCGAAGTGGTGAGAAATCATCATCACTCATGATTGTTTCGCTCCACCAGCCGTTGTACAGGATTTCGCTGTCTTCATGAGTCGCGCCGAACATGTGGCCTGCTTCGTGAGCAGGAACCATGTCGCTTCTTATCGAGGATATACCCGCGTAACCCTTGCTTTGTGCAATTCCCATTGTGCTCGGGTTTATATTGTCGCGGGTCAGTAATAGATACTTGTTGAATCTTGTGTGCGAGTCTTGCAGGAGCACGGAGCCGAAATGGCTTCTTAGTTTTTCTGCCCAAGCGTCCAAAGAACTGGCGGCAGATATTTTTTTATAATCAAAACCACTCAAGGTTTCTGCTTCTGACGGGGTGAACATATTGACTGATAGCTTGCGGCCAGAAAGTTTCTGGATTTCGTCGGTAAACCAGGAAAAATGAGTGTTGTACAAGTCTCGTCTGCTGTCGTCCGATAAGTCCTCATGGATGAAGACATTCAGTGTTAAAGGCTGTTTGGCCATGTTCCGTTCCTTGGATGATTGCAATTTACTTGATAGTGACGGGCAGGCCTGATGGTGCCGACTGTCCTGCCGTTGTGATTTTGGAAGTGCTTTTAATATGGATTTGTTGCTGTGCAATATAAGTTTTTGTTTTTGGTGGGCTCTCTGTTTTTTTGTTTCATGCTTGGTTGTATATCATTTAAATTTTATTGTGGCTCTTGGGAATATTTTGATTTTTATTACATGAACTCATGCGGAAATTTGAGTGCGCTCTCCATTCGACCTGTTGATCATGTTTCCCGTGGGAAAAAACGAAGCAGTATTCTTGAACCTCGAGTCAGCAAAATGTGTGGTTAGGTTCAGATGACAGATGGTCGCGACGGGGGCTGTTTATTGCTTTCTTTGCGGTATACTGCGCGGCCTTCGGCCGGTTCGTCCGGCCATTTTTCCTACAACAAGCCACGCATTCTGCGTGGCTTGTTGTTTTTGACGCGCCTGCGGGCGCCCAGAGAGAAGAGGCGCGACGATGAGTGCACTGGTTGGCGTGATCATGGGCTCCAAGTCCGATTGGTCCACCCTTAGCCACACCGCCGATATGCTGGAAAAGCTCGGCATCCCGTACGAGGTCAAGGTGGTTTCCGCCCACCGCACCCCGGATCTGCTGTTCCAGTACGCCGAAGAGGCTGAAGGCCGCGGCATCGAGGTGATCATCGCCGGTGCCGGTGGCGCAGCCCACCTGCCAGGCATGTGTGCGGCCAAGACCCACCTGCCGGTGCTGGGCGTGCCGGTGCAGTCGGCGATGCTCTCGGGCGTCGACTCGCTGCTGTCGATCGTGCAGATGCCGGCCGGTATTCCGGTCGCCACTCTGGCCATCGGCAAGGCCGGCGCGATCAACGCAGCGCTGCTGTCGGCGAGCATCCTGGGCGCCAAGCATCCACAATTCCACGCGGTACTGAAAACCTTCCGTGCCGAGCAGACAGACAGCGTCCTGGACAATCCAGACCCACGTATTGCCTGAGGTTGTTGAGATGAAGATCGGTGTAATCGGTGGCGGCCAGTTGGGTCGCATGTTGGCTCTGGCGGGCACTCCGCTGGGCATGAACTTCGCTTTCCTCGACCCTGCGCCGGACGCGTGCGCCGCTGCGCTGGGCGAACACCTGCGGGCCGATTACGGCGATCAGGATCATCTGCGCCAGTTGGCCGATGAAGTCGACCTGGTGACCTTCGAGTTCGAAAGCGTTCCGGCCGAAACCGTGGCGTTCCTTTCGCAATTTGTGCCGGTCTACCCGAGCGCCGAAGCGCTGCGCATCGCTCGCGACCGCTGGTTCGAAAAGAGCATGTTCAAGGACCTGGGGATTCCGACCCCGGCGTTCGCCGACATCCAGTCGCAAGCCGACCTGGACGCCGCCGTCGCGTCGATCGGCCTGCCGGCCGTGCTGAAAACCCGCACTCTGGGTTACGACGGCAAGGGTCAGAAAGTCCTGCGCAAGCCGGAAGACGTGGTCGGTACCTTCGCCGAACTGGGCAGCGTGCCTTGCCTGCTGGAAGGCTTCGTGCCATTCACCGGCGAAGTGTCGCTGATCGCCGTGCGCGCCCGCGATGGCGAGACGAAGTTCTATCCACTGGTGCACAACACCCACGACAGCGGCATCCTCAAGCTGTCGGTCGCCAGCTCCGATCACCCGCTCCAGGCCCTGGCCGAAGATTATTCCAGCCGCGTGCTGAAGCAGCTGGATTATGTCGGTGTGATGGCGTTCGAGTTCTTTGAAGTCGACGGCGGCCTCAAGGCCAACGAAATCGCACCGCGCGTGCACAACTCCGGGCACTGGACCACCGAAGGCGCCGAGTGCAGCCAGTTCGAAAACCATCTGCGGGCCGTTGCCGGTCTGCCGCTGGGTTCGACCGCCAAGGTCGGCGAGAGCGCGATGCTCAACTTCATCGGCGTTGTTCCGCCGGTTGAAAAAGTCATCGCCATCGACGATTGCCACCTGCATCACTACGGCAAGGCCTTCAAGGCCGGGCGCAAGGTCGGTCACGCCAACCTGCGCTGCAAGGACAAGGCAACTCTCGAGCAACAGATCCTCAAGGTCGAAGCGCTGATCGCCGAGTAACGACAGTTTCATCTGGCAGCGGCGGAACCATTAAGGGGCCGCCGTTCTCTGATGGCAGGATGCGAAAGTCTGGCTAGGCTTCATCGCATATCTACCATTCAGAGGGAAATGCCATGGGAATTATCGGAACCATCTTTATCGGCCTCATTGTCGGCCTGCTGGCGCGGTTCCTGAAACCGGGCGATGACAGCATGGGCTGGATCATGACCATCCTGCTCGGTATCGGCGGTTCGCTGGCAGCCACCTACGGCGGCCAGGCCCTGGGCATCTATCAGGCCGGTCAGGGCGCAGGCTTCATCGGCGCACTGGTCGGCGCGATCGTGCTGCTGGTGATCTACGGCCTGATCAAAAAGAACTGATCCAAAGCGACAAAGCCCTCTCTGCCAATCCGGCGGGGAGGGCTAGAATGCTCGGCGATTCAGCGTTCCCTCCCTATTCGAGCATCCTTTACCGAGCACTTTCATGCGCCGTCTTCTGTTGACTCTCCTTTTGCTGGGCAGTGGTCTGGCCCACGCCGGCGAACTGCCGGAAACCGACTGGCTGGAACTGATGCCCAAGTCGGACCAGAAAGCCCTTGAGGCCATGCCTGAAATCGACCACAACTCTCCGGAAGCCACCGGCACCTTCACCCAGAAAGGCGGGATGAAGCAGGCCAAAGGTTTGCCGGCGGTGATGTATTCGACCAAGACCGTGGCGTCGATGAACGACAAACACATCCGCATCGGTGGTTATCCGGTGCCGCTGGAATCCGACGCCAAGGGTCGCAGCACGCTGTTCTTCCTCGTGCCGTATCCGGGCGCGTGCATCCACGTGCCGCCACCGCCACCGAATCAACTGGTGCTGGTGCGCTATCCAAAGGGCTTGAAGCTGGATGACATCTACACACCGCTGTGGGTGACCGGCACGCTGAAGATCGAAAAGGTCAGCAATGATCTGGCCGATGCGGCGTACGCGCTGGAAGCGGACAAGGTGCGGGTGGTGCAGGAATCTGATCTGTAATACACAGCCGCAAACGAAAATCGCAGCCCCGGGGCTGCGATTTTTGTTTTCAGAGTGGCTGGCTGCCGATGCGGACACCCATCGTGTGACTAGCGCCCGGTGCCAGTGTCACGACATCGTCTATCACGTTCGCCGTCTCGATGCACAGCATGCGCTGCCAGCCGTCGTTGTCCATGTCGCTGAGCGCCGCTGCGCGGTCGATCCACGGGTTCCAGATCACCGCTGTGCGCGAGCCGGTAGCCGTCAGCACAATGCGCCGCTCCCAGGCCGGGTCGACGATGCTCAGTTGCGGCGGGGCGTCGAGATAGATGCGGTCGGTTTCGCCGGCAAAGTGCAGGTCGCCTTGCTGGGTGCAGGTCTTCCAGTCGTCGAGGGTCTCGATGTAGTTCAAGCCATCGACGCCGGCGACGCGCACGTTGCGCACGTCGCTGACGGAAAAATACGTGTGCAACGCCTGACTGAGGCTGACGGTGTCGTTGCCACGGTTGTGGCTGGTCAGGCTGAACTGCAATTGCTCGGACAAGTGCAGGGTCAG
This sequence comes from Pseudomonas sp. R15(2017), assembly GCF_002112685.1. NCBI lineage: Bacteria > Pseudomonadati > Pseudomonadota > Gammaproteobacteria > Pseudomonadales > Pseudomonadaceae > Pseudomonas > Pseudomonas sp. R15(2017). Next base: position 205,172 of record NZ_NEII01000001.1, read on the forward strand.
GGTCAGATCGACCTGATGCGGCCAGCCCGGCAGTCCGCCTTCGGGACGGGGCAGCCTGAATTCGACCTTGACGCCGTCAGCCTCTGATTCGATGCCGCCCAGCTCCCAATCCATTGCCCGCACCAGGCCGTGCGCGGGGGCTGGTTGCGCACCTGTGTACATGGCCTGCACGCTCTGCGGGTTGCGTTCGAACTTGCCGAACCACGGCCAGCACACCGGCACACCGGCGCGGATGCTTTTGCCGGTCTGGAACACGGCCTTGTCGTTGAGCCAGATGATCGGCGGCTGGCCATCGATCTGATAACTGAGAATGTGCGCACCTTGCTGGGCCACCAGCACTTCGGCCTGACCGTGGCGGATGCGCCAGCAGTTCAGTTCATCCAGTTTCACGGCTTCAACGTTGGGCGTGTTCATGGGGCAACTCTCGATCAGCAACTTGGACGACTATCGACCGTGAAACGGTCGCGAGGTTTAACGTGCGCGTGGCGGAACCGAGCGAGTGCGACCGCTGCCATCGATGGCAACGAACACAAACACCGCTTCAGTCACCTTGCGCCACTCGCTGGACAGCGGGTCGTCGCTCCACACCTCGACCATCATCTGGATCGAGCTGCGGCCGATTTCCAGGGTCTGGGTATAAAAGGACAATTGCGCGCCGACGGCCACCGGGACCAGAAACGCCATGCGATCAATGGCAACGGTCGCGACACGGCCACCGGCAACACGGCTGGCCATGGCCGTGCCGGCCAGGTCCATCTGTGCCACCAGCCATCCGCCGAAAATATCGCCGAAGCCGTTGGTTTCGCGGGGAAGCGCGGTGATTTGCAAAGCCAGGTCGCCTTGCGGGATCGGATCTTCTTGTTCTAGCTCTATCATGCCGGGGGGCCTCTGACCCGTGACTCTTCGTGGGTGCTGCTGGTGGTAGCCGTCTTCGGGAAAAACGATTCAGCACCGAACATACTACGTTCGTCACGTTTTCCATCAGGCGCCTAAGGAGAAACTCTGCGAAACCGGCTAATCCCGAGCAAAGGTCGGGCCAACGACGTTTTCGCACAGCAACCCCCTACAAACCGGAGCAAGGTTGCGAGTATATCGGTCGGTAGACTCCGCGACGACCGTCCGGTTCTCATTTCGACCGGCAAATACGCGCCTCTATGTGCTTTTTCGAACAATTTGCTATGGTGCCGAACCTGCCCGAGCCACAGCCAGCGTTGTTGTGGCGGCAGATCCGACTATAAGAGAAGACCTTGCCATGACCACAGCGCCCTCGAGCCTCGCGCAGCCCGACCAACCCGCACGACCGTTGACCCGCAATGACTACAAGACTCTGTCGCTATCGGCCCTGGGGGGCGCGCTGGAGTTCTACGATTTCATCATTTTCGTGTTCTTTGCCACCGTGGTCGGCAAATTGTTCTTCCCGGCCGACATGCCTGAGTGGCTGCGCCTGATGCAGACCTTCGGCATCTTTGCCGCCGGTTATCTGGCGCGGCCGCTGGGCGGAATCGTGATGGCGCACTTCGGCGACCTGCTGGGGCGCAAGAAGATGTTCACCCTGAGCATTTTCATGATGGCGGTGCCGACCCTGATCATGGGCCTGCTGCCGACCTACGCGCAGATCGGCATGTGGGCGCCGATTCTGCTGCTGTTGATGCGCGTCATTCAGGGCGCGGCGATTGGCGGCGAAGTGCCGGGGGCGTGGGTCTTCGTTTCCGAACACGTGCCCGGCAAGCACATCGGCTACGCCTGCGGCACCCTGACCAGCGGCCTGACGGCGGGCATCCTGCTCGGCTCGCTGGTCGCTACTGCGATCAACAGTATCTATACGCCTGTGGAAGTTGCGGATTACGCCTGGCGGATCCCGTTCCTGCTCGGCGGCGTGTTCGGTCTGTTCTCGGTCTACCTGCGTCGCTGGCTGCACGAGACCCCGGTGTTCGCCGAGCTGCAACTGCGTAAGGCGCTGGCCGAGGAAGTGCCGCTGCGCGCCGTACTGCGCGACCATCGCGGGGCCATTGCGGTGTCGATGCTGCTGACCTGGCTGCTGTCCGCCGGTATCGTTGTGGTGATCCTCATGACCCCGACCGTGCTGCAGACGGTCTATCACTTCTCGCCGACCACTGCGTTGCAATCCAACAGCTTGGCGATCGTGTTCCTGAGCTTCGGCTGCATCATTTCCGGTGCGCTGGCGGATCGCTTTGGCGCCGGTCGCGTGTTCGTGTTCGGCTGCCTGGGCTTGCTGGCCAGTTCCTGGACCTTCTATCACAGCCTCGCCGATCACCCGAACTGGCTGTTCCCGCTGTACGCGCTGACCGGTTTCCTGGTCGGCACCATCGGCGCGGTGCCTTATGTGATGGTGAAAGCGTTCCCGCCGGTGGTGCGCTTCAGTGGTCTGTCCTTCTCTTATAACGTCGCTTACGCGATCTTCGGCGGCCTGACCCCGATGGTGGTCAGCCTGCTGCTGAAAGAAAGCGCGATGGGGCCTGCCTACTATGTGGCGGTGCTGTGCGGGATGGGGATCCTGGTCGGTGCGTGGTTGTGGAGCAAAGGTCGCTGATTCAGTTTCAGAACTCAGGGCTTTCGCCAGCGCGAAAGCCTTGTTTCACACTCGCCAACCGGCAGGCGAGCACCGTGTTCGAGCATGTGAGCCAAAGCATTTGCGGCTTCTGTTTCGTCGATGACTTGGTGCTCTACCATTAAATCGAGCAGCCATAGCGCGCCGTGTACCTGTAGCCCATCTCTTTGGGCCTGACGGCGCAACCTGCCATCTCCAGTGAGTAAAGGACGGCCCGTTTCCTGCGCAAGCAGGTAGCAGGAGACGTCGGCTAAAGAGCTGTTGTTGTGCTCGATCCTCAACCCCGACAATCGTATTACACCTGCCTCATCGAACGACTCGACAATCAACCCTCTATCGAGCAGTTCGTCGTGTGAAAAGTCGTCGAGTTCGTACATTACAAAGTCAGTGCAACACAGCGTAAACGGCAAGCTGAACATCTGCTCCAGTAATCCGGCATTTCTGAAGTCGATCCAGATATTCGTATCACTGATATAGATCAGATTCATGCACTCTCCAGTGAGCCCAAGAAATTGGGATCAAGTGCGCTCACTGGTTTGCGCAGGAGTTCAGCAGCCCGCGACTTGGTGATCAATCCTTCCGCCAATCCCCAGAACACCAGTGAATCAAAGCGCTGGGGTGGTTTGCACGGCATAGGTTCAGGCTCAGCTTTGCGCCAGCCGTTGGCACTGAATTGAATAGTGAGGGATTTGTAGCCACTTTCGCTAAGTAGCTTCAAATCCTTCAGTCGTCTCAACGCAGCGTGCATTGATATTCCGTATTGGCGTTTGGCGATGAGTAGCTCTCGTGGGTGCACTCTGGAACGGGGATGGCTGCCGAAATCGCCGGTTACGCTTTTGGCGGGATAGAGAAATGCACCGGCAAAACGGTGACAACAGTTTTCTTTGTCTTTCTCCGGCATGTCTTCAGGTAACGCCATAACCCAATGGCCGAGCTCATGAGCAGCCGTAAATCGGATTCGCTCACCTGGACGGTCAGAATTCAAAGCAATCAATACATGGTCGCCGTCACCGGTAGCCGCGCAAGCTCCGTCAAAATCATCTGGGCCGTTGAGCATCGCAACCTTGATGCTGTGCTCTTCCAGTTGCTCAGTCAGATTGGCAATGGGATCGCTACCGATTCCCCAAAATTGGCGCAGCTTCTCGGCTGCGAGCTCAGCCTCTTCCAGGGTCGACACCGGGAGCATCTGCGCGGGGGTGGCAGGGGTGTGGATATCCGCAGGATCGAAGCATTGCTCAAGTGAAATGTAGCGTTCGAGATGTTCCCGAATTTTTTCTTCAACCTGAGCTTGGCGATACTTGGGCATTTTGGCCAGCTTTCGAAACTCAAGAGGTGCCAGCGGAATAACCTCCGCGCGGAAAAAATATTCGGGACTGACCTGAAGTGCCTTGGCCAGTTGCAGCAGGCGAGAAGAGTTTGGAGTGCTCAACCCCTTCTCATATTTGCTTAACGCTTGTTTAGTGATGTCGCCAAGCTGGGCCGCCAGACCCTCTAGGGTGAGGCCTCGTTGCAGGCGGGCGCGGCGAATTCGGTCGTTTATCATGAGTTCCTCTCGTGGTTGACAAGGCTATCTTTTGCATTTGATTTGTCAACCTGCTGCGGAATTCATTTTTTGTGACGCCTCGGATGCTGGCCTTTCATCCAATTGTCATATTTCAGCCATAGAGTGTTCACACGGCCTGCTGATACTTGGCCCCGACTTAACACACCCTATCTGCTAGGAGTAAGGCATGAAACTGAAGCGTTTGATGGCGGCAATGACTTTTGTCGCTGCTGGCGTTGCGACTGCCAACGCGGTTGCCGCTGTTGACCCTGCTATCCCGAGCTACACCAAGACCACTGGTGTGTCGGGCAACCTGTCCAGCGTCGGTTCCGATACCCTGGCCAACCTCATGACCCTCTGGGCTGAGAACTACAAAAAAGAATACCCGAACGTAAACATTCAGATTCAGGCTGCCGGCTCCGCCACTGCGCCACCTGCGCTGACTGAAGGCACCTCCAACTTAGGTCCCATGAGCCGCAAGATGAAGGACACCGAACTGGCGGCCTTCGAACAGAAATACGGCTACAAGCCAACTGCTATCCCGGTTGCCGTGGACGCCCTGGCTGTTTTCGTACACAAGGACAACCCGATCCAGCACCTGACCATGGAACAGGTTGACGCGATCTTCTCGTCCACCCGTCTGTGCGGCGCCAAGACCGACGTTAAAACCTGGGGTGACCTGGGCGTGACCGGCGACCTGGCCAACAAGCCGGTTCAACTGTTCGGCCGTAACTCGGTATCCGGCACCTACGGCTACTTCAAGGAAGAAGCCCTGTGCAAAGGCGACTACAAGCCTAACGTCAACGAACAACCAGGCTCGGCTTCGGTCGTGCAGTCGATCAGCTCCTCGCTGAACGGCATCGGTTACTCGGGCATCGGCTACAAGACCGCCAGCGTGAAAACCGTTGCTCTGTCGAAGAAGGGCAGCACTGACTTCATCGAAGACACCGAAGAAAACGCCCTGAACGGCAAATACCCGCTGTCGCGTTTCCTGTACGTGTACGTCAACAAGGCCCCGAACAAGCCTCTGGCCCCGCTGGAAGCCGAGTTCGTGAAACTGGTTCTGTCGAAACAGGGCCAGGAAGTGGTCGTGAAAGACGGCTACATCCCGCTGCCAGCCAAGGTTGCTGCAAAAGCACTGGCTGACCTGGGTCTGCAGGAAGGCGGCGCTGAAGTCGCAAAAAAGTAACAAACTGAGTCAGGGGTGAACCCCGCCTGACTCCCGTGTGGGGCCCGGCCCGCAAGCGGCCCGGCCCCCACACTCCCCGAATTCTTCTATCCACTGCCAGTGCCCTGCTGGCGGCGGATTTGGTGCGTCACTGCATTGTCATCTTTCTGTCATACAGGATCGCTAGGGTGTGCGCATGAATGATCTGGCCAATTCCAAAATGACTACGAACCCTCCCAAGCGCATTGACTTCAATACGCCTGAGTTGCAACGCAAGCGCCGCATTCGCGCGCTCAAGGATCGCTTCACCCGCTGGTACGTCCTCGTCGGCGGTCTGGCGGTACTGGCAGCCATCACCCTGATCTTCTTCTTCCTCGCCTACGTGGTCGCGCCGCTGTTCAAAGGTGCTGACCTGACTGCGAAAGATGCAATCACCCCGGCCTGGATGCAGGACGCCGGCAAGCCGCTGATGATTTCGCTCGAAGAGCAGAATCAGGTGGCCATGCGCGTTTCCGACAAGGGTCAGGCGCTGTTCTTCGACATCGACAGTGGCGCTGAATTGAAGCGCGTCGATCTGCCCCTGCCGGCAGGCGCCAGTGTGACCTCCATCGGCGAAGACCAGCCGGGCCATCCGCTGGTGGCCGTGGGCCTGTCCAACGGCCAGGCGCTGGTGTTCCGTCACACTTATAAAGTCAGCTACCCGGACGGCAAGAAAACCATCACCCCGGCCATTGAGTACCCGTACGGCGAGACACCGATCGCGCTGAACGAAAGCGGCGGTGCGCTGGAGCATGTCAGCCTCAATGCCACCGATTCGACCCTGATGCTGGTCGGCTCCACCGGTTCGCAACTCAATGTGCTGTCGCTGACCAGCGAAGAAAACATGATGACCGGCGAAGTCACCAACGAGCAGAAGCGTATCGATCTGCCGCAGATGACTGAACCTGTGAAAAACATCTTCGTCGACCCGCGCCAGCAGTGGCTGTACGTGGTCAACGGGCGTGCCCAGGCCGACGTGTTCAGCCTGCGCGACAAGAGCCTCAACGGACGCTACAAGCTGCTGGAAAACGCCGACGCCGAAGTCACCGCCGCCACGCAACTGGTGGGTGGCATCTCGCTGATCGTCGGTGACTCCAAGGGTGGCCTGGCCCAGTGGTTCATGGCCCGCGACACCGACGGCGAACTGCGCCTGAAGCAGATCCGCACCTTCCAGATGGGCACCACGCCGATCGTGGAAATCTCCGCCGAAGAACGTCGCAAGGGCTTCCTGGCCCTGGATGCCAGCGGCAAGCTCGGCGTGTTCCACAGCACCGCGCACCGCACCTTACTGGTCGATCAAGTCGTCGAAGGCCAGGGCCTGTTCGGCCTGTCGCCGCGCGCCAACCGCGTGATCGTCGAAGCCGGCGGCAAGCTGCAACCGCTGCTGCTCGACAACCCGCACCCGGAAGTTTCGTGGAGCGCGCTGTGGAGCAAGGTCTGGTACGAGAACTACGACGAGCCTAAATACGTCTGGCAATCGACTGCGGCCAACACCGATTTCGAACCGAAACTGAGCCTGTCGCCACTGACCTTCGGCACCCTGAAAGCCGCGTTCTACGCGATGCTGCTGGCTGCACCGCTGGCCGTCGCCGCGGCGATTTACACCGCGTACTTCATGGCCCCGGGCATGCGCCGCAAGGTCAAGCCGGTGATCGAGCTGATGGAAGCGATGCCGACGGTGATCCTCGGTTTCTTCGCCGGCCTGTTCCTTGCGCCGTATGTGGAAGGGCACCTGCCGGGCATCTTCAGCCTGCTGATGCTGCTGCCGATCGGCATTCTGATCGCCGGTTTCACTTTCAGTCGTCTGCCTGAGTCGATCCGCCTGAAAGTCCCGGACGGCTGGGAAAGTGCGCTGCTGATCCCGGTGATCCTGTTCGTGGGCTGGCTGTCGCTGTACATGAGCCCGTTTATGGAGAACTGGTTCTTCGGCGGTGACATGCGCATGTGGATCTCCCACGACTTGGGCATCACCTACGACCAGCGCAACGCCCTGGTGGTCGGTCTGGCCATGGGCTTTGCGGTGATTCCGAACATCTACTCGATCGCCGAAGACGCCGTGTTCAGCGTGCCGCGCGGCCTGACCCTGGGCTCGCTGGCCCTCGGTGCCACACCGTGGCAGACCATGACTCGCGTGGTCATCCTGACCGCCAGCCCGGGCATTTTCTCGGCGCTGATGATCGGCATGGGCCGTGCGGTCGGCGAAACCATGATCGTGCTGATGGCCACCGGCAACACCCCGGTCATGGAAATGAACCTGTTCGAAGGCCTGCGCACCCTGGCCGCCAACGTCGCGGTGGAAATGCCGGAGTCGGAAGTCGGCGGCAGCCACTACCGCGTGCTGTTCCTCTCGGCGCTGGTGCTGCTGTTGTTCACCTTCGTCATGAACACCCTCGCGGAACTGATTCGTCAGCGTCTGCGCAAGAAATACTCGTCGCTTTAAGCAAAGGTAGAAGTCTGTGAAACAGAACTCCCTGAAAGGATGGTTCAAGAGCGGCGCCCCCGGCGTCTGGATCAGCGGCGGCGCGGTGTCCATCGCGGTCATCATGACCATTGGCCTGCTGGCGGTGATCGCCGTGCGCGGTATGGGTCACTTCTGGCCGGCGGATCTGATCCACGCCAGCTATGACGTACCGGGCCAGGGCCAGCATCTGGTCGTGGGCGAGGTGGTGCAGAAAGAAGAAGTGCCGCGCGCCCGTCTGAAGAGCGCCGGCCTGCCGGTGCCGGACGAAGGTCCGGAATTCATGACCCGCGAGCTGATCAAGGTCGGTAACCGTGACCTGAACGGCAACGACTTCACCTGGATCGTCGGCGAGTGGCTGACCGACCAGAAGAATCCGCCGGAGCTGATGGCGCTGGAGCGTCGTGAGTGGGGCAACTTCTACGGCTACCTGGTCAACGTCAAACAGGACGGCAAGGTGATCGCCGAAGGCGAAGCGGCCTGGCCTGAGCTGCAAGCGCGGATCGATCGCGTGAACAAACTTGCCGCCCAGCTCAAGACTCTGGAAAAAGTCGATATCGGTGCGATCAACGCCGGCCTCGAGCGCATCCGTCTGCACGGTCGCAAGCTGGAGCTGGAAGGCAAGCTCGACGCCACCGCGCAAGCGGACATGGAATCCGAGCGCGCCGAGCTGAACGCCCGCTATCAGGACATCGAAGCCCGTCTGGCCGACCTGCACGCGCAGTTCAACCGTGACGCCTTGACCGCTCGTGATGCGAACGGCAAGGAAATCGAAATCGGCCTGGGCAAAGTGGTTCACGCCTACCAGCCGAACGCGATGGGTACGTTCACCAAGATCGGTTTCTACTTCAGCAAGGTCTGGGAATTCCTGTCCGACGACCCGCGTGAAGCGAACACCGAAGGCGGGATTTTCCCGGCGATCTTCGGCACCGTGATGATGACTCTGATCATGGCGATGATCGTGACCCCGTTCGGTGTGCTGGCGGCGGTGTACCTGCGTGAATACGCCAAGCAGAACACCCTGACCCGGGTGATCCGGATCGCGGTGAACAACCTGGCGGGTGTTCCGGCGATTGTTTACGGCGTGTTCGGTCTGGGCTTCTTCGTCTACGTGCTGGGTGGTTCGCTCGACCGTCTGTTCTTCCCTGAAGCGCTGCCGGCACCGACCTTCGGTACACCGGGTCTGCTCTGGGCTTCGTTGACCCTGGCACTGCTGGCGGTGCCGGTGGTGATCGTGGCCACCGAAGAAGGTCTGGCGCGTATCCCGCGCACCGTGCGTGAGGGCTCGCTGGCCCTCGGCGCGACCAAGGCTGAAACCCTGTGGAAGATCGTTCTGCCGATGGCCAGTCCGGCCATGATGACCGGCATGATCCTCGCCGTGGCTCGCGCCGCCGGCGAAGTGGCGCCGCTGATGCTGGTGGGTGTGGTGAAACTGGCGCCGTCGCTGCCGGTGGACGGCAACTACCCGTACCTGCACCTGGATCAGAAGATCATGCACCTGGGCTTCCACATCTATGACGTTGGCTTTCAGAGCCCGAACGTCGAGGCCGCGCGGCCGCTGGTGTACGCCACGGCGCTGTTGCTGGTGCTGGTGATCGCCACCCTGAACCTGTCGGCGGTGTACATCCGTAACCACCTGCGCGAGAAGTACAAAGCTCTAGACAGTTAAAACAAATCCTGTGGGAGCTGGCTTGCCAGCGATGCAGGCGACATGGTGTTTCAGTTACACCGCAGTGATGCCATCGCTGGCAAGCCAGCTCCCACAGGGATCGCGACAAAAACTGAATTTGCGTTACCCGCTGGTTTGGCCAGTGGTTCAACGAACCGAATTTGTTAGCACAGGGGATCTCCCATGCAGCACGAAACACATACCCACGGCATCAACATGTCTGCCCTGGGCCGCGACAAGCAGAGCCTGAACCTCGAGCAGGAAACCGTAGCCATCGAAGTGCCGGGCCTGAGCCTGTACTACGGCGAGAAACAGGCGCTGTTCGATGTCAGCATGAACATTCCGAAACAGCGCGTGACCGCCTTCATCGGCCCGTCCGGTTGCGGCAAGTCCACGCTGCTGCGTACCTTCAACCGCATGAACGATCTGGTGGACGGCTGCCGCGTCGAAGGCGCGATCAACCTGTACGGCAACAACATCTACCGCAAGGGCGAAGACGTGGCCGAGCTGCGTCGCCGGGTCGGCATGGTGTTCCAGAAGCCGAACCCGTTCCCGAAGACCATCTACGAAAACGTGGTCTACGGCCTGCGCATCCAGGGCATCAACAAGAAGCGCATCCTCGACGAAGCCGTCGAGTGGGCACTGAAAGGCGCGGCCCTGTGGGATGAAGTGAAAGACCGTCTGCATGACTCGGCCCTCGGCCTGTCCGGTGGTCAGCAACAGCGTCTGGTGATCGCCCGTACCATCGCCGTGGAGCCGGAAGTGCTGCTGCTCGACGAACCGTGCTCGGCCCTCGACCCGATCTCGACCCTGAAAGTCGAAGAGCTGATCTACGAGCTCAAATCCAAGTTCACCATCGTCATCGTGACCCACAACATGCAGCAGGCGGCGCGGGTGTCCGACTACACGGCGTTCATGTACATGGGCAAACTGGTGGAATTCGGCGATACCGATACCCTGTTCACCAATCCGGCCAAGAAGCAGACCGAAGACTACATCACAGGGCGATACGGCTAGCCGTACAGCTGCAAGCGGCAAGCTTCAAGCGGCAAGTTAGAAGCGATGCGGCAGGGAACACCACATAACAGCTTGCAGCTCGTAGCTTGCAGCTCTTGGTTAAACGCTTTTTCGGAGCGAACGCATGATTTCCAAAGAAGGCCTCACTCATCACATTTCCGCGCAGTTCAACGCCGAACTGGAAGAAGTGCGCAGCCACCTGCTGGCCATGGGCGGGCTGGTCGAGAAGCAGGTCAACGACGCGGTCACCGCGCTGATCGAGGCCGACTCGGGCCTGGCCCAGCAAGTGCGCGAGATCGACGACCAGATCAACCAGATGGAACGCAACATCGACGAAGAATGCCTGCGCATTCTGGCCCGTCGTCAGCCTGCGGCCTCCGACCTGCGTCTGATCATCAGCATCTCCAAGTCGGTGATCGACCTTGAGCGCATCGGCGACGAAGCGACCAAGATCGCCCGCCGCGCGATTCAGCTGTGCGAAGAAGGCGAAGCGCCGCGCGGTTACGTCGAAGTGCGCCACATCGGTGACCAGGTGCGCAACATGGTGCGCGATGCGCTGGACGCGTTTGCCCGCTTCGACGCCGATCTGGCGTTGTCGGTGGCGCAGTACGACAAGATCATCGACCGCGAATACAAAACCGCTCTGCGCGAACTGGCGACCTACATGATGGAAGACCCGCGCTCTATCTCGCGGGTCTTGAGCATTATCTGGGTGCTGCGTTCGCTGGAGCGGATCGGCGACCACGCCCGCAACATCTCTGAGCTGGTGATCTATCTGGTGCGCGGCACCGATGTGCGCCACATGGGCCTCAAGCGCATGAAGGAAGAAGTTGAAGGGACAAGTGGTGAAACCGCTAATGTTCCGGGCGATGCTGACGATAAGTAAGATTGCCTGAGAAAAGCGCCCGGCCCTTTGGCCGGGCGTTTTTGTTTCTGCTTTTCATAGGCAGAACCGAATTAAAAAGCAGCACCCGCGAACGAAAAGTCCCGGCGTGACTGAAGAGTTTTGGCAATGTGCCATCAGCCAGCGTTATGCTTGCCGGGATTTTAATAGGGGTGTTGGATGAGCAAGATCAGTGTGTTGGTCGTGGACGATGCATCGTTCATTCGTGACCTGGTGAAAAAGTGCCTGCGTAATTACTTCCCGGGGATTCGCACCGAGGACGCCATCAACGGCAAGAAGGCCCAGGCCATGCTGGCCAAGGAAGCCTTCGACCTGGTGCTGTGCGACTGGGAAATGCCGGAAATGTCCGGCCTCGAACTGCTGACCTGGTGCCGTGAGCAGGACAATCTCAAAACCATGCCGTTCATCATGGTTACCAGCCGTGGCGACAAGGAAAACGTCGTGCAGGCGATCCAGGCCGGCGTCACCGGTTACGTCAGCAAACCGTTCACCAACGAGCAACTGCTGACCAAGGTCAAGCAGGCTCTGAACAAGGTCGGCAAGCTCGACACCCTGATGAACAGCGCCCCGACCAAGATGAACTCGGCGTTCGGCAACGACTCCTTGAGCGCGTTGACCGGTGGCAAGGCTGCCGTGGTCGGTTCCGCACCCGCTGCTGCTGCGGCCAACCCGTTTGCCAAGCCTGCCGCTGCGGCCCCGGCACCTGCCGCCGCGCCACAGCGTGGCCTGCTCAACAGCCCGCCGGTGAAAGCCCCGGCAGCCTCCAGCGCTCCGGCCGGTGGTCGCGGTCAGGGCCAACTGCGCTTGCCGAGCGGCACCCAGCAATGCGTGATCAAGGCCCTGAGCATCAAGGAAGCGCTGCTGGTGGTGAAACGCACCGACACCCTGCCGCAGATCCTCGACAGCGCCGTGCTCGATCTGGAGCAGGGCGACAACGCCGAAATCGCCCGCCTCAACGGCTACCTGCACGCCGTCGTCGCCCACGAGCCGAAACCCGACAGCGACTGGCTGCAACTGACCTTCCGCTTCGTCGACCAGGACGCGCAGAAGCTCGACTACATCTCCCGCCTGATCGCCCGCGGCACGGCGCAGAAGCACTTCGTTCCGGGCGCGTAAGCGCAGTTTTACGCTGATCGTTCCCACGCTCCGCGTGGGAGTGCCTCAAGGGACGCTCTGCGTCCTCACGCATGGGACGCAGAGCGTCCCGGGCTGCATCTCCACGCAGAGCGTGGGGACGATCATTCGCGCATTTTTGAAACATCTGTCGACTAGCCTGGTCTGCTTCAGCTGCTAGGCTGATTCCCAGGCCTTACTCGACAGAATTTTTGCCCATGCCCCTGCGCCTGCTGTTTTTCTGTGGTCTGTTCATGGCCTCCACCTCGACTGTGGCCATGACGATCTACAAATCCACCGATGCCAACGGAGTGGTTTCGTACAGCGACCGTCCGAGCAAAGGCTCCCAGGTGTTCGTGTTTCAGGACCGGATGGTCGAGCGCCTCGAGCGCCAGGTCTATCTCGACATCAAGAAGCAGAAGGGCGCGGACGTGGTATTCGTGCGCAACGATCTGTATGCGCCGGTCGAGATTGCCCTGGCGTTTACCGGAATGAGCAATGTACGCGGCGCACCGACGCAAACGATCCGCCGGGTGTTGCCGGCGCGCAGCAATACGCGGCTGGCGCTGCTGACGGCGGTGTCCGGTGGCAAGCCGCTGGTGTACACGCCGCAGTTCCATTATTCCCTCGGTGACCCGGCTGGCGCGGCTCAGGGCTATCGCTATCCGTTTCCGTGGCGTGGCGGGCCGTTTCGCCTCAGCCAGGGCGCCAACGGCGACTACAGCCACTTCGGGCCGAAGAACAAGTACGCGATGGACATCGCCATGCCGGTCGGCACGCCGATCATTGCGGCGCGGGCCGGGGTGGTGGTGAAGACCGAGAATTCCCAGAACGGGCGCGGCACTGATCCGTCCGGCAACTTCGTGCGGATACTGCACGACGACGGCACGATGGGTGTGTACCTGCATCTCAAGCAAGGATCGGTGAGTGTCCGGGAGGGGCAACGGGTTACGGTGGGTAGCCCGCTGGCGCTGTCAGGCAATACCGGCAACAGCAGCGGCCCGCACCTGCACTTCGTGGTGCAGCGCAATACCGGGATGGGGCTGGTGTCGATTCCGTATCAATTCAACCGGCCGCTGGGGGCGTTGCCCAACTTTGCGTTGGGCAAGCAGTAAACCCGTCAGTCGAGCATCAGCACCTTGGCCAGAATGATCTTCGGACCTTTCATCTTCTTGATGATGATCCGCAGACCTTCGACTTCCAGCACTTCTTCCTCTTCCGGCACCCGTTTCAGGGTTTCGTAGATCAGCCCGGCGAGGGTTTCGGCTTCGATGTGATCCAGGTCGATCCCCAGCAGGCGTTCAACCTTGAACAGCGGCGTATCGCCCCGCACCAGCAACTTGCCCGGCTGGTAGGCGAGGATCCCGCGTTCGGCCTTGCGGTGTTCGTCCTGGATATCGCCGACCAGCACTTCCAGCACGTCTTCCATGGTCAGGTAGCCGATGATGTTGCCGTCGGCTTCTTCGACCACGGCGAAGTGCGAGCCGCCCTTGCGGAACTGCTCCAGCAGCTGCGACAACGGCATGTGCCGGGAGACGCGCTCCAGCGGGCGGGTCAGTTCGGCGAGGTTGAACGACTCGGGAATGTGGTCCAGCGCCGCCAGTTCCAGCAGCAGATCCTTGATGTGCAGCAGGCCGACGAACTCCTTGCGCTCGCTGTCGTACACCGGATAACGGCTGAACTTGTGGCGACGGAACATCGCCAGGATTTCTTTCAGCGGGGCGTTGAACTCGAGGGTGATCAGGTCTTCTCGGGAGTTGGCCCAGTCGACCACTTCCAGTTCGCCCATTTCCACCGCCGAGGCCAGTACGCGCATGCCCTGGTCGCTCGGGTCCTGGCCACGGCTGGAGTGCAGGATCAGTTTCAGTTCTTCGCGGCTGTAATGGTGCTCGTGATGCGGGCCGGGTTCACCTTGCCCTGCGATGCGCAGGATGGTGTTGGCACTGGCATTGAGCAGGTAGATCGCCGGGTACATGGCCCAGTAGAACAGGTACAGCGGCACCGCCGTCCACAGCGACAGCAGCTCGGGTTTGCGGATCGCCCAGGATTTGGGTGCGAGTTCGCCGACCACGATGTGCAGGTACGAAATGATGAAGAACGCGGTGAAGAACGAGATGCCTTTGACGACTTCGGCCGACTGCACGCCGACCGCGCTCAGCAGCGGTTCGAGAATGTGCGCGAACGCCGGCTCGCCGACCCAGCCCAGGCCGAGGGAGGCGAGGGTGATACCGAGCTGGCACGCCGAGAGGTAAGCATCGAGCTGACTGTGTACGGTGCGCAGGATGTGCCCGCGCCAGCCGTGCTGTTCAGCGATGGCTTCGACCCGGGTCGAGCGCAGTTTGACCATGGCGAACTCCGCCGCAACGAAGAAGCCGTTGAGCAGAACCAGGATCAGAGCGAAAAGAATCATGCCGAAATCGGCGAATATTGTTGCGAGGGACAAGCCAGGGGAAGGGTCCATGATGGAGTTTTGCGGGTTCCGTGTGATTCGAAAGAAAGAAAAATCCGCACCTGAAAGGCAGGCGCAAGTCAGCCAATGTAGCGGCTGACCTGGCGATTGCCTAGTCCGGCATTACTCAGCGGCGCTGATGACCCGTGCCTGAGCGACCTGGGCCGGGGCGAAATGGCAGGTGAACGTGCTGCCATGACCGGGCACGCTGCTGATCTCCATCCGTGCGCGATGGCGCAGCAGCACGTGTTTGACGATGGCCAGGCCCAGACCCGTGCCGCCGGTGTTGGAGTTGCGGCTGGAGTCGACGCGGTAGAAGCGTTCGGTCAGGCGCGGCAGGTGTTTGCTGTCGATGCCGATTCCGGAATCCTGCACGCTCAGGTGCGCGCCCTGATCGTCGCCCCACCAGCGGATGCGGATATTGCCTTCGGCCGGGGTGTATTTGACGGCGTTGAACACCAGGTTGGAAAACGCACTGCGCAGTTCTGCCTCGCTGCCCTTGAGCAGAATGCTGGTGTCGGCTTCCAGGGTGATTTTCTGATTCTTCGAACCTGACAGCTGCTGGGCGTCGCTCTTGATCGACTGCAGCAGGGTGTCGATGTGCACCGGCTGATTGTCCGACGGGTAATCGGTGGCTTCCAGCTTGGCCAGCAACAGCAAGTCGTTGAGCAGGGTCTGCATGCGCCCACCCTGTTGCTGCATCTGCTGCAGGGCGCGGCTCCAGCGCGGGTTCACTTCCTCGACGTTGTCGAGCAGGGTTTCCAGGTAGCCGCAGATCACCGTCAGCGGGGTGCGCAGCTCATGGGAGACGTTGGCGATGAAGTCTTTGCGCATCTGTTCCAGTTGATGGATGCGCGTGACGTCGCGCACCAGCATCAAGTGTTCGTTGTTGCCGTAGCGCGTGAGGTACAGCTGGATGCGTACGCGATCGTTGGTCGGCGAGGGGATTTCCAGCGGTTCGGCGTAGCTTTCCTGCTCGAAGTATTCCTTGAAGCGCGGATGCCGGACCAGGTTGGTCACCGGTTGACCGCTGTCCTGCGGGGTCTTGAGGCCGAGCAGGGTTTCGGCGGCGCGGTTCCACCATTCCAGGTTGCCGTCGCTGTCGAGCATGATCACCGCGTCTTTCAGCGCAGCGGTGGACTCCTGGACGCGGTCGATCACCGCTTGCAGGCGCCCGCGTACCCGTTGGTCGCGGCGTTGCAGGTGGTAGATGCTGTCGAACACCTCGCCCCACAGGCCGTAACCGTCGGGCGGTGCTTCATCGGGTTGGTGCAGGCGCAGCCATTCGTGCAGGCGCAGCAGTTGCTTGAGCGTCCAGGCCAGGTACAGGCCCAGGCCTGCCGCCAGACTCCAGCCGTAATAACCGGTGATCAAACCGATCACCAGGCAGCCGGTGACCAGCAACAGCATGTGGCGAATCAGGGTGCCATGCCAGTTTTGATTCACGGAGCGTCCTTAACACAGCTTCAAGTTTCAAGCCGCAAGCTATAAGTCAGGGCGGCTCGCTGTTGCTTGCCGCTTGTAGCTCGCAGCTTGCGGCTGTTTTCAAGCTTTGGTGGAGAACCGGTAGCCGGTGCCGCGCACGGTTTGTACCAGATTTTCGTAGGCGTCGCCGAGGGCCTTGCGCAGGCGCCGGATGTGCACGTCGACGGTGCGCTCTTCAACATAGACGTTGCCGCCCCAGACCTGGTCCAGCAACTGGCCACGGGTGTAGGCGCGCTCCTGGTGGGTCATGAAGAATTGCAGCAGACGGTATTCGGTCGGGCCCATCTCGGCAGGTTTGCCGTCGATGGTCACGCGGTGGCTGATCGGGTCGAGCAGCAGGCCGCCGACTTCGATCGGCGCTTCGCCATCGGTCGGGCCGGCGCGACGCAGCACGGCCTTGAGGCGTGCCACCAGTTCGCGGGGGGAAAACGGTTTGGTGATGTAGTCGTCGGCGCCGACTTCCAGACCCTGAATCTTGTTGTCCTCTTCGCCCTTGGCGGTGAGCATGATGATCGGGATGTCCCCGGTCAGTTCGTCACGCTTGAGGCGGCGGGCCAGCTCGATGCCGGAGGTGCCGGGCAGCATCCAGTCGAGCAGGATCAGGTCCGGCTTGCGGTCGACGATGATGGCGTGGGCCTGCTGCGAATTCTCTGCCTCGAGGCAGTCATAGCCGGCCATTTCCAACGCAACGGCGATCATTTCGCGAATGGGCGCTTCGTCGTCGACGATCAGAATGCTCCTGCCAACCATGCCTTAATCCTCTTGTCATTTAACTGTCTTGCGCCGCATTAGATAACGGAATTATTGCAGTCGTGTGACAGTATTTTAGTCCGGCGGCGATTGTGCGAATCCTGAACTAAGCTCTAAGTCCGAATCCTGACAACCACAAGAGAAGGTTTCCATGACTCAAATGACTGCTTCCTTTAAGGCTTTGCTGATGGCTGCCGCCCTGACTCTGCCTGGACTGGCGATGGCGGCCGAGCCGGCCATGATGAAAGACGGAATGATGGTCGACCACAACGGCATGACGCTTTACACGTTCGACAAGGACAGTGGCGGCAAGTCGATGTGCAACGGCGACTGCGCCAAGAACTGGCCGCCGCTGATGGCTCCCGCAGGCGCCAAGGCCGAAGGCAAATGGACGGTGATCAAGCGCGATGACGGCATGATGCAGTACGCCTACGACGGCAAACCGCTGTATACCTTTGTGAAAGATGCCAAGCCGGGCGATATGACCGGCGACAAGATGAAGGACGTGTGGCACGTGATGCGCGAGCACAAATAAACGCAAATGCCCTGTGGGAGCGAGC
Source organism: Pseudomonas sp. R15(2017) (assembly GCF_002112685.1). Lineage (NCBI taxonomy): Bacteria > Pseudomonadati > Pseudomonadota > Gammaproteobacteria > Pseudomonadales > Pseudomonadaceae > Pseudomonas > Pseudomonas sp. R15(2017). The sequence goes on from NZ_NEII01000001.1 coordinate 222,896, forward strand.
AAACTCGCTCCCACAGGTTCTGTGGATCAACGCAACGCATAATCCAGCACGATCCCGACGAAAATCGCCAGCCCGGCCCAGTGGTTGTGCAGGAACGCCTTGAAGCAACGCATCCGGTCCCGGTCGCGGGTGTACCAGAACTCCCAGACGTAGCACCCGGCCGCCACCAGCAGGCCGAGGTGGAACCATATCCCCAGCTCGAATTTCGACCCCGCGAGCACCAGGCAGCCCAGTGACAGAGCCTGCAAGGTCAGGATGATCACCCGGTCCGCGTCGCCGAACAGGATCGCCGTGGACTTCACGCCGATCTTCAGGTCATCGTCGCGGTCGGTCATCGCGTAATAAGTGTCGTAGCCCACCGTCCACAGCAAATTGGCGATCCACAGTAACCAGGCGGTCGCCGGCAACTCACCGGTTTCGGCGGTGAACGCCATCGGCATCCCCCAGGAAAACGCCGCCCCCAGCACCACCTGCGGGTAATAGGTGTAGCGCTTCATGAACGGATAGGTGAACGCCAGCGCCAGACCACCCAGCGACAGCCAGATGGTTGCGGCGTTGGTGCACAGCACCAGCAGGAAACTCACGCCCATCAGCAGCGCGAAGAACACCAGCGCCTCTTTCGAACTGATCTTGCCAGCAGCAATAGGCCTCTGCGCGGTGCGTTTGACGTGGCCGTCGACCTTGCGGTCGGCCCAGTCGTTGATCACGCAGCCGCCGGCACGGGTCAGCACCACGCCGAGGACGAAAATCACGATGTTGGCCAGCGATGGCGAGCCTTTGCCGGCAATCCACAGGGCCCAGAGCGTTGGCCACAGCAGCAGGTAAATGCCGATCGGCTTGTCCATCCGGGTCAGCTGGATGAAGTCCCAGGCGCGCGGGTTCAAGCGATTCAGGGATTTGAGCAGGCTTTGATACATCAGCAGTTCTCCGGACGGGCGCGGACGGCTTCCCACAGCGCAGGCAGGAAAATCTCCGCCACCAGTACGCTCAATGCACCACGGTCGAAACGCGAACGACGGCCCCACAGACCGGTGGCCCGGGAACACTCGGGCAGCCAGTGCTCCGGGTAATGACAGACCTCGATGGCGCGACGCTGGAAGGCTTGATCGCAGAACAGCAGTTCGCCCAGCGAGCGGCTGCCCAGTTCATCCATGTGCAAGCCGTCGCCCTGCAAGGCACTGCGCGACGCCACGCTGCGGGCGAACACCCACGCCTGGCCATGGCCGCGCAGATACACCTCGCGCACCCAGCCCTCGCTGCCTTCGGCCAGGTCCAGCGCGGCGCATTCGTCGTCGCGCAGGGTCTGCCAGCCTTCGAACAGCGGTGTGATGCTGAAGCCGTCATCGGACAGACGGGTCAGGCGGCGGGTCAGGGAGCCTTCGTCGAACAGCCAGTCGAGCGTGGATGTGTCGGGGAGGGGTGTCAGGTGGCTTTGCGGGCACCACAGCGGGGCATTTTTGAGTTGCACAATGAGTCAGTATTGGCAGCAAATGAGGCGGCGAGCTTACCATGGTGAGCCGCGAGTTTGATTGATCCGGGTCGCCGCTGCGCCGAACAGGCTTGCATCTGCCCGGTACGATCAGTACAAAACGCCCTGAGCCGGACGGCAGCGCTGCACCATCGACCGTCCGCGCCGGATTAAGCCTGAACCCTGAGGAAGTACCTGAATGAAAAAGTGGCAATGTGTGGTCTGCGGCCTGATCTACAACGAAGCCGACGGCTGGCCGGATGACGGCATTGCGCCGGGCACCCTGTGGCAGGACGTGCCGGAAGACTGGCTGTGCCCGGACTGCGGCGTCGGCAAGATGGACTTCGAAATGATCGAAATCAACTGAGAAAACACTGAGGAGTAGGGCATGAGCGCACCTGTCGTAATCGTTGGCACTGGGCTTGCGGGTTACAACCTGGCCCGCGAGTTTCGCAAACTCGATGGCGAAACCCCGCTGCTGCTGATTACCGCCGATGACGGTCGCTCCTACTCCAAGCCGATGCTGTCCACCGGCTTCGGCAAGAACAAGGACGCCGATGGCCTGAGCATGGCCGAGCCGGGCGCCATGGCCGATCAGTTGAAGGCCGAAATCCGCACCCACACCCGCATCAGCGGCATCGATCCCGGCCACAAGCGTTTGTGGATCGGCGAGGAAGCAGTGAGCTATCGCGACCTGATCCTGGCCTGGGGCGCCGAAACCGTGCGCGTGCCGATCGAAGGCGATGGCGCGGACCTGGTGTTCCCGATCAACGATCTCGAAGACTACGCCCGTTTTCGCGCCGCAGCGGCCGGCAAGCGTCGAGTTTTGCTGCTCGGTGCCGGTCTGATCGGCTGCGAGTTCGCCAATGACCTGATTCTGGGCGGCTACGAGGTGCAACTGGTTGCACCGTGTGAACAGGTGATGCCGACCCTGCTGCATCCCGCGGCGGCGGCTGCGGTGCAGGCCGGGCTGGAAAGCCTCGGCGCACGTTTTCATCTCGGCCCGGTGCTGACCCGCCTGCAAAAAGTCGCGGATGGGCTGGAAGCGCACCTGTCCGATGGCCAGGTTGTCCCGTGCGATGTGGTGGTCTCGGCCATCGGCCTGCGCCCGCGGATCGATCTGGCAGCGGCAGCCGGCATCCAGACCAATCGCGGCGTGGTGGTCGACCGTCACCTGCAAACCTCGCACGCCAACATTTACGCCCTGGGCGACTGCGCCGAGGTCGACGGGCTGAATCTTCTGTACGTCATGCCCCTCATGAGTTGTGCGCGAGCGCTGGCACAAACCCTGGCCGGCAACCCGACCGTGGTGAACTACGGACCGATGCCGATCACCGTGAAAACCCCGGTCTGCCCGCTGGTGGTTTCCCCGCCGCCACGGGGCCGCGAGGGCGTCTGGACGGTCGAAGGGCAGGGCGCCGACGTCAAGGTGCTGTGCCACGACGCCGAAGGGCAATTGCTCGGTTACGCCCTGACCGGCGCGGCGGTGATGGAAAAACTCGCACTGAACAAACAGCTTCCGGCCTTACTGGCGTAAATACCGGTCGTTCTGTCGGAATCACCCCGCTTTTGCCCCCACAAACGTCGCGGGGAGACTGGCGCCGCCCTTAACCGCGTGCCATCCTCACTCCCGTCTGCCGCAGAGTAGAGCCTGCGGCGCCTTGGGCGCTGTTCCAACGAGAACAGCACGGACATAACAACAAAAAACCGTCAAAGGGGCTTCACTAATGCGTAAACCAGAACTCGCCGCTGCAATCGCTGAAAAAGCGGATCTGACCAAAGAGCAGGCCAACCGCGTTCTCAACGCCGTTCTCGAAGAAATCACCGGCGCCCTGCACCGCAAGGACAGCGTCACGCTGGTGGGCTTCGGCACCTTCCTGCAACGCCACCGCGGTGCCCGCACCGGCAAAAACCCGCAAACCGGTGAACCGGTGAAGATCAAGGCCAGCAACACCGTTGCGTTCAAGCCAGGCAAATCGTTGAAAGACAGCGTCAATCCATAATCGCGGCGAACGCCCGGTCAGCCGGGCGCGTTGCATGAAAAATGGGCATACCGATTGCGGTCGGATGCCCATTTTTTTGGCTGATGGCGAGCCGAGCTGGTCTTGGTGGATCGTTATGGGATTCGTCTAGCCGGTTACCCGTAGGTGGCCAGCACCATTCTGGCGAACTCGTTCTTGCTTGGCTGGTGTCCATAAGATTTCAGGTATTTACGCCACTCGGACTCGAGTATGGGACTTTCGTATTCGCCCTCCGTCGCTAGATGCGCAGCTGCATCGTCTATCAAGGCTTGGGTGTAATGTTTCGAGGGGCCGTCCGAACTGGCGTCTGAAGTTGTAATGAACGGTCCAACCGTTGTGAATAGCAACCCGATCCCGGTCAGCATCGAGAACTCCAAGGGGCCACCGTTCAACAGGCATCCAAATCCGATGCAGCCCTCAGCACGAGCAGAGGTGCTGGTTGTGAGCGTTAGCATGACAACCAAAGCGCATCCAAACCCTGATATTGATCGTTTATTGTGTCTGCCGCTCATGATGGTTTAACGCTCCCTGACGTTACTTATGGATCCCTTTGTTCAGTGATTGCAGATTGGCAAGTGACTGGAGGGGGTGAGATGCCTTACCAGCTCCCGAAGGGGATGCCGTATTTTTCGATGTAGGTTTTGGACTCCGGTGAAAGAGGTAGCGCGTAGCGTCCTCCATTTTTCCCTTGATACGGCCCCTGCTTGACGATGCTCCCTTCAACCCGAGCAATCTCGACAGGCTTGAGACAAGGCCCACGCTGCCAAACCTTGGCAATGCCGCCGGGCGCCAATCCAATAGTTACGCGATCGCGGTAATCCGTGATCCATTTGCCATCCAGTCTGCAGTACGCCTTTTCCGGTTTGTGCATGATTTCCCGCGCAGATTCGGGAATCACAATGTAGGCCTCATAGGTTTGAGGCTCAGCCAGTGATTGCCATCGCACATAGATCAAGCGGGGAAGATCGGCACCAGTGACGTCACGTCCGCCGCCACTACCGGGGCTGTCAGGCCAGCCTGCGGGCTTGCCCTTGTTGTCGGCGGGTGTGTTCACCGAGGCAATCCCGGCTCCGGCGCGTTTGAACACACGTTCACGGATATCCACCACGTCGGCCGTTTCAATCCAGACCTCCATGTAGGCGGGTGCTCCGAAGCCGAGATACCAAGGCCGTTTGGTGATCGGTTGTGCATGACTTTGAGTGCAAAGCACCAACAGCAATCCGAAGACGAACCCCGTGTGTTTTTTGACGGGCCGAGTGAATTTATTCATGGGGGTGCACCACTCGTTGTTTGTTCTTTGTTGGGCGGTTGATAAAAACAACGCTCCAGTCGCTGTTGTTGAAATCTTTGGCTGCGTTCCAGTGCGCAGATAGGTGGATATAGCGACTGCGTAACAAAGCCCGTTCTTTGATAGTCAGCCCTTCAACAGATGACTCACCCAAGGCGTAAGCCTGAAGTTTTTTGTGAATGGGTACTAACTCTGCGGGCAAATTTAGCGCTGACCTGTCGGGAATCAGCTTGAGCGGCACCCCGGCTCTTACCGCCAGCTCACGCATGATGCGTAAATACACCAGCGACAACTCACCGTGTACCGGGCGTTCAATCATGGCCGCAGCATAAACCCGCTTCTGGGGCTCCGGTGTGGATCTGCCCCTTTCCAATCGTTGAATGACAGGGGCTTCCCAGAGTGCAACCCGCAGTTGATTGCCTGGAGCGTCATCTTCGATGACGCCTTTCGTATACCAGGCAAACGCCTCCTTTTCGGCAGAGACATAGGCTGCGCTCCGGGTCGCTTCCTTGCTTTGGCTGATGGTGCTGGTGATCGGACTGCTCAACAGAAGTTTCTCCCTGGCCCTGGGCAGATAGCCACCTCCCAGATCCGAGTGGGCGCCGGGTAATACCAGATCAATCTCACCCAGGCTATTAAGGGCAAAGTTCTCGCGATGTTCATCACGCGCCACCAGGCGCACCACTTTGTTGGCGCAACCCTCCGGCAGCTTCAAGTTCAGTCCCGGATTTCTGCTGTTGGCGCCAGTGAAGTCGAGCAACCATGGATTGGCGATTGCCGCGACGGTATCAAACAGACCAATGAAATTGATGCTGATACTGGATTGTGAAACCCAGTCAAAGCTACTGACCAAGAACGGAGAGCCTGCTGGCAACGCCTTTGCGAGAATGCTGCGCTTGCCTTTTAGCACCTCGTTTGCGAAGTGCCGTGCAGCGGCGGCGCCTCGACTGAAACCGAAAATATCGAATTCGATTCTTTCTATTAGCGTGTTGGGGTTGCTATCAATCAGTGACCGAATTTGCTCCATGATTTTTTCAGGGCTCTGCTCCACACGAGCCAGAACACCCGTTTCGCCTCGGCCGGTTGCCTGTGCGTAAAGTGAGTCGTCTCCGTCAGCGGTTGTACCGATGCCTTCGATGTATACGCGCAAAGAAGCCTGTTTCGTGTTCTCTGGTAATACGTCAAAGGCATGGTCTGTATACAGCTCATGCAACCGCACGATATTGCTTACATCATTGCCGTAGCTGTTATCCGGCGAGTTGCCATTTCCGTCATAGCCATAAGCGGCGCAGTGCTTCTGAATCTCTTCGGCTGCCTCCGCCAGATTGGCATCTGGCGCATAGCAAGCCGCGACCGTTTCGCTGTTGGCCTTGTTGTTCCCCGTCCCATCGAAAAACACGCCGATCCGCAAGGTGATGCCGGCAGGCATTTCATCTTCCAGTTCAACTTCTTCCTCCTCTTCTTCGAGTTCGGCGACTTCCGGGTCTTGAGTGGATGAGGCCGTCAGTCCGGCCGCCAAGGCTCCCGCCATTGCGGCTTCTGGATGATCAGCGGCTCCGCTGGCGGACGTCTTTCCTCCCGCCACGACCTCGGTACTGCTGAAGATCCCGCCCCTGTCGATCACGATATGGTGACCGCCCGCCTTCAGCGTGATGCTGGCGCCGGCATCCAGCACCACGCTGGCGCCGGCCTTGATCTGCACCTGCTGGCCCGCCTCGACGGTAATGATTTTCCCGGCCGTCGTCTGGCTGCTGCCCTGGATGCTTTCCCATCGATCGCGCCCGACCACCAGCCGGCTGTCATGGAGAACCTGCCGCTCCATGTCGCGCTGGGCACGCAGGTAGACCAGTTCCAGTCCGGCGCGGTCTTCAATCATCAATTCGCTGTAGCCGCCGGTGTCAGGCGAGCTGCGACTGCGCAACACGGTTCGGGTCTTGTGCTCGGGAAGTTTGTAGGGTGCAGGGGTGACCTTGTTGATCACGCAGCCGGTAATCAGCGGCTTGTCGGGATCACCTTCCACGAAGGTCACCACCACTTCCATCCCGATGCGGGGGAGGGTGACGACACCGAAACCGTTCCCGGCCCAGCTCGACGAGACCCGCACCCAGCAACTGCTGCGCTCACTGTTTAATTCGGCTCGGTCCCAGTGGAATTCGACTTTTACGCGACCGAACTCATCGCAGTAGATCTCTTCGCCTTTGGGGCCGGTCACCCGGGCGGTCTGGCTGACCAGCGGTGGCCTGCGTGCGGGAAGCGGCGGACGGAAAACTACCTCGGCCGGAATGGCGTGGAAGGTGTTGCGATAGCCTTGGGTAAAACCGTCCGCCGATTGAGTTTCGCTGCTAACCGACTCTTCGAGCACTTGCGGCTGCCGCCCGGTGTGGGTGATCCCGAGCAGCAGCCACAGACCGTTGTATTTCTGGCGAGGGTGTTCGGTCAGTTCAAACAGATGGCCGCAGCGCAAGGTAGGTTGGTTGCTTTGACCCTCTGCCATTTCATAGTCTGCGCGATGGCGCTCCAGGGCCTGACGGGCCAGTTGCTTGCCACGCTTTTCGTTGTCCAGCGGCAACGGGTATTGGTAGTCCTCAAGCGTCGGGGTGAATTCGGCGCTGAAGCGGCTTTCGATTAAAAGCGTCGGTCGCCTCAGGTCATAGTCGCGTCGCGTGACCCGGCTTGTCCGGGTGGCGGCGCGCAAGGAAAACCTGCTGACTACTGGATATTCCGGGACCATCCCGCTATCCCGGCGATAGGGTGTGGCGCGCAATGTCGGGAGGAACACCGCGTCATCGGTGAACACCAGCAAATGGCCTTGCGCGGAGTGCTGGTGATGCCAGGCGATTCCGTCCTCGGCACACAGGCGCTGAATGAACTCGAAATCGCTTTCGCCGTATTGGGTGCAGTAATCCCGTGCCGCTAGGGGCTGGACATGGAAGGTGAACGCATCGGCGAGGATGCCATGTCGCTTGAGCGTTTGCGTGATGATCTGCGGGACAGTCTGCTCCTGGTAAATCCGTTGATCGTGACTGAACTGCAAATAGTGGAGGCTCGGCACCAGTATCAGGCGATAACGGGTCAGGCGTTTTCCCGACTCACCCGCCAACACATCTTCGATGCGCCCGTGAATGCCTTCACCGTTCAGGCCGAACTGCAGGAAGGCAGGCTGACCGAGCAGGCCTTCCATATCGAAGTCGGGGTCTTCACTGACCAGTTCGACGTGGATGGCATAAAGGGTGCTGATGGTCTCGGTGCCTTCGAAGGCCAGCACCTTGAAGTCGTTGCGAACAGCGTGAATCTGCAGCGTAAAGCGCGCAGAACTGACAGCTCCAGACATACGCTTGTCCTTAAGCAGAGAGGGGAAGACGGCGTGATGTCGAAACCCTCCCTGGTCAGCGCACGCGAACATTGGCCGGCACGCTAACAAGGCGTTAAACAGATTTATGTAAGAAGGATCGCTTGTTTAAGTCGGAGCTTTCCGGGTTGTAAAACAACGTGGAAATTGTGGGAAATGGCTGCGGGAAAGTGACGGCGGGTGATTGGAATCCTGCGTAATAGTCTTATGCAGGCAAGGATCCAAGACTATTAAACATATAAATGCCATCAATTTGATGGCACTTTTAATGTTGTCTGTTGTCGCCAGTCATTTGTTAATAAATGGTGGTGTATTTTCGGAAGCGTCCTACTTCAAATTTTTTCGGGGTTTGTCATGCTTTCTCCGCTTACTTGTGGAACGAGCGTGCAGATGCTCTCGACGCCGCGCGCCGGCCGCTCTGGCCCAATGCTTTCGGAAGGGATAGGCTTAAAAGTGAAATATAAAGGGACATCAGGGAATCCCCTGTCACATATAGGGCGATCTCCTACAGAGCCCAATGAACAGTTCGTCTTGTTGTTTAATCAGATGCTTGCTAGTGGCCATCATTGTGATTACGATGCGCGCACTTGAAAGAGCAAACACTCAATTGGATGAGTCTTCCGACTGCTCTTCGATACTGTCCCGCGCCGCTGCAACTCCAATAGGCGCACGACCGTAATCCTTATAAAGGCCATGGATGTCCTACTCAAGCAAACTTTCCGCCCATTACCTCGAACTCGCTAAAGTCTCTGTTTCCAAAGAGAATTTTGCGGGCGAAGACGTTCGCTTCTCGAGCGAATTCGAGGCCCTGGAAAGCGAGCTGGCCAAAGCCTCGTCGATGCACGAAAGCGGGCAGATCGACTGGCTGAAAATTCGCGAAAACAGCGAAAACCTCCTGCGTACCCAATCCAAGGACTTGCGTGTCGGCGCCTGGCTGACCTGGTCGCTGTACCAGCGTGAATCCTTCCCCGGCCTGCTGGCCGGCCTCGGTTTTCTGCACCATTTGTCGGAAAACAACTGGGCCGAGATTCACCCGCTCAAACCCCGCACCCGGGCCGCCGCCATCGGCTGGCTGGTGCCGCGTCTTGAGCAGGTGATCACCGAGAACATCGCGATCAAGGAACAGCTGCCGATGTTCCGGCAGTTGTCCGAGCATCTGTCCGGTCTCGACGCCGTCTGCACCGAGCATCTGGGCGATGATGCGCCGCTGCTGCTGCCGCTCTCCCGTCGTCTGAAAACCATGATCCAGCGCGCCGCCGACAACCAGCCGGCGCCCGGCGTGGTGGGCGCGGCGGTGGCCCAGGTCAAGCAGGCGGCGACTCAGTTGCTGGCACCCGGTGCGCCGATCGACAACGAGAAAGAAGCCCACAAGGCCCTGCGCGCCCAGCAGGAAAGCGCCCGCCCGTTGTGCGCCTGGTGGCTCAAGCAGAAAGCCACCGACCTGCGCGCGCTGCGCCTCAACCGCACCTTGCTGTGGATGACGATCGACGCGGTGCCCGAGCGCAACGCCGAGCAGATCACCGTGCTGCGCGGGTTGCCGGTCGACAAGCTCAAGCAGTATCAGGACCGCTTCGATCAGGGCAAATACGCCGACCTGCTGGTGGAACTGGAGGCGAGCCTGGCGAAGGCACCGTTCTGGTTCGATGGCCAGAGGATGGTCTGGGAATGTCTCCAGAACCTCAACGCCGAGCTGGCCATGCGCGAAGTGGAAATCCACTTCGCGCTTTTGATTCAACGCCTGCCCGGCATCATCGAGCTGCGTTTCCATGACGGCGCGCCGTTCGCCGATCCGTCCACCCGGGCGTGGATCGCCGCCAACGTCATGCCGCACCTGCAAAGCGCCAGCGCGCCGCGCAAGGTCGAAACCGAAAACGCCGAAACCCAGCCGGCCTGGGAAAAGGCCCTCGAAGAAGTCCAGCCGATCCTGCGCAAGGAAGGCCTCAAGCCCGCAGTGCAGATCCTCAAGCAGGGCCTGCAATCGGCGCACGGCGGGCGCGAACGCTTCTTCTGGCAGTTCGCCCTCGCGCGGCTGTGTTTCCTGGCCAAGAAATACGAACTGGCCAAGAACCAGCTCGAAACCCTCGATCAGACATTACAGGACTCAGGCCTGCACGCCTGGGAGCCCGATCTTGCATTGGAAGTGCTGCACCTGCTGCACAGTTGCTGCGAGTTGTTACCGCAGAACCATGCCGTACGTGAACGCAAGGAAGAGATTTATCGCAGGCTGTGCCACCTCGACCTCGAAGTGGTACTCGAATAGGCCCCAGGGCCACAACCGCAAGGAGAAAAGCCATGGCCAAAGAAGGCTCGGTAGCCCCCAAGGAACGCATCAACGTCACCTTCAAACCCGCCACCGGCGGTGCTCAGGAAGAGATTGAACTGCCGCTGAAGCTGCTGGCAATCGGTGACTACACCCACCGCAAGGACGATCGCAAGATCGAGGATCGCAAGCCGATCAGCATCGACAAGATGACCTTCGACGAAGTGCTGGCCAAGCAAGAGCTGGGTCTGACGCTGAGCGTGCCGAACCGTCTGCAGGAAGATGGCGAGGCCGACGAGCTGGCTGTGCAACTGCGCGTCAACTCCATGAAGGACTTCAACCCGGCCAGCCTGGTCGAGCAAGTGCCTGAGCTGAAAAAACTGATGGAACTGCGCGACGCGCTGGTGGCCCTCAAAGGCCCGCTGGGTAACGCACCTGCGTTCCGTAAAGCCATCGAAGGCGTGCTCGCCGACGATGAATCCCGCGGTCGCGTACTCGGTGAGCTGGGCCTGAACGCCGCAGCTCCGGACGCTTGAGACTCCAGCAGCCAAGGAAGCCAACACAATGAGCACTAGCGCAGCACAACAGAACGCCGCAGAAAACGGCGAGTACAGCATTCTCGACAGCATCATCGCCGAAACCCGCCTGACGCCGGACGACGAAGCCTACGACATCGCCAAGCGCGGTGTGTCGGCGTTCATCGAAGAGCTGCTCAAGCCGCAGAACAACGGTGAGCCGGTCAAGAAAGCCATGGTTGACCGCATGATCGCCGAGATCGATGCCAAGCTCAGCCGTCAGATGGACGAAATCCTGCACCACCCGGACTTCCAGGCCCTGGAATCGTCGTGGCGTGGCCTGCAACTGCTGGTCGACCGCACCAACTTCCGCGAAAACATCAAGATCGAAATCCTCAACGTCTCCAAAGAAGACCTGCTTGACGATTTCGAAGACTCGCCGGAAGTCATGCAGTCGGGCCTGTACAAGCACATCTACACCGCTGAATACGGCCAGTTCGGTGGTCAGCCGGTTGGCGCGATCATTGCCAACTACTACATGTCCCCAAGCTCGCCGGACGTGAAGCTGATGCAGTACGTGTCCAGCGTAGCCTGCATGTCCCACGCGCCGTTCATCGCCGCCGCCGGCCCGAAATTCTTCGGCCTGGAAAGCTTCACCGGTCTGCCGGACCTGAAGGATCTGAAAGATCACTTCGAAGGCCCGCAATTCGCCAAATGGCAGAGCTTCCGTACCTCCGAAGACTCCCGCTACGTTGGCCTGACCGTGCCGCGTTTCCTGCTGCGTAACCCGTACGACCCGGAAGAGAACCCGGTCAAATCGTTCGTGTACAAGGAAAACGTTGCCAACAGCCACGAGCACTACCTGTGGGGCAACACCGCTTACGCGTTCGGCACCAAGCTGACCGACAGCTTCGCCAAATTCCGCTGGTGCCCGAACATCATCGGCCCACAGAGCGGTGGCGCGGTTGAAGACCTGCCTCTGCACCACTTCGAAAGCATGGGCGAAATCGAAACCAAGATTCCTACCGAGGTTCTGGTTTCCGACCGTCGTGAATACGAACTGGCCGAGGAAGGCTTCATCTCCCTGACCATGCGTAAAGGCTCCGACAACGCGGCGTTCTTCTCCGCGAGCTCGGTGCAGAAGCCGAAGTTCTTCGGCATCAGCGCAGAAGGCAAGGCCGCAGAGCTGAACTACAAGCTCGGCACCCAACTGCCGTACATGATGATCGTCAACCGCCTGGCTCACTACCTGAAAGTGCTGCAGCGCGAGCAACTCGGTTCGTGGAAAGAGCGTACCGACCTCGAGCTGGAACTGAACAAGTGGATCCGCCAGTACGTGGCCGACCAGGAAAACCCGAGCGCCGAAGTACGTGGCCGTCGTCCGCTGCGCGCTGCGCAAGTGATCGTCAGTGACGTTGAAGGCGAGCCGGGCTGGTACCGCGTCAGCCTGAACGTGCGTCCGCACTTCAAGTACATGGGTGCCGATTTCACCCTGTCGCTGGTTGGCAAGCTGGACAAAGAGTAAGAGCGACTCATGGACGGATACGGCAGCCTTTTCGAGCGCCTCAACGGCGACGCGGAACAGCGCAAGGGCAAGAGCCTCGAGGCTTCGGCCATGGCGTCGGTGGCTGCCCATCTGGCCAAAATGCTCAGCACCCGGGCCGGCAGCGTGCAAACGCTGTCCGACTACGGGTTGCCCGATCTCAATGACATGCGCCTGAGCCTGCACGACTCCCTGAGTCAGGCCCGCCTGGCCATCGAAAGCTTCATCGAAGCCTACGAACCGCGCCTGAGCAACGTGCGTGTCATTTCCCTGCCGCGAGACCACGACCAGCTACGCCTGGCCTTCAGCATCGAAGGCCTGCTGGAAGTCGAGGGTTTCAAGCGTCAGGTCAGTTTCGCCGCGCGCCTGGATGGCAGCGGTCAAGTGAAGGTCAACTAAGGAGAACCCCGATGTCTGGCAAACCTGCAGCACGCGTATCCGACCCCACCGCTTGCCCGCTCCCCGGCCACGGCACCAATCCGATCGCCGCCGGTTCCGGCGACGTGTTCTTCGACGGCCTTGCGGCCGCCCGCGAAGGCGATGCCTCCGCGTGTGGTGGTGCGATGGTCGGCGGTTTGGCCACGACGGTGAAAATCAACGGCAAGTCTGCTGTCACTGTTGATTCCGTAGGCTCCCACGGTAACAAAGTCACCGCCGGTTCCGGGACGGTGATTATCGGGAATTCACATTCGCCGGCGCCGTTTGTGCCGCCGGAGCCGGTCATCATTCCTGGAATATTCAATCGTGTCTTTGAATTCAAAACTGCAGATGGCAGGACGGTTGAAAATTTAAACTACACCATGCGTTCTGATAGCGGGATTGAGAAAACAGGCTCAACGTCTACAGGTATGTCAGGTGGTTTTTCAACTGGCAAAACAGCAGAGCCTGTAACTATATATATTTCGGCGGACTAATAAGCATGGAGACCATAATCAACATCGATGGTGTCGCTTACACGTTTGTGACGCAGGATGAAGTGACGACGCTTAAGGTTCTTGCTGAAACAACTGAAAGCAAAGATACAAAACCAAAGAAAGTTGACCTTCCGTCGGCGTGGATTATTACCAGGAAAAACGGCGTTCCTCTCTTCGCCTTGAAACCAGGTAAGGATGACTCTGCATTCAGAATTATCACCGCAGAAAAGCTATACGCAGAAAAAGGTCAATGGTTTGAACCGTTGGCCAGATATTACAGAGAACTTATCTGGCTTAATCCTGAAACAATGCAGGCTGGAACGGATTCAAATACCGCATATAAGCATGTTACTTGGCAGGAGCTGATTGACTTTGCGGTTGTTGACCGTTTTTCTTTTACCTTCCACTCCGGACTGCCAGGTGACTGGAAATTCCAGAGCGCTGGCGGTGACGAATTCCTGATGGTGTTCATGGAGGATAAACCCTATTGGGCTGATGGAATCGGCCAAGTGCCTTTTGCGGTTAATACCTATAGAAAATATCTACGAGAAACAAAGCAGGTAGATCTCGCGATAAAGATGGCTGGCGAAACGGGCGTGAAGTGGGGCGACGGTAAGGCCTATACTGGCGCAGAGAAAGGTCCGAAAGACGTTTACGACAACTTCATCATATTGCGAGGGATTTTGTGGGCGAAAGAAAACTGTAAGTTAGTGGTAAAAAAAGACACGGTATACGATAAAGGTATTCCTCACGTAATTGAACTTACTGAGGCGCCTTACGTTCCCGTTTCTAATGCTAAGTTGGTAAATTCTATCTCGCAAGGCGATATGGATCAGTACGGGACATGGAATAAATGAGTGTGAGTCGCTGGATCGGTCTTGTGCCGCATTTAATAGTGTGCGTAATTTACATTCCTTTGCATAATTATTGCGTCGATGTATATATAGATATGTATGGTGGGCTGACATCTAGAGGCGTCGGTATCGGCATGACGCCGGATCTAATGGTTCAGTATTTTGTGTTGATGAATGCTATAACTTTTTTTATTTCAAAGCTTAAACTCAAACTCGTTTTTGTTGCATTCATGCTGTCGCTTATTTTGTATTATTTTTTGCCACACTATCCCGTCCGTGCGATGGCATACACATTAATGGGTGGCATTCTGACTTTTGCGGCGATATTCGCTGGTCAATTAATTGATCGCCTTTTTTTTCGAAAATAAAAGTTGAAACATGACTGTAGGGTGTCATCGCCGATGTAGCCCGCGTGAGTCGTTCTGCTGTTTTTTAATGAGTTCCACTACCAGGCAGGTAACCCGTGTCCTTTAACCACTACTACCAAAGCGAACTCACCGCACTGCGCCAACTGGGCCGCCGTTTTGCCGAGCGTAGTCCGGCGTTGGCGCCGTTCCTGGGGCAGGCCGGGCGGGATCCGGATGTGGAGCGGTTGCTGGAAGGCTTTGCGTTTCTGACCGGGCGGCTGCGCCAGAAGCTCGATGACGAGTTGCCGGAGCTCAGCCATTCCCTGATGCAGTTGTTGTGGCCGAACTACATGCGCCCGCTGCCGGCGTTCAGCATTCTGCAGTTCGATCCGCTCAAGCGTTCCGGGCCGGCGCTGAAGGTCGAGCGTGATACGCCGATCGAGAGCGTGCCGATCGAAGACGTGCGTTGCCGCTTTCGCACCTGCTACCCGACCGAAGTCATGGCGCTGGATCTGGCCGCGCTGAACTACTCGGTGAAGGGCGACGGTTCGCTGCTCAGCCTGCGCCTGGAGATGAGTGCCGACGGCCACCTCGGCGAGCTTGAGCTGAGCAAGCTGCGCCTGCACTTTGCCGGCGAGCGCTACATCAGCCAGATGCTCTACCTGAGCCTGCTGCGCAACCTCGACGGCATCGAACTTATCCCGCTCGACGGCGCCGGCAAGCCGATCGATGGCGTGAGCGGCAAGCCGATGGCGTTCAAGATTCCGGGCGACCGGGTCAAACCGGTGGGCTTTGCCGAAGAAGAAGCGTTGATCCCGTATCCGCTGAACACTTTCCGCGGCTATCGCTATCTGCAGGAATACTTCGCCTTCCAGGACAAGTTCCTGTTCGTCGATGTCCACGGCCTCGACATCCTCAAGGCGCTGCCGGAAGACACCCTCAAGCAGATGCGCGGCCTGGAATTGCGCTTCGACATCCGCAAGAGCGGCATCATGCGCATGCGTCCGACCCTGGATAACGTGAAGCTGTTCTGCACGCCGATCGTCAATCTGTTCAAGCACGACGCACTGCCGATCCGCCTCGACGGCAAACAGGACGAATACCTGCTGCTGCCGGCTGAATACGATCTGGAAAACTGCGGCGTGTTCTCGGTGGAAACCGTGACCGGCTGGAAGCCCGGTGGGCTCGGTTATCAGGAGTACGTGCCGTTCGAATCCTTCGAGCACGACCCTAGTTTCGACGTGCCCAACAGCCGTCCGCATTACAGCATCCGTCAGCGTTCGTCGCTGCTGCACGACGGCCTCGACACCTA
This sequence comes from Pseudomonas sp. R15(2017), assembly GCF_002112685.1. Lineage (NCBI taxonomy): Bacteria > Pseudomonadati > Pseudomonadota > Gammaproteobacteria > Pseudomonadales > Pseudomonadaceae > Pseudomonas > Pseudomonas sp. R15(2017). Next base: position 238,767 of record NZ_NEII01000001.1, read on the forward strand.
CCTGAGCTTCGGCATCCGCCACACCGAAGCCCATGAAACCCTGTCGATCGAGCTGGTCTGCACCAACCAGAACCTGCCGCGCAAACTCAAGCTCGGGCAGATCTGCATGGCCTGCGAAGAGACCCCGGAGTTCCTGAGTTTCCGCAACATCACCCCGGCCACTTCGAGTTTTGCGCCGCCGCTGAACCGTGACTTCCTGTGGAAGCTGATCAGCAACATGTCGCTTAACTATCTGTCGCTGGCCGACGTCAATGCACTGAAGGTGATTCTCGAAACCTACGACCTGCCGCGCTACTACGACCAGCACGCGGAGAAGGTCAGCAAACGCCTGCTCGGCGGTCTCAAGCACATCAAGCATCACCACGTGGACCGCTTGCACCGTGGTTTGCCGGTGCGCGGTCTGCGCACCGAACTGACCATCGACCCGGAAGGGTATATCGGCGAAGGCGACCTGTTCGTCTTCGCCTCGGTTCTCAACGAGTTTTTCGCGCTTTACGCCAGTCTCAATTCATTCCATGAGCTGCGGGTAAAAAGCACACAGGGAGAGGTGTACCAATGGACACCACGTATGGGCCTGCAGCCCCTGCTTTAAGCGGGCTGACGAAGGTAATACGCGAGTACTCGCTGTTTCAGGCCGTGCTGCTGGTGATCGACCGGCTGCGCGATGCGCACCCGTACCTGAGCGAAGACGATTTGTACGACCAGCTGGAATTCCAGGCCAACCCGAGCCTCGGATTTCCGCGCAGCGACGTCGATCGCGTGGAGTTTTTTGAAGAGCACGGGCAGATGCGCGCGCGCCTGCGGTTCAACCTGATCGGTCTGGTCGGTTCCGGTTCGCCGCTGCCGGCGTTCTACGGCGAGCAAGCCCTGGGCGACAGCGAAGACGGCAACCCGACGCGCAACTTCCTCGACCTGTTCCACCATCGCCTGCAACGGCTGATGCTGCCGATCTGGCGCAAGTACCGCTATCGCGCGAGCTTCCAGAGCGGCGCGGTCGACCCGTTTTCGTCGCAGCTGTTCGCCCTGATCGGCCTCGGTGGCGACGAGATCCGCAAGGCCAAGGAACTGAACTGGAAGCGCCTGCTGCCGTACCTCGGCCTGCTGAGCCTGCGGGCGCACTCGGCGGCGCTGATCGAAGCGGTGCTGCGTTACTACTTCAAGCACGAAGACCTGGTCATCGAGCAGTGCATCGAGCGCCGCGTGGAAATCCTCGAAGAACAGCGCAACCGCCTCGGCTTCGCCAACAGTGTGCTGGGTGAAGACCTGGTGCTGGGCGAACGCGTGCGCGATCGCAGCGGCAAGTTCCGCATTCACATCACCGAACTCGACTGGGAGCGATTCCACGAATTCCTGCCCATCGGTTTCGGTTACCAGCCGCTTTGCGCGCTGGTGCGGTTCACCTTGCGTGACCCGCTCGATTACGACATTCGCCTGGTGCTGCGCCCGGAAGAAATCCGCGAACTGCGCATTGGCGAGAAGAACGACTGTCGCCTGGGTTGGACCAGTTGGCTGGGCTGCGAGAAAGCAGACGGCGTGGTGACCCTGGGCAGCAAAATTCATTAAGGACGTGAGCCATGATCAACGTAGACCTGCAACAACTCATCCAGGCGCTGGACGCCGAAACCCGTCGCGATCTGGAGCGTTCGGCCGAGCGCTGCGTGGCCCGTGGCGGCAGCAAGATTCTGGTCGAAGACTTGCTGCTCGGCCTGCTGGAGCGCCCGAACGGTTTGCTCTCGCGGGCACTGCAGGATGCCGACGTTGATGCCGGCGAACTGAGCGCCGCCCTGCAATCGCGGGTCGAGCACAGCGCTTCGCGCAACCCGGTGTTCGCTCCGGAACTGGTGCAGTGGCTGCAAGACGCGCTGCTGGTGGCCAACCTTGAGCTGGGCCAGACCTCGGTCGAAGACGCGGCGCTGATCCTCGCGCTGCTGCGCAACCCGATGCGCTACGCCGGCAGCCGCTACCAGCCGTTGCTGGCCAAACTGAACATTGATCGCCTGAAGGAATTTGCCCTGTCGCAACAGCCTCAGGCAGCGGCCAACGGTAAGCCGGCCGCCCAGGGCGAATCGCTGCTGGAGCGCTTCACCCATAACCTGACCCAACAGGCCCGCGACGGCAAACTCGACCCGGTGCTGTGCCGCGATGGCGCGATCCGCCAGATGGTCGACATCCTTGCCCGTCGCCGCAAGAACAACCCGATCGTGGTCGGTGAGGCCGGTGTCGGTAAAACCGCCATCGTCGAAGGCCTGGCCTCGCGCATCGCTGCCGGTGAAGTGCCGCAAGTGCTCAAGGGTGTCGAGCTGCTGTCGCTGGACATGGGCCTGTTGCAGGCCGGTGCCAGCGTCAAAGGTGAATTCGAGCGTCGTCTGAAAGGCGTGATCGACGAGGTCAAAGCCTCGCCGAAGCCGATCATCCTGTTCATCGACGAAGCCCACACCCTGATCGGCGCGGGCGGCAATGCCGGCGGTTCCGATGCGGCCAACCTGCTGAAGCCGGCACTGGCGCGCGGCGAACTGCGCACCATCGCCGCGACCACCTGGGCCGAGTACAAGAAATACTTCGAGAAAGACCCGGCGCTGGCCCGTCGTTTCCAGCCGGTTCAACTGCACGAACCGACCGTGAGCGAAGCCGTCACCATCCTGCGTGGCCTGGCTCAGGTCTACGAGAAAAGTCATGGCATCTATCTGCGCGATGACGCGGTGGTGTCCGCCGCTGAGTTGTCCGCCCGCTATCTGGCCGGTCGCCAGCTGCCGGACAAAGCCGTCGACGTTCTCGACACCGCGTGCGCCCGCGTGCGCATCAGCCTCGCTGCTGCCCCGGAAAGCCTGGAACGCCTGCGTGGCGAACTGGCTGAAGGCGGTCGTCAGCGTCAGGCCCTGCGCCGCGATGCCGAAGCCGGTCTGCTGATCGACCACGAAGCGCTGGAGGCACTGGAAGCGCGCCTGGACGAAGCCGAAGCCGAAATGGTCGCACTGGAAACCCAGTGGACCGAGCAAAAACAACTGGCCGAGCGCCTGCTGGAACTGCGCCAGCAACTGGCCAAGGCCCGTGAAGCCGCTGCGGTCGAGCCGGTGGTGACCGTTGAAGAAGACGCCGAAGGCACCGTGATCGAAACCCACGCCGCCGAAGTTGACGAAGCTCTTAGCGTCGAAGCGCTGGAAGCGCAACTCAACGAAACCCACAGCGCCCTGACCGCCGCTCAGGTCAAGGAGCGTCTGGTCAGCTTCGAAGTCTGCCCGCGTCTGGTGGCCGAAGTGATCAGCGCCTGGACCGGCGTGCCGCTGGCGCAACTGGCCCGCGAGCACAACGCCAAGGTCGCCAGCTTCGCCACCGACCTGCGCACCCGCATCCGGGGTCAGGAACAAGCCGTGCACGCCCTGGATCGCTCGATGCGCGCCACCGCTGCCGGCCTGAACAAGCCTGACGCACCGGTCGGCGTGTTCCTGCTGGTCGGCCCGAGCGGCGTCGGCAAGACCGAAACCGCACTGGCACTTGCCGACCTGCTGTACGGCGGCGACCGTTTCATCACCACCATCAACATGTCCGAGTTCCAGGAGAAGCACACCGTTTCCCGCCTGATCGGTGCACCGCCAGGTTACGTCGGTTACGGCGAGGGCGGCATGCTCACCGAGGCCGTGCGCCAGAAGCCGTACTCGGTGGTGCTGCTCGATGAAGTCGAGAAGGCCGACCCGGACGTGCTCAACCTGTTCTACCAAATCTTCGACAAAGGCGTGGCCAACGACGGCGAAGGGCGCGAGATCGACTTCCGTAATACGTTGATCCTGATGACCTCGAACCTGGGCAGCGACAAGATCAGCGACCTCTGCGAAGACGGCGCGCGTCCGACTGCCGAAGTGCTGGAAGAAACCATTCGCCCGGTGCTCAGCAAACACTTCAAACCGGCGCTGCTGGCGCGGATGAAAGTGGTGCCGTACTACCCGGTCGGCGGCCCGGTGCTGCGCGAGCTGATCGAGATCAAGCTCGGTCGCTTGGGCGAGCGTCTGAACCGTCGCCAGCTGGATTTCACCTGGTGCCAGAACCTCGTCGATCACCTGTCCGAGCGCTGCACCCAAAGCGAAAGCGGTGCACGCCTGATCGACCACTTGCTCGACCAGCACGTGCTGCCGCTGGTGGCCGACCGCTTGCTCGACGCCATGGCCACCGGTGAAAGCCTCAAGCGCGTGCATGCGACGCTCGACGGTGAAGCCAGCGTGACCTGCGAGTTCGCCTGAGGTGAGTGTGATGTTCACTCAAGTGCCGCAGCCACTGCTCTATGCCGAAGCCTTGCTGGCGCAGTTCGCCAGCCTGTCGCGCGCGGCGGACGGTGCTGCGCTGCTGGGTGACTTCGTGCGCGGTCTGGCCGGGCTGAGCGGTTGCGAACTGACGCAGCTGTACTTGCTGGACGCTACGCACACGTCGCTGGGGATGAATGCCGAATGCCTGGACGGCGTGCTGCAACCGCGCAGCGCGGCGAGTCTGCCGGCGGACTACAACGGCGAGCAACTGTTGCAGTTCGCCCTGTGCCAGAACCGCGTGGTGAGCTTCGACGACCTGGGCGGCAGCCTGCACGAAACCAGTTTTCTGCCGGCGTCGTCCACGCCGTGGCAGTCGCTGTTGTGCGTGCCGCTGGTCAATCAGCAGAAGGCCGTCGAAGGCCTGTTGCTGTGCGCCAGTCGTCGCCACATCGACCTGCAAGGCTTCGCCGATTCCCTCGGCCAGCTCGGCTCGTTCGTGCTTGGTCAACTGCACTTGCTGCAGCGTCTGCGCCAGCCAGTGGATGCGGCCGCACCGGTCGTGCGCAATCTGCCGAGTGCCAGCGGCTACGGCTTGATCGGCAAGAGCGCGGCGATGCGCCAGACCTACTCGCTGATCAGCAAAGTCCTGCACAGCCCGTACACCGTGCTGTTGCGTGGCGAGACCGGCACCGGCAAGGAAGTGGTCGCGCGGGCGATCCACGATTGCGGCCCGCGTCGGTCGCAAGCGTTCATCGTGCAGAACTGCGCGGCGTTCCCGGAAAACCTGCTGGAAAGTGAGCTGTTCGGCTATCGCAAAGGTGCGTTCACCGGCGCCGATCGCGACCGCGCCGGGCTGTTCGACGCGGCCAACGGCGGCACTCTGTTGCTCGATGAAATCGGCGACATGCCGCTGTCGCTGCAAGCCAAATTGCTGCGTGTATTGCAGGAAGGCGAGATCCGTCCGCTGGGTTCCAACGACACCCACAAGATCGACGTGCGCATCATCGCTGCGACGCACCGCGATTTGTCGGTGTTGGTCAGCGAAGGCAAATTCCGCGAAGACCTGTACTACCGTCTCGCGCAATTTCCGATCGAGTTGCCGGCCCTGCGTCAGCGTGAAGGCGACATCCTCGACCTGGCCAAGCACTTCGCCGACAAGGCCTGCACCTTCCTGCAACGTGACCCGGTGCGCTGGTCGGACGCAGCGCTGGAACACCTTTCCGGTTACACCTTCCCCGGCAACGTGCGTGAACTCAAAGGCCTGGTCGAGCGGGCGGTGCTGTTGTGCGAGGGCGGCGAATTGCTGGCGGAGCATTTCTCGCTGCGCCTGGAATCGGCGCCGGTGCCGGAAGACCACTGCGGCCTCAATCTGCGCGAACGACTGGAAGCGGTCGAACGCAATCTGCTGCTCGATTGCCTGCGCAAGAACGACGGCAACCAGACGCTCGCCGCCCGTGAACTGGGCTTGCCGCGACGCACGCTGCTGTACCGGCTCGGCCGCTTGAACATCAATCTGGGTGATTTCGATGGGTAGGCGAAAGTCCGTCGGATTCACCTCGAACACCTATTTCAGCGCCGCCCGCAAGGGTCGGCGCTTTGTGCTTTGTCTACACCTGGAGACCCTCTGATGTCTGTTCGTCACTGGCACGCTGTCCTGCTGACCCTCGTCGTTCTATGCGGCCTCGGCGGCTGCAGCGGCAATTACAAATTCAACGATAACGATTACCGCCCGCTGGGTGATCCGCAGGCGGTCAATCGCGGCAAGTGACCGCAAGGAGCATCAAACATGGAATTGGTTTTCGAAATGCTGAACACCAAGCAGTTCGTGCCCACCGAGCTGTGCCAGCGGACCTTCAAACAGGCCGGCGGCGTGATCGGGCGGGGCGAGGACTGCGACTGGATCATCCCTGACCGCAAGCGGCACTTGTCCAACCACCACGCCATCGTCAGCTATCGCGAGGGTTCGTTCTTCCTGACCGACACCAGCAGCAACGGTGTGCAGGACGGCGACAGCGGCGCACGCCTGCACAAGGGCGAACCGGTGCGCATCGAGCACGGCAGCACCTACGTGCTGGGCGACTTCGAGATTCGCGCACGACTGGTGCGCGACCCGGCGACGTTCGACGGTGAAGTCGGCCTGCCGCGTGCCGCCGGCAGCATCATTCCGGACGACGCGTTCCTCGATCTCGATCCGCTGAAGTCGCTGGAGCAGCAAGAGCGCGTGTACTCGGAATTCGAGGAAATGCTCGCACCGGTGACCGACCCTGAAGACTCCCGTCAGCGCGCCGACTACGCGCGTATCGACATGGAAAGCCTGATGGTGCCGGAGCTGATCGTCGAGCCCAAGCCTGAGCCTGCACCGGCACCGAAAGCGGTCGAGCGCCAGAGCGAAACCTTCTGGGACAAATTCGGCGCGGCCCTCGGCGTGAACGTGAAGAACCTCAGCCACGACGAGCGTGAAGCCCTCGCGCTGAACGCCGCACGTCTGCTGCGCCAGAGCATCGGCGGTCTGCAACAGAGCCTGCGCACTCGTTCCGAGCTGAAGAACGAACTGCGTCTGGCCCAGACCACCGTGCAAGGCACCAACAAGAATCCGCTGAAATTCGCCGTCGATCCGAGCGAAGCGCTGGACATCCTGTTGCAGCCGCACAAGCCGGGCCACTTGCCGGCCGAGCAGGCGATCTCCCGGGCGTTCCGCGACTTGCAGGCGCATCAGGTGGCGCTGCTGACCGCCAGCCGCGCGGCGGTACGCGGCACTCTGGAACACTTCTCGCCGGAGCAACTGACCCTGCGTTTCGAGCGCGACAACAAGCCGTTGCTCGCCACCGCTGGCGGGCGCTGGAGAGCGTTCAACCGTTACCACCATGCGCTGCGTCAGGACGACGACTGGAGCGAGCGCCTGCTGGCCCGCGACTTCGCCCAGGCCTACGAAGAACAGATCCGCCTGATCTCCACCCTCCACACCGACCACCAAGGATGATGCGCATGTCTCGCCGCTCGACCGCTTTTTTCAAGACGCTGACCGCGCTCACCCTGTTGGTGCTGCTTGCCGGTTGCTCGTCGCTGTCGCCGTATTCGAAAGTGACCAAGATCAACCTGAAGCTGACCGGCAGCGATCAATTGAACCCGGACCTCAACGGTCGTCCGTCGCCGATCGTGGTGCGCCTGTTCGAACTCAAGCACCCGGTGACGTTCGAGAACGCCGATTTCTTCAGCCTCTACGAGCGCGCCAAGGAATCCCTCAACCCGGATCTGGTGGCCAGCGAAGAACTCGAACTGCGCCCGGGTGAAACCGTGGAGCTGAAACTCAGCGTGGAGGAGGGCAGCCGCTTCATCGGCATCCTCGCCGCGTACCGCGACCTGCCGGAAACCAAGTGGCGCCACACCTTTCCGATCACGCCGCTGGAAGTCACCGAAGCCGATCTGACCCTGGATCAGGCCGGTATCCGCAAGACCAACGAAGTGCTCGCCAAGGCGGATGACTGATCATGAATACCCATAAAGTCATCTGGCAGGAAGGCATGCTGCTGCGTCCGCAGCACTTCCAGCACAACGACCGCTACTACGATCACCAGATGAAGACCCGCACCCAGTTGCTGGGCGGCTACACCTGGGGTTTCCTGAATCTCGAGATCGACCTGCAGTTCCTCAACATGGGCAAACTGGTGATCAGTGAAGCCTCGGGGATCCTGCCGGACGGCAGCCTGTTCGAACTCGGTGGCAACACCGAGCCGCTGGCGCTGGACGTACCGCCGAACACCGGCAACATGCCGATCTACCTGGCGCTGCCGCTGGTCACCGGTAACCACATCGAGGCCCGGCGCCCGGAGCAGTCCGATGTGCTGGCGCGCTACACCGCATATGACGCCGAAGTCGCCGACTCCAACGCCGGTGATGATTCCGCCAGTCAGGTCAGTTGCGGCCGCCCGGACTTCAAGCTGTTGCTCGGCGAGCAGCAGAGTGACCAGGCTTACGTGAAGCTGAAGATCTGCGATGTGCTCGACACCACGCCGGACGGCGTGATCAGCCTCGATCCGGATTTCGTGCCGACCTACATTCAGGCCCACGCCTCCAGCTACCTGCTGTCGTGCCTGAAAGAAGTGATCAGCATGCTCGGCCACCGGGGCGACACCATTGCCGAGCGTATTCGTTCGAACGGCAAGGTCGGCGGCGCGGAAATCGGCGACTTCATGATGCTGCAACTGATCAACCGCACCGAACTGCTGCTGCGCCACTACCTGGGCCTGGAGCAGGTTCACCCGGAAGAGTTGTACCGTACGCTGCTGACCATGCTCGGCGATCTGGCGACGTTCTCCAGCGACAGCAAACGCCCGCGTCTGGACAGCCGCTACTCCCACGCCGACCAGGGCGCGAGCTTCCGCAAACTGATGGAGTCGATCCGTCAGGTGCTGTCGATGGTGCTGGAACAGCACGCCATCGAACTGATCCTGCAAGCGCGTCAGTACGGGATCATCGTATCGCCGCTGCACGACCACAAACTGCTGGGCTCGGCGTCGTTCGTGCTGGCAGCCAGTGCCAACTGCGACTCCGAAGAACTGCGCAATCGCTTGCCTGCGCACCTCAAGGTCGGCCCGGTGGAGCGCATCCGCCAACTGGTCAACCTGCACCTGCCGGGGATCAAGGTCAAACCGTTGCCGGTGGCCCCGCGGCAGATCGCGTTCCACTCCAACAAAACCTATTTCATCCTCGAACTCAGTTCCGAAGACCTGGCACAACTCGAGCGCTCCGGCGGCTTCGCGTTCCATGTGTCCGGCGAATTCGCCGAGCTTGAACTGAAATTCTGGGCCATCAGGAACTGACCGACATGATCAAGGACATGGAACACAACCAGGACGACAAAACCGTCCTGCTCGACCGTCAGGGCCATGGCCCGGCGGCGAGTCCGCTGACCGACTTCGCCGCGCCGCCGCGCTTCGAACAACTGGAAGAACGGATGATCTACGCCGCGCGCCTGCGCCCGGCGGAGGCCTTCAACATCAGCCTCAATTCGCTGGTGGCCGCGTCGTCCGAACTGCTGTCGGAAGTGGTGCGCCTCAAACACAGCGAAACCCGCGAAGACCTCTACGCGCTCAACGAGCGCCTGACCGCCGGGCTCAAGCTGTTCGAAGTGCGCGCCCTGCACAACGGCGCCGAAAGCAGCCAGGTGATGGCCGCCCGTTACGTGCTCTGCACCGTGGTCGACGAAGCCGTCGTGACCACGCCGTGGGGCAACGAAAGCGAGTGGTCGCAGATGAGCCTGCTCAGCAGCTTCCACAACGAAACCTTCGGTGGCGAGAAGTTCTTCCAGCTGCTCGATCGGCTGTCGAAAAACCCGGTCAAGCACCTGCCGATGCTGGAGCTGATGTACCTGTGCCTGTCCCTCGGTTTCGAGGGCAAGTACCGCGTGCAGGCGCGCGGCATGCTGGAACTCGAAGGCATCCGCGACGCCCTGTACCGGCAGATCCGTCAGTTGCGTGGCGATGTGCCGCGTGAATTGTCGCCGCAGTGGGAAGGCCTCAACGATCAGCGCCGCAATCTGGTGCGCATCGTGCCGGCGTGGATGGTGGTGCTGTTCACCTTCGTCTGTCTGGTGATGATGTATTCGGGCTTCGCCTGGGTCTTGGGCGAGCAGCGCGACACCGTTCTGCAACCTTATCAGCCGCTTGATCCGGCCGCGGTTCAGCCGCAGTCGCAGCCGTAAACAGGGACGTGTGATGAAAAAGTTTTTCAAGAAAGTCGGCGCCTTCCTGCGCCAGACCTGGGTCTGGACCTTGCTGCTGGTGCTGTTCGTGGCGCTGCTGGTGTGGTTCGTCGGCCCGTTGTTGGCAGTGGATGACTACAAGTTCTGGGAAAGCGCGACCTCGCGTCTGCTGACCATCAGCGTGCTGTTCCTGATCTGGGGCCTGACCATGGTCTTCGTCAGCTGGCGCGCCGGGATCCGCAAGAAAGCCGTCGAAGAAACCGAAGACGGCCAGGACCGTATCCGCCGCGAAGAGTTGATCGACGAAGAGCAGAAAGAGTTGAAGGAGCGTTTCAAGGACGCCCTGAAAACCCTCAAGACTTCGAGCCTGTATCGCGGCCGCAGCGAGCGCTGGCGCAATGACTTGCCGTGGTACTTGCTGATCGGCCCGCAGGCCAGCGGCAAGACCAGCCTGCTGGACTTCTCCGGGCTGGAATTCCCGATCAACAAGATTGACCGCAAGCTGACCCGTGACACCCACGGCACCCGTCATTGCGACTGGTACTTCGCCGATCACGGTGTACTGATCGACACCGCCGGCCGCTACCTGACCCAGCCGGATGCGGAAGTCGACGGCAGCGCCTGGACCACCCTGCTGGAGCTGCTGCGCAAGCGTCGTCGCGGTCGTCCGCTGAACGGCGTGCTGGTGACCATTCCGGTGGAAACCCTGACCGGTGGCAGCGAACAGGACATCGAAACCCTGGCCCGTCAGGTGCGTGCGCGTCTGCAAGACGTCTATCAGAAGCTGCACGTCGATGTGCCGGTGTATCTGGTGCTGAGCAAGGCCGACAAGCTGCTGGGCTTCGACGAGTTCTTCGATCAACTGACCCGCGAAGAAAGCGATCAGGTGCTGGGTACCAGTTTCCGCAAGGATCAGGTCGGCACCGACGTGACGGTACTGCGCAACGAGTTCGAAGAGCTGCTGCGTCGCCTCAACAGCCAGGTGATCATGCGCATGCACTCCGAGCGCGACACCCAGCGCCGTGGCCGCATCCTCGACTTCCCGCACCAGATGGGCCAGATCGGCGAGCGTCTGTGCCTGCTGGTCGACATGGCGTTCACCGGCAACCGCTACCAGCGTGCGACGCAACTGCGTGGTTTCTACCTGACCAGCGCACCGCACCTGACTCAGGAAATGGATTCGACCACCGCCGGCATCGGCGCGAGTCTGGGCATGAGCGCCGGCGTGTTGCCGACCCTGCGCAGCGGTCGTTCGCGTTTCATCCATCACTTGCTTAGCCGGGTGATTTTCCCCGAGGCCGATCTGGCCGGTCTGGACAAGCGCGAACGCAGCCGCATCCACTGGGGCCAGCGTGCGTTGTACGTCGGCGCACTGGGTGCGCTGGTGCTGTTCGGCATGCTCTGGGCCGGTGGTTTCTCGGCCAACTACGAGCGCCTGGAAAACCTGCGCAATCTGGCGCAGAACTGGACTCAGCAGCGTACGGCACTGTCGCCGCGCGATGACGCCATGGGCGCACTGAAAACCCTCGACACCAGCTACGCTGCCACCCAGGTGTTCCCGAAAAAAGGCGACGCGGCGTACCACGAACGGATGGGGCTGTATCAGGGCCAGGACGTCAATCCGGTGGTCAAGGAGGCTTACGAGCGCGAGCTTGAAAAGCAACTGCTGCCACGCGTCGCGACGATGCTTGAAGGCCAGATCCGCGCCAACATGAAGGACCGCGAAAAGCTGATCAACAGCTTGCGCGCGTACCTGATGCTGAACATGAAGGATCGTCGTGACGCGGCATGGCTCAAGGACTGGATCGCGGCTGACTGGTCGCAGCGCTACACCGGCAACACCGCAGTGCAGAACGGTCTGAACACGCACCTTGAGCGTCTGTTGCAGCAGCCGTTTATCTATCCGCTCAACGAGCAGCTGGTGACTCAGGCGCGTCAGGTGCTGCGCAGCGAATCGCTGGCGACCGTGGTTTACCGCATGCTCCGCGAGCAGGCGCGCAACCTGCCGGACTACCGTTTCAGCCAGCACCTCGGGCCGCAGGGCTCGCTGTTCATCGGCACTGAATACGTGATTCCGGGCTTCTACACCCAGACCGGTTATCAGCAGTATTTCTCGGTCCAAGGCGCGTCGCTGGTGACCGACATCCTGCGCGACAACTGGGTGCTGGGCGAAGGCGCGGGCATCAGCGACATGGACTTGCGTCGCCTGATGGTCGAGCTGGAGCAACTGTACTTCCGCGACTACGCCAATTACTGGAGCGAAGCCGTTGGCCAGGTGGCGCTGCCGCCGATCAGCGATGCCGGTGAAGGAGCCGAGCAACTGGCGGGCCTGACCTCGGCCAACTCGCCGGTGCTGGCGCTGCTGACCGAAGTGCGTGAGAACACCCGTTTCCCGGCCGCTGCCGATCCGGTGGACGAGGCGGGTGACGCGGCTGATGCGCTGGCCGGACAGAAAGGCAAACTGGGCAAGGTCGGCAAACTCGCCGCGGCGGCAGCGGACAAGGCCTCGGCCTTGAACGTGGCGAAGAACCTGCCGGACACCGCCAAAAAGTCGCTGCAACGTCGCTTCGAGCCGTTGCACAAGTTGCTCGACGACAACAACGGCCCGGCCGCTGACCTGACCCCGGCCTTCACCGCGCTCAACGACCTGCAACTGCAACTGGCGGGCCTTGCCCGTTCCAGCACGCCGGAGCAGGCCGCGTTCGAACTGGCCAAGACCCGCATGAGCGGCCAGCGTGATGCGCTGACCAACCTGCGCAATGCGTCCGGTCGTCTGCCGCGTCCGCTGAGCGTGTGGTTCAACGTGCTGGCCGAAGACTCGTGGCGCCTGGTGCTCAACGATGCCTACCAGTACCTGAACGGCCGTTATCAGAACGAGCTGTACAGCGTGTATGGCAAGACGATCAACAAGCGTTACCCGTTCAGCGCCTCGAGCACCAGCGATGTGGCGATCAGCGATTTCCGCGAGTTCTTCCGGGCTCAAGGCACCATCGACCGCTTCTTCGACAGCTACATGCGTCCGTTCGTCAGCGGTGATCCGGGCAACTACCGGATGCGCAGCATCGACGGTCGCAGCCTGCCGGTGTCGAAGGTGTTCCTCGACCAGATGGCGGCGGCCCTGAACATTCGCCAGAGCTTCTTCTCGATCAACCCGGCCGAACCGACCGTGCAGTTCAAACTTGAGCCGTACACCCTCGATCCGGCGGTCAGCCGTTCCGAGTTCAAGTTCGGCGACAAGACCATGGAGTACCGCCACGGTCCGATCCTGCCCATGAGCTTCAAGTGGCCGACCGATGCTGAAGACGGTCGCACCAGCCTGGTCATGGACAAGATGGCCGGGCGCCCGATCGGCATCGAGAAGAACTCCGGCCCGTGGTCGCTGTTCCGTCTGTTCGACCTGATGCAGACCGAGTACCTGACCGGTCGCGACGTGCTGGTGCTGAAAGCCGACGTGGGTGGCCTGCGCGCCAACTACCTGCTGACCAGCCAGCGCACGCCGAACCCGTTCGACATGGGCGTGCTGCGCACCTTCCGTATGCCGGTGCAGCTCTGATGCTGGTGGCCAGTCCCTGGCGCAGCGCGGCGCGAACCGACCCGGGCAAGGTGCGGTCGCGCAACGAAGATGCCTTCCTCGACACCCCGCAGCATGGGCTGTGGGTGGTCGCGGACGGCATGGGCGGTCATCAGGGGGGCGACATCGCCAGCCAGTTGATCGTCGCCAGCCTGGCTGAACTGCCGCAACACGAGGACTTCGACGAACGCCTCAAAGCCATCCGCCAGTGCCTGCACTGGCTGAACCGGCGCCTGGGGCAGGAGTTGACCGTCACCGCCGGGCGCCACGACAGCATCATGGGCAGCACCGTCGTGGCGCTGCTGGTGGAAGGCAACCGTGCGGCCTGCATCTGGGCCGGCGACAGCCGTTGCTACATGTGGCGCGGGCAGCGGTTATATCAGCTGTCGAAGGATCACTCGCTGCAGCAACAACTGATCGACGAGCAACAGATGAGCGTCGAACAGGCAGCGGCGCACCCGGCGGCCCAGGCCTTGACCCGGGCGGTCGGAGCGGCGGAACAACTGACCCTGGATGTGCTGGAGCTTGAGGTGTATCCGGGCGATGTGTTCCTGCTGTGCAGCGATGGTTTGTATCAAGGCCTGAGCAGCGATGCCCTCGGCAACGCCCTCAGCCTGGCGGCGCCGCATGTGGCGCTGGAACGTCTGTTCGACGGCGCCCTGCGTGGCGCCGCCCGCGACAATCTGACGGCCGTGGTGATCCGCCAATGACTGAAATCGAATCCTCAGTCGACGACTTGCTGATGAGCGAAGAGCAGGCCAACAACCTGACCTATTTTGCTTTCGCAAAGCAGCACAACGCCGAACCCGCGCTGGCGCCGACCAAGGCCAGCGTCGGCGAACTGCCGGATGTTCTGGCAGGCCGCTACCACCTCGAGCGCCTGCTCGGGGCCGGCGGCATGGGTGCGGTTTACCGGGCCCGGGATCTGCTGCACGAACAGTTCGGCGATCCCGATCCTTACATTGCGCTGAAAATCCTCAGCGAAGAATTTGCCGAGTCGCCGGACGCCAGTGCCTTGCTCTACAGCGAGTTCGCCCTGACCCGACGCCTGCGCCACGACAACGTGCTGCGACCGCACACGTTCGAAGTGGACACCGATTGCCAGCGGGCCTTCATCACCATGGAACTCATGCGTGGCCTGACCCTGGACAAACTGCTCTGCGAGCGGCCACTGGGCCTGCCGTGGAAAGAACTGCGCGACATCGCGCTGCCGCTGCTCGACGCGCTGGCCTACGCCCACCGTCGCGGCGTGCTGCACGGTGACATGAAACCGAGCAACGTCATGCTCAGCGAAGACGGCGTGCGCCTCTTTGACTTCGGTCTCGGGCAAGCCGAGGAGGGCATCCTGCCCGGCCTGCCGCACCTGAGCCGCGAGCGCTTCAACGCCTGGACCCCGGGCTACGCCGCCCCCGAACTGCTTGAGGGCCAACCGCTGTCGGCCAGCGCGGACCTGTACGGCGTGGCCTGCGTGATCTATGAACTGGCGGGCGGCAAACACCCGTTCCGCCGCTTGCCCTCGACCCAGGCCCGTGACGAACACCTGGATCGTGAACTGCAAGCCCCGGCAAATCTGCCGACACACTGCTGGCCCGCACTGCGCACCGCGCTGGCCTTTGACGCGGCAGAGCGCACCATCACTGCCGACCAATTGCGTGACGCCTTGGGCGCCACTTCGTCCTGGCTGCAGCGTTTGCGACTGCGGGCGTAACGGATGACATTCGAACAGGGAGCACTTTATGTTCAACCCAGCTAACGAAACGCACTTCAGCCTGACCGTTGAAGACTACGTGGGCGACCTGCAAGTCCTGTCGTTCACCGGCACCGAAGGCATCAGCCAGCCGTTCCGTTTCGACCTGGAACTGGTCAGCGAAAACCCGGATCTGGACCTGGAAAAGCTTCTGCACAAACAGGCATTCCTCGCCCTCGATCCGCAGGGCTCTGGCATCCACGGCCAGATCTACCGCGTCGCCCAGGGCGATGCCGGCAAGCGCCTGACCCGCTACAAGGTTTCGCTGGTGCCGCAGCTGCAATACCTGCATCACCGCACCAACCAGCGCATCTACCAGCAGATGTCGGCGCCGAAAATCATCGCGCTGATCCTCGACGAGCACGGCATCAAGGGCAACGCCTACAGCTTCCAGCTCAGCCAGCCGTGCCCGGATCGCGACTACTGCGTGCAGTACGACGAAACCGACCTGCATTTCGTCCAGCGTCTGTGCGAAGAAGAAGGCATTCACTACCACTTCCAGCACAGCAAGAAAGGTCACCTGCTGGTGTTCGGTGACGACCAGACCGTGTTCCCCAACCTCGGCCAACCGACCGCGTATGTGCAGGGCAGCGGCATGGTCGCCGAAGAACCGGTGATCAAAGGCTTCAAGCTGCGCCTGGAAACCCGCACCAGCCGCACCACCCGCCGCGACTACGATTTCGAGAAACCGCGCCTGCAAATGGAGGCTGCGTACAGACCTGATGGCGAGAGCACTGAACCGGATCTGGAAGACTACGACTACCCCGGCCGTTTCATCGACCGCGCGCGCGGCAAGTTCCTCAGCCAGCGCGCCCTCGAACGCCACCGCGCCGACTACCGCCAGGCCGAAGGTCGCGGTGACCAGACCAGACTCGTCAGCGGCCACTTCATGGAAATGTCCGACCACCCGCGCAGCGAGTGGAACGACCTGTGGCTGCTCACCGAAATCTTCCACGAAGGCAAACAGCCGCAAGTCCTCGAAGAATCGGTGACCAGCGACACCACCGACAACAAGGATGACTTCCACCAGGGCTATCGCAACCGCTTCCTCGCCACCCCGTGGGACGTGTTCTACCGCCCGGCCCTCGAACACCCGAAACCCCGCGTGCTCGGCAGCCAGACCGCCATGGTCACCGGCCCGAAAGGCGAAGAAATCCACTGCGACCAATACGGCCGCATCAAAGTGCAATTCCACTGGGACCGCGAAGGCCTGGCCGACGACAAGACCAGCTGCTGGCTGCGCGTCTCCAGCTCCTGGGCCGGCGACCGCTACGGCGCCATCAGCATCCCGCGCATCGGCATGGAAGTCCTCGTCACCTTCCTCGAAGGCGACCCCGACCAGCCCCTCGTCACCGGCTGCCTGTACCACAAGGAAAACCCGGTGCCGTACGCCTTGCCGGCGAACAAAACCCGCAGCGTCTTCAAAACCCTCAGCTCCCCGGGCGGCGGTGGTTATAACGAACTGCGCATCGAAGACAAAAAAGGCGCCGAACAAATCTTCATCCACGCCCAGCGCGACTGGGATGAAAACGTCGAACACGACCAGAAGATTCGGGTCGGCAATGAACGTCACGACACGGTGGTGAAGAACACCTACACCGAACTCAAGGCTGAAGAGCACCGCACCACCATCAGCGACCGCAAGATTGAAGCGCGGATGGATGACCACCTCACTATTGGTGAGAGCCAGCATGTGAAGCTCGGGACGGCGCAACTGACCAGTGTCGGGAAAGAGATTCACATCAAGGCTGGGGACAAGATTGTCATTGAGGCGGGGACTGAGCTGACGATTCTCGGCGGCGGCAGTTTCATCAAGCTCGATGGCGGTGGTGTGACGGTGGTTGGGCCGGTGGTGAAGATTAATGCTGGCGGGTCGGCGGGGAGTGGCACCGGGATCGGGATCAAACCGCCGGTGCTGCCGGGGGCGGCGGATAAGGATAAGGCGGGGAGTTTGATGGATCAGGCGTTGTTGAATGCGCCGCCTGAGAAGGTTAAGCCGAAGGCTTTTTTTGTGTTTTCTGAGTGATGAGTTAGTTATGAAAATTAAAAAGAACGCCGGGAAATTCGGCTTGAGATGGATCGTGTTGCTGGTATTGGGCCTGAGTTCAGACGTATTCGCCATTCAGTGCCCTTCTGATAATTTTCATGGTTTTGTGAAAGAGTTTTTGGCGAAGCCAGAGGTGCAACGCGCGTTTACCGCTTCTCCTATCCACTTTTTGGAGGTTGTTGCCGAGGGTAGTCAACCTAAAGTGGTTGAGCGAGAAATTGAGGTACTAGGGGGGGGCGAGCTGAGCGCGGTCTCTCCCGAAGTAGTCGAAATGTCGAGTTTGGAGGTAAAGGTTCAACCTCCGAATAAGATCTTCGTACGTGATCGGGCAGGAGAGTTGCTGAAAATCCTTACATTCCAAAAAGCCGATTGCTGGTCTTTGAGTAGCCTTGAAAACTGGTCGCTAGAAACCGTGTTGGACTCTCAGGTTGATGCATCAAGTCTCCCTCCTGGGGAGCGCAGCTTGATGAGAGGGAAAAACTATGCTGATTTGGCGATGGAAGCAGAGTTTCCAGCATCAAGTCAGCTTTATATTTCTGCACTTGATAGCTATATGAACGGCGCAGATAAGGGCTCCATAGAAGCGGGGTATCAGGCAGTCTTGCTGAGCCTATCAGGTCAAGCGCCGCGCTTGGATGACGCAAGGATTCTTGAGCTTTTGCTCAGCGCGGCCAGCACTTCTGGAGCAGCAAATCTGGCACTAGCGAACTTCTATTGCGACGAAGGCCGTTATGACCAAGTCCGTCCCTGCGCAGATCCCCAAAAGTCTTTGAACGCCCTTGAGGCAGGTTCAAAACTGGGCTCTATGGAAGCGTTGAATCAATTGGGACTCTCATATGAAAGGGGGACCCTCGGTACTAAAAACATCAATCGTGCACTGGCGTGTTTCCAAGCTGCGGCTGCTCAAGGTTTTGAGTTATCCAAGGAAAATGCAGCGAGATTGATTGCCAAGAATGTAAAAACTGAATCCTCAAATTGCTTGAAGCAGGAAGCTAACTGATGACTACTGGAGTTCTTGAGCAGCGACCGCTCTATACCAAAGGCGATTATGTTTATGGTGGCGGCAAGGGAAAAGATACTGATGGCGACGGCAAAAAAGAGATTGATTGCTCAACTTTAGTGTGGGAAATGCTAAAGGCGGCTGGCTATAACGTTCCGTACAATAATACTGCTTTGCTCAAAACGAACGTCGACAATTACGATGTTATTGAGTGGAAAGATGTGTTGCCAGGGGACATCGCGCTTTGGCCAACCCATACGGGATTTGTCGAAGATATCGATGTCGAAAACAGAAGTGGAAACTTTTTCGGTTCACAAAATTCTACTGGTCCTGCTTCCGCTAAATTTGGGAACGGTTCAAATTATTGGCGAATGCCGATAAAGTTCTTACGAGTTAAGGAGATTTTTAAGACAGGTTCCCAACCTGCGTCTACCCCTGCGCCGACTCCCACAGCGCCGACTGCGCCAGCCGCTGCTCCTATAATGAATTTTCAATTTCCATTTAGAAAGGCTGATGGAACACAGTTCAAAGATTCTGAAGAGGTTTTTAAGGCCCTTGAGGGTGAGACTTCGGGAAATTTTTTATTAGGTAATCATGGTTTTTGGCATGGCGGAATTCATATATCACATAGGATTGCCCCGCAATGTATGCGAGACGAGCCTATTCGTTGTATTGGAGACGGTGTCGTCGTAGCCTACCGTTTGAATGAAGATTATCTAGCGACTGCATTTGAGGCATCAAATTCTACAGAAGTATTGAAATACTCAAATTCATTTTGTCTTGTTAGGCATGACTATAAGTCACCTCCGAATAAGGAAGTGACGCCTAACACTGAGAATGAGCTCGTATTTTATAGCCTGTATATGCATCTGCTACCATATGACAGGTATGCGGATGACCCAGAGCAACCAGGTGCTCCAAAAATAAAAATGATCGCAAGTGGGTTTAAAGCGCGAAGCGATATTCTTGGTGCAAGCGGCTGCGTCGAATATGGTTCAATTTCTGCTGGAACTGAAATTGAAATACTAGAAGAACATTCTGATCACGTCCACGCCAAGGGTAAGCTGATTAAAGGTACTGTTGGAGGGCGCACTCCAGGGCAAGATTTTTGGTTCGCCTATAAGCAAAACGGCATCGCCTATCCAAGAGGTGATGGAAGCCCGAGCTGGAGCGCAATAACTGCACCAGAGCGAAAGAAACCAGACTATTGGAAGGGCAAAGTCAGAGCTGTAGTTTCCGGAACGGGGCTTACTTTGCGAGCGGCTCCCTCAACGCAAAGTCACGGTGCTTTAGCTGGGGCTGCAATTAGACAGGTAAATAGTCTAGGACAGAACGCAGACCTAGTTCTTTGTACAAATAGCATAATAGAATTTGATAGCGGGAAAGTTTTTAGCCTGAAGATTGGCTCTAAGTTTTTCAAAATGGCGGAATGCTCCTTTGTACCGAGTGCTTCCGGCGCTGCAACCGGTTTGAAAAGCCACTCCACTCCTGTGCCCGCCACTTTTTGGGCTTGTGTTGAAAAACCTTATGTTCAATTGCAAGGCTTGGTTCCGACTGAGTTTGATAAGATTGTGCCGATGGATACGGCAATTAAGGCAGGCGACACAATTGGTTTTCTTGGTTTAAATGAAACATTGGCAGGTCCAGATGGTGGAGTTTCGAGAAGTTATCAAGTTCACGTGGAGATTTTCTCGGCTGATCCTAAAATTGAGGATTTTCTAAAAAATAAAGCAAATGTGAAACAGGGGAAACAATACCTACATTTGCCAGCGAATACGAACTTAAGAAGCAAGCCACCGCAAACCGGAGTGGTGACGATTTCTAATGAAAGCTTTGTAGAGCTTGGAAAGGCCGTTCTATATAAGGACACTGAAGAATGGTATGAAATAACTATAATTGATAACGCAGAAAGCAAAACCGGCTTGCTCAAAAAAGAAGGCGCAAAGCTCCTCAGTCAACACGATTGGGAAAAACTAGGTTTTCGTGTTGTTAAGGAGTCGAATTCAAATTCCGATGGTTTTCTGGATCCCGGAGATATGCCGGATTTTTTTCAAGCCTTATATAAGGATTTGGATAAGTTTGGTAATAAGGATCAAAAAGTCACTCCCGAAGATTTTCCAATTGCGCTTAAGAATGTAGAGTTTAGAAACCACTGGTCAAAGCTTATTGCATATCACCCAACAGAGTGGAGGTCTAAGTCTGATTCTGCCAAGTGGGCACGGCTAGATACGTTGCTCGAGGGGAATCCGTCTGTTTTAAAGCACGAGAAAGAACGGATAGATAGCTTAATATTTTGGGATGATCCGGTTACGCAGTCTAAAGGCGTGGGCGATGGAAATGTATGGCATTTTCATCCAATTGCTATGATCGGAAATATGATGCCTTCGTCGGGCACCAATATGTGCAAGAAGTGTGGCAGTAATATCGCGTTAACTAATGCATTGATGCGAAGCATTTGTCCATCCTCTGTAGCGGATACATTTATCAGTGAATTTGTTACGGTGGCGAACGAGCTTTTCCCCAAGTATGGTGTGAATACCTGTTCTCAGGTTTTCCATATAATGGGGCAGGGTAAGCACGAAACTTTTCAATTTTCTGCTTTCAGAGAGAGTCTAAATTATACTCGCCGTAGTTATACTGCCGAAAAACTCTATAGAATGGCACCGACCGCTATTAATGATGGTTTTGCAAGGCTGGGAATGTCACTAACCAGAGAGGAAAAACTTGAGTATATAGATCAGCATTTGATTGAAAACGATCCAGCGTACGGTAAACATAGCTTTGGTAGCAATCAGTACCCTCATAACGACTACAGGGGTAGAGGTCTTCTTCATTTGACTCACTATGCTAACTATCGTGAATGCGCTGTGGCGATAGGTGTGAATATCGATGCTAATCCAAACCTGGCACAAGACAATATGAAAGTCGCAATAGAGTCTGGTCTGTGGTTTTGGAAGTCGAAAGGTATCGGTGCGCTTGCGGATGCTAGCTCATCTGATATAGATGCCAAGATTAAGTCTGTAACTAGGGTTATCAACTCTGGGCTGAAAGAGCTTGATAAACGAGAGAAGTACACGAAAGAGATTGCTGAAAAATTTAAGGCTGGATTTGGAGGCTGTTCGTTATGAGAGCTTTGTTTAAGTCGGGATTTCTAATTTCATTTTGTCTGTATTCGGTAGCTTCATTTGCTTGCGATGTCCCTGAGAGTCAAGCTTACCATTCGATCTCAACAAAAGACGGTGCGATTGTTTTTGATCTGGTTCCCATAGAGGGTGAGGCGAGTAGTGACGGATCAAACAGTCAAATGGGTATAGATGTTAACTATATTGATTGTGCGAGTAGGGCTAAGACATTGGTCGGGCAGTTACCGTATTTGGCAGATACAGGACAAGTCCGTGCGGCTTTTTTTGCTGATGTAAAAGGCGGCTCTGAAAGTGAACTATTTGTAATTCACAGTGTGGGAATACATTCTGATACCGGAGTTAAGTACTCTGGCGAGTACTACAGTGTGCATGTTTACAAAAAGAGCGATGATGGTTACTCAAGGGATGAGCGGATTTCCAAGTATTTTGGTGAGGGTGGGGATATATTGACGGATGACTATAAGGGGTTTTTGTACGTGTTTCCTTACAAGGATCAATTATCTGTCAGTAATAAACTTGCTACCACGGCTTTTTCTAAATGGAATGACGGTATTCCTGTTCAGCTGACGATAAACAAAAAAGCCAAAATTTATAGTTCTCCGGTTTTTGACGATGTCACTCGTATGTATCTGATCGCTGGGGACAAGGTCCAGCAGGAAGCTGTTGAGGCTGGCTGGCTCTCGGTTATGTTCAAAACACCAAAAGGTAAAGAAATTCGCGGATGGATCTTATGTGGTGATGCGGATGGATGCTGATATCACGGGACTATGAACAGGGCAAAAAATTAGGGTTTGAATGGCGAGGGAAATGACCGCCGCCAAGCAATCCGTTTTGCAAAGCGCGAAGCGTGATGACCTGAATGAATCAAGGATTAAACACAGTGAAGCGTTTTTTTTTTGCGTTTATCGGCGGGTTTTTGCTGCCGGCTTCGGCGGTGTATGCGCAGGATGGCTGCACTCAGGTTACTTCGAGTCTGGAAATGGTGCCCTGTTCCGAATCGGCAATGAAGGCTGCCGATACGCAGCTGAACGTCAGCTATAAGCAATTGATGGCGCGGCTTGAGTCTGACTATCGAGCAGATCCGGCATTGGGCGCAGAGTACGCGGCGAAGGTTAAAGAGTCGCAACGCGCGTGGCTGAAATTGCGCGATGCGAATTGTCCATTGGAGGCATTCGAGATCGAGACGGGGATGCCGGCGCATGTGTTCGCGGTCAACTCGTGCATCACAAGAATGAGTCGCGAGCGCTCGGCGTACCTGGACAAGATCGTCCCTGTTCTTGCATCCGACAAGAGCACTTCGACGACGCCGGCCAACGGCGCTTGTCCTTCGGAGGAATTCCCTGCTTTCCTGACAGCGTTTTCCGCCAGCAGTGAATCACAGCGTCGTCTCACTGCGATGACGGTCAAGTTGCTTTTGTTGAAGCCGGTTGCAGGCAAGGACCGTAGTACCTTTGAGCCTTCGACCTCGGGCGTCAGCGGAGCTTCCTTCACCTATCCGCTGATGGCCGCCATCACACCCGGCAAGACACCTGGAGTCGAGATTGAAGAGGTCGATGACAGTCACGTCGATGTGGTCGATAAACGGGCGGGCAACAGCAATGTAAAAATCTTCAACTTCTCTCGTCAGGCGTGCTGGGTGCTTGAAGGCGTTGAAGACTGGTCGATCAGCGAGAAGGATCTTGTCGCAACACGTAACCCTGCAATGAGCCGTGCCGAGAACTTCTGTGATCAACGTGCCGAGGCTTTGGGAGGGCTGGGTTCGCTCGAGCAATACCGTCTGACTGCGGAATTGTTAGAAGCGTCCCTGGAAAATTATGTCTGTGCGGCTGAGTCGGGTGATCCAGAGGCGAGCCTGTCAGCGGCGAGCTTGAGTCTTTCGCAGATGGCGTCTCAGTTGGAAACCAGCAAGGTTGAAGCGTTGTTCAAAGCGGCTTCGAAAATACCGAGTGGTGCGTTGGGCTACGCCACGTTTCTTTGTTCAGGAAACTCCACCGACTATAACGGTCCTTGCCTTCATCCCAAGCAGGCAGAAGAGCAGGTCATTCGGGCGATTACCATGGGCTCAAAGGAAGCGATGTTTTATCTGGCATCTACCCTTGAGGGGGGCGAGTTGGGAACGAAAGATATGTCCCGGGCGTTAGCCTGTTATCAAATGGCGGCTGACAAAGGTTATCGGTCGGGCGTCGACAGTGTGGCGCGATTGAAGTCGCAAGTTCCAGAGCCGATCAAGGCGAGCCATTGCATTTGAAACTCGGAGCGCGGATGTGTCGCGATTCTTTGCCGTTAAATTCCAAGTGGGTGGAACTGTGCCTGACTTGTCGATACCGGGTTTCGTGAGGCCTCGATTTCTGCGGGTATTGCTGATCAGCGTTGCTGCGTTCGCGCAGGCCAGTCATGCCGCCGCAAGTGTTGTCTCGGTGGGCAATGCGTCGGGTCAGTCGCAGATCGCGCAAGGCCCAGCCGAAGCTGCGGTCGACATGACACCTTGCCGGTTCTCAATGACGCTCTCGAAAGATCAATGGTTGCAGTTCAATACGCCTGATCTGGTATTCATTGCGGCCAAACAACTGCCTGAAACCACTAACGCCCCGCGTTTATCGCAGGCTCAGACCTCGACTGGTTATGAGTGGAATTTCGAAAAGCCCGCAAAGCTGAGCCAGCCCTGGTTCGGTGTCATGTGTGAAAGTGCCAACAACCTTTCCGCGCTCACCACTCAGAAGCCGCCGCTTGATGACGCGATTGAGTTGCAACTAGTGCGAGAAAGTAACGACCTTAAATGCCCGGCGACCCTGACCGATCATGGTTGGGAACCGACGTTGTTGGCCGGTGATCCGCAATCCTTCACTTTCGAATCCCTGCAGAGCGCGAGTTCATCAGGATTCGTCATTGGTTACCACGGCAAGAATCCACGTCAGTTCAGTCGTATCACCTTCTGCTTGATGCATAACGAACAGGTGCTGATCGGTTCGGCGGAGTCGGGTTCATCCACCTCATTGGCGATCAGCGCCGAAGGCTTTGAACAAATCAAAACAGCGGTGCGCAGCATGGCTTTTGAGTAAGCCTGCGAAGACCGAACGGAGTTACAGCGTGAAAGGATGTTCAATTCTACTCGGTGGCCTCTTGGCCATTGCCACGTCCGTGGCTTTCACACCACACGCGCTCGCTGCACCCCAAGTCCTCAAGGAAATCCCGGCAAGCCTGCTGGGTGATGGATCACGGCAAAACGTGTTCGTTCTGGCGGGAGGCGCGGACGAGGCATCCAACCGGTTGTTGATCGCGCCGGTTCAAGGGCGCAATGAGGATATATTGCTCGATACGTCCAAGGCTTTGCCTCTTACGAAGAGTCAGTACTCGTCTGATCTTCTGGATAGTTTTAGCGTGCGGGTTTTCAACGGCCGGCCTGGAGCCATGACGGTTGTGGATCCACAAGAGGAAGAGGTTCTGGTCAAGCAGCGGTTCGTTGAGGCGGGGGACTACATTGCGCTGGTGACCAACGAAGAAGACAACGCTGTTTATAACTTCAATCTTTTGTTCACCTTCAATAAAGGCTCAAAGCAGTTCGAGCTGAAAAGTTTGCTGAAAGTGGTCAATAACGACTCCTGCGATCGCTCGCTTGTGAGCATCGCGGAGCTGCCGATTGAGACGCTTGGCCCAACCACTTTGGCTTCATTCAACGGCCTCGAAGCGCTTAAAAAGTTGCGGGCTGCAAACGTTGGCAGCCCTCAGGGCGGTTATAAAAAACTGATGACAGTTGGTTCGGCTGACCTGCTGGATAAAGCGCTGGCAGCCTATCGAAAGGGCGACAGCAGCTCGTTCAAGGAGGTGATGGGTAATATGTTGATGGGAAATGATGCGCATGGCGCGTGCTCTCCGGAAAGTTATATCGTCGGAAAGTACTTCTTCTCGCAGCAGCCTGGTTGGTCCAACGACGTCGGTTTTCTGCTGGGCGAGGCAGGTTACTACACGG
The DNA here is from genome assembly GCF_002112685.1 of Pseudomonas sp. R15(2017). NCBI lineage: Bacteria > Pseudomonadati > Pseudomonadota > Gammaproteobacteria > Pseudomonadales > Pseudomonadaceae > Pseudomonas > Pseudomonas sp. R15(2017). The sequence goes on from NZ_NEII01000001.1 coordinate 264,178, forward strand.
AGTCTGTCCAGTTGCTGAATGCGGTGATTGCCCACAACCCGGAACGGACGGTGGCTTACCTGAATCTCGCAGATAGCTATTGGGCCATGAACAATAAAGAGCGGGCGGTGCCGGCGTACAAACAATATGCATCGCGTATGTCGGACGCGGGAAAGGCTTCGAAGATTCCCGCTCGGGTTGCTGAGCGCAGTGCCGGAGTATCCGGATCATGATCAAACTCAAGGCGTTCTTTGGGCTGATCGCAGGTGTTTCTTTGACTGCTTTGCTGGTTCCTGCGCATGCCCAGGAAACCTGCAATCCCGACAGCTTTTCCAATCCCGATTTGGTCATTTGCGGTCAGCAGACTTTCAAGAAAGTCGACGCAGTGTTGAATGAGCAATACAAGAAAGCGCTGGTCAGTCTGGCGCCCGCCGACAAGAAGCAACTGACTGACGTGCAAAAGAAGTGGGTGAGCTTCAAAGAGGCGTATTGCGAGGATATTTATCAGTCGGCCTTGCCCGGTGCAGAGGCGCCCATCGAAAAGCTTGGGTGCCTGGTGCAAACAACCAATGCCCGGTTGGGGGAATTGGTTGCTCTGCAGACTGGGTTACCCCTGGACGGTTTTTATAAAGCTGCATCGGCCATGGCGGGGCAGGATCGAGAAAAAGGTCTGGTGGCTTCGATGGAGCGATTGGGGGGTGACAACTTCGATGATCCGTTGTGGCGGCAATACGTCGATGGGCACTGTGAAATGAGTGAGCGCGTGTTCCGGGAGGACATCGCTAACTGCGCAGTGCGAATGCGTTTTCAGTTGCCTCTGAATCGTTGAAGGAATGATCAGATTGAAGTCACTGCGAGTTTTATCTGCTGCACTGTTTGTTCTCTTTCCTATGGCGGCGCACAGTGAGGTCTCGACGGAGATTTATTGCTTCCGTTCGCAAGAAAGCGCCAAAAGCATCAATTTCGAACTCAGAACTTATTACGACTCCTTCTCCAAATGGAGCGGAGCGGCTGTCAGGTACAGCAAGTCAAAGAAGGCCATTTCTCTGGTGTATCGGAATACCGAGCAAGAAATTCTGGCAGAGGATCGTCCGTATCAGTTCACTACGACTTGGGTTGAGGTATCGGAGGGCGCGCTGACGGGTGAGTATGAAATGGTGAGTCAGGGTGCCCGGGTCTATGGCATGACTTATACGAACTACAAAACCGGGAAGAAGTACTCCTTCGAACACGATTTCAGTATGGATTTCTCATCGGAGACGGGCTGTCAGTGGTGAGGAATTGGTCAGTTGGAAAAGGGGACTCATCGTCCCCTTTTTTCCGCCCGCGATTCAGCTACGGCTTGGCCTGATACTCCCGAAACTCAATGTGATCGAGCGTGCCTTCCACCATCAACCGCACGCCGTCCGCCATTCTGCTCAGGCCCAGTGCCATCGAGCGGCGGGGGCCGTCGAGGTCGTCGGCCAGGTTGGCGGCGAAGGCGCTGATGGAGAGCAGGTCTTCGGAGGCGTTGGCCATGAGGGCTTCGGCGTCGGCGTTGGGGCAGAGGGCGAACAGGCCACCCAGGCGTTTTGGGCGTGGGGCGCTGGGTTTGAAATGGTGGTCGAGGGCGCGTTCGGCGGCTTCGTGGAGTTCTTCGAGTCTGGGAATTCGTAAGGGGAAACTTCTTCGTCAGTGAAGGTTGGGTCGATCATCGGTGTAAATCCTTTTGAGTTGGAAAGATTTGCTCCGGTTTTCGGACTTGCACATCCGGTCACCGATTTTGCGGTGACACACAGAGGCTATCGACGATGGTCCAGCCTGCCTAGTTCATGGACAGCACCGCAGTTTGAAGGACATTTCCCAAGGATTTGCGAGGTAGAGGAACAAGAAACCACAGCCTTCGGCGGCTCCTACAGGAATGTGTTTCTTCAGGTGTAGGACGGGGGGATGGTGTGACGCGGAGCGTCACGGGATGCATTCCCACGCAGAGCGTGGGAACGATCAGGTTCGAGGTCTGGAAATCGTGACTTGGTAGTCATCTGGCAGGAAAAGCGCTGCATCGTCTTCTATCAGTCCAAGATAGTGGCGAAACCGTCCGAATCCCTTACACTCCCCCAGCCGTTCATTTTCCTTTTGAGGCTGTGCGCATGAAATTTCGTTTTCTACTGTGGATGCTGGGTCTGTTGATGGGTAAGGCCAGTCGGACAAATCCTGCGTTCCAGCAGCAGTTGGGTGACAAGGATCTGGTGTTTCAGCTGCAGACTCTGGACGGGAAGGTGGCGCGGCATTTCGTGGTGAAAGGCCAGCGCATTACCAGCAAGTCCGGGGTGGTGGCGGAGCCGGCGTTTGCGATTGCCTTTAAAGACGCGGCGTTCGGGTTTGCCACGATGCAGGCCAAGAACAAGCAGTTGGCATTCATGCAGGGGATTCAGGACAAGTCGATCCAGCTCAAGGGGAATCCGGCGCTGGTGATGTGGTTTCAGGGGTTGATGAAGTATTTGAAGCCGCGGAAGGCCAAGCCGAAGTCATAGGGCTTTCAGGCAGCTTGTCGGGACGGGCCTGCCTCTTCAGCTTTCGGGCTCGGGAGGCTCGGCGTCCAGGGGCTGGGCCCGGTATGTCTTGTAGATCTGCTGGACTTGCGGGTTGTCCAGGTTTTCGTAAGTGATGTCTTCCTTGTCCAGGCCATCCAAGCCTCGGATGCCACTAATGGTCTCTGGCCATTCGTCACGACTGGATATATCGACTACGAACGGGTTGAGGTAGTTATCGAGATGCCTTTCGCGCGGCTCTCGGATCTCGTCGCTGAGGGCCCGCAAGTAGTCGTCTTTGTTTGTTCTTGACCAGTCGATGGCGAACCCGGCTCGATAACAGAGTTCCATGAAGACCAATAGAATCGCGCGTCCATTGCCGTCCAGGAAGGGGTGTGCGAAAGCCAGTTGGCCCATCACTCCACCGGGATGGTCTCTGAAGCGTTTTTTGTCTGATGCGAGCTTGAGTGCATAGTCGACAGACATTTTGATGGAGTCCGGGCGCTCGAAGACTGTGCTGCGAGGGTCGTCGAAAGAGCCCTTGAAGACCGCCAGATGGGGGACGAGCTCGTTCCGGTCTTTTCCTGCCCAGTGATAGAAGCCTGAGAACAGGATCTCGTGAACCTTGAGTACAGTCTGGTAATCGATTGGCTTTTTCTTGGCCAGATAGGCAAGCGCCTCTTCGATACTCAATTCGAACGAAAGATGCTCTGACTCTTTTACTTCGACGGGATCTTTCAGTTGCAGCGAGTTTTGAAGATATCCAGCCGTTTCGAAGTCGCCGAATGGATCAAAAGTCATGCGCTACGTTTCTGTGCACGCCTTTCCTGAAGATAGCGCCCTTGGAGCGCCAGGATTTCAGATTTGCTCAGAACGCCTTTTCGCTTGAGATTGACGAGCAACTGTTCGATGCCATCCAGCTCGACGACATCGCCAGACAAGCGGGTAATCCCCACGGCCATACGACTCATGCCGTCACGACTGGCTGTAACCTTGTTGTCTTTGGCAAGCTTGCGCACTTCGCTTGCAACGCTGACAGCATCTGTTTGGGTCATCGGAAATTCCTCTGAATGCCGTCAAATCATAGCAGGGCGCTTGTTTGCTGTCGTTGCTGGCAAAGTGGCCGAAATCTGTGGAGCCAGGGCCCTATCTGCAATCAAGACAGGCCCTGGTTGACGTTCCGAAGAATGCTTTAAGCCTGGCTGAACTGCGAAGCCAGTTCCCGCAGCAACACTTCCGCCTCAAGCACTTTGCTGACCACATCATTGGCCTTGTCGCGAGTCAAACCAACACGCTCCAGCAGCGCATCCGGAATATCTTCATCCGGGCCGGAGCCGATCCCGCGGCTGCGCAGCAGGCGCACGGCCAGGCAGACGAGGTTCGGGTATTCGGCGTAGGCGCCGTCGTAGTTCGGGTCGTGCTGGAAGCGCAGGGCGGTGGCCAGTTCGTCCGGCATGTCCCAGTAGCGCATCAGCCAGGAGCCGATCTGTTCGCGGCTGATGCCCAGCAGGTGTTGCTCGACATAGCTGTGGCACAGGTGCGGGTTGACCTCCAGGTGGCGACAGATCAGCGAGAAGTGCGGCGGGAACACGTGGGCCAGTAGCAGGTAGCCGAAGTTGTGCAGCAGGCCGGCGAGGTAGGTCAGGCCGGATTCCGGGCGCTGGGCGCGCGGCATGGCGCGGGTCAGGCCTTCGATGACGGCGGCGGTGTAGATCGACTGCTGCCAGTACGGCGTGGTGTGCTGCGGGTGATCCTTGGGCAGGCTCAGGGTCTTGCCGAGGGCCAGGCCCAGCGCCAGGTTGATCACCAGATCGAAGCCCAGCACGCGCACGATCGCGTCTTCCACCGAACGGATCTTGCCCGGCGAGGCGTAGTACGGCGATGCCGCCCAGCTCACCACTTGCGCGGCCAGCGCCGGGTCGGTTTCGACCACGCCGGTGATGTCGTCGATGGTGGCGTTCGGGTCTACGCGCAGCTTGATGATTTTTTGCGCGGTTTCGGCCAGCGGCGGAATCTCGATGGTCGCTTCCAGACGCTGCTGGATGCGCCGCGCGGTGAACGCCTGCACGGCCTGGGTGATTTCCTCGCGGTCATCGTCCGGGCGGTCGAGGTTCGGGCGGATGCTGCTCAGGGCTTCGCCGAAGTTGGCGGCGCTGGCCTTGGTCAGCATGGTCTTGAAGTCTTCGCTGGCGATTTCCAGCAGCAGACCCGGCTCGCCGGAGTTGATCAGCAACTTCGGCTCGCGCAGCAGGCCTTCTTCGTAGAGGCACGGCGAGCTGGTCAGCGCCGGCAGGCCCGGCAGCAGGCTCAGGCTGTGTTTGCCGAGCATCTTTTCCAGGCGCTCGGTGGACACGGCGGTCAGGCGACGGCCCGTCAGTTCGGCGAGGCGGTTGAGATCCAGCAACTGGCTCTGTGGAAACAGCACCATCAGCGCACCGACCGCGTCGTCCAGCAACACCGCCTGCACTTTGCGCGAGGCATTGAGGCCGTGGTGGTCGAGCACTTCTTCGTAGGCGACGCCCAGCTTGTTGAGCAGCAGCCGAATAACAGACGGAGCGTGCGGTGATTCGGGGGCGAGAGCAGCTTCGGTCATGGTCTGTATCCGTTTTTGAAACAATTGCAGGAGTATAACCAGCTTGGTTGGAACGAGCTGTCAGAAACTGCGACGGTGCTCACACTTGGCCGTATTGCTGCCCGTGTCGCAGCCAGCGGTCGAGCAACGGGCTGACGTGGGTGGGCCAGCGCTCGAGCAAGGCCTGTGCGGCATCGCGCACGGCGGGCAGCAGATCGGCGTCGCGCATCAGGTCGGCGACCTTGAATTGCAGCAGGCCGGTCTGGCGGGTGCCGAGCATTTCGCCGGGGCCGCGCAGTTCGAGGTCTTTTTCGGCGATGACGAAGCCGTCGTTGGTCTCGCGCATGATGCCCAGGCGCTGGCGGCCGATCTGTGACAGCGGCGGATGGTAGAGCAGCACGCAATGGCTGACCGCGCTGCCCCGGCCGACGCGACCGCGCAACTGGTGCAGTTGCGCAAGGCCGAGACGCTCAGGGTTCTCGATGATCATCAGGCTGGCGTTGGGTACGTCGACGCCGACTTCGATCACGGTGGTGGCGACCAGCAGTTGCAGGTTGCCGGCCTTGAATTCGGCCATGACGGCGGCTTTTTCGGCAGGTTTCATGCGGCCGTGGATCAGCCCGACTTTCAACTCGCCGAGGGCGGCGGTCAGGTCTTCGAAAGTGGTTTCGGCGGCCTGGCAGGTCAGCTCTTCGGACTCTTCGATCAGCGTGCACACCCAATAGGCCTGACGACCTTCGGCGCAGGCGCTGCGCACCCGCTCGATGACTTCGACGCGACGCGTGTCGGTGACCAGCACGGTGTTGACCGGGGTTCGGCCGGGCGGCAATTCGTCGAGGATCGAGGTGTCGAGGTCGGCGTAGGCGCTCATCGCCAGCGTCCGGGGAATCGGCGTGGCGGTCATGATCAGTTGATGCGGGCACATGCGCCCGCCGACGCCTTTCTGCCGCAGCGCCAGACGTTGCTGCACGCCGAAGCGGTGCTGTTCGTCGATGATCACCAGCGCGAGGTTCTTGAACTGCACTTCATCCTGGAACAGCGCGTGGGTGCCGACCACCATCGGTGTGCCGCTGGCGATCTGCTCCAGCGCGGCGACGCGGTTCTTGCCCTTGAGCTTGCCGGCCAGCCACGCCACGTCGATGCCCAGCGGTTCGAGCCAGCGCTTGAAGGTGATGAAGTGCTGCTCGGCGAGGATCTCGGTCGGCGCCATCAACGCGACCTGATAACCCGCCTCCAGCGCTTGCAGCGCGGCGAGGGCGGCGACCACGGTTTTGCCCGCGCCGACGTCGCCCTGAATCAGTCGCAGCATCGGTTCGTGCTGACTGAGGTCGTAGGCGATTTCGTTGCCGACCCGTTGCTGAGCGCCGGTCGGGTTGAAGCCGAGGTTGGCCAGGTATTTCGCCGGCAGTTTGGTGGCTTTCGGCATCGCTGGCGCACGCAAGGAGCGCATGCTCTCGCGCAGGCGTTGCTGCGAAAGCTGGTGAGTCAGCAGTTCTTCGAAGGCCAGGCGATGCTGGGCCCAGTGATGACCGAGGGCGAGTTCATCGACGTCGGCATCAGCGGGCGGGTTGTGCAGGTAGCGGATCGCATCGGCCAGCGGCGCCAGTTGATAGTCGCGGGCCAGTTCGGTCGGCAGCCAGTCGGGCAGGGTGGCCGGTTTGAGCAGGGTCAGGGTCTGCATGCACAACTGACGCAGACGCGCCTGGGTCAGGCCTTCGGTCAGCGGGTAGACCGGGGTCAGGGTTTCATCCACCGGCGGCGGTTCGTCGCCGTTGATGGCGCGGTATTCCGGGTGGTAGATCTCCAGCCCCGAGGCGCCGGGCCGGGCTTCGCCGTAGCAGCGAATCCGCGTGCCGCGCTTGAGGCCTTCTTTTTGCGCGTTGCTGAAGTGGTAGAAGCGCAGGCTCAGGCCGCCGGTGCCGTCCTGCAAGCGCACGACGAGGCTGCGGCGCCGGCCCATGACCACGTCGGCGCCGCTGACGGTGCCTTCGACCACGGCGTCCTGCCCCGGCCGCAACGCGCCGATCGGCACCACGCGGGTGCGATCCTGATAACGCAGTGGCAGGTGGAACAGCACGTCCTGGAGGTTTTCCAGACCGACCTTGGCCAGTTTCTCGGCCATGGCTTCACCGACACCCTTGAGTGCGGTGACCGACACCTGCGACAGCTCCGTCATGACGCTGGCTTAACCGGCCGTGACCGGCGCGGCAGGCTTGGCGACCGAGCACAGGCGAATGGAGTCGGCGAGGATCTCGATGGCTTTCGGCCGTGGGAAGCTCGCGCGCCAGGCGATGGCCACGGTGCGGAACGGCACCGGTGCCGACAGCGGGCGCACTTCGATCACGCCGGGGGCGTAGTGGTGACTGTCCACCGCCGACAGCGGCAGGATCGAGATGCCCAGGCCGGACGCGACCATGTGGCGAATGGTTTCCAGCGAGCTGGATTCGACCGTGGTGTGTTTGGCGCCGTCGTTGCCTTTGGTCAGGGTCGGGCAGGCCTCCAGCACCTGATCGCGGAAGCAGTGACCCTCGCCGAGCAGCAGCAGGCTCTTGTCGTTGAGCAGGGCGGCGTCGATGGATTCTTTCTGGGTCCACGGGTGCTGGGCCGGCATCAGGACGTAGAACGGCTCGTCGTAGAGTGGCAGGGTCAGCACGTCGGCTTCGTTGAACGGCAGGGCGATGATGATCGCGTCCAGCTCGCCGTTGCGTAGTTTGTCGCGCAGCACGTGAGTGAAGTTTTCTTCGATGTACAACGGCATCTGCGGGGCGACCCGGTGCAGTTGTGGAATCAGATGCGGAAACAGGTACGGGCCGACGGTGTAGATCGCGCCGACTTTCAGCGGGGCGGTCAACTGGTTCTTGCCGGCCTGCGCCAGTTCGCGGATGCCCTGGGCCTGCTCCAGCACTTTCTGCGCCTGGGCGACGATGCCTTCACCGACCGGGGTCAGACGCACGGCGCTTTTGCTGCGCTCGAAAATCAGCACACCGAGTTCGTCTTCAAGCTTTTTCACGCCCACCGACAGGGTCGGCTGGCTGACGTGGCAACGCTCGGCCGCGTGGCCGAAATGCTGCTCTTGGGCGAGGGTAACGATGTAGCGTAATTCTGTGAGAGTCATAGCAAGCGTCCATGAAGATGCGGGCCAAGCATACCGGCTGCAATCGATAGACGCACGTTATCAGACTGAGTGATGAATGCGACACCGGGCAATGCCGGTTTGCCGTTTGCAGATATGACAAAGGCACCTTTCGGTGCCTTTTGGGCGGGATCGAGCCGTGTTCTGCCAGTGCAGATCAGCGGCGGCGTTCCAGCGAGTAAACAAACGGCGCAACAATTTCGATCGAGCCATTGGTCAACATGTCGGCCGGTGGCTTGGGCAGCGGTTGGGCGCGGCGGATCATGTCCAGGGTGGCCCGGTCCAGATCGGCGTTGCCGGAGCGGCCCACCAGTTCGAACGACAGCACGTTGCCTTCGCCATCGACCACGAAGCGCAACCGGTTCAAGCCTTCCTTGCCCCGTGCCTGAGCGCTGGCCGGGTACTTCTTGTACTTGGCCAGATGCGCGAGCAGGGTGCCTTGCCAGCTGGCCTTGGCGGCCAATTGTGCAGGCGACGGGCCCGGTGCAGGCTGGGCGGATTTCTCCGTCGGGGCCTGAGTCGGCTGGGTATCGGCCGGCTTCTCTTCGGACGGTTTCTCCTTCGGCGGATCGGGCAGTTTCTTCTCGATCGGCTTCGGCGGTTTGGGTTTCGGCTTGGGCTTCGGTTTCTGCACCGCGATCTCGGCTTTCGGCGCTTCGGCCAGTTTCGGGATCGGCAGTTCCTCAACCGGAGCCGGTGGCTGCGGTGGCGTGACGACTTTCGGCGGTGCGGGCGGTGGCGGGGCCGGAACCGGCGCCAGCTCGACCATCATTGCCTGCGGCGGCAATTCGATGGGCGGGCGGACGTTCCAGTTCAGCGCCAGCGCGATGGCCAGCGCGTGAACACCCAGCACCACGGCCAGGCTACCGCTGTAACGCGTCAGCTTATGGCGCGTCGTGATCATTTCTTGACTGCGCTCTCGAGTCCGACCAGACCGACCTTCAGGTAACCGGCGGCGCGCAGGTTATCCATCACGCTCATCAGATCGCCGTAATCCACGCCTTTGTCGGCCTGGAAAAAGATCGTCGTGTCTTTCTTGCCCTGGGTCTTGGCGTCGAGTGCGGCGCCGAGGGTTTCGGCTTTCACTTCGTCATCGCCAATGAACAGGCGCTGGTCTGCCTTCACGCTGAGAAACACCGGTTTCTCCGGCCGCGGCGCCGGTTTGGCGGTCGAGGCGGGAAGGTCCACCTTGATGTCCACGGTGGCCAGCGGAGCGGCGACCATGAAGATGATCAACAGCACCAGCATCACGTCGATGAACGGCGTGACGTTGATTTCGTGGTTCTCGGCCAGATCGTCGTCTGCGCCTTCTTTCAAATGCAGGCCCATGGCCGATTACCCCACTTTCACCATGTGCGGATGCGAGCTGCTGCGCTCAGGCTGGTGGTCGAGGTCGCGGCTGACCAGCAGCAGCACCTGAGCCGACGCATCGGACACCTGAGCCTTGTAACCGGCGATGGAGCGGGCGAAGACGTTGTAGATGACCACGGCAGGAATCGCGGCCACCAGACCCAGTGCGGTAGCCAGCAGCGCTTCAGCGATACCCGGTGCTACGACGGCAAGGTTGGTGGTCTGGGTTTTGGCGATGCCGATGAAGCTGTTCATGATGCCCCACACGGTACCGAACAGACCGACGAACGGCGCGGTGGAGCCGATGGTGGCGAGGACGCCGGTGCCGCTGCTCATGTTGCGGCCACAGGCTGCAACCAGACGCTCGAGGCGGAAGCTGACGCGTTCCTTGATGCCTTCTTTCTCGCGGGCGTTGGCCGACAGGCGCATTTCTTCGAGGGCGTCGTGTACCAGCAGGTTGGCCAGGGTGCCTTCTTTCGCGGCGGTGGCGCTGGCTTCCTTGAGGGAGGCGGCTTTTTTCAGGTTGGCGATCTCACCGCGCAGGCGGCGTTTGGCGCCCATCAGTTCGAAACCCTTGGCGATCCAGATGGTCCAGGTGATGATCGAGGCGATGGCCAGGCCGATCATCACGGCTTTAACGATCACGTCGGCGTTCTGGTACATACCCCATGGCGACAGATCGTGGGCCATGCCCAGAGTGTTGTCGGCTTCGAGGGCTTCCGGTGCGTCGGCGGCGCTGGCGTCTACGGCCTGCACCGGGTCGGTCGCGGCAGGTGCGGCGGCCGGAGCGCTCTGCTCGGTGGCGGCTGGTGCGGCCGGGGCTTGTGCGTCAGCGAAGGCGGCGACCGGCGCCAGCATCAGGCTGAGCAGCAGGGCAGCCACGGCGCTCCAGGCGCGAGGTCGGTTGGTTGGCGAAGCGGAGTTTTGAATGCGTGTCATGCTGGCCGGACCTGAGATAGAAAAACGGTGATGCTCTTCCAGGCCTCGTGAGGCCGAGAACAAAAGTGGCATGCATTATTGCAAGTAATTCTTGTTAACAAAAGTAATAGAGTTGCTTTTTTTCCTTCATTGCTAGCCGCTCGTCCCTTGCCGAGGCTAGTCTGTAGCTTTCCGATGGGAGATTTTTGATGTCCGCGCCTTCTGTTTTGATCGCCGGTTGCGGTGATGTCGGCAGCCGTCTGGCCACGCAATTGCTGGCTGCCGGCTTCCAGGTCTACGGCCTGCGCCGGGATGTTTCGCGTTTGCCGGACGGCGTTATCGGTGTCGCTGGTGACTTGTTCAACGAGGATTGCCCGGCGACCTGGCCGGTGGGTGCCATCGATTACCTGGTGTATAGCGCGGCGGCGACCGATCACGATGAGGCCGGATATCGCGCGGCTTATGTGCAGGGTTTGCAGCATGTGCTGGGCTGGCTGAACGATTACGGGCAGGAGCCGGAGCGGCTGCTGTTCGTTTCCAGCAGCAGTGTTTATGGGCAGCAGAACGGCGAATGGGTCGATGAAAAATCCGAAACCGTCGCCGCTGGTTATTCCGGGCGGGTGATGCTGGAAGCCGAGCAGGTTGCGCTCAACTCTGGCATTCCCGCAAGCATCGTGCGCCTGACCGGCATTTACGGCCCCGGCCGTGAATGGCTGCTGACCCAGGTGCGTCGTGGCTATCGCGTGGCGGTCGATCCGCCGCTGTATGGCAATCGCATCCATGCCGATGACGCGGCGGGGTTGATGGCGTTCTTGCTGGACGCGGATTGCAAGGGTGTGGAACTGGATAACGTTTACATCGGCGTGGACGATGCGCCGGCGCCGCTGGCCGAGGTGGTGGCGTGGCTGCGTGATTATCTGGATGTCACCGAATGGTCGGAAGACGAGAGCGTACGTCGCACCGGCAGCAAGCGCTGCAGCAATGCCCGGGCGAAAGCCTTGGGTTGGGTGCCGAAGTATCCGAGTTATCGCGAGGGGTATGCCGCGATTCTTGAGGGCAAGTGCTGAATTTCAAGCGCAACAAATAACCGTGGGAGCGAGCTTGCTCGCGATGGTGGCATAACAGTCAGCATAAATGTTGAATGCTATGGCCTCATCGCGGGCAAGCCCGCTCCCACAGGGTTATATGCTGTTCTCAGGTGCAGTTACTGCTTCTCGAGCAACCACTTGCGCTCACCCGGGGTGAACTGCGGTTGTTCGTCCGCCAGCGCCGTGTTCACGGCCTGCAGGATTTCCAGCTCTTTGCCCTTGCGCACAAAGATCCAGTTGTTGCCCTGACCGTTCTGCTGCAACCACATGCTGTCGTTGCCGCTGCTCATCGACGCGCAATCGCCTGCGAGGCACAGCGCATAACGATCGGCACCCGGCAGGCCGGAGACTTGCCCGTCCGCCTGGAATTGCACGGTGGCGCCTTCGCCCTGGCCGCTGGTGATCGTCCAGTTGCCGCCCAGATAAGCGGAATACAGCGCGCGTTCGAAGCTGGCGCCGATCGGTGCGCCTTCCGGAACCGGAATCTGTGCGCGGTCGAAGACCTGTTCCGGTTCGTTTTCGTTGGCGGCTTGTCGCAGTTGACCGCCGTCACGTTTCAGCTCGCTGGCGGAGCTGCCATAGAAGTCGACCTTCCAGGCACCGGCCTGTTCGCCGAGCAAGCGACCTTCGACGTTTTCGAAACCGTTGGTGTAGCGGGCCTGACCGGCCTTGGTGTTGACGTCCCACTCCAGGTTCGGGCCGTAAGCCTGAAGCGCTTCGCGCAGGGGGCCGCCCTTGGCAGCGGCATCGATGGCGACCTGATTGATCCAGGTGCCGCTGATGTCACGGTCGGCAGGGTTGCTGGCGCAACCGCCGAGGAAAATGGCGAGCAGCGAGAGAGCAAGCGCTTTGCGCATGGTGGAATCCTTTCAAAACCTTTTCTTTACCGCAGAGCAGTCGGCGCGGCGTCTAGGGCCGCGCCGTGCGCATTACTCGATGACCAGAATGGCATCCATTTCAACCTGCGAACCCTTTGGCAGGGCTGCCACGCCGATGGCGGCGCGGGCCGGGTACGGCTGGTCGAAGTACTTGCCCATGATCTCGTTGACCTTGGCGAAGTGGCTCAGGTCGGTGAGGAAGATGTTCAGCTTGACGATGTCCTTGAACGAACCACCGGCGGCTTCGGCCACGGCTTTCAGGTTCTCGAACACCTGGACGGTCTGGGCTTCGAAGCCTTCGACCAGTTCCATGGTTTTTGGATCGAGGGGAATCTGACCCGACATGTAAACGGTGTTACCGGCCTTGATCGCCTGGGAGTAAGTACCGATGGCGGCCGGGGCCTTGTCGCTGGTGATAACGGTCTTGGTCATGTATGACTCCTTGTAATGTTTGAGTTATGCACGCATGCGGGTGATGCGGATCACCCCGGTCAGGGCGCGCAGTTTCTTGATCACGCGGGCCAGGTGCACACGGTCGTGGACGCTGACCACCAACTGGACAACGCTGATGCGGCCATCGCGTTCGTCCATGCTGATTTTCTCGATATTGCCGTCGGCTGCGTTGACGCTGCTGGCCAGCAGGGCGATCAGGCCGCGCTGGTGTTCCAGCTCGACGCGCAGCTCGACGTTGAATTCGCCGGTGACATCCTTGGCCCACGAGAGCTGGATGCATTTTTCCGGGTTGTGGCGGATTTCGCTGATGTTGCGGCAGTTGTCCAAGTGCACGACCATGCCTTTGCCTGCCGACAGGTGACCGACAATCGGGTCGCCCGGGATCGGTGTGCAACATTTGGCGTAGCTGAGGACCAGGCCTTCGGTGCCGCGAATCGCCAGCGGGCCTTCCGGGCTTGGCAGTTGCTCGCCTTCGCCGAGCAGGCGGCGCGCCACGACGTAGGCCATGCGATTGCCGAGGCCGATGTCTTCCAGCAAGTCTTCGATCAGTTCGAGGCGGTACTCGGTGAGCATTGCCTTCACGCGTTCGGCCGGAATCTGTTCCAGCGCGCTGTCGAAGCCATTGAGCACCTTGTTCAGCAGGCGTTCGCCGAGGCTGATGGATTCGGAGCGGCGTTGCAGTTTCAGTGCGTGGCGGATGTGAGTGCGCGCCTTGCCGGTGACCACGAAGTTGAGCCACGCCGGGTTCGGCCGTGCGCCGGGAGCGCTGACGATCTCGACCGTGGAGCCGCTTTGCAGCGGTTCGGACAGCGGCGCGAGACGACGGTTGATCCGACAGGCGATGCAGCTATTGCCGACGTCGGTGTGCACCGCGTAGGCAAAGTCGACCGCCGTGGAGCCTTTGGGCAGCTCCATGATCCGGCCCTTGGGCGTGAACACGTAGACCTCGTCCGGGAACAGGTCGATCTTCACGCTCTCGATGAATTCCAGCGAATTGCCGGCACGTTGCTGCATTTCCAGCACGCCTTTGACCCACTGACGGGCCCGGGCATGAGTGCCTTTCGGCTGCTCGTCGCCGCTGGATTTGTACAGCCAATGAGCGGCGATGCCGTTATTGGCCATCTCTTCCATTTCACGGGTGCGGATCTGGATTTCGATCGGTACACCGTGCATGCCGAACAGCGTGGTGTGCAGTGACTGATAGCCGTTGGCCTTGGGGATCGCGATGTAATCCTTGAAGCGCCCCGGCAACGGTTTGTACAAATTATGTACAGCACCCAGCACGCGGTAGCAGGTATCGACCTTGTCAACGATGATCCGGAACGCATAGACGTCCATGATCTCGTTGAAGGCCCGACGCTTGCCGCGCATTTTCTTGTAGATGCCGTAGAGGTGTTTCTGGCGACCGCTGACTTCGCCCTGGATGCCGTCGATGGCGAGGCAGTGGGCAAGGGACTCTTCGATCTTGTTGACGATTTCCTTGCGGTTGCCCCGGGCGCGTTTGACGGCCTGGTAGATCCGCGCGGAACGCATCGGGTGCATCGCCTTGAAGCCGAGGTCTTCGAACTCGATGCGGATCGCGTGCATGCCCAGCCGGTTGGCGATGGGTGCGTAGATCTCGAGGGTTTCCTTGGCGATGCGCCGGCGTTTTTCGCCGGACAGCACTTCCAGCGTGCGCATGTTGTGCAGGCGGTCGGCGAGCTTGACCAGGATCACGCGAATGTCGCGTGCCATCGCCATCGCCATCTTCTGGAAGTTTTCAGCCTGGGCTTCGGCCTTGGTCTCGAAGTTCATCTGGGTCAGTTTGCTGACCCCGTCGACCAGTTCGGCCACGGTTTCACCGAACTGCGCTTGCAGCGCTTCCTTGGCGATACCGGTGTCTTCGATCACGTCATGCAGCATCGCGGCCATCAGGCTCTGATGGTCCATGTGCATGTCGGCAAGAATGTTAGCCACGGCGAGAGGATGCGTGACGTACGCCTCGCCGCTGCGGCGGCGTTGGCCGTCGTGGGCTTGTTCGGCGTAGAAATACGCTCGGCGGACCAGGTTGACCTGGTCGTTGCCGAGGTAGGTCGATAAGCGATCGGCGAGGGCGTCTATGCTCGGCATGATGTCTCCTGCCGCAAGCTGTGATCCCGCGCCGTGCTACGTCGACCAGGCATAGGCTTAGACGGCCTCGTTGGACTCGTCCTCGAACGCAGCGAAGACAGGGTCTTCGTGGACGATTTCCTGCTCGGCGATGAACTCGTAGCTCATCAGGCCTTCAGCGATTTCACGCAGCGCAACAACGGTCGGTTTGTCGTTTTCCCACTGAACCAGGGGCTCTTTGCCGCCGGTGGCCAGTTGACGGGCACGCTTGGTAGAGAGCATGACCAGCTCAAAGCGGTTTTCCACGTGTTCTAGGCAGTCTTCAACGGTTACGCGGGCCATGGTATTCCTCGGAGCGAATGCAATATGCGCGCTGCCCGGTTGGGCGAGCGGACTCAACAGTTTAAAAAATCACCAGCGATTAGGGAAGCGCTGATTTTTTGACCAGACTCTTCAACGCGCTGCAAGTGCCAATGTAAAGCCCTTGCAGCGGTTTTGGGAAGTGCTGTTTCAGCCCAGCAATTCAGCCAGCAATTTGCCGAAACGCACTTGCTGACGTTTCTGTTGCAACTGATTGGCGCGGAAAATCGCCTTCAGATCGTCCAGCGCATGGGCGAAATCGTCGTTGATGATCAGGTAGTCGTACTCGACGTAGTGGCTCATTTCGCTGACCGCTTCACGCATCCGGCCATCGATGATCTCGTCGCTGTCCTGGCCACGGTTGGTCAGGCGCTGGTGCAGGGCCTGCAGTGATGGCGGCAGGATGAAGATCGAACGGGCCTGCGGCATCAGCTTGCGCACTTGCTCGGCGCCTTGCCAGTCGATTTCCAGAATCAGGTCGTGGCCTTCGTCCAGGGTCTGCTGCAGGCGGCTTTGCGAGGTGCCGTAGAAGTTGCCGAAGACTTCGGCGCGTTCCAGAAAATCGCCGTGCTCGCCCATCTTCACGAACTCTTCGCGGGTCACGAAGTGATAGTTCACGCCGTCCACTTCACCCGGGCGCATGGCGCGGGTGGTGTGGGAAATCGAGACGCGAATGTCCGGATTGGTGTCGGTCAGGGCCTTGACCAGACTGCTCTTGCCCGCACCCGAAGGGGCGGAAATGATGTACAGGGTGCCGGTGCTGTGGGTCATGTCGGGGTAGCCTTACTCAATATTCTGCACTTGTTCGCGCATCTGCTCGATCAACACCTTGAGGTTGACCGCTGCCTGTGTGCTGCGCGGGTCGAAGGCCTTGGAGCCCAGTGTGTTGGCTTCGCGGTTGAGCTCCTGCATCAGGAAGTCCAGGCGCCGGCCGGCGGCCCCGCCGGATTTCAGCACCCGGCGAACTTCAATGATGTGGGTGCTCAGGCGATCCAGTTCTTCGGCCACGTCGCTCTTCTGCGCGAGGATGACCATTTCCTGTTCCAGGCGCTGCGGATCCAGTTCGGCCTTCATGTCGGCAAAGCGGTCGAGGACTTTCTGACGCTGGGTGGCGAGCATCTGCGGAACCAGTTCGCGCAGGGTCACCACATCTTCTTCGATGGAGGTCAGGCGATCGTTGATCAGGCGGGCCAGCTCCGCGCCTTCGCGCTCGCGGCCGGCCTTGAGGTCTTTCAGAGCCTGATTGAACAAGGCTAGCGCCTCGGCGTTCAGCGCCTGCGGGTCGGTGGCGTCGGCGACCAGTACGCCTGGCCAGGCCAACACTTCCAACGGGTTCAGCGCCGCCGGATTCTTGATCAGGCCGGCAACCGTTTCGGCCGCGGCGACCAGTTGCGCGGCGCGCTCGCGATCCACCTGCAACGGCTTGCCGGTGCTTTCCTCGGTGAAGCGCAGGGTGCATTCCAGTTTGCCGCGCGACAGGCCCTGGCGGAGGGCTTCGCGGACGGCGCCTTCGAGGTCGCGGAACGACTCAGGCAGGCGCAGGTGGGGTTCCAGGTAGCGGCTGTTGACCGAGCGCAGTTCCCAGCTCAGGGTGCCCTGGACGCCGGCTTTTTCGACGCGGGCGAAGGCGGTCATGCTGTGCACCATGGTGGTACCTCGCAATGCAGATCGGCGCAGAAACGACGTTCCGCGCGGACGATCTCAATGAATGTAAGCCGACTGGCAGCAAAGGCGCAGGATTGTAGCGCAGTGCGGCGGATGCGCCCAAACACACGGTGTGACAAAGGGCTGCAGGCCGTCGGCAAAGCGCGTTTCAGGGCCTTCGGTCGTCGGCCGGATTTTTTAACGAGTGCCCAGGCGCGGTGCACAGCTCTATAATGCTCCGCAGTTTTCCGTCCCCAGTACAGGTATCTCCTATGAAACGTCCAAGTGGTCGCGCTGCCGATCAGCTCCGCTCGATCCGCATTACCCGCAACTACACCAAACACGCCGAGGGATCGGTACTGGTCGAATTCGGTGATACCAAAGTCATCTGCACCGTCAGCGTCGAGAACGGCGTGCCGCGTTTCCTCAAAGGGCAGGGCCAGGGTTGGCTGACCGCCGAATACGGCATGTTGCCGCGCGCCACCGGCGAGCGTAACCAGCGCGAAGCGAGCCGCGGCAAGCAGGGCGGCCGTACCCTGGAAATCCAGCGCCTGATCGGTCGTTCCCTGCGCGCCGCGCTGGACATGTCCAAGCTGGGCGACGTCACCCTTTACGTCGACTGCGACGTGATCCAGGCTGACGGCGGTACCCGCACCGCGTCGATCACCGGCGCCATGGTTGCGCTGGTCGATGCACTTAAAGTGATCAAGAAGCGTGGCGGCCTGAAGGGCGGCGACCCGCTCAAGCAAATGATCGGCGCTATTTCCGTGGGCATGTACCAGGGCGAGCCGGTGCTGGATCTGGACTATCTTGAAGATTCCGCCGCCGAGACCGACCTCAACGTGGTGATGACCAGCACCGGCGGTTTCATCGAAGTGCAGGGTACTGCCGAAGGCGCCCCGTTCCAGCCTGAAGAGCTGAACGCGATGCTGGAACTGGCGAAGAAAGGCATGAACGAAATCTTCGAACTGCAAAAGGCTGCACTGGCCGACTGAGCAGGTTCGTAACCCGCAAGGAGGACGCAATGAGTGATGAGCAAGAGTTGCTGCCCAAACCGAGCCAGGAGGTTCGCCAATGGGCCATGTTTTGTCACTTGTCCGCCTTGCTGGGGATCTGGATTCCGTTCGGCACGCTGATCGGGCCGCTGGTTCTGTGGCAGATGAAGCGCGAGACCGATCCGTTCATCGACGCCCAGGGCAAGGAAGCGCTGAATTTTCAGATCACCGTGGCGATCGCTTCGATGATCTGCTTCGTGCTGATGCTGTTGCTTATCGGGTTCGTGCTGTTTGGCCTGCTGGCCATCGCGGCGCTGGTGTTGACGATTATCGGTGGGGTGAAAGCCAACGAAGGTTTCCCGTACCGTTATCCGTTCACCTGGCGGTTGATCAAATAACGAACGATCGCCCACAAAAAAACCGACAGTGATGTCGGTTTTTTTGTGTCTGCGAAAGGCTGCTTAGATGGTCAGCGTCCAGTCGTAGTCGACGATCAGCGGCGCATGCTGCGAGAACCGTGGCTGACGCGGCAGGCGTGCGCTGCGCACGAAGCGCCGCAGGCCAGGGGTCAGGATCTGGTAATCGAAGCGCCAGCCCAGATTCAACATCTCGGCCTGTTCGTTGTCCGGCCACCAGCTGTACTGGTCGCCTTCGCGGCTGACTTCGCGCAGGGCATCTACGTAGCCCATGTTGCCGACAATCTCGTCCATCCAGGCGCGTTCCGGCGCCAGGAAACCCGGGGATTGCTGGCTGTCGCGCCAGTTCTTGATGTCGAGCTTCTGCTGCGCGACGTACAGCGAGCCACAATAAATGTACTCGCGACGTTTGCGCCGCTGTTTGTCCAGGTACTTGCCGAAGTCGTCCATGAGCTTGAACTTCTGGTTCAAGTCCTCATCGCCGTTCATCCCCGAAGGAAGCAGCAAGGTGGCAATACTGACTTTGTCGAAATCTGCTTGCAGGTAGCGCCCGTAGCGGTCGGCCGTCTCGAAACCGAGACCGCTGATGACAGCCTTCGGTTGCAACCGCGAATACAAAGCCACGCCGCCTTGGGCAGGGACTTCAGCATCGCAGGCATAAAGGAAGTAGCCGTCCAGTTGGAAGGCTGGGTCATCCAGTTCAAAGGCGGAGGCACGGGTGTCCTGCAGGCAGATGACGTCGGCATTCTGTGCCTGCAGCCAACTGAGCAAACCGCGCTCGACTGCAGCCTGAATACCATTGACGTTCACACTGATGATCCGCATAAATGGCCCCAAAAATCGCGTGCGTGTATGATACACGGCGTCAAGCTAATTAGCTAAATCCGTGGTATTTGGGGTTTTTTTCATGCAAGCGTATCAGCGCGATTTCATTCGTTTTGCCATCGATCGCGGCGTTTTGCGCTTCGGTGAGTTCACCCTGAAGTCCGGGCGTACCAGTCCTTACTTCTTCAATGCCGGCCTGTTCAACTCGGGTTCCGCGCTGGCGCAGCTGGGTCGTTTCTACGCTGCGGCCATCGCCGAGAGCGGCATTCCGTTCGACGTGCTGTTCGGCCCGGCCTACAAAGGCATCCCGTTGGCGGCAACCACTGCCGTGGCGCTGGCCGAACACCACAACCGTGACCTGCCATGGTGCTTCAACCGCAAGGAAGCCAAGGCCCACGGCGAAGGTGGCAGCCTGGTCGGCGCACCGCTGACCGGCGACGTGCTGATCATCGACGACGTGATCACCGCTGGCACCGCGATCCGTGAAGTGATGCAGATCATCGCTTCCCAGGACGGCGCCAAGGCCGCCGGCGTGCTGATCGCCCTGAACCGTCAGGAGCGCGGCAACGGCGAGCTGTCGGCAATCCAGGAAGTCGAGCGTGATTTCGGCATCCCGGTCATCAGCATCGTATCGCTGAACCAGGTACTGGAATTCCTGGCAGACGACCCGCAACTCAAGCAGCACCTGCCAGCCGTTGAAGCCTATCGCGCCCAGTTCGGCGTCTGATAGATAAAAGAAAGGCCCTGAGAATCAGGGCCTTTCTTTTTTTGTAGCTTTAGTCCCGCAGTCGCAAGGCGCGTAGCAAAGCATCCACCTGTCCGAAGGCATCCTGCTGCCACTGATCCGGTGTTCGATCTTCAAGGATTTGGCTGTCTTCAACAAAGCGTCTAACTGACGTTGGGCCGTACCCGTCAATGACGTCGAACTTCTGGCTGATGTATATAAAGCCTTGTTCGCCACTTCCTGTTTCCAACACTGACCGGCACTCATCAGCAAGTGATTCTGTGCCTCCGGGATAATTGCGGACGCAGTAGTAGATGTCGTAGGCGTCTTTCTGTTTGTGTCTCCCATTCAAGGCGTAACCCTTCATCGCAAGAAGTGCTGGTATGGAACATACGGCAACTTCTACACGATTTTTACCGCCTGTGGGCATAGGTCCTTCGATTGCTACCATCTGGTAGAAACGGATGGCCAGGTCGGCGCCGTCAGCGCGTTGTACTGCAAAGTCGCTGAGAATGGGTGGCCTGTTTTTGATGATTTCGGCGTCGCGTGGCATCAAAAAATCCACGATCACATCTATCGGGGCTCCCCCGTCTTCGGCGGGCACCTGACGAACGAGTTGGAAGCGTCGTAAGTCGCCTCTTTGTTCATAGCCGTTGCCCATCAAGGCCTCGATCAAGGTTGCGTACTCGCCGTCACCCAGTGCCTGCGGATCCAGGCTCAAGTCGACGTCCAGAGTCCCGACATGTTGCATGTCATCATTTGCAAGCAGTAACCATGGCACCGCACCGCCTATCACTGTGAACTTGCCTCTGAAGCTACCAAGAATTTGTCCCATTTCAACGAGTACAGCTTTCACTGCGGTCGTTGTTCTGTCGTCATATTCCGAGGCATTTTGAGGTTCTTGAGGCACTAACGGGGCCATGTCAATTGCTCCTGTCGTAGATGCTCGGCAGCTTCCTTGCCGCGTTCTCCTGAAACAGATAAATCCAGATAGGTCTGAACAGGACTGGTGCAAATGACACCAGGTGCTGCTTCGACGGTGTCCAGCAAAATCCCTTCGTCCTTGGGAAGAGTGATCACGACATTTTCACCCTTGGACGCGGGAGCGAGCTTTAACGCCTTGATCAACACGTCTACTCCTTTTTCGTCTGCGTAGAAGTGATGGGTGCTGACGCGCGCGTAAGGGGCTAACCACTGTGCGGCAGAAAACGAGGAAAAGAGCACAGTTGCGTCGTTATGTTGGCTGATAGCATTTCGAGCCGCGCTTTCCAGGGCGCTGCCATGTAATGGGGTGTAGAACGTCTTGCGCACTCCTGGTGGCGGTTCATAGGCCTCAATCCAGGCATCCAGAACGGTCTGAGGATCGCGCAAGAGAAATCCATTGTTTGTCGCTTCTGCCCATTCTCGGTTGAGCAGAGCGGTGCGGACGTTGCTGACTTGACCAAGGCTGACGCCGGAAGCTTGAGAAAGCTCTATTACTCGCCATTCATGAGCTGGCTCTCGAAGCATCCTGCGAATAATCTGCGCCGATTTTGGTTTGAACAGAGACTTCAGCTCTCTATGTTCAGACGGGGGCTTTTCAGCGACTTGATGATCAATGAAAACACCCGCGAACGAAATCCAGGCGTTTCCTTCCAGATCCAGATACCCAACGTCTTTTTCTCGACAGGCTTGTCGGGCTGCCGGGGAAAGATAAGGGGCTATCAGGATGGGTGTGGCATCGATCTCCCGCGTGTTGATGTAGTCACGAAGTTGCAGGATGGCGGAGTTTACAAATCTGGGTTGTCCACTCGCCTTTGCTTCGCAGACCAGCGTGTACGACTTCCCGGATGTGATGATTTCGACAACGAAGTCAGGCTCCCAGGCTTCGGAGTGCTCAGTCGATTTAAGGCTTTTAACTTCAAGAATCGGAATTTTTGCAATAAGGCCGTGAAGCGCGTCTTTTGAATTTTTTTCGAGCTCTTTCATCAAACAGCTCCTTTTCAACGAATGCTGAAAATAATCATTCTGATGAAAAAAAACTACATTTTTCACTCAATTTGATAATTTCATCAGATGCTGAAAGATAGAAAAGTAATGAAATCGCGTAAAGAAGCGTACCGGCGCGGCTGCCGTACGGCTATAAAAAAACCGCAGGCTTCAGAATCTCCTGCGGGATTCTCCTTTACATTCGGAATCCTCGTAGGAGCTGCTAAAGGCTGCGATCTTTTCGTTTTCGGTTATTACGGACGCTTGCGATTGCTGATCAGCGTACCCACACCGGTGTCGGTGAAGATTTCCAGCAGGATCGCGTTCGGTACGCGGCCGTCGATGATCAGCGAGCTGCCCACACCGCCCTGAACCGCTTCCAGCGCACAGCGGATCTTCGGCAGCATGCCGCCATAGATAGTGCCGTCGGCGATCAGGTCGTCGACCTGCTGGGTGCTCAGGCCGGTCAGCACGGTGCCCGACTTGTCCATCAGGCCGGCGATGTTGGTCAGCAGCATCAGCTTCTCGGCTTTCAGCGCTTCGGCGACCTTGCCGGCCACCAGGTCAGCGTTGATGTTGTACGACTCGCCGTTTTCACCCACACCGATCGGCGCGATCACCGGGATGAAGTTGCCTTTGACCAGCAGATTCAGCAGTTCGGTGTTGATCCCGACCACTTCGCCCACATGACCGATGTCGATGATTTCCGGCTGGGTCATCTCCGGGGTCTGGCGGGTGACGGTGAGCTTTTTCGCACGAATCAGCCCGGCATCTTTACCGGTCAGGCCAATGGCGCTGCCGCCGTGACGGTTGATCAGGTTGACGATGCTTTTGTTGACCTGGCCGCCGAGGACCATTTCCACCACGTCCATGGTCGCGGCGTCGGTGACGCGCATGCCGTCGACGAAATGGCTTTCGATCGACAGGCGCTTGAGCAGATCGCCGATCTGCGGGCCACCGCCGTGCACGACCACCGGGTTGATGCCCACGGCCTTCATCAGCACGATGTCGCGGGCGAAGCCGGTTTTCAGCTCCTCGCTTTCCATCGCGTTGCCGCCGTATTTGATCACCAGGGTCTTGCCGACGTATCGGCGGATATAAGGCAGCGCTTCGGACAGGACCTTGGCAGTGTTGGCGGCGGCATCGCGTTCGAGGGTCATTCAGGGCTCCGGGTGAATCAGCAATCAGAACGGTAGTTGGAGATCAGGTGCAACGCGTTTCAGTTGGGCATGGAACACAGCCTTGATGCGCTGCAGTTCCGCCTCGTCATCGGCCTCGAAACGCAGCACCAGCACCGGTGTGGTGTTGGACGCGCGCACCAGGCCCCAGCCTTTGGCGTAGTCGACCCGCACGCCGTCAATGGTAGTCAGGTCGGCGCCTGGGCCCCACTGTGCATCGTGCAGTGCATCAATGATGCTGAATTTGCTCTCTTCGGTCACATGGATATTGATTTCCGGCGTGGAAATATCGTTCGGGAAGGTCGCGAACAGCTCTTCGGCCGAAGATTTTTCCTTGCTGAGGATTTCCAGCAGCCGTGCGGCGCTGTAAATGCCGTCGTCGAAACCGAACCAGCGCTCCTTGAAGAAAATGTGCCCGCTCATTTCACCGGCCAGCAGTGCGCCGGACTGTTTCATTTTCTTTTTGATCAACGAGTGACCGGTCTTCCACATTAGCGGCCGACCGCCATATTCCTTGATCAGCGGGATCAGGCGGCGGGTGCATTTGACGTCGAAGATGATCTCCGCGTCCGGGTTGCGCGCCACCACGTCACGGGCGAACAGCATCAGCAGGCGATCCGGGAACACGATGGTGCCAGTGTTGGTCACCACGCCGACGCGGTCGCCGTCGCCGTCGAAGGCCAGGCCGATGTCGGCGTTGGTTTCCTTGACCTTGGCGATCAGGTCGACGAGGTTCTCAGGCTTGCCCGGATCCGGGTGATGGTTCGGGAAATTACCGTCGACTTCGCAGTACAGAGGGATGACTTCGCAGTTCAGCGCCTCGATCAGTTGTGGGGCGATTACGCCGGCCGCGCCGTTGCCACAGTCGACCACGACTTTCAGGCGCCGGGCCAGTTTGATGTCCTGGACGATTTCGGTGTTGTAGCGGTCAAGGATCTCGACCTGGGTCACGCTGCCGGTGCCGCTGCTCAGGTTGCCGGTCTTGAGGCGCTCGTGCAGGGCCTGGATCTGTTCGTTGGCGAGGGTGTCGCCGGCGATCACGATCTTGAAGCCGTTGTAGTTCGACGGGTTGTGGCTGCCGGTGAGCATCACACCGGATTTGCCGGCCAGCACGTTGGCGGCGTAGTACAGCGCAGGCGTCGGCACCAGGCCAACGTCGCTGACATGGCAGCCGCTCTCGGCGATGCCGCGGATCAGTTCGGCAACCAGTTCCGGACCGGACAGGCGGCCGTCACGACCGACGGACACGTTCGGTTCGCCTTGGGCCAGGCTTTGGGAGCCGATGGCGCGGCCGATCCAGTAGGCGGTTTCGGCATTGAGGAATTCCGGCACGGTGCCGCGAATGTCGTAGGCGCGGAAGATGCTGTCAGGAAGCTTCGGGGCGACTTGGGCGGGGGTGCTCATCTGCAAAAATGCTCCATCTCGAAAGTGGCTGGACACACCGACGATTATTCGACGGCAAGCTCAAACTGAAGGGTATGACGGCGGTTTTCACAGAGAGTTCGTGGTGTGAAAGGGCCATGACGCCTTGTCCGGCGTGGTGTTGGCCTGCCAATGCGTTGATTTTCAGCGCTAAACCTTGCAGATGACATTTTGAAGTTCGTGGCGGGGGATGCCTCCTCGCCACGACGGGTTTTCAGCCGATCACTTGGTGCCGGAATGGCCGAAACCACCCGTGCCGCGCTCGGTCTCGACGAACTCTTCAACCATTTCGAAGTGCGCCTGCACCACGGGTACCAGTACCAGTTGAGCCAGGCGCTCGCCGACCGGCATGGTGAATTCGGTCTGGCCACGGTTCCAGCAGGACACCATCAGCGGGCCCTGGTAGTCGGAGTCGATCAGGCCGACGAGGTTGCCCAGCACGATCCCGTGCTTATGGCCCATGCCCGAGCGCGGCAGGATCAGCGCGGCGAGGTTCGGGTCGCCGATATAGACCGACAGACCGGTAGGAATCAGCACCGTTTCACCCGGCTTGATCACGATGTCCTCTTGCAGCATGGCGCGCAGGTCGAGACCGGCGGAGCCCGGTGTGGCGTATTGCGGCAGCGGGAATTCGGTACCGATGCGTGGGTCGAGGATCTTGGCTTGCAAAGCGTGCATGTAAATTAAACCTGGTTCAGACGTTCGGCGATAAAAGTGACCAGTTGGCGAGCGATTTTGCCCTTGCTGGTCTGGGCGAAAACCGTGGCGTGCAGCGCACGGTCGATGACGCTGCAGGCGTTTTCTTCGCTGTTGAAACCGATGCTCGGGTTGGCGACGTCGTTGGCGACGATCAGATCGAGATTCTTGTCCTTCAGCTTGCGCGCAGCGTAGTCGAGCAGGTGTTCGGTCTCGGCGGCGAAGCCGACACTGAACGGACGGTCGGGACGGGTCGCGATGGTGGCCAGGATGTCCGGGTTGCGCACCATTTGCAGGACGAAGCCGTCGCCGCTCGTAGGGTCTTTCTTCAATTTTTGCGGGGCGACGACTTCCGGACGGTAGTCCGCAACCGCCGCCGAGGCGATAAAGATGTCGCAAGGGATCGCGGCTTCACACGCGGCGAGCATGTCGCGGGCGCTGACCACGTCGATCCGGGTGACGCGATCCGGCGTCGGCAAATGCACCGGGCCGCTGATCAGGGTCACGCGGGCGCCGGCTTCCACCGCCGCTTCCGCCAGGGCGAAGCCCATTTTGCCGGAGCTGTGGTTGGTGATGTAGCGCACCGGGTCGATGTTTTCCTGGGTCGGGCCGGCGGTGATCACTACGTGTTTGCCGGTCAATGCCTGACGCTGGAAGCAGTCCGCCGCAAGCTGGGCCAGATCGGTGGCTTCCATCATGCGGCCCATGCCGACGTCGCCGCAGGCCTGGCTGCCCGAGGCCGGGCCGAAGGTCTTCAGGCCGCGACTTTCAAGGAGTTGCAGGTTGGCCTGGGTCGCCGGATCGCGCCACATGGCCTGGTTCATGGCCGGGGCGACTGCGACGATGGCGTCGGTGGCCAGCACCAATGTCGTTAGCAAATCATTGGCGATGCCTTGGGCCAGGCGAGCGAGCAGGTCGGCGGTGGCCGGAGCGATCAGCACCAGATCGGCCCATTTGGCCAGTTCGATGTGGCCCATCGCCGCTTCGGCAGCCGGGTCGAGCAAGTCCAGGTGAACCGGGTGGCCGGACAGCGCCTGCATGGTCAGCGGGGTGATGAATTCGCTGCCGCCGCGGGTCATGACCACGCGCACTTCGGCGCCCTGATCGATCAGGCGGCGCACGAGGTCGGCGCTCTTGTAGGCAGCAATGCCGCCGCCGACGCCCAGAACGATGCGTTTCCGATACAGCCGCTGCATAGGTCTGCCTTTCATTTCGTTGGTGACATACGTGGCGAAACCCCCTCCCCAGGGTGAATTCGCCCGCAAAAAAGATGGGCTACGATATCACAGCGACCGCTACGGAACAGCGGCGCCCACAGACAAGGAATGTGTATGAGTATTCGCGATTGGCCGGCGGCGGAAAGGCCGCGGGAGAAGCTGTTGGAACAGGGCTCGGGAAGTCTTTCCGATGCCGAATTGCTGGCGATTTTTCTGCGAACCGGGGTATCCGGCAAAAGCGCGGTGGATCTGGCGCGACACTTGTTGAATCAGTTCGGTAGTCTCCGTGCGTTGCTGGAGGCTGATCTTGGGGCGTTCAGCGAGCAATTAGGCCTGGGGCCGGCGAAGTTTGCCCAACTGCAGGCTGTACTGGAGATGGGGCGGCGACATTTGGCCGAGCGCATGCGGCAGAAAACGGCGCTGGAAAATCCACAAGTGGTCCGTGATTATCTCAAAGCCATGTTGCGCCACGAGCCGCACGAGGTTTTCGGCTGCCTGTTTCTGGACTCCAAACATCAAGTGTTGACCTTTGAAACGCTGTTTCGCGGCTCGATCGACAACACCGCCGTGCATCCCCGGGAAGTCGTGAAGCGTTCCCTGGCCAACAACGCGGCGGCGGTGATCCTGTGCCACAACCATCCGTCGGGAAACAGCGATCCGAGTCAGGCTGATCGATTATTGACCAAGCGCTTGCAAAAGGCTTTGGAGTTGATCGATGTGCGGGTGCTCGATCACTTCATCGTGGGCGATGGTGAGCCGTTGTCGATGGCGGAATGTGGCTGGATGTAGCTTTCAAGAACAAACGCTAGCCCCTGTGGGAGCGGGCTTGCCCGCGAAATCGGAGTGTCAGTCGACAACTGTGTTGGCTGATCCACCGCATTCGCGGGCAAGCCCGCTCCCACAAAGGTTCTGTGTTGTGGCGGGTTATTTAAGGGTGACCTTGGAGTAGTCCTGCCGCCCGAACGGGCTCACCGAGTAACCCTGCACGTCTTTACGCGTCAGCGCATACGCCGTCGGATGTGCCAGCGGCAGCCACAGCGCCTGCTGCTGGATCTGCGCCTGTGCCTGTTCGTAGAGCTTGGTGCGCACACCTTGCTCGCTGGTGGTCTTGCCGGCGCTGATCAGTTTGTCCAGGTCGGCATTGCAATAGCGGGCGAAGTTGGTGCCGGACTTCACCGCCGCGCAGGAAAACTGCGGGGTGAGGAAGTTGTCCGGATCACCGTTGTCGCCGGCCCAGCCCATGAACAGCAGGTCATGTTCGCCAGCCTTGGAGCGGCGGATCAGCTCGCCCCATTCGATCACGCGGATTTCTGCCTGAATGCCGATTTCCGCCAGATCCGATTGCAGCAGTTGTGCGCCGAGGCTCGGATTCGGGTTGAGCAGGCTGCCGGACGGACGCGTCCAGATGGTGGTCTGGAAACCGTCCTTCAATCCGGCCTTGGCGAGCAGTGCCTTGGCCTTGTCCACGTCGTGGGCGTAACCCGGCAGGTTTTTCGCGTAGCTCCAGGTATTCGGCGGATACGGACCGTTGGCGGCTTCGGCGGTGTCTTCGAATACAGCCTTGAGGTAGTTGGCCTTGTCGAAGGCGAGGTTGATCGCCTGGCGCACTTCCGGTTTGTCCAGCGGCGGATGCTGGCTGTTGATGCCGACGAAGGCGGTCATGAACGCGTCAGTCTTTTCGACTTTCAGCGTCGGCTCCTGCTTCGCGGCCTGTACGTCCAATGGTTTTGGCGACAGGGCGATCTGGCACTCGTTGCGCCGCAACTTTTGCAGACGCACGTTGGCGTCCGGAGTGATGGCGAAGATCAGCGGGTCCACTGCCGGTTTGCCGCGGAAGTAGTCCGGGTTGGCCTTGTAGCGGATCGAGGCGTCTTTCTGGAATCGGGTGAAGACGAACGGTCCGGTGCCGATCGGTTGGCTGTTGAGTTTGTCGGTCGCGCCAGCCTTCAGCAGCTTGTCGGCGTATTCAGCAGAATAAATGGAGGCGAAGCCCATGCTCAGGGTCGCGAGGAACGTCGAGTCCGGATGATCGAGAGTGAAGCGCACGGTCAGCGGATCCAGTGCGTCGATCTTCTTGATCAGGCTCGGCAACTGCATCGACTGGGCGTGGGGGAAGCCGCTCTGGGCGACCTTGTGCCACGGGTTGGCCGGGTCGAGCATGCGATCGAAACTGAATTTGACGTCTTCGGCGGTCAGTTCGCGGGTCGGTTTGAAGTAGTCGGTGGTGTGGAACTTCACCTGCGGATGCAACTTGAACACGTAGGTCAGGCCATCGGTGCTGACTTCCCAGCTGTCGGCCAGGCTTGGGACGACCTTGCCGCTGGCGGTGTCGAAATCCACCAGACGATTCATCAGCACGTCAGCCGAGGCGTTGGTGGTGGTCAGCGAGTTGTACTGCACCACGTCGAAGCCCTCGGGGCTGGCCTCGGTGCAGACGCTCAGGGCGGCGGCCTGGGCCAGTGGACTCAGTAACAGCGGGGCGAAGAGCAGGGGGAGGGCAGCGAGGCGCATGGTCGGCTTCCTTTACAGATCGAAGGCCCATCTGCAAGTGCAGTCTGGAAAAGTCCTACCCTAGTGGTCGCGATTGCAAATGACTATCCCCTTTTTGCATTTTCGGGGCTGCGCGGCGGAGGATTTGTCGCAAGTGACGGCAGGAAAAGTCGCGATAGCGGGTATGATCGGTTTTCTTCGACGAATGGTAAAAATTGCCGGCAGCCTTTGTCCAAGGCGCTTGCGGCCGGGAAAAGCGGCTTTTTAGCCATTCTTTGCGCACGGAAAGTTGTTGCTCCGTGGTCTTTCTGGTATAAAGCAGCGCTCTTTTCTAGGGGCCCGGTTCCTTCGCTTGTAGGTGTAGCCGGTAAGACCTCTAAAGAATCGCGGCGCCTGGCGCCACAATGACTAGAGATTAAGCGGCCAACCCATGCCGGGTTGGGCATGTGGTTTTAGAGGGCTGAGGCATGTCTAGAGTATGTCAAGTTACCGGTAAGGGTCCGGTGACTGGGAACAACATTTCCCACGCAAACAACAAAACCCGTCGTCGTTTCCTGCCGAACCTGCAGCATCACCGCTTCTGGGTTGAAGAAGAGAAACGTTTCGTACGCCTGCGCGTTTCCGCCAAAGGCATGCGTATCATCGACAAGCGTGGCATCAGCGTTGTGCTGGCCGAGCTGCGTCGCGACGGCAAGGTTTAAGGGAGCTAATCATGCGTGAATTGATTCGTTTGATCTCGAGCGCCGGTACTGGTCACTTCTACACTACCGACAAGAACAAGCGTACTACCCCGGACAAAATCGAGATCAAGAAATATGATCCGGTTGTTCGCAAGCACGTGATCTACAAGGAAGGCAAAATCAAGTAATTGATTTTTCCTGACTTACGAAAAAGGCCCGTATCTCACGATACGGGCCTTTTTTGTTGCCCAGGATTTTGTGGTGCCTGTGCGGGCCTCATCGCTGGCAAGTCAGCTCCCACAGGGGTAATTGGCGTTCACAAGATTTGTGCACACCGCCGAAATTGTGGGAGCTGGCTTGCCAGCGATTGGGGCCAGATCAGTCAACGAAAACCTCAAGCCTTCTGTTCGAAGATCACATAGACCTTGCGGCAGGCTTCCAGCACTTCCCAGGTGCCACGGAAACCGGCCGGAATCACGAAGCGATCACCGACGCGCAGGGTCTTGGCATTGCCTTCGCTGTCGCGCAGCACCGATACGCCTTGCAGGATCTCGCAGTATTCGTGTTCGGTGTAGTTCACCGTCCACTGCCCGACCGCACCTTCCCACACGCCGACACCCATTTGCCCGCAAGGACTGTCGTACTGATTGAACACCGCTTGTTCGGGATCGCCCTTGAGCACTTTGGCCGGGTCCGGGCGATAGCGTTCGGCTTCGGTTGTGGTCAGGCTGATGTCGACGACGTGCTGGATGTTCATTGTTGTTTTCTCCCGTAATGACGGCGCGATGGCGTGAAAGGGCCAAAGTCTATGTTGATTAAATTGAACGCCGCAAGGCCGTATGGCGAGCTTATGTCAAATATATTGAAACAACCCCGGCCGCTGGTTTAGGGTGGCGGATGCCTTGGGCCGAAAAGCAGGCTGGCCGGGCAGTATTCCTGAGGACGACCGCGACGATCGCGGCGCTCGTATTGAACAAGAGGAGGACACTCGAATGACCACCCTGACTCGTGCCGACTGGGAACAACGCGCCCGCGACCTGAAGATCGAAGGCCGCGCCTACCTCAATGGCGAGTACACCGATGCCGTCTCCGGCGAGACCTTCGAGTGCATCAGCCCGGTCGATGGCCGTCTGCTGGGCAAGATTGCCAGCTGTGACGCCGCCGACGCCCAGCGCGCCGTGGAAAACGCCCGCGCCACCTTCAACTCCGGCGTCTGGTCGCGCCTGGCGCCGACCAAACGCAAAGCCACCATGATCCGTTTCGCCGGCCTGCTCAAGCAGCACGCCGAAGAACTGGCCCTGCTCGAAACCCTCGACATGGGCAAGCCGATCAGCGATTCGCTGTACATCGACGTGCCGGGCGCTGCGCAAGCGCTGAGCTGGAGCGGTGAGGCGATCGACAAAATCTACGACGAAGTCGCCGCTACGCCGCACGATCAACTGGGTCTGGTGACCCGCGAGCCAGTGGGCGTGGTTGGCGCCATCGTGCCGTGGAACTTCCCGCTGATGATGGCCTGCTGGAAACTCGGTCCGGCCCTGTCGACCGGTAACTCGGTGATCCTCAAGCCATCGGAAAAATCCCCGCTGACCGCCATCCGCATCGCCGAGCTGGCAGTCGAGGCCGGCATTCCGAAAGGCGTGCTGAACGTGCTGCCGGGTTACGGCCACACCGTCGGCAAGGCGCTCGCTCTGCATAACGATGTCGACACCCTGGTGTTCACCGGTTCGACCAAGATCGCCAAGCAGCTGATGATTTATTCCGGTGAATCGAACATGAAACGTGTGTGGCTGGAAGCCGGCGGCAAGAGCCCGAACATCGTGTTTGCCGATGCGCCGGATCTGCAAGCCGCTGCCGAATCCGCCGCCAGCGCCATCGCCTTCAACCAGGGCGAAGTCTGCACCGCAGGTTCGCGTCTGCTGGTCGAGCGTTCGATCAAGGACAAATTCCTGCCGATGGTGATCGAGGCGCTGAAAACCTGGAAACCGGGCAACCCGCTGGATCCGGCCACCAACGTTGGCGCGCTGGTCGATACCCAGCAGATGAACACCGTGTTGTCCTACATCGAGTCGGGCCACTCCGATGGCGCCAAACTGGTGGCCGGCGGCAAGCGCATCCTTCAGGAAACCGGTGGCACCTACGTCGAGCCGACGATTTTCGACGGCGTGAGCAATGCGATGAAGATTGCCCAGGAAGAAATCTTCGGCCCGGTGCTGTCGGTCATCGCGTTCGATACCGCCGAGGAAGCGATCAACATCGCCAACGACACGCCTTACGGCCTGGCGGCAGCGGTGTGGACTCAGGACATTTCCAAGGCGCACCTGACCGCCAAGGCCCTGCGGGCCGGCAGCGTGTGGGTCAACCAGTACGATGGCGGTGACATGACCGCGCCGTTCGGCGGCTTCAAGCAGTCGGGCAACGGTCGTGACAAGTCGCTGCACGCGTTCGACAAATACACCGAGCTGAAGGCGACCTGGATCAAGCTGTAAACCGTTGAGGGAGCCTGCCGAGGCGGGCTCCCGAACGATACAAAGATCCCTGTGGGAGCGAGCTTGCTCGCGAAAGCGGTGTATCAGTCAGCACATTTGCTGAATGTGAAACCGTTATCGCGAGCAAGCTCGCTCCCACAGTCTTTTGTGGTGCACATAAAAATTATCCACAGGAGCGTGGAACATGCGTTGGGCGACGTATTTCGCCGTGTTGGCGTCTGTCTTGAGTGTCGGCCTGGCCCTTGGTGTCAGCATGCCGCT
Organism: Pseudomonas sp. R15(2017); assembly: GCF_002112685.1. Lineage (NCBI taxonomy): Bacteria > Pseudomonadati > Pseudomonadota > Gammaproteobacteria > Pseudomonadales > Pseudomonadaceae > Pseudomonas > Pseudomonas sp. R15(2017). The sequence continues at coordinate 296,509 of NZ_NEII01000001.1, forward strand.
GGTGTCATTGCGCCTGGAGGGTTGGGGTTACGGCTCGTTCGCCATTGGCGTGATGGCGGCAATGCCGGCCATTGGCGTGTTGCTGGGGGCGAAGATTTCCAGTCATCTGGCCGCGCGTTTCGGTACGGCGAACCTGATGCGCCTGTGCCTGTGGGCCGGGGCGCTGTCCATCGGCCTGCTGGCGCTGCTGCCGAGTTACCCGATCTGGCTGGTATTGCGGCTGATGATCGGCGTGGTTCTGACCATCGTGTTCATCCTCGGCGAGAGCTGGATCAATCAACTGGTGGTCGAGCACTGGCGCGGACGACTGGTGGCACTGTATGGCAGCAGTTATGCGTTGAGCCAACTGTCTGGTCCATTACTGCTGGGTGCGCTTGGCACCGATCACGATTACGGCTTCTGGGTGGGTGTCGGTCTGCTGATCGCTTCGCCGTTTCTGCTGTTGGGCCGCAGTGGCGCGCCGAGCAGTGAGGCCAGCAGCGTGACCTTCGGGGATCTGTGGGGCTTCGCTCGCGAGCTGCCGGCCATCGCCTGGGCGGTGTCGCTGTTCGCCGCGTTCGAAGCAATGATCCTGACCCTGTTGCCGGTGTATTGCCTGCAACAGGGGTTCACTGCGGAGATTGCGCTGGCGATGGTCAGCACCGTGGTGGTGGGCGATGCGCTGCTGCAATTGCCCATCGGTGCGCTGGCCGATTATCTGTCACGGCGAACCCTGTTTACCGGTTGCGCCGTGGTATTGATGTTGTCGAGTCTGGCGATTCCGATGCTGCTCGACACCTTGCTGATCTGGCCGCTGTGGGTGCTGTTCGGCGCCAGTGCGGGTGGCCTGTTCACCCTGTCGCTGATTTTGATTGGCGAGCGCTACCGCGACGATGCGCTGGTGCGCGCCAACGCGCATGTCGCGCAGCTGTGGGGCGTCGGTTGTCTGATCGGGCCGTTGATGGCGGGGGCGGGCAGTCAGTGGATCAGCGGGCATGCGTTGCCGTGGCTGATGGCGGCCGGGGCGTTCGGGCTGGTGATACTGCTGTCGCGGCAAGGGGCGTTCGGCAAGGTGCCGGAGCCCGCTTGATAAGCCGGCCGGAGCGGGTTGCTACAGCATCCGCTCCAGTCCCACCGTAGTGCTGAACCACGCATTAAAGCGCCGCCACCAACTGCCGGGCTCCTTGGTCAATGTGTGCATCTGGCCGTTGTCTTCGGTAACCCAGACGACTTTTCCATCCTGCAATTTCGCCTCGTAACTCAACGCCGGTGCCATGCCCTGCAAGGCCAGCTCCCGAACATGGGCAGCCAGTTCCGGGCTGTCCACCAGCACCCCGACTTCGGTGTTCCACAGCACCGAGCGCGGGTCGAAATTGAACGAGCCGATGAACGATTTCTTCCCGTCGAAGATCATCGCCTTGCTGTGCAGGCTCGAATCCGAGCCGCGATAGGACTTGCTGTAAAACAGGTGCGGGCCGCTGCCGTAATTATCCCCAGGCTGGCGCCGCAGTTCGTAGAGCTTCACGCCATGCTCCAGCAGCGCCTTGCGATACGGCGCATAACCGCCGTGCACCGCCGGCACGTCGGTGGCTTCCAGCGAGTTGGTCAGCAGGCTTACCGACACGCCCGCATCGGCGCGGCCGGTCAGGTAGACCAGCCCCGGCTGTCCCGGCACGAAGTAGGCAGAAATCATCATCAGTTCTTTGTTGACGCCAGTGAGCTCCGGCGCCAGTTGGGTCGTCAGCAGCAGTTGCGGATCGGGTTCGCCCTTGGCCAGCACCTTGCTCGGCGCGTCCCACAGTGCCTGGTTCCAGGCCCAGATCAGCTCCTTGCGCCAGATGTCCATGCGCGGGTTGGTGCGGTAGGTCATCAACTGCTGATACAGCGCGTGATTCTGTTTGCGGGTTTCCTCCAGGGATTCTTCCAGGCGCGTGCGGGTGTTCTGCAGGTCTTTGGCCGTGGGTTTGCTGGAGAGGAACTCGTCGATCGGCTTGCTCAGGGCGCTGTTCCAGTACTGGTCGAAACTGTGTCCGAGCTGCTCGGCGACCGGCCCGACACTGAGCATGTCGATATCGGTGAAGTTCAGGTTGGGCTCGGCATCGAAGTACTCGTCACCCAGATTGCGTCCGCCGACGATGGCCGCGCTGTTGTCCGCCAGCCACAACTTGTTGTGCATCCGCCGGTGTTGCAGCGACAGATTGAACAGCCGCCCGGCCGCCCGGGTCACGCCGGTGCTGCGCCCCAGGTGCAGCGGATTGAACAGGCGGATCTGGATCTGCGGATGTGCCGCCAGGGTGGCGATGATCAGATCGAGGCCGTCACTGGTGGTGTCGTCCAGCAGGATCCGCACCCGCACGCCACGATCGGCCGCCTTCAGCACTTCTTCCACCAGCATTCGCGTGCTGATGCCGTCATGGACGATGTAGTACTGCAAGTCGAGGCTGCGTTGAGCGTTGCGAATCAGCTCGGCGCGGGCGGTGAAGGCTTCGGTGCTGTTGGACAGCAGGCGAAAGCCGGACTGGCCCTTGTAGGGCGCCGCCTGGGCCAGGATCGAACGGCCGAACGCGGAGTCGGACGCCGGCAGTGCCTGGCTCGGGTCACGCGGAACATCAAGCGAAGCGCACCCGGTGAGCAGCAGGGCGGACATCAGTGCAGGCGGCAGGAAGTGTCTGGAGCTCAAGTCGGGTCGTTCCGGGTGTGGGCGAGGTCAGGAGTATGGCACGGCGCACGCCGCCCGTTATCGGCTTAACCGTCAGGCCTTCCGATCTCTGACAGAGCGGCTGCCTGGTTCATGGCTGTGGGCTTTCAGGCGCACTGAAACTCGGGCCCTGTAGACATGGCGGTTCAAAGCATCCGGCCACGGCAGCGTAGGACCCCGCCACCAGGCTCAAAGTGCCTATTAAACCAGTCGTGATTTCGCTGTTTAAGCGTTCCCGTTTCCTACAGATTTATCTCTCATAAGCCGCAATCATCAGCCCGCTTACTTACATACCAGGTTTGTAGGGATTGAACTGTCAATCAAATGGAAGATTACGGCTTATGAAAAAGACATACCGTCTTGCAGTACTGGCGGCGGCGCTGCTGCCAACAATGGCAATGGCAGAAAGCGTTGACCTGAATGTCATCGGCACCATTATTCCGACCTCCTGCATTCCGGCCTTTGCCGGTGGCGGCACGGTGGATCTGCGCAAGATTTCGGCGGCGACGTTGAATACGACCACACAGACCCTGTTGGGCGGTCGCGATGTGTCCCTGCACATCAATTGCGACGCACCGGCCCCCGTGGAAGTGTCGGTGCGTGACAACCGGGCCGGCACCAAGTTGCCCGGCATCAGTGATGGTGCCGGTCAGAGTGATCCGGCACTGTTTTTCGGGCTGGGTGAAATCAACGGTACGCCTATTGGTGGTTTCGCCTTGCGCCATGGCATTCCGGAGACCGACGGCAATGCCCAGACGCTGCTGACCCGGACGCTGGCGGCCCCGGCATGGCGTGTGCCGACCAGCACGCTGGTCAGCAATGCGCCGCAACTGTACTCGTGGGGCGCCAGCGCTGCGACCGGTCCGGTTGCGGCTCGTCATCACGGTTTCCCGATGCAGCTGCTGCCGATCATCGGCCCAAGCAACGCCCTGCCGATTGCCAACGAAATCCCGCTGGACGGCTCCGTGACGTTCGACATGTTCTACCTCTGATGACAGCGTCCCGGTGTCTCTCAGGCACCGGGACCGGCTGGCACACGCGAGCGCGGTCCGGCATTTGTCGGGCCGCATCCAGGATTTCACGGATTATCCCGATGCTCATTTCTTTCAAGTCTGCTCTCAAGACTGCAGCGCTGTGCCTGTTCGCATGGCTTTCAGTGCCGCTGGCCCACGCCGCCGGAATGGTTCCGCAGACGCCGATACTGTTGGTGGAGGAGGGTATGGGTGAAGCGGTCATGAATGTGCGCAATACCGATACGCGCCCCGCATTGCTGCACACCACCGTCGAGAATATCGAGGACAGCGACGATGTACTGCTGGTCTTTACCCCGCCCATCGCTCGTGTCGAACCGGACGGCATTCAGCAAGTGCGATTCATTCTGCAAAGTCAGCAACCGTTGAAGACTGAACGCCTGAAGCGGGTGATCTTCGAGGGGATCCAGCCGACCAGTGACGCCGCCGGAGCGCGGGTCACCCTCGGTGTCCGTCAGAACCTGCCGGTGATTCTGCGCCCCGCCGGATTGCCGGTGGAGCGCGAGCCCTGGAAACGGCTGACCTGGTCAATAGATGCCGCTGGTGTGCAGGTCGTCAATCCGAGCCCCTATGTGGTTCGGCTGGCGAAAACCATTTTGCCTCTGCCGGGCACCCGCTCGGTTAACCTGCCGAAGACCTACATCTTGCCCGGCGAGCGACTGCACGCCGATTTCCCCTTGCACGCCTCGGCTCAGACGATGGCAGTGAGGATTTTTCCGGCCACCACCTACGGCTTTGCGGTCGACCATTACGATGCACCGGTTACCCGCTGATGAAGGTCTGCGTTCGTTGGGGCGTGTTGCTGCTGGCGGTCAACGGCACCGTGCTGGCGGCCGAGTCACTGGAGTTCGACGCTCAAGTGTTGAGGGATCGCGGCATCGACCCAGCGCTGGCGGTGTACTTTCGTGAGGCGCCGCGCTTCGCCCAAGGCGAGCATTCCGTGGCGCTTGAGGTCAACGGACAGGCCAGAGGCCGTGTGCGGGTGTCGTTCAACGAGCGCGGAGAACTGTGCCTGCAACCCCAATGGCTGAATGCTGCCGGAGTACACCCGCCACCCTCGATGGCCAAGTTGCGACCGGAGCAGTGCACGACGTTGGTGGAGGGATTTCCCGAAGCGGTCGCGCATCTGGATCCGGGACGCGAACGGATTGATCTGCTGGTACCGACCGACCGTCTGATGCTGCCGGAACGTGCGCCCAACAACTTCGCTCATGGCGGAATGGCCGGCGTTTTCAACTACGACGCGTTGATGGTCGGCAGTCAGCACGAAGGCCAACACGACAGGTTTCAAAGCCTGGGCTCAGAGGTCGGCGTGAACGCCGGGGATTGGGTATTGCGCAGTCGGCAGTCTTACACGTCGACCTCCGGCAACTCGCGGTTCGAGCACCTGTATGCCTACGGTGCGCGAACCCTGGAAGACGCCGAAGTCAGTCTGCAGGTCGGGCAATTGAATCTCGCGTCGACCTTGTTTGCCGGTGAACCATTCAACGGTGTGCAGATCCTGCCGGAAGCGGCGTTCGCCCAGTTGCGAACGGCGCAGGACGGTGCGCGGGGGCAGGTGGAGGGTGTCGCGTATTCGCCGGCCCGCATCGAAGTCCGGCAGAACGGCGTGATGATCTACACCACCATGGTGCCGAGTGGACCGTTCACGCTGCGAGCGCTGCCATTGCTGAGCAACCAGATTGATCTGGACGTGACCGTCCACGAACAGGATGGCCAGGCGCGCCGCTTGCGCGTGCCGGCGGCCAGTCTCCACGAAGCGCAATGGGCCGGGCCGAGCGGGTTCAACTTCGCGCTGGGCACGGTGCGACGGCTGGGCTCGGACGACCGACAAACGCCTTCTTTCACGGCGTTCAGCAAGGATTGGGATTGGGGGCAGGCCACCCGACTGACCGCCGGTGTGCTCGCGGCAACCGACTACCTGTCGACAGGCTGGGGCCTGCAACGACAATGGGCCGGCGGCTACGCACTGGGCGTGAAGCAGGTGCTGTCCGATGACCGCTCCAGTGGCGCGGGAGGCAGCCAGACGCAGCTGACGCTGAGTGCGCCGCTGTCCGGGCAGCTGTCGACGAGTCTGGTTGCGGTGCGCCAGAGTCGGAATTTTCGCACGCTGTCAGACACCGGCTGGAATCAGGCGCTTCACCGGGCTGAGTCTCCCGGTCGCGATCACCTGGTGTTTTCTCTCACCGGTTCGGTGGATCAATGGGGCGCGTTTGGAGCGACCTGGTCGCGATATTCGACTCAGGGTGAGCCGTCGCAGTCGCGTCTAGGCCTGTCCTGGTCGCGTACGTTGCCTGAGCGCATCAGCCTGTCGTTGAACCTGGAACGTGCCATCGGCGACACGGCATCTGATCGCCTGGGCAACTCCGCTTACCTGACGCTGGGAATGGCGCTGGGTGGCCAGCGAAGACTGCGCGGCTATTTGCGCCGTGATGATCGATCCGGCGTGCGCCGGGGCGTGGCTGTCAGCGATGTACTGAGTGAAAACCTGGCCTACAACGCCAACGCCGAATACCGCGATGAGACGGCGGCCGGTTACGGAGTACGTTTCACTGCGCTGCCGCGCTACACCAGCCTGGACGTTGGCGTCGGCCAGCGATCCGGCGCGACCGATTACGACGTGGGGCTGCGCGGTGGTGTGGCATTGCATCGCGATGGCGCAACGTTGTCGCCCTATCCCCTGCGCGACACTTTCGGCGTACTCAAGGCCGGTGATCGATCGGGCGTGAAACTGAACACGCCTCAAGGGCCGGTCTGGACCGATGGCTCGGGCCACGCAGTCGCGGCGAGCCTGCCGGCCTGGTCGACGGCACGGCTGGAAGTCGACCCGCTCAGCCTGTCGCGCAACGTTGAAGTGCTCGACGGAGTGAAGGAAGTGCAGCCCGCCCGTGGTTCGGTGCAGCATCTGGACTTCTCGCTCGTCACTGTCCGGCGATTGTTGCTGAATGCGATGACCGTCGACCGGCAATGGCTGGCCAAGGGACTGAGCGTTCACGATGAACAGGGGCGCTACCTGACGACGGTCCAGGACGCCGGAACGATTTTTCTGCCCGACGCAAAAGCGGGTCAGCGCCTGCATGTGCAGCTCCCTGACAACACGCGGTGCGTATTGCGTTTCCCGCTTCCCGAATCCCCTGAAGACAGCGCGCTCATCGAGCGGGTCGATGCCACCTGCGCTCCGGCCGAGCTGTCCTGAACGAGTGCATCTGATGAAATTTCTGCCGGTTTGGATCGTGTTGCCGTGTCTGGTATTTCAACAGGCGTTCAGCGCCGAGACGTGTCAGTCGAGTCTGTCGCCCACGAGCGTGAACCTGGGTAGCGCAACGCGCGCCGACCTGCTGCAACGCAAGGCGCTTGATGGTCGGGGCCCGGGCTTTGGTTTGCGCAGCGTGCACTTGCGGGTGCACTGTCCCGACGTGCGCTTGATGCGCTGGGCATTTGTCGCGCCCCCCGCCGATCCGCAACGTTTCCGTTGGGCGGCGGGCACGTTGCAACTGCGTATCGTGGCTGCTCGTGTCGACGGTGCGGCGGTGCACTGGCGCCTGGACAGCGGCCAACCGGTCGAAGGTGATTTTCTGCGACCGGGCATCCACGTTGTTCCATGGCGGGCGGACGCCGGTATCCAGGGCAGTCTGCTGGAAGTGGAGCTGGAGCTGGATGCGCGGGTCGATGACGCCTCAAGCCGCCCCGTCGATCCGGTGCGGTTTGAAGGTCAGGGCGCCTTTATGGTGGATTAATCGGCCTCGGCCAACAGCTTGATCGCCGCCGCGCCGACCTTGCGCACCGCTTCTTCGATCAGTGCTGTGGGTTTGGCCGCGTAGTTCATGCGCAGGCAATTGCGGTATTTGCCCGAGGCGGAAAAGATGCTGCCGACGGCAATCTGTACGCCCTGATCGTGCAGCGCACGATTCAGTTTCAGCGTATCGAAACCTTCCGGCAGTTCGACCCAGAGCATGAAGCTGCCCTGCGGGCGGCTGGCGCGGGTGCCGGCCGGGAAATAACGGGTCACCCAATCGATCATCACGTCGCGATTGCGCTGGTATTGCGTGCGCATCCGCCGCAAATGCGGTTCGAAGTGCCCGGCCTTGAGAAATTCGGCGATGGCGATCTGCGGTTGCGGTGCCGTGGAGCCAGTGCTGATGTATTTCATGTGCAGCACCCGCTCGAGATAGCGGCCGGGCGCGACCCAGCCAATGCGCAGGCCCGGCGCCAGGGTCTTGGAGAACGAACTGCACAGCAGCACACGGCCGTCTTCGTCGAAGGATTTGATCGTGCGCGGACGTGGGTAGGTGTAGGCCAGTTCGCCATACACATCGTCCTCGATGATCGCCACGTCGAAGCGCTGGGCCAGGTTGAGCAGGGCGCGCTTGCGCGACTCCGGCATGATGTAGCCAAGCGGGTTGTTGCAGTTGGGGGTGAGCTGGATGACCTTGATCGGCCATTGCTCCAGCGCCAGTTCCAGCGCTTCAAGGCTGATCCCGGTGAGCGGATCGGTGGGGATTTCCAGGGCTTTCATGCCCAGCCCCTTGAGGGTCTGCATGGCGCCGTGAAAGCTTGGCGAGTCCACCGCGACGATGTCGCCGGGCTCGCAGATCGCGTGGATGCTGGTGGACAGGGCTTCGTGGCAACCGGTGGTGACCACCAGATCGCTGGCACTCAACTGGCAGCCGGAATCAAGCATCAGCCGGGCGATCTGTTCGCGCAGTTCGAGGGTGCCGTGGATATTGTCGTAATACAGACCGGGCATGTCCTGACGGCGGCTGATACGGGCCAGCCCACGCAGCAGCGGTTTCATCGTGGGTGACGAGATGTCCGGCATGCCGCGACCGAGCTGCACCACGTCCTTGCGCGGCACGGCGCGAATCAGTTCCAGCACCTGATCCCACTGGGAAATTTCCACCGGCCGCTGCGCCGGACGCCCCACCGCCGGCAGTTCCGGCAACTCGCGACCGACCGGCACGAAGTACCCGGACTTGGGTTTCGGCGTGGCCAGGCCGCTGTCTTCCAGCATCCGATAGGCCTGCTGCACCGTGCTCAGGCTGACCCCGTGTTCGACGCTCAGGGCACGCACTGACGGCAGTCGGTCACCTGGGCGGTAGAAGCCTTGTTCGATGCGGGTGCCGAGCAGTTCGGCGAGATTCACATAGAGCGTCATGACACTGCCTCGATGCAGATGATTCGTTAAACCAGTACAGATGCGGCGTAAATCGACAATTCAGTCGCAGAGACAGCAAATCTGTATGGAAATAATACAGATGTGTTGAATCTGTAATGCTTTTGCTCGCCCGCGCATCATGGAATCTCTGGCTACCCAAGTAAACAGGAGCAGCGAAAATGAGCGGCTTGAGCGATGTGCGGCTGACATTACACAGTCAGGAACTGGAGGCAGGGCAACAGGACAATGCGCGCAACGAGAGCATGTGCAACGCACCGTCCGGCCTGAGTCGCTGGGACCTGTTCTGGCATCGTCTGCATACGCGCAAGGCGTTGCTGCGACTGACGCCGGAACAGCTCAAGGACATCGGGCTAACCCGCGAGCAGGCGCTGGAGGAGGGGGTGAAGCCGTTCTGGCGGATTTAGAGGGATCGTTCCCACGCTCTGCGTGGGAACGCCGCCCCGGACGCTCCGCGTCCGCTGTGACGCAGAGCGTCACTGGATGCATTCCCACGCAGAGCGTGGGAACGATCTCAGACCAACTCTTTAAGGCGATGCCACAACATCCCCAACGCCAACAGCGGCGAGCGCAGATGCTTGCCGCCGGGGAAGGTGATGTGTGGCACCTTGGCGAACAGGTCGAAGCCGCCGCTGTGCTGGCCGCTGATGGCTTCGGCCAACAGCTTGCCTGCCAGGTGTGTGGCATTCACGCCGTGGCCGGAATAGGCCTGGGCGTAATACACGTTCGGCTGATCGGCGAGCCGGCCAATCTGCGGCAGACGGTTGGCACCGATGCCGATCATCCCGCCCCACTGATAATCGATCTTCGCTGACGCGAGCTGCGGGAACACTTCAAGCATCTTCGGCCGCATGTACGCGCCGATGTCCTTCGGATCGCGCCCCGAGTAATGGCAGGCGCCGCCGAACAGCAGGCGACGGTCGGCCGAGAGCCTGTAGTAATCGAGCGCCACCCGCTGATCGCAGACCGCCATGTTCTGTGGCAGCAGGGCGTGGGCCTGTTCTTCGCTCAGCGGTTCGGTGGCGATGATGTAGCTGCCGGCCGGCAGTACCTTGCCGCTGAGTTGCGGATTCAGATTGTTGAGATAGGCATTGCAGCCCAGCACCAGGGTCTTCGCCCGCACCGAACCTTGCGCTGTATGCACCCGGACTTCCGGGCCGTAGTCGATGCGAGTGACCGCCGATTGCTCGAACAGCTTCACCCCGAGTCGTTGGGCCGCTGCGGCTTCGCCGAGTGCCAGGTTCAGTGGGTGCAGGTGCCCTGAGCCCATATCGATCAGACCGCCGACATAGCGTTTGGAGCCGACTACGGTGTGCATCTCGTTCGCTTGCAGCAGGCGGGTTTCGTAGCTGTAACCGAGGCTGCGCAGCTCTTCGGCGTCTTCGGCAAAACCTTCAAGGTCGGAAGGTTTGTTGGCGAGGTCGCAGTAACCCCAGGTCAGGTCGCAGGGGATCTGAAATTTCTCGACGCGCTGGCGGACGATTTCCACCGCTTCCAGGCCCATGAGCTTCATCTGACGCACGCCGTCGGTGCCGATCACGTTGGAGAACTGATCGAGGCCGTGACCGACCCCGCGAATCAGTTGCCCGCCGTTGCGACCGCTGGCGCCCCAGCCGATCCGGTGCGCTTCCAGCAACACCACGCTCAAGCCGCGCTCCGCCAGCTCCAGCGCGGTGTTCAGCCCGGAGAAACCGCCGCCGACCACGCACACGTCGGCGATCAGTTCACCTTGCAGCACCGGATGGTCGGGTTGCGGCAGGCTGCTGGCGGCGTAGTAAGAGGCAACGTGGGGTTGGCTCGCGGAGGCGTGGGCGCGGGCATTCATGGGCGTCATCCTGAGCGGGTGTCGAGAAAATTTGACGGAGCATAAGCCGCAGGCACGAGGACGGGCAACATTGGTCGGCCCGTGGTGTCTGGATCACGGCTTTTGCGGCACAATTGCCGCCTATTTCGCTCCGGTTACCGCTGCAATGAGCTGCAACAGTCAGAAAATCCGCACCCTGCGTCAGCAGATTCCCACGTTCGAATGCGTGCCGGGCTGCCATGACTGCTGCGGGCCGGTGACCACCTCACCCGAAGAAATGTCCCGCCTGCCGCGCAAGACCCGCGCCGAGCAGGACGCGGCCATGGAAGAACTCAACTGTGTGCATCTGGGGCCAAATGGCTGCACGGTGTATGACGAGCGGCCGCTGATCTGCCGGTTGTTCGGCACTACCCAAACCTTGCCGTGCCCCAACGGCCGGCGCCCGGTGGAGCTGATTCATCCACGGGTCGAGAAGCAGGTGTTCGAGTACATGGCCGAAAACCGGCAGGTGCTGGTCTGAGCTCAGTCCGGAATCGGCAGGCTCAGGCTCTCTTTCACTTCTTCCATCACGATGTAGCTCTTGGATTCGCGCACGTGCGGCAGCTTGAGCAGGATGTCGCCCAGCAGCTTGCGGTACGAGGCCATCTCGGAAATCCGCGCCTTCACCAGATAGTCGAAATCCCCTGAAACCAGATGGCATTCCAGCACATGGGGCAATTTCAGCACCGCGCGTCGGAACTCTTCGAAAGTATCGCCGGATTTGTAGTCGAGGCTGATCTCGACGAACACCAGCAGACTACCCTTCAAATGCTGGGGATTGAGGCGGGCGTTGTAGCCCATGATGATCCCCTCGCGCTCCAGGCGCCGCACCCGCTCGGTACACGGCGTGGTGGAGAGTCCGACCTTTTCGCCTAGTTCGGTGAATGAAATCCGTCCGTCCGCCTGCAGGATCCGCAAGATGTTGCGGTCGATCTTGTCCAGCTCACGTTTGGTCTGAGTGTTGGTACGCATAGGGGATGCGCCTCCGTGAAAAGGGTTTTTGCCGAGAATTGTCGCCAAATATAGGCGCTTATACAGTGAAAAGCACTGGCAAATCTTTTTTACACTGCGCGCATCATTGCTCTGACAACACACATGCGCGGCACGCCGCGATGAGGGATACAAAAATGCGCGTTATGGTCTTGGGTAGCGGCGTCATCGGTACCGCCAGTGCTTACTATCTGGCCCGTGCCGGGTTTGAAGTGGTGGTGGTCGACCGGCAGCCCGCCGCGGCCATGGAGACCAGTTTCGCCAACGCCGGCCAGGTCTCGCCGGGCTACGCCTCGCCGTGGGCTGCGCCGGGCGTACCCCTCAAAGCCATCAAGTGGCTGCTGCAACGCCACGCGCCGCTGGCAATCAAGGCCACCGCCGACATCGACCAGTACCTGTGGATGGCGCAGATGCTGCGCAACTGCACCGCCAACCGTTACGCGGTGAACAAGGAGCGCATGGTGCGCCTGTCCGAGTACAGCCGCGACTGCCTCGACGAATTGCGCGCCGAGACCGGCATCGCCTACGAGGGCCGCAGCCTTGGCACCACGCAGTTGTTCCGCACCCAGGCACAACTGGATAACGCCGCCAAGGACATCGCCGTACTGAAAGAATCCGGCGTGCCGTTCGAAGTGCTCGACCGCGCCGGCATTGCCCGCGTCGAACCGGCGCTGGCCGGTGTCACCGACATCCTTGCCGGTGCCCTGCGCCTGCCAAACGACCAGACCGGCGACTGCCAGATCTTCACCACCCGCCTCGCTGAAATGGCCACCAAACTCGGTGTGGAATTCCGTTTCGGTCAAGACATCCAGCGCCTCGACTTCGCCGGTGACCGCATCAACGGCGTGTGGATCGACGGCAAGCTGGAAACCGCTGACCGCTACGTGCTGGCCCTCGGCAGCTACTCCCCGCAGCTGCTCAAGCCGCTGGGCATCAAGGCCCCGGTGTATCCGTTGAAGGGCTACTCGCTGACCGTGCCGATCACCAACCCGGCGATGGCTCCGACTTCGACCATTCTTGACGAGACCTACAAGGTTGCGATCACCCGTTTCGACAACCGCATCCGCGTTGGCGGCATGGCGGAGATCGCCGGTTTTGATCTGTCGCTGAACCCGCGTCGGCGCGAAACCCTGGAGATGATCGTCAACGACCTTTATCCTCAGGGCGGCAATCTGGCCGAAGCGAGTTTCTGGACTGGCCTGCGTCCAACTACCCCGGATGGCACGCCGATCGTCGGCGCCACCCCGTTCAAGAACCTGTTCCTGAACACCGGTCACGGCACCCTCGGCTGGACCATGGCGTGCGGCTCCGGTCGCTTGCTGGCTGACCTGATGGCGAAGAAAAAGCCGCAGATCAGCGCCGAAGGCCTCGATATTTCCCGTTATGGCAACACCACCCAGGAGTCCGCAAAGCATGGCAATCCAGCGCCAGCTCACCAATGAGCGCATGAGTCAGATCGTCAGCCACAACGGTACGGTGTATCTGTCCGGGCAGGTCGGCGATGACTTCAACGCCGGTGTCGAACAGCAGACCCGCGACGTCCTCGCCAACATCGAGCGTTTGCTTGATCTGGCCGGTACCGACAAACAGCACCTGCTGTCGGCGACGATCTACCTGAACGACATCGAGGCGCACTTTGCCGGCATGAATTCGGTGTGGGATCAATGGCTGCCCAAAGGCGCCGCCCCGGCCCGTGCCACGGTTGAAGCGAAGATGGCCAAGCCGAGCATCCTGGTCGAAATCTCCATCGTCGCCGCGTTGCCGTAACCCGTTGTAAAGATCCCTCTCCCGGTGCTGTTGGCGGTTCACGCCGTCAGCCAGCGCCGGTTTTTATTCCCATGACCGCCAAGAAGTCTGCTGCCATGCGTCCTGCCCGTGCCCTGATCGACCTTCAAGCCCTGCGTCACAACTACCGTATCGCCCGTGAAGTCACCGGTGCCAAGGCACTGGCGGTGATCAAGGCCGATGCCTACGGCCATGGCGCAGTGCGTTGCGCCCAGGCGCTGGAGGCTGAAGCGGACGGCTTCGCGGTGGCATGCATCGAAGAAGCCCTGGAGCTGCGTGCCGCCGGGATTCTTGCGCCGGTGCTGTTGCTCGAAGGCTTTTTCGAGGCCGATGAGCTGGCGCTGATCGTCGAGCACGACTTCTGGTGCGTGGTGCATTCGCTGTGGCAGCTCGAAGCGATCGAGCAGGCGACGTTGAGCAAACCGATCACCGTGTGGCTGAAGCTCGATTCGGGCATGCACCGGGTCGGCCTGCATCCGAAGGATTACCCAGCGGCTTACCAGCGTTTGCTGGCCAGCGGCAAAGTGGCGAAAGTCGTGCTGATGAGTCACTTCGCCCGGGCCGATGAGTTGCACGAGCAGAGCAGCGCCGATCAGGTTGCAGTGTTCGAAGCTGCGCGTCAGGGCCTGGCGGCCGAAGTCAGCCTGCGCAATTCGCCGGCGGTGCTGGGCTGGCCGCAGATTCACAGCGACTGGGTGCGCCCGGGCATCATGCTGTACGGCGCCACCCCGTTCGAAGAAGCCAACGCTGTGGCCGAGCGCCTGCAACCGGTGATGACCCTGGAGTCGAAAGTCATCAGCGTGCGCGAACTGCCGCCTGGCGAACCGGTGGGTTACGGTGCGAAATTCATCACCGACAAACCGATGCGCATCGGCGTGGTTGCCATGGGTTATGCCGACGGTTACCCGCGTCAGGCACCGACCGGCACCCCGGTGCTGGTGGCCGGCCAGCGCAGCCGCATTCTTGGCCGGGTGTCGATGGACATGCTGTGCATCGACCTGACCGACGTGCCGCAAGCTGGCCTCGGTTCGACCGTCGAGTTGTGGGGCAAGAATATCCTCGCCAGCGACGTGGCGAAGTGGGCGGACACCATTCCGTACCAGATCTTCTGCAACCTGCGACGGGTGCCAAGGCTCTATTCCGAGGGTTGAAGCGCAAGCGGGGCCCAAGTGTTGTAAATACTGAACGCTGTCGCCATGATAACGCTCAATATTTCTACAACATCAGGAGGCTCCAGCCTTGGACGTCGGTGAACGACTGCAATCGATCCGCAAGCTCAAAGGGCTTTCCCAGCGTGAACTCGCCAAGCGCGCGGGCGTCACCAACAGCACCATTTCGATGATCGAAAAGAACAGCGTCAGCCCTTCGATCAGTTCGCTGAGGAAAGTTCTTGGCGGGATTCCCATGTCCATGGTCGAGTTCTTTTCCGAAGAGATCCTGCAGGAAAAACCGACCCAGATCGTCTACAAGGCCAACGAGCTGATCGACATTTCCGACGGCGCCGTGACCATGAAACTGGTCGGCCGCGCGCACCCGAGCCGGGCCATCGCGTTCCTCAATGAAATCTACCCGCCGGGCGCGGATACCGGCGAGGAAATGCTCACCCACGAAGGCGAGGAAACCGGGATTCTGGTGGAAGGGCGCCTGGAGCTGGTGGTGGGCCTTGAAACTTTTATCCTCGAAGCCGGCGACAGCTACTACTTTGAAAGTACCAAGCCGCATCGTTTCCGTAATCCGTTCGATGCACCGGCGCGACTAATCAGCGCAGCCACGCCGGCGAATTTTTAAACAAAGAGGCGCCAGGCCATACCGGCGAAGGCACCCGAAACGTTTTTCCACAGCGCGATATAACCCCTTCGACTTTGGGGTTGTTTCAGTGAAGCGGGCTAACCGCTATACTTGCGCCCGCCTGCGAACCGTGGCCGCAGGCGTGAATAGCCACCATTGAGGGTGAACGCGTGAACCTAATTATGAAAATGCTGGCTGCACCAGCAACCGTACTGGCCCTCTGGGCTGTCAGCGCTCAAGCTGCGACGAATGACGACATTGCCAAACGCCTTGAGCCGGTCGGCCAGGTGTGTGTTCAAGGGCAAGAGTGCAAGGGGATGGAAGTCGCTGCTTCGGCAGGCGGCGGTGGCGGCGCCAAGACGCCGGACGAAGTGATTGCCAAACATTGCAACGCTTGCCACGGCTCCGGCCTGTTGGGCGCGCCGAAAATCGGTGACACCGCAGCCTGGAAAGAGCGCGCCGATCACCAGGGCGGCCTCGACGGCATCCTGGCCAAGGCCATCACCGGCATCAATTCCATGCCGCCGAAAGGCACCTGTGCCGACTGCTCCGATGAAGAGCTGAAGGGCGCCATCCAGAAGATGTCCGGCCTGAAATAAGCCGCGCTTCTGACGAAAAAAACCGTCTTCGGACGGTTTTTTTGTGCCCGCGGTTCAGGTCTGAGGCTGTTCATTGCAGCAAACAACCGGCAATCTCGGTCGTACCTCTATTCACGGAACGGGCAGGAGGCTTCAGATGGTGCAGTTGTGTTCGATCGAACAGGCTGTGGACGACGTGCTGGCGCGGTTGCCGGCGCACATCCACATGGGCCTGCCGCTGGGGCTGGGCAAACCCAATCCCTTCGTCAACGCGCTGTACCGGCGGGTCGCCGGATTGCCCGAACGGCAACTGACGATCTACACCGCCCTGTGCCTCGGCCGCCCGACGCTGGGCGACGGTTTGCAGAAGCGCTTCATCGAGCCCTTCGTCGAGCGGGTGTTCGGTAATTACCCGGAGCTGGAATTCCTTGCCGACCTGCACCGCGACAGCCTGCCGTCCAACATCCGCATCGAGCAATTCTTCATGCAGCCGGGCAGCCTGCTCAACAGCGCGCCGGCCCAGCAGGATTACGTCAGCAGCAACTACAGCCACGCCGCCCGCGACATCAACGCCGCCGGCCTGAACCTGGTGGCGCAGTTGCTTGCCAGCAGCAGCGAACACCCGGATCGTCTGAGCCTCAGTTGCAACCCTGACATCACCCTCGACCTGTTCCCGATGATCGCCAAACGTCGGGCGGCGGGGGAGACCATTCTGCTGGTCGGCCAGGTGCACACCGAGTTGCCGTACATGCCGGGCGACGCCGAAGTCGACATCGATACCTTCGACCTGCTGATCGACGAGAAGGACAGCAGCACACTGTTTTCCACGCCGAACATGCCTGTCGGGTTTCAGGATCACTTCATCGGATTGCACGCCAGTACGTTGGTACGCGATGGCGGCACCTTGCAGATCGGCATCGGTTCGATGGGCGACGCGCTGACCGCCGCATTGCTGGCGCGGCAGGCCGACAACGCCGGTTACCAGGCCTTGCTGGCCGATGTGAACCTCAGCCAGTGGGCGCAGTTGATCGAACGCGAGGGCGGCATCGAGCCCTTCGCCAAAGGCCTGTACGGTTGCAGCGAAATGTTCGTCAACGGTCTGCTGGTGCTGGCCGAGGCCGGGATCATCCGGCGCAAGGTTTACCCGGATGTACAGACTCAGGAGCAGGCCAACGCCGGAATCCTCGACGAGGCGTCGCAAATCGACGGCATTTCAGTGCATGGCGGCTTCTTCCTCGGGCCGCGCAGTTTCTACGAACGCTTGCGCGAGTTACCGCTGAGCAAACGCCTCGAATTCAACATGACCCGCATCAGCTATATCAACGAGCTGTACGGCCAGGAAGAGCTCAAACGCCTGCAGCGTCTGGATGCGCGGTTCATCAACACTGTGTTCACCATGACCCTGCTGGGCGCCGGAGTGGCGGATCAACTGGAAGACGGGCGGGTGCTCAGCGGCGTCGGCGGGCAGTACAACTTCGTTGCCCAGGGGCATGCGCTGCACGATGCGCGCTCCATCCTGCTGCTGCGCAGCTGGCGCGAATCCGGCGGCGATGTCAGCTCGAACATTGTCTGGGAATACGGCCATTGCACGATTCCACGGCACCTGCGCGATATCGTGGTCACCGAGTACGGCATCGCCGATCTGCGCGGCAAGTCGGATGCGGTGGTGATCGAGGCGTTGCTCAATATCAGCGATTCACGCTTCCAGCAGGGCCTGATCGAACAGGCGCAGAAAGTCGGCAAGCTGCCGAAGGATTTCCGTCTCGATCCGCGCTTTACCGACAACACCCCGCAACGCTTGCAGGCGATTGCCGCGCGGCATCCGAATCTGTTTCCGGAGTATCCGCTGGGCTGCGACTTCACTGAGGTCGAGAAGGATCTGTTGCGGGCGCTGAACTGGCTCAAGAGCAAGTTCAAGCTGACGGAGATTCTGGAGTTGGGCAAGGCAGCGCTGGATGCTCCTGAGGCTTCGCTGTATCCCGAGCATCTGGCGCGCATGCAGCTCACTGATCCCGAAGGTCTGAAGGAAGACCTGTTTCAGCGGTTGCTCCTCACCGGCCTGAAGGCCACCGCGCAATAACAAACAACAAAAAAACCTGTGGGAGCGGGCTTGCCCGCGATGGCGGTGTATCACTCAACTAGGATGTTGAAGGATATGGCCCCATCGCTGGCAAGCCAGCTCCCACAGGTATTGCAGTGTGTTTGCGCCTATCAGCGATTACTCGATGAACGTAACCACGCCATCCTTCAGCGACTTCACGCGAGCCAGCGACTCGACGCGGTAACCCTGCGAATCCAGTTCCGCACGGCCGCCCTGGAACGACTTCTCGATCACGATGCCCAGGCCCGCGACGGTGGCGCCGGCCTGTTTGATGATCGAGATCAGCGCCTGGGACGCCTTACCGTTGGCCAGGAAGTCGTCGATGATCAGCACGCGGTCGCTGCTGGTCAGGTGGCGCGGAGAGATGGCCACGGTGCTTTCGGTCTTCTTGGTGAACGAGTAGACGGTCGCCGACAGCAGGTTTTCAGTCAGGGTCAGGGACTGTTGCTTGCGGGCGAAGATCACCGGCACGCCGAGGTTCAGGCCGGTCATGATCGCCGGGGCAATGCCCGACGCTTCGATGGTGACGATCTTGGTGATGCCCGAATCCTTGAACAGCGTGGCGAATTCGTCGCCGATCAGCTTCATCAGGGCCGGGTCGATCTGGTGGTTCAGGAAGGCGTCGACCTTCAGGACCTGGTCGGAAAGCACAATGCCTTGTTCGCGGATTTTCTGGTGCAATGCTTCCATGAAGCTGTCCTCATTTGACGCTTTGTGCGTCGAAGGTCTAGTAAAAAGTGGTCAATTCTAGCGCTTTAACATCGCGCGTATATCAGCCAATGCGCTGTTGCCCCGCACGGCTTTGACTTCGGTCGGTGTGTCGTCGTTGCCTTCCCAGGCCAGGTCGTCCGGCGGCAGTTCATCGAGGAAGCGGCTTGGCGCGCAGTCGATGATCTCGCCGTACTGTTTGCGCTTGGCGGCGAAGGTGAATGCCAGGGTCTGGCGCGCGCGGGTAATGCCCACGTAGGCCAGGCGGCGTTCTTCTTCGATGGTGTCGGCTTCGATGCTGGAGCGGTGCGGGAGGATTTCCTCTTCCATGCCCATGATGAACACGTAAGGGAATTCCAGGCCCTTGGACGCATGCAGGGTCATCATCTGCACGCCTTCGGCGCCTTCTTCCTCTTCCTGCTGACGTTCCAGCATGTCACGCAGAACCAGTTTGCCGATGGCGTCCTCGACGGTCATTTCGCCGTCTTCGTCTTTTTCCAGGGTGTTCTTCAAGGCTTCGATCAGGAACCAGACGTTGCTCATCCGGTAGTCCGCAGCCTTGTCGCTGGAACTGTTGGTGCGCAGCCAGTTCTCGTAGTCGATGTCCATGACCATGCTGCGCAGGGCGGAGATCGGGTCTTCGCCGGCGCACTGCTCGCGCACCTTGTCCATGAAGCGCTTGAAGCGCGACAGGCGATCGGTGAAGCGGCTGTCCAGATGTTCGCACAGGCCGAGCTCGTCGGTGGCGGCGTACATCGAGATCTTGCGTTCGGTGGCGTAGTTGCCGAGTTTTTCCAGGGTCGTCGAGCCGATTTCCCGGCGCGGCACGTTGATCACGCGCAGGAAGGCGTTGTCGTCGTCCGGGTTCACGATCAGGCGGAAGTAGGCCATCAGGTCTTTCACTTCCTGACGGCCGAAGAAGCTGTTGCCGCCGCTCAGGCGGTACGGCACCTGATGGTGTTGCAGTTTCAGCTCGATCAGCTTGGCCTGGTAGTTGCCGCGATAGAGGATTGCGAAATCGCTGTATGGGCGGTCGGTGCGCAAGTGCAGGCTGAGGATTTCCATGGCCACGCGCTCGGCTTCGGCGTCCTCGTTGCGGCAGCGGATCACGCGGATTTCGTCGCCGTGGCCCATCTCACTCCACAGCTGTTTTTCGAATTCGTGCGGGTTGTTCGAGATCAGCACGTTGGCGCAGCGCAGGATGCGGCTGGTGGAGCGGTAATTCTGCTCGAGCATCACCACTTTCAGGGACGGATAGTCGTCCTTGAGCAGCATCAGGTTTTCCGGCCGTGCGCCGCGCCAGGCGTAGATCGACTGGTCGTCGTCGCCCACCACGGTGAACTGGTTGCGCTTGCCAATGAGCATTTTCACCAGCAGGTACTGGCTGGCGTTGGTGTCCTGGTATTCGTCGACCAGCAGGTAACGCACCTTGTTCTGCCACTTTTCGAGGATGTCGGCGTGCTCTTCGAAGAGTTTCACCGGCAGCAGGATCAGGTCGTCGAAGTCCACCGCGTTGAACGCCTTGAGCGTGCGCTGGTAGTGGGTGTAGACGATGGCGGCGGTCTGTTCCTTGGGGTTGCGGGCGTTTTCCAGGGCCTGGGCCGGCAGAATCAGGTCGTTTTTCCAGGCGCCGATCATGTTCTTGATCTCGTCGACGCCGTCGTCGCCTGCGTATTCCTTCTGCATGATGTCGGTCATCAGCGACTTGACGTCGGTTTCGTCGAAGATCGAGAAACCGGGTTTGTAGCCCAGTCGTTCATGTTCCTTGCGGATGATGTTCAGGCCAAGGTTGTGGAAGGTGCAGACCGTCAGCCCGCGTCCTTCACCTGGACGCAGCAGGGTGCCGACCCGCTCTTTCATTTCGCGCGCGGCCTTGTTGGTGAAGGTCATGGCGACGATGTACTGGGCACGGATGCCGCAGTTCTGGATCAAGTGCGCGATCTTGCGCGTGATCACACTGGTCTTGCCGGAGCCAGCACCGGCGAGCACCAATAGAGGGCCGCCGACGTAGTTCACGGCTTCTTGCTGCCGGGGATTGAGTCGGGACATACGAAAATTCGGGAGTCGTTGACGAAATGGGCCGGCATTTTAACAGGCTCAGCGATTTGTGCTGCTCTCTCCGACTTGTGACGCAGCACGCGATTCAAATTTGCCGGTTTTGTTACTTTCACGCAGGATGCGCGGTGATTTTGCGGCTAATGTTCTCATTCGTGACACAAAATAACGTTTTGCTTTCCGTTGTCGTTTGGTCATTGGTTGCCGCAACGGCATAATGCCCGCCGCCCACATCATTGCAGAGTCTAGGGAGTCAGCTTGACTACGCCTGTCGAACCCTTGCGTTTGCTGCTACTGGCCGAAGAGCCAGCGTGGACAGCGTTATTGCGCGAGTGTCTGGCTCCGTTGGGGAGTGCGGCGGTGCTGATCAGCGCGCCGAGCTGGGAGTCGGTCAGCAGTCTGTTCGAAGACAACCGCCACGCGGTGTTATTGACCGTTCCCGCGTTGCAGCCGGCCCCCGGCCGTTGCAGCCTGCCGACGGTATTGCTTCTGGAACACGAGCCGGCGACTGCGCCCGACGGCGTCAGTGACTGGCTGGTACTTGATGCCCTCGATACCGACATGCTTCGACGCTGCCTGCGGCATGTGCGCGAACGCGGCGTGCTGGAAAACACCTTGCAACGCCTGGCCGAACAGGACCCGCTGACCGGCATCGCCAACCGTCAAGGCTTCCAGACCCTGCTCACGGCCCGTCTGGCGGAAAACGACGGTCGCGGCCTCGCCCTCGGGCACCTCGATCTCGACAACTTCCGCCACGCCAACGACGCCCTCGGCCATCAGGCCGGTGATCGCCTGATCCTGCAAGTGGTGGCGCGGCTGAAAAGTCAGCTGGAAGTCGGCGATCAACTGGCGCGCCTGGGCAGTGACGAATTCGCCCTGCTGATCGACACCCGCCGCGCCCCGCAACGGGCCGAATGGATGGCCGAGCGCATCACCGAAGCGCTGGCTGAACCTTACTGGGTCGATGGCGAAAGCCTGTTGATTGGCTCCAGCCTCGGCATCGCCCATGCCCGGGCCCAGGGCGGCGCCGATCCGTTGATGTGGCACGCGCACATCGCCATGCAGCAAGCCAAGAGCACTCAGGGCTGCACCTTTCATATCTTCAACGAGCGAATCAACCGCAACGCGCGGAGCATGGCCGACCTCGAAAGCGAGCTGCGCCGGGCCTTGCGCCGTGACGAGCTGGAGCTGCATTACCAGCCGCGCCTGAACCTGCAGGACGGTCAGATCGTCGGTCTCGAAGCGCTGGTGCGCTGGCGCCACAGTGAGCGCGGGCTGTTGCCACCCAGCGAATTCGTGCCGCTGGCCGAGCAGAGCGGGCTGATCGTGCCGCTGGGTTACTGGGTGATTTCCCGGGCCCTGCGCGACATGCAGGCCCTGCGCGAGCGCGGTCTGCCGGCGCTGCACATGGCGATCAACCTGTCGTTCCGCCAGTTTCAGGACAGCCAGTTGCTGCCGACGCTCAGCCGTCTGATCGCCGAGCGCGGGGTCGAGGCGCAGTGGCTGGAATTCGAACTCACCGAAACCGCCGTGATGCGCCGCAGTGATCTGGTCAAGCAGACCATGGACGCCTTGGGTCGTCTCGGCGTGCGATTTTCGCTGGATGATTTCGGCACCGGGTTCTCATCGTTCGTGCACCTCAACAGCCTGCCGATCACCTTGCTGAAGATCGACAAGAGCTTTGTCGGCGGCATGGAGCAACGCGAAGAGAACCGCAAACTGGTGCACGCGATGATCAACCTCGCGCACAACCTGCACCTGGAAGTGGTGGCCGAAGGGGTGGAAACCCGTGAGCAGCTGGATCTGCTGCGCGGGTTCGGCTGCGATCAGGTGCAGGGTTACCTGATCAGCAAGCCGTTGCCGTTGACGGAACTGGTTGATTACCTGGTGGCTGATGCCAGTCAGCCGCCGCTGGGTATCGTGGTTTAGCCTCAAATTACTGTGGGAGCGAGCATGCTCGCGATGGCGGAGTATCAGTCGGATTATTAGTCACTGACACACCCTCATCGCGAGCAAGCTCGCTCCCACAGTGAAACTCATTCTGGCTGAGCGATCTTGAAGCCTTGAGATTGTGGTTCCAGCCGAATCATCCGCTTCATCTTCCATTCGAACGCCAGCGTCAGGCTCACCGCCGCGCAGGCCAGCCCCAGCGCCAGACCCCACCAGACGCCGGTCGGCCCCCAGTGCAGATGGAACGCCATCAGCCACGCGGCCGGCGCGCCGATCAGCCAGTAGCAACCGAGTCCGACCAGAAACGTGGTTTTGGCATCCTTGAGCCCGCGAATACAGCCCATGGCAATCGTCTGGGTGCCGTCGAACAGCTCGAACCACGCCGCCACAGCCAGCAGGCTGACGGCCAGACGAATCACCTCGGCAAACGCCGGGTCGTTATGGTCGAGGAACAAACCGACCAGCTGATTCGGCAGTAACCAGAACACCATCGCAAACGCCAGCATCACCACCGCACCGAAGACGATGCCGACCCGTCCGGACATCCGCGCATCGCTCAATTGCCCGGCGCCGTAATGCTGGCCGACGCGCATGGTGATCGCATAAGACATCCCCGCCGGAACCATGAACGCCACCGAGACGATTTGCAGAGCAATCTGGTGCGCCGCCAGTTGGGTGCTGCCCATGGTCCCCATGCACAGCGCCGCGAAAGCGAACAGCCCGACTTCCACTGCGTAGGTGCCGCCGATCGGCAGGCCCAGGCGCCAGAGCTCTTTCAGGTACTGCCGGTTCGGCCGCGACAGGCCTTCGCGCAACGGGTAGGCGTCATAGGCCGGATGCCGGCGAATATGCCAGGCCAGTGCCAGTGCCATGCAGCTGGCGACAATCGCCGTGACCAAGCCGATACCGGTCAGCCCGAGTTTTGGCAGGCCGAACATGCCGGTGATCAGCGCGTAGTTGAGCAGGAAGTTGGCCACCGTGCCGGCGAGGCTGATAACCATCACGGGTGTTGCCCGGCCGATGGCGCTGGTGAAACCGCGCAGGGCCATGAAGCTCAGGTAGCCGGGCAGGGCGAACGGCAAGGCGATCAGGAACTGTCCGGCGGCGTTGACGTTGGTCTCGGTCTGGCCGAACAGCAGGAGCACCGGTTTGAGGTTCCACAACAGCAGCCCGGCACCGAGCGCCATCAGCCACGCCAGCCACAGCCCGGCCTGTGTCAGGCGAGCGGCACCGATGATGTCGCCGGCGCCCTGACGAATCGCCACCAGGGTGCCGACCGCCGCGATCACGCCGATGCAGAAAATAGACACGAATGAATAAGTGGCCGCGCCCAGGCCACCGCCGGCCAGCGCTTCGGGACTGAGGCGCGCCATCATCAGGGTATCGGTCAGCACCATCAGCATGTGCGCCAACTGCGAGGCGATCAACGGCCCCGCCAGCCGCAGGATGGCCCAGAGTTCGGTACGCACAGGACGCTGCATGTTTTCACATCCTTTTAAAAGAGGGGGCAAGAGACCGTCGATTCTCAGGGTTTGGCGCAGGTTGCACAAAGGGATAAAAAGGATGGGTGGCATGATTAAAACTCATCCTGCCGCGATTCTGCTAAGTTGACGCAATCCCGCTATTGGAGCGCTGTGCATGTCCCGTCGTCTTCCACCCTTGTATGCCCTGCGCGCATTCGAAGCGGCGGCGCGCCACAGTTCGTTCACCCGGGCGGCTGAAGAATTGTCGATTACCCAGAGTGCGGTGAGCCGGCACATCCGTACGCTCGAAGAGCACTTCGCCTGCCGCTTGTTCCATCGCAGCGGGCGCAACCTGCAACTGACCGAGTCGGCACGCCTGCTGCTGCCGGGCATCCGCGAAGGCTTCGCCGCGCTGGAGCGAGCCTGCAATACCTTGCGTGCGGAAGATGACATCCTGCGCATGAAGGCCCCGTCGACCCTGACCATGCGCTGGTTGCTGGCGCGGCTCAGTCGATTCCGCCATTTGCAGCCCGGCAATGAGGTGCAACTGACCAGTGCGTGGATGGATGTGGATTCGGTGGACTTCAACAACGAGCCCTTCGATTGCGCAGTATTGCTGAGCGACGGGCATTTTCCGCTGGACTGGGAAGCCAGTCTGCTGTTTCCCGAAGAGCTGATTCCGGTCGGCGCGCCGAACCTGCTCAACGATCAGCCCTGGGATGTGGCGCGACTGGCCAGCGCCGAGTTGTTGCACCCGACGCCGGATCGCCGGGACTGGCGTAGCTGGCTGGAGCACATGGGGCTGTCAGATCAGGTGTCGCTCAAGGGCGGGCAGGTTTTCGATACCCTGGAACTGGGCATGATCGCGGCGGCCCGGGGCTATGGGGTGTCCATGGGCGATCTGCTGATGGTGGCCGAGGATGTCGCGCAAGGGCGCCTGAGTCTGCCGTGGCCGACGGCGGTCGCCAGCGGACTGAATTATTACCTGGTGTGGCCAAAGACCCGTCCGGGAGGTGAACGTTTGCGCCGCCTCAGCGACTTCCTGCAAAACGAAGTGCGCGGCATGGCGCTGCCGGCGGTCACGCGCTTGAGCTGAATCGTTCGAGCCTGCACAATGCCGGCCTTTCGCCATAACCCTGTTTTTCGCTCAAGTATTCGGTTTTACCGCCGAATACGTGCATGTGGAACCGTCGTGCCGGTCTCCACGATTCACCCCCCATTAGAAAATTATCCGAGCTGCGATCAAGGAGGATCGGAAGTTCGGCCAGGAGCTGTCCATGTCTCAACCTCGCGCTCGGATCGCCTCGCAGCTGGGCCTCGCGCTCGCCGTGATACTGGCGATAGTCATCAGCGGCAGTACCGTCTTTGCTTTGCGTTCGCTGGATACCGCCAACCTCGCCACCCGTGAAGAACACCTGGCCAGCGAGGCACGCCTGCTCGCCGACCAATTGAGCACCTTCCACGGCACGCTGCGTGAAAGCACCCAGCGCCTGAGCGGGCTGTTCGAGAAGCGCTTCAGTGCAGGTCTGAGCATT
Source organism: Pseudomonas sp. R15(2017) (assembly GCF_002112685.1). Lineage (NCBI taxonomy): Bacteria > Pseudomonadati > Pseudomonadota > Gammaproteobacteria > Pseudomonadales > Pseudomonadaceae > Pseudomonas > Pseudomonas sp. R15(2017). The sequence goes on from NZ_NEII01000001.1 coordinate 322,186, forward strand.
CATCCGAGCGAGCCGGTGACCGTGGCCGGCACCCAGACGCCGGGCCTGCACCTAGGCAGCGAAGTGTTGAACAACAACTTCAAGGAAGTCGACGAGTTCAAACAGATGACGGCGGGTGTCGCCACGCTGTTCGTGCGCAGCGGCGAAGACTTCATCCGCGTCAGCACCTCGCTGACCAAACAGGATGGCACCCGCGCCATCGGCACCGTGCTCGATCACGCTCACCCGGCCTATGCGAAATTGATGGCAGGGCAGGGCTACGTCGGTCGCGCTCTGCTGTTCGATCGCTCCTACATGACCCAATACACCCCGGTGCGAGACAGCAGCGGCAAGGTGATTGCGGTGTTGTTCGTCGGCTTCGATTACACCGACGCGCAAAACGCCCAGTTCGACAACCTCAAGCGCTTCCGCATCGGCCAGACCGGCTCGCTGGCGCTGCTGGACGAGAAGAATCAATGGCTGGTCGCGCCGGCGGGCGTGCAGGCGCTCGATCAAGCGATTCCTGTGGTCAACGATTTGGCGAAGGCGCCGGGTAAAGGCCGGTTCTGGAGCGACAAGTCCGAAGACTTCTACAGCATCGCCGTGCCGTTCGAGGGTGGACCGTGGTCGGTGGTGGCAAGCATGCCGAAGACCGAGATCCGCGCGGTGACCTGGAGCGTCGGCACCCAACTGGCCATCGGCAGCCTGCTGGCGATGTTGCTGGCGGTCGGCTCCGTGGTCTGGTTGCTGCGCAGCAAGCTGGCGCCGCTGGGCGATCTGGTGCGTCAGGCCGAAGCCCTGGGCGCCGGTGATCTGAGCGTGCGCCTGAGCGTGTCGAGCAACGACGAGATCGGTCAGCTGGCTCGCGCGTTCAACCAGATGAGTCAGGCACTGTCGACCATGGTCGAGCACATCCGCCGCGCTTCGGAAGAGGTCAACCGCCGGGCTCAAGCGCTGTCCGGTCTGTCCGGTGGCGCGTACGAAGGCATGGAGCAGCAGTCCGGCGAGATCACCAGCATGGCCGGCGCGGTAGAGGAGTTCTCCGCCACCTCGCTGAACATTGCCGACAACATGGGCAACACCCAGCGTCTGGCCCAGGAAAACGCCCAGCAGACTCAGATCGGTCGTACGTCGATGGAAGAGGCGTCTTCCTCGCTGGAGCAGATTGCCGGCGCACTGAACACCACCGCGACCGTGATCAATACGCTCGGTCAGCGCTCCCAGGAAATCGGCGGCATCGTCAGCGTTATCACCTCGATTGCCGAACAGACCAACCTGCTGGCACTCAACGCGGCCATCGAAGCGGCCCGTGCCGGTGAGCAAGGTCGCGGCTTTGCCGTGGTGGCCGACGAGGTGCGCAGCCTGGCCTCGCGTACCCGTCAGGCGACGGATGAAATTTCCAGCATGATTCACAGCATTCAGCAGGAAACCGGTAACGCCATCAGCACCATGGAGCAGGGCAACCTGCTGATGCAGGAAGGCCTGTCGCGTAACGCCAACGTGGCCTCGGCACTTGCGCGCATTGACGAGCAAAGTCGCTCGGCGGGTGAGCAGTTTGCCGCGATCACCACCGCGACTCAGGAGCAGAGCAGCACCGCGACTTTGCTCAGCAGTAACTTGCAGAGCATCGCGATGGCCAACAGCGAGCAGCGCGAAGTGGTGTCGAACCTGGCCATCACCGCCAAGGAGCTGGAAGGCCTGGCAGCCGACCTGCGCCAAGAGGTCGACCGCTTCCGTTGAGGCGTCTCTGAAATAGCGATCGCGAGCAGGCTCGCTCCCACAGGATCTATGTTGGACTTGTGGGAGCGAGCCTGCTTGCGTTTGGGGCCACCACAATCTCGGCACTTACTGAGTCGCCGGCCGATACTGCAACGCTTCGGCCAGATGTTCGCGACTGATATCCGCACGCTTCTCCAGATCCGCCAGTGTCCGCGCGACCTTGAGCAGCCGATGCGCCGAGCGCAGCGACAAGGTCAGTCTTTCGCACGCCGTCTCCAGCCAGGTTTCATCGGCTGTGGATAACTTGCAGTGCTTCTTCAGCCCCGGCAAATCGAGAAACGCATTGGCGCACCCCTGGCGTCTTTGCTGGCGTTCGCGGGCCTCGGCGACCAATGTGGCTGCGCTGGCGCTGTCCTCTCCCGGTTTCACCGCCGGGTTCAACGCTGTCGCTTCCCTCGCCACCGTCAGGTGCAAATCGATCCGATCGAGCAACGGCCCCGATAACTTGTTGCGATAGCGCTGCACCATGTCCGGCGTGCACGAGCACTTGCCGCTGGGCTCGCCAAGATATCCACAAGGGCAGGGATTCATCGCTGCCACCAGCTGGAATCGGGCGGGAAACCGCACCCGTTCCTTGGCCCGTGCGATGACGATGCAGCCGGATTCCAGCGGTTCGCGCAGGACCTCCAGCACCTTGCGGTCAAACTCGGGCAGTTCATCAAGAAACAATACGCCGTGGTGGGCGAGGGTGATTTCGCCGGGTTGCGGTTTTGAGCTGCCTCCGACCAGTGCCGGCCCGGAGGCCGAGTGATGCGGTTGGCGGAACGGGCGCTGCGGCCAGTGAGTCAGCGGCGCCCCGCTGGCGACGGATTGAATCGCCGCCACTTCCAGCGCTTCACTCTCGGCCAGCGGTGGCAGCAAGCCCGGCAAACGACTGGCCAGCAACGTCTTGCCCGTCCCCGGTGGCCCGCTGAACAGCAGATTGTGCGCACCGGCGGCGGCAATCAGCAGTGCCCGCTTGGCGGCCAGTTGGCCTTGTACCTCATTCAAGTCGGGATAGGGTTTGGCGGCATGGATCAGCCCATCAGAGACGTAAGGCTCGACCGGTGTATGCCCGTTGAAATGCGCCACGGCCTCCAGCAGATGATCCACCGCAATCACCCTCAGTCCCGACGCCAGACACGCCTCCTCGGCATTCGCCCGCGGCACCACCAGCGTCCGCCCGGCCTTGCGCGCCGCCAGCGCCGCCGGCAACACCCCGCGCACCGCCCGCACGGCGCCGGATAACGCCAGCTCACCCAGACACTCCACGTCATCGAGCGTCAACGTCGGCACCTGCACACTCGCCGACAGTATCCCCAGCGCAATCGCCAGATCGAACCGCCCGCCATCCTTGGGCAGATCCGCCGGTGCCAGATTCAAGGTGATCCGCCGCGCCGGAAACTGCAGCCCGGAATTGATGATCGCACTGCGCACCCGGTCCTTGCTCTCCTTCACCGCCGCTTCGGGCAGGCCGACCATGGTCAGCGAGGGCAAGCCATTGGCGAGGTGAACTTCAACGGTGACAGCGGGGGCATCCACGCCAATCTGGGCGCGGCTATGGACGATGGCGAGTGACATGGTCTTTCCTTGAGTTGAATCTGGGGCCGCTTCCTGCGGTTTTTTAAGGGTAGTCGGGGAGGAGAGTGTTGGAGGGACGGCTGCCTGGGCAAACCTTCACTGGATGTTGCTGGAGTCGAAATGATTAATCGTCAGGCGTAAAAAAAACCGCCAACCAGGCGGTCTTTTAATTCGGGATTCAGGTTCCGCCACCGGCGAGCCAGCCATCTGGCTCCAATTCTTTGCCATAGGTCGCGGCGACCTTCAAAAAATTCCGCTGACTGGCAGAAATCGTATCGGCCAAACTGGGCCCTTCTACACGAAGCCTGGATGCAAGTAACGGCTGTTTTTTCCGCTTCTTCTGTTTCATAGACACCTCTCGTGTCTGGAGGAATGAATCGATCTTATTGGTCGTCCAGTGGAAAGACAAGGCGGTCGGTTGTGTCGAAATGAAAGCCAAGTTTTTGGTAGTAAGGGATGGCGCCAGAGTCAGGTTCCTGGACCTCAATTTCAGTACATCCCAGTCTCCGTGCGTAGAATTCAGTTGTCAGTAGCGCCATGGGTGCGATCCAGCCTCGCAAGGTGTGGGTTCTGCCAGTTCGTCCCTGCAAAAGGATGATTTTTATGCAGATCGTGCTTTTGCGCGGAGTTGCGTAACACAAGCCGCACAGTTCTCCTTCGTACCAAAAAGCCAGGTCCAGACCCTTTGCGTCTTTGGTTTTCCACTTCAGCACGTCATCCCATGGATAGCTCACGGGCCCGCTCCACTGGTGGTATGCATTGATTGCTACAGGAGTAATTGGCTCAATTCCGAGTGATGTTGCATCCACCCCGGCCGCTAATGCTTCCGGATCCATAGATACGGTTCGGTGTGCAAGTTTGCGGGCTTCAGATTTGAGTGTCTGATTACGGAGCTCGGTACCTTTTCCTTTTCTTCGCATTGTCTGTGTTCTGTTTGGATCAGGCCGCAGAAGGTAGCGAAGGCAGGGATACTCACGTAATCAGGCATGGGGGACAGTCCTTGTAGGACGGTACTTACGTAAGTGAAGGACGTTGGTTTGGACGGATTCAGGATTTTCTGCCCGCCAACAAGCCGCTTGGCTCAAGCTCAGGTCCGCACGTAAGGGCGACTTCAATAAACCTCCGTTGATTGGCTGACATATTTCCAGCCAGTCGGAGTGCTTCAAGGTGTAGTTCAACAATCAGAAGTAGCTTTGTCTTCCTCTCTTTATCCTTCACAGAGACCTCCATCCTGATGGGTGCATTTTCGTTTGCCAATGTAATGACAGGTGTAAGGACTGCATAACCAGGCGTAGACGCTGATTTTTGTAGGGGCATGCCCTAATAGTTGTAGGACGCCAGCGAAAGCGACTCGACGGTCTTGTATCGCAAAGTCGGATGCTCCAGTTTGGCCGCTCAGTGCAGCCTCTGGAGGCGAAAAATGGACCGCAATGGTATGCGCCCGATTCATCCGGGTGAGGTTCTGAATAAGGAATTCATGGAGCCGTTGGGCATGACGGTCATGGACTTGGCCATGCCCACAAACTGGCCTGAAACCGAGATCGAGAAGCTTGTGAAATGCCAACTCAGGATCTGCGCCGATTTGGCAATCAGACTGGCAATTCACCTCAACACCACGCCTGAGTTCTGGATGAATCTTCAGTCGACTTACGATTTACGCAGGGCCCAGCTCCGGCATGCGGGCCTATAGCGATTGCAGCATCCGCGAAGCCCTTTTCCACCAACTGCTCGGCACCGGGTGTTTTCGTTTTTTCCGCTCTACCACCATCTGCGGCACATCCTGCAACCGAATCCACGGCTGGTTATTCCAGTGCAGCAAACTCAACGACATCTCGGGCCAATTCAGCAGGCTTAGCTGTGGGCGTTCGCTTGTGGTGGGGTGCTGGGCGTCGCGCAGGGTGGGGATGACCTGATGGGTGAGCCATTCGCGTAGCGCTCGGTATTCGGGGCAGTAGTGATAGACGAGGAGGGCGTAGATGCCGGATTCGCTGATCAGGAGGGTGTTTTCGATCTGGTTGTGGATCAGGGTTTTGCGGGTTTGGTATTGGTCGGGGTCGAGTTTTCGCAGCATGCGTTCGTTGAGGTAGATGTGCAGCAGGCGGCCTAGGTCGCGGGCGGAGAACCAGGGTTGGTTCTGGATAAGAAGGGCGTGAAGGTGGAGTTTGTGGCGGATGAAGACGTTGGGAATTAAATAGCTTTCGTCCATGACTCGGTTCTCGAATGTGGTGAAGAAAGCTGCCTCTGATCGTCGCCAAACAAAAAGGGTGGCAGCTATGCGCGGATTGGCGAACCGGGACATTCGAAAACCGGCAGACCCGAAGGTCTCCCACGCACAGCCGCCATAATTCGAGGTGGGAGTATTTCCCTCGTTCGAACATCATCGCGCTGCGTCAAATGTTGCCGGGTCGCCAAACCCAGTGCTGAACATTCAGCATTGGGTGAGCTTAGGAATCAGGGCTTCACGGCGCAATCGGACGGCGGGGTTGCAATCTGTAGGATTCTGCCGGAAGTCGATAGCGAATCCTGAATCGCGGGAAGGTCGTTCCGACCTTCATTCGCGGGCAAGCCCGCTCCCACAAGGGACCGCATTCACAAAGACACGAGGTGTTACTCAGCCGGCGGCGTCAGCTTCGCCTCCATTTCCGCCACCTTCGCCTCAAGGCTCTCGAGCCGGGCGCGAGTGCGCGCCAGTACTACCATCTGACTGTCAAACTCTTCGCGGCTCACCAGGTCCAGTTTGCTGAAGGCGCTTTGCAGCAGCATCTTGAACTGGCTTTCGATTTCGGCTTTTGGCAAGGGCGTGTCGCCGCTGAACAGGCGGGAGGCGGTGCCGCTCAGGGCGTCGAGGAAGTCTTTGGGCGCGAGCATGGGATATGTCCTGGAAACTATGGCCGGCAGTGTATCACGCAGTGTCTATAGTCATTGGTGCAGGCACGGATGCACGCTTTTCGCGCAACTGGATGCACGGCCACGCACCGTTGTTGTGCGTATCCCGAGTGCCATTTGGGTGATGGCATCTGCGGCAGCGGCCAAGGGATTGAAATCAGTGGTTTTTGGCGAGATGGCAAGCTTTCTGCTTAGTCACCTTCGACCCATGCACTGATGCAGTCGCTGTGACGAATGCAGTGCGGCAGACGGAGCGGGGAGTTTCGTCTGGAGCGGTTAGCTGGCGTCGACAACGAAGCGTTACAAAGCCAGGCACTGCGCTTAGACTTGAGTCGGGTTTGTTTTCCTGGGGCAAGTCCATCAATTCGGGAGAGAGTTTCATGAAGCTAGTCACTGCCATCATCAAGCCGTTCAAGTTGGACGACGTGCGCGAGTCGCTGTCCGAAATCGGCGTGCAGGGCATTACCGTTACTGAAGTCAAAGGCTTCGGTCGGCAGAAGGGTCACACCGAGCTGTATCGCGGCGCGGAGTATGTGGTCGATTTTCTGCCCAAGGTGAAAATCGACGTTGCCATCGACGACAAGGATCTGGATCGGGTTATCGAGGCGATAACCAAGGCTGCCAACACCGGCAAGATCGGTGACGGCAAGATCTTCGTGGTCAATCTGGAACAGGCGATCCGCATCCGTACCGGCGAAACCGATACCGACGCGATCTAAACGCCGCCACAAACCCAACGCCCCAGGAGAAAACAATATGACTCTGCGTAAATTCGCAGGGCTAGGAGCCCTGTTGTCTATCGTAATGCCCGGCCTGGCCATGGCGGCAGACGAAGTGGCAGCTCCAGTCCTGAACTCCGGCGACACCGCCTGGATGCTCACCTCCACAGCCCTCGTGCTATTCATGACCATTCCCGGCCTCGCGCTGTTCTACGGCGGCATGGTTCGGTCGAAAAACATTCTTTCCGTGATGATGCAGTGCTTCGCCATTACCGGTCTGATCAGCGTCCTGTGGGTCATTTATGGCTACAGCATCGCGTTCGACACCACCGGCATGGAGCAGGGCGTCGTCAACTTCAACTCGTTCGTGGGTGGTTTCGGCAAGGCGTTCCTCGCCGGTGTCACGCCAGCGAGCCTGACCGGCCCGGCGGCGCTGTTCCCCGAGGCGGTCTTCATCACCTTCCAGATGACCTTCGCGATCATCACCCCGGCGCTGATCGTCGGTGCGTTCGCCGAGCGGATGAAGTTCTCCGCGATGCTGATCTTCATGGGCATCTGGTTCACCCTGGTTTATGCACCGATCGCGCACATGGTCTGGTCCGGCAACGGCGGCCTGATGTGGGACTGGGGCGTACTCGACTTCGCCGGCGGCACCGTGGTGCACATCAACGCCGGTGTGGCCGGTCTGATTGCCTGCCTGGTTCTGGGCAAGCGCAAAGGCTTCCCGACCACCCCGATGGCGCCACACAATCTGGGTTACACCCTGATGGGCGCGGCGATGCTGTGGGTTGGCTGGTTCGGCTTCAACGCCGGTTCCGCTGCGGCCGCCAACGGCACCGCCGGCATGGCGATGCTGGTGACCCAGATCGCGACCGCCGCTGCTGCACTGGGCTGGATGTTCGCCGAGTGGATCACCCACGGCAAACCAAGCGCACTGGGTATCGCATCCGGCGTCGTTGCAGGTCTGGTGGCGATCACTCCGGCCGCGGGCACCGTGGGCCCGATGGGCGCCCTGGTCATCGGTCTGGCGGCAGGCGTGGTGTGCTTCTTCTGCGCCACCACCCTGAAACGCAAACTCGGTTATGACGACTCCCTGGATGCCTTCGGCGTGCACGGTATCGGCGGTATCCTTGGCGCGATCCTGACCGGTGTGTTCGCTGCACCGTCGCTGGGTGGCTTCGGCACCGTCACCGACATCGCCGCACAAGTCTGGATTCAGTGCAAAGGCGTCGGCTTCACCGTGATCTACACCGCGATCGTCACCTTCATCATCCTCAAGGTACTGGATGCCGTGATGGGTCTGCGCGTGACCGAGGAAGAAGAATCGGTCGGCCTGGATCTGGCACAACACAACGAGCGCGGCTACAACCTGTAAGCACGCGCCGCAAAAAACTTGCCCGGTTCGCCGGGCATTTTTTTGTCTGGAATTTGTCTCCCCTGATACAGCTGAAAGGATTTTTCGTACTGCTTTGGTCGTGTTTACGACGAGTGTTTTTCTGCGGCCAAAGGCTTACATCATTGAAGGAATATTAGGGCCTTTGTTTTTTTCCAGAGCGCGCTAGAATGCGCCCCGAACGTGCGGAGAACTGTATGTGGCAACAGACTCTGATAACCCTGCGGGCACGGCCCCGGGGCTTTCATCTGGTGACCGACGAGTTGCTCGCCGGCCTGCCTGAACTCAAGGCATGCCGGGTCGGTCTGTTGCATTTGTGGCTGCAGCATACCTCGGCGTCGTTGACCATCAACGAGAACGCCGATCCGGCGGTACGTCGCGACTTCGAACGATTTTTCAATCGTCTGATCCCACAAGGAGCAGACGGCTATGAGCATAACGACGAAGGCCTGGACGACCTCCCGGCGCACTTCAAGGCCAGCGTGCTGGGCTGTCAGATCAGTTTGCCGGTAACGGCGGGCCGACTGGCACTGGGTACCTGGCAAGGCGTTTATCTGGGCGAGCACCGTGATCATGGCGGTGCCCGTAAAGTCCTCGCCACCTTGCACGGTGAAGGGGCATAAACCGTTGGTCACCAATGGTTACCGATTTTTTTCCGGCGACTTTCGACAGTCGCCAAAGCTGGTCTATAACTAATCTGCTTTTCGCAAGTCATGAGGTAGAACATGAGCGACGATGATCTGGAAAACGACGACCTCGAAGTAGGCGACGAAGACGAGGCCGAAGACGGTCTGGAAGCAGCAGCGGAAGACGTTGCTGAAGACGATGGCGGTGACGATACGCCGGCCCCGGCTGCCAAAGGCAAGGCCAAGGCTGCGGTGTCGGTCGACGAGTTGCCGAGCATCGAAGCCAAGAACAAGGAACGCGATGCCCTGGCCAAGGCCATGGAAGAGTTCCTTGCACGCGGCGGCAAGGTGCAGGAAGTGGAGGCCAACGTGGTCGCCGATCCGCCCAAGAAACCGGACAACAAGTACGGCAGCCGCCCTATCTGAGGCGTGTCGCTCGCTTGCTGAAAAAGCCCGCCGTCGCTGCGGGCTTTTTCATGGGCGAAAGAAAGTTAGCCGCGGCTGTTCCAGCGGGCGAGCACCGCGGGCAGATCGTTCAGGCTACGAATCTCGGCATCCGGCAGGCGCTCCGCTTCCCAGACCTTGCCGGCCGGGTTGAACCAGATCGCACGCAATCCCGCTTGCTGCGCCCCGGCGATGTCGTCCCCCGGGTGGTCACCGATATGCACCGCCGCCTCGGCGCTCACGCCACCGCGCTGCAACGCTTCATGGAACAGTCGCACATCCGGCTTGGCGATGCCGATGTCTTCGGCGCACAGCGCAAACTTGAAGTAATCCGCCAGCCCCAACCGACGCACATCGGCGTTGCCGTTGGTGACCACGCCGAGGGCGTAGTGTTTGGCGAGGGTTTCCAGGATCGGCTCGACTTCCGGAAACACTTCGATCTGATGCCGCGCATGCAGAAACACTTCAAAACTCTTGTCTGCCAGATCCGAAGCTTCGCCATGGGCGTACCCGGCTTCCTCCAGCGCATGGAACAGCACTCGTCGGCGCAGCGCGCTGATGCGGTGCTTCAATCCCGGCTCGCTGGCCAGCACCCGCTCGCGGATCGACCACAGATGCTCCACCGGCACCGCGCCCAGATTCGGCGCATGTTCGCTCAGCCATTCGCGCAAAACCGCTTCGGCGCTGACGATCACCGGGGCGGTGTCCCACAGGGTGTCGTCGAGGTCGAAGGTGATCAACTGGATGCTCATGAATCGTCGCCTTTCATGCGTTTGGCCCGTGGATGGGCGCTGTCGTAGACCGCCGCCAGGTGCTGGAAGTCCAGGTGGGTGTAGATCTGGGTGGTCTTGATGTCCGAGTGGCCGAGCAGTTCCTGCACTGCGCGCAGGTCCTGGGAGGATTCGAGCAAATGGCTGGCGAAGGAGTGCCGCAACATGTGCGGGTGCAGGTTCTGCCCCAGTTCGCGCTCGCCGGCGAGTTTGACCCGAACCTGAATCGCGCGCGGGCCGAGGCGTCGGCCTTGCTGGCTGACGAATACCGCGTCGTCTGCCGGGTTGGTTAGCGCCCGCAGTGGTAGCCAGTGCTCCAGTGCTTCACGGGCCTTTTTGCCGACCGGCAACAGGCGTGTCTTGCTGCCTTTGCCGAGCACTTGAACCATGCCGTCCGCCAGATCGAGCTGATCGAGATTGAGCCCGGTCAGCTCTGACAGCCGCAGGCCGGAGGAATAGAACAATTCCAGAATCGCCTGATCGCGCCGGGCCAGAAAGTCGTCCTCGACTGCGCCTTCGAGCAATTGCAGCGCTCGGTCGGTATCGAGGGTTTTCGGCAAGCGGCGCTCGCCTTTGGGCGGTGCCAGGCCGGTGGCCGGATCGTGATCGCAGAGACCTTCACGATTCAGATAGTGATAGAGCCCGCGCACCGCTGAAAGCAGGCGCGCCAGACTGCGCGAGGACTGGCCCTGGGCATGCAGACGGGCGATCAGGCTGCGCAGGCGCTGGATGTCGAGCGCCTGCCAACTGCCAATGTTCTGTTTGATGCACCAGCCGAGGACTTTATCGAGATCGCGGCGGTAGGCCGACAGCGTATGCGGCGACACCTGCCGCTCACTGCGCAGGTGTTCGCAGTAAGCGTCCAGTTGTCGTTCCATGCTCAGCGTACCGAGCGCAGGGAGCTGTTGACCCGTGGCAGCACGCGACCCATGACTTCGGCGATGTAGCTGAGGAACAGCGTGCCGACCGAGCTCTTGTAGTGCTGCGGATCACGGCTGGCGATGGCCAGGATTCCGTGGATGCCCTGATGGCTGACGGCGACCACGGCGGTGGAGCCGATCTGCTTGCGCTGCTCTTCGCCGAACAGGAAGTCCAGTTCATGTTCGCGCAGGCTGCCGCTGACGCTCTTGCCCTCAGTGAGCAATCCGCCGATGGCGGTCTGCGCGTCGGCGTGGGTCACCCAGCGGCCAACCGGGGCCGGGTTGTCGCCGAGCAGGATCAGGCTGACGAAGGGCACCTGGAAATCCTGGCGCAGGCTGTCTTCGACGCTGATCACCACGTCTTCCAGGGTGGCAGCGTCCATCAGTGCAAGGATCAGGCGACGGGTCTTGTCGAACAGGCGATCGTTGTCCCGGGCGACGTCCATCAGGTGCGAGAGGCGATGACGCATCTCGATGTTGCGGTCGCGCAGGATGGCCATCTGGCGCTCGACCAGCGAGACGGTATCGCCGCGCTGATGGGGGATGCGCAGGGACGGCAGCAGTTCTTCATGCTCGACGAAGAAGTCCGGATGAGCCTCCAGGTACGCGGCAACTGCTGCCGCCTCCAGGCTCTCGGACGCTGATTCACCGGACTGTCGGGCGGGTACCTGAGGCTTATCGGTCATGGCTTCTGCTCACTCAAAGACGCACTTGTCCTTCGTATACGCGCACTGCCGGGCCGGTCATCAACACCGGTTGGCCGGGGCCTGCCCACTCTATGGACAGACGCCCGCCCGGCAGGTCGATCAACAGTGGCGAATCCATCCACCCCTGACTGATCGCCGCTACAGCAGCAGCGCAGGCACCGGTGCCGCAGGCCTGGGTTTCCCCGGCGCCGCGCTCCCACACGCGCAGTTGCGCGCGATGGCGGTCGATGACCTGGAGAAAGCCGACATTGACCCGCGCCGGAAAGCGCGGATGGTGTTCGATTTTCGGCCCCAGTTCATGCACCGGTGCAGTGTTGATATCGCTGACCCGCAGCACCGCATGGGGGTTGCCCATGGACACCGCCGCCAGATCGACCGGCGTACCGTCGACATCGACCTGATAACTCAGGGCCTGCTCCGGCGCCTGGAACGGGATGTCCGCCGGCACCAGGCGCGGGGCGCCCATGTTCACGCCGATCTGGCCGTCGTTACGCACGTCCAGTTCGATGATGCCGCCCTTGGTCTCGACGCGGATCTGCCGTTTGGCGGTCAGGCGTTTGTCGAGCACGAAGCGGGCGAAGCAGCGCGCACCGTTGCCGCACTGCTCCACTTCGGAACCGTCGGAGTTGAAGATCCGGTAACGGAAATCCACATCCGGGTTGCTCGGCGCTTCGACGATCAGCAACTGGTCGAAACCGATGCCGGTGTGCCGGTCGCCCCACATTTTCGCGTGCTTGGGCTGAATATGCGCGTGCTGACTGACCAGGTCGAGAACCATGAAGTCGTTGCCCAGGCCATGCATCTTGGTAAAACGCAGCAGCATGGGGTCACTCCGGCAGCAGGCTTTCGCCGGCAAACAGCTCGGCCACGGTTTCGCGGCGACGCACTTCAAAGGCCTGATCGCCATCCACCAGCACTTCGGCGGCGCGGCCGCGGGTGTTGTAGTTGGAGCTCATCACGAAACCGTAGGCGCCGGCCGAATGCACGGCCAGCAGATCGCCTTCTTCCAGCGCCAGTTCGCGATCCTTGGCAAGGAAGTCGCCGGTTTCGCAGATCGGGCCGACCACGTCGTACTTGCGTGCAGCGGTCTCGCGTGGCTTGACCGGGGTCGCGTCCATCCAGGCCTGGTACAGCGCCGGGCGGATCAGGTCGTTCATGGCCGCGTCGACGATGGCGAAGTCTTTGTGCTCGGTGTGCTTGAGGTACTCGACCTGAGTCAGCAGCACGCCGGCGTTGGCGACGATGAAGCGGCCCGGTTCGAACACCAGCGCCAGATCACGACCGACCAGGCGCTCGCGCACAGCCTTGATGTAATCGGCGGCCAATGGCGGCTCTTCATCGCGATAACGCACACCCAGGCCGCCACCGAGATCGATGTGGCGCAGGTGGATACCGCAATCGCCGAGGCGATCGACCAGATCCAGCAGGCGGTCGAGGGCATCGAGGAACGGCGGCAGAGTGGTCAGTTGCGAACCGATGTGGCAGTCGACGCCGACCACTTCCAGGTTCGGCAGGTGCGCGGCACGCACGTACACGTCTTCGGCGTCGGCGATGGCGATGCCGAACTTGTTCTCTTTGAGACCGGTGGAAATGTACGGGTGGGTGCCGGCATCGACGTCCGGGTTCACGCGCAGCGAGATCGGCGCGCGAACGCCCAGTTCGGCGGCGACCACTTGCAGGCGCTCGAGCTCGTCGGTGGATTCGACGTTGAAGCAATGCACGCCGACTTCCAGCGCGCGGCGCATGTCGTCACGGGTTTTGCCGACGCCGGAGAACACGATCTTGTCCGGGCTGCCGCCGGCGGCCAGAACACGTTCCAGCTCGCCACGGGATACGATGTCGAAACCGGCGCCGATACGCGCCAGGACATTCAGGACACCGAGGTTGGAGTTGGCCTTGACCGCGAAGCACACCAGGTGCGGCATGCCGGCCAGCGCATCGGCGTAGGCCAGGTACTGGGCCTCGATGTGCGCGCGGGAGTAGACGTAGGTAGGAGTGCCGAAGCGATCGGCGATGGCGGACAGCGCCACACCTTCCGCGAACAGTTCCCCGCCACGGTAGTTAAAAGCGTCCATGGCGATCCCTTAGTAGACGTCGTGCTTGTGTGCCTTGGAGACAGGCTGCTTTTGCGAAGACTGGGCTTGCTCGGCCGGGTCCTGATCTTCATCGGGCAGGTACAGCGGGCCTTTCTGACCGCAGGCCGAAACGAGACAGGCAACCGCGACGAGCGCAGCAAGGGAAGAGATCAGGCGCTTCATGGCGAAATCCTTGAAAATGCGTTAATTGCGCCGGAGTATACCGGCCACCCGGCAGCTTGCCTATGCGACGGAACTCCCGTCCGGCGGGGCTCGGGCTGCGGCGCGGAAACTATTCCCGCGTGGCGGGTGGATATTTCGTCGCCGGGCAGGGCGCTTGGTCGTTATCCTTTGCAATCGGCTGGCAGCGTCCGTATCTTGCGGCGCTTGAGCCTGATCAGACATTTTTTGAGGTTGCCGCAATGAGTTTGTCCGAAGCCCGTTTCCACGATCTGGTCGATGAAACCCAGGAAAAACTGGAAGACATCTTCGACGACAGCGACCTGGACATCGACATGGAGAACTCGGCCGGTGTGCTGACCGTCAAGTTCGAGAACGGCACCCAGCTGATCTTCAGTCGTCAGGAACCGTTGCGTCAGCTGTGGCTGGCCGCCGTGTCCGGTGGTTTCCACTTCGACTACGACGAAGAAAGCGAACGCTGGATGTGCGACAAGAGCGAAGAGCAGCTGGGCGAAATGCTCGAGCGCATCGTCAAGCAGCAGGCCGGCACCGAATTCGATTTCGAAGGCCTGTGATTTCGTGACTGATACTGCGCCCGTCCGTCCGCCGAAGCCGCTTTACAGCAACGTCAGCCCGGCCGTGCCTTCGCCGTGCACTGGCGTGTGCCGGCTGGATGAGCAGAAGGTCTGCCTCGGTTGCATGCGCCATGTCGAAGACATCCGCGAGTGGCGCTCGGCCGATGACGAGCGCCGCCGGGTGATTTGCGCGCGAGCGGCTCAGCGCCGGCAGCTCGCCGGGGCGTAGCTTGTATATTTTTTGAGCTGTGTTAGTGTCCGGAAACGCCTCAACCCATCGAGGCCTGGTGAAAACCCCGTCTTTTTTGGCGGGGTTTTGCTTTTTTTGTGTGCAGAAGAAAGGAGTCTGCCCGGATCATGACCGCACCTTCCATCACCCTTACCCGTCTGGACGTGCAACGTCTGGAGCGCCTGATCGACAGCCTGGATGACACGCTGCCGGGCGTGATCGCGCTGCAAACCGAACTGGACCGCGCCGATACCCTGGTCGGTCACGATGAAGTACCTGCCGATGTCGTGACGATGAATTCCCGCGTGCACTGTCGTGAAGAAAGCAGTGGCAAGGACTACCACCTGACCCTGGTCTATCCGAAGCACGCCAACGCCGACGAAGGCAAAATCTCGATCCTGGCTCCGGTCGGCAGTGCGCTGCTGGGCCTGAAGGTTGGTCAGCACATCGACTGGCCGGCCCCGGGCGGCAAGACCCTGAAACTGACTTTGCTCGAAGTCGAATCGCAGCCGGCCAACGGCGGTGATTTCCCGGAGTAACCCGCCTCAGACCTGCTCGAGCGCCTCGTTCAGAGAGCGTTCCAGGTCGGCCTTGTAACGCAGATACAGATTGCTTGAACTCTGCCCGTCACCGATCACACCCGACAGGTCCAGGTCGGTGATGTAGCAGCGGTAGCGCTCGCTTTCCCGGCGCTGTCCGACGATCTCCCGGGCGACCACGCTGAACAGCTGGTCGCCATGTTCCAGTTCGCTGAATTCCCGTTGATTGCAATACAGCGTGACCTGCACTTCGCCGGGCGCGGCTTTGCCGACGATCGCCTGCACGTCGTAGAACGGTTTGTTGACCGGCGTCTGCGGTGCGGGGCGCATTTCGACCCGTCGCGCGCGCCCCGGTCCTGATGGCAATAACTGGTAATACAAGATTTCAAGGCTGGCGGCGTGGCCCGAGTCCATCGGCAGCAGCGCTTCGCGCCGGAACTGGATCGATTGCAGGAACCGCTGCAATGGCACCAACAGGCTTTGCTCGTCGTGATAGGGCAGGTGCTGTTGCCACAGCGCATTAAATTCGTCGAGTACGTACAGCTCGGCGGTTTGTTCGGTGATCCGGTAGAACACCTGAATGCATTCGGGCTGGCCCATTGGCAGGATCAACGCCAGATCGTGGTCTTCCAGTGCCATCGGATCCAGGTGCAGCGGGCTGTAGCGCGGCTGTTCCTCGCCCAGGTATTCGAGCAGCGCCGGCAGGGTGGCGAGGGCCACATGGCTGACCTGGCCCGGCACCAGTTCCAGCACGTGGTAATACTGCTGCACCTGGATCAGGTAGCGGTGATTCAGGTCGCTGAGCAACAGGGTCTGCGCGGTGTCGACGATTTCTTCCACCCGGCGCGCAATGAATTGCGCGCGGTTGTGACAGAAACAGCGCACTCGCAGCGATGGTTGTTGCGACCCGCGCGGCAGGTTGTTGAGGTAATCGCGCAGGCAGTCCATCAGGGCATGCGGGCCGTCGAAGCGGTTGACCAGCACTTCGTTCCAGCTGTTGAGCGTGACCTGATCCAGGGTCAGCACCAGATTCTCGCGCACGCCGGCGTAACTCAGCGAATCCGTGCGTTCGGTGGTCATCAGGATGTTCAGGTCGCGGTGATGCTTGAGCGGATCGACCCCGACATTCACCAGCATCAGCACTTCGCTCGGCACGGCGGCACGCAACAGCGGTTCTTCGGCAACGGTCGACAAGGGCAGGGCGATGCTCTGTTGCAGGCTGCCGAGCAGGTTGAACAGCTCGAACTCGCTCAAATCGCTGGTGCCGGGGTGCAGCGCCAGTCGGGTGCTGCTGTCGATCACGCCGTTGCGGTGGCACCAGGTCAGCAGTTCCAGCAACTCGCGGCTGCGCTTGATCGGCGCGAAGTGTTCCCACTCCAGCGCCGTCAGGCTGCCGTTGTACAGGCCCCACTGGGTTTGGCCCGGTTCCTTTTTGTTCGGCGATTGCACCAGGGTCAGGGTGTCTTCCGCCAGATCCGGGGCGATGCCGGGGTTGATGAACTCGACCTTGTCGGCCTTGCGTTCGAACGCTGCGTACAGGCGCCGGCCGAGAACGTTGAGGTCGCGCTTGTTGATCAGGCTGACGGTCTGCTCGCTGCGGGCGAACTGGGTCAGGAAGCGGTAGCTGTAGTTCAGCTCGTTTACCAGCGCCCGGCGCTCGGCGCTGACCTGGCGGACTTTCCACTGGCTGCGGCTGTCGAGCAGCGCCAGTTGCCGCTGATCCCAATGCCATTCGCTGGCCAGTCTTTCCAACAGTGAGCGCTGCCAGCTTTGGGTGCGGGTGTTGCCGGTGAGCTTGCGGTTGACCTTGAGGTACAGCGCCCGGCGTACCAGCTCCAGGCGTTCCGGCTCGTTGCGCGCAGTGAGGTATTCCTCGATCCGGCGGTAGACCACCATATACGGGTCCAGCTCGTCGAGATCCAGCCGGTTGGCAAATACGGCCTGCTTGAAGCGCAGGCTCAGGCACTGCACGTGGGGATGTTCGCTGGCGTAGACCTCGGTCAGCAGCAGCTTGAGCACCGATTTGTAAGGCGATTCGATGCCCTTGAACAGTTGCCACAGCCCGGCGCCGACAAACTCGCCCGGCGGAATGTGCGCCATCGGCCCCAGGTCGAGGGTTTCATCGTTGCGGATGAAACGCTTGGAAATCAGGGTGTGGGTATACGCATCGTAGGCGCGTTCTTCATAGACCGGCACCAGCCACCAGATCGGCGTGCGCCCGGCGAGCCAGATCGCGGTGCGGTAGAACTCGTCCAGCAGCAGGTAATGCTGGGTGGTGCCGCAATCTTCGGAGCTGAGTTGGGTATCGCGCTCGCCTTTGACGAAGCGTTCCGGGTCGATCAGGAAAAAGTGCGCCTCGGCCCCCTGGCTGGCCGCCCAGGTTTCGAGCAACTGGCATTTCTTGCGCAGCTCGGCCAGTTCGCTGTCGCTCAGGTCGGGGGCGTGGCAGACCCACACATCCAAGTCGCTCTGGTCGGCCTGGGCCAGCGTGCCGAGGCTGCCCATCAGGAACAGCCCGTGAATCGGCCGTGGCGGGTTGCTGCCGTGACGCGGCTTATAGGAGAACGAGCGCGTCAGGCGCTGAGCTTCGGCCAGCACATCGGCGTCGGGTTCGTAATTCGACAGCCCGGCCGGCGTACTGCCCGAGACATAGCCGGGCAGCAGCGGATGATTGACGTGGAAAAACAGTGGCAGCAGCGTGAGCACGCTTTGCTGGCGCGTCGACAGACCTTCCAGCGCCCGGTTCAGGCGGCCTTCATTGAGTTTCAGAAAACGTGCACGTAGCTGGCTGAGTACCTTGCGGTCGATGCCTTCGTCCAGGTCGGGGCGGATTTCATGGGTGCGGGTCATGTCGGCTCAAACCGGCGCGCAGGGCTCGGAGGCAAGGGGTCTCGGGTGTCCGGGAGTTTAGCGCCTGAGCGGCAGGAGTTTTAAGCTGAATTTGTTTTTTGACGTCAGATTTCTATCGCGCGGCGATGGGGGACGTTTTCATGGCTGGCCCGCGGAAATCCCGTGGCAGGGGTTTCCGTGGGCAAAGTCGGGAGGATCAGGCGGTTTGCTGCTCTTTGAGAATCGTCAGTACGGTTTGCACGTTTTGTGCGGCATCGCGACCGAGGCTGGTCAGGTAACCGCCATCAGGCTGGTCTGTCAGTTCTTTTTCGAACAGGCGTTGTGCGGCGGCAATGTGCTTCGGGGCAGCGGTCTGATGAATTTTCAGACCTTCCTGGGAACTGTCCAGGTTGAAGAGTGCGAGGACTTCCAGTTCGGCAACCAACTCAGGGGTAAGCGACATAAGGACTCCAGACTTTCTAGGAATTGGACGACAGCGCCCCTAAGGTGAACCTGCCGGCGCGGCCTGTCCAGTGCGCGTGTCAGGGTTTTTGTCCCGGGGTGGATTCCAGTGTAGTCAGGGGGCGGCAGAAGGCCGCGAAGATGGGTGACAAATTGTGTGGGAGCAGGCCTGCTCCCACAGGGCGGGGCTGTTTACTGCTTTTCCGGGGGCAGCTCGGGCAGTGCGCGCAGCGCGGTTTCGTACCACTCGGTATCGAACGCGCGGTCTTCGTCGAGCATCGCGTCGATTTCGTAGGCCAGCACGTGGGCCATCAGATTCAGGATGTCATCACGCTCGTAACCGACCAGCGTCAGCTTGTTGAAGGTTGCCTTGGCCGCTGGCGGGTTGTCACTTTCGATCTGGTTCTCGATCGCTTCGATCAGCGTCGATTCGGTGAACTCTTCTTCATCATTGTCGATGTCAGTCGGCTCGCTCATGGCAGGCTCCTCAAGGAAAGGCGCCAGTTTACCCGCATTCAGCAGCGTGATGCTGCTGGCAGGATTCCCTGGAGCGACCTATAAACAGGCACTGCCCACCCCGCACGGCCTGGAGGCTATGTGATGTTCAAGCTCTATGGATTCTCCGTCAGCAATTACTACAACATGGTCAAGCTGGCGCTGCTGGAAAAAGGCCTGCCGTTCGAAGAGGTCACGTTCTACCCGACGCCAACGCCGGAGTCCCTGGCCATCAGCCCGCGCGGCAAGGTGCCGGTGTTGGGGGCCGAAGGCGGCTATATCAATGAAACGATGGTGATGCTCGAATACCTCGAAAGTGCAGGTAAAGGCGTGCCGCTGCTGCCGACCGAGCCGTTTGCCCGCGCTCAGGTGCTGGCGGTGGCCAAGGAAATCGAGCTGTACATCGAGCTGCCGGCCCGTGCCTGCTATGGCGAGGCGTTTTTCGGCACGGCGCTGCCGGAGGCGATCAAGGAGAAAGCCAAGGCTGAATTACTGCTGGGCTTTGCGGCGCTGGGCCGTCACGGCAAGTTCGCCCCGTATGTGGCGGGCGACAGCCTGAGCATTGCGGATTTGTACTTTCTCTACAGCGTCCCGCTCGCGACAGCGGTGGGGCACAAGCTGTTCGGTCTGGATTTGCTGGCGCAGATGCCGAAGGCCAAGGCACTGCTGGAGCGACTTGAGCAGAATCCGCACGTGCAGAAGATTGCGGCGGACAAGGATGCGGCGATGCCGGCGTTTTTGGCGATGATCGCAGCCAAAAAGTAGAATTTTGTAGCGCTTTGAAACCAGTCATCGCGGGCAAGCCCGCTCCCACAGGGTTTTCGGTTGAAACACAATTGCATGTTCGACACTGAACCCGTGGGAGCTGGCTTGCCAGCGATGTTTTTGGCTTTTAGCGGCTGGCGATCAATGCCTGACCGCGAGCAACGGCTGCCTTGACCTGTGCCGGCGCAGTGCCGCCGATGTGGTCACGGGCATTCACCGAGCCTTCCAGGGTCAGCACGGCAAACACGTCCTGCTCGATCTGGTCGCTGAACTGACGCAGTTCTTCCAGGCTCATTTCCGCCAGATCCTTGCCGGTGTCGACGCCGTACTTCACGGCATGGCCGACGATCTCGTGGCAATCACGGAACGGCAGGCCACGGCGAACCAGGTAGTCGGCCAGGTCGGTGGCGGTGGAGAAACCGCGCAGCGCCGCTTCGCGCATGATCGCGTGCTTGGGCTTGATCGCCGGGATCATGTCGGCAAAGGCACGCAGCGAGTCGCGCAAGGTGTCGGCGGCGTCGAACAGCGGTTCCTTGTCTTCCTGGTTGTCCTTGTTGTAGGCCAGGGGCTGGCCTTTCATCAGGGTCAGCAGGCCCATCAGGGCGCCGAATACTCGACCGGTCTTGCCACGTACCAGCTCGGGCACGTCGGGGTTTTTCTTCTGCGGCATGATCGAGCTGCCGGTGCAGAAACGGTCCGGCAGATCGATGAACTGGAACTGCGCGCTGGTCCACAGCACCAGCTCTTCGGAGAAGCGCGACAGGTGCATCATCGCGATGCTCGCGGCCGAGCAGAATTCGATGGCGAAGTCACGATCGGACACGTTGTCCAGCGAGTTGCCGCCGACGGCGTCGAAGCCCAGCAGTTGCGCGGTGTATTCGCGGTCGATCGGGTAAGTGGTGCCGGCCAGCGCGGCGCTGCCCAGCGGCATGCGGTTGGTGCGCTTGCGGCAGTCGACCAGGCGCTCGTAGTCGCGGCTGAGCATTTCGAACCAGGCCAGCATGTGGTGCCCGAAGGTCACCGGCTGAGCGGTCTGAAGGTGGGTGAAGCCCGGCATGATACTGGCGGCTTCGCGCTCGGCCTGCTCCAGCAGGCCTTTTTGCAGGCGGGTGATTTCGCTCAGGATCAAGTCGATCTCGTCACGCAGCCACAGGCGGATGTCGGTGGCGACCTGGTCGTTGCGGCTGCGGCCGGTGTGCAGCTTCTTGCCGGTGACGCCGATGCGGTCGGTCAGGCGTGCTTCGATGTTCATGTGCACGTCTTCGAGGTCGACGCGCCAGTCGAACTGGCCGGCCTCGATTTCGCCCTGGATGGTCTTCAGGCCATCGATGATGCTGTCGCGCTCGGCATCCGTCAGCACGCCGACCTTGGCCAGCATGGTGGCGTGGGCGATCGAGCCCATGATGTCGTGGCGATACAGGCGCTGGTCGAAAGTGACGGAGGCGGTGAAGCGGGCGACGAAGGCGTCGACGGGTTCACTGAAGCGGCCGCCCCAGGACTGATTGGTCTTGTCAGTGCTCATGAATTCGCTCGTATCGGCTTGAAGAAAGAAGGCGTGAAACGCTGGCGCGGATAATAACAGGGTTGCCAATCCTGTCGCTGACACTGGTCGATACGTTTTTTTCTCATTCGCTCCGTCATGGTCGTCGGCGTCTTCGGGGGATTTGCACAAGGATATTTTCCGATTGAGCAATATCGGCCCGACGAGCGTCTACAGTAGGACATAGGGGTCGGATGGCCACGGATCGGGCAAAGATCCGGCCGCCGGCTATAAGAAGAGAGAGGGGTGGGTGTATTGGCCATTGGCATACCCTGCGTAAAACGCAGTCGGCGACGGGCGTCGGGCGGTACGTTGCAGGTGTCGGCAAATATTGCCGGCCGACGTACGGCACTTTTTGACGCTCGCGCTAGTCTTAGCGTGGATCGCGGTGACGGACGTCACTCCACTTGTCTACGCTATCCTTGTGCGAGACTCACGCAGGAATCCAGCGCAATATGAATGTCCTGATCGTTGATGACGAACCACTGGCCCGCGAGCGACTCAGCCGAATGGTGAGCGAGCTCGAGGGTTACACAGTCCTGGAGCCGAGCGCCACCAATGGCGAAGAGGCGTTGGCACTGATCGACAGCCACAAGCCGGATATCGTACTGCTCGATATCCGCATGCCGGGCCTCGATGGCCTGCAGGTGGCTGCCCGTCTGTGCGAACGCGAAACCCCGCCGGCCGTGGTGTTTTGCGCAGGTCCCGATGAATTTGCCGTGGAAGCCCTGCAGGCCAGCGCCGTGGGCTATGTGGTGAAACCCGTGCGAACCGAACATCTGCAAGACGCCCTGAAGCGGGCCGAACGTCCCAACCGGGCCCAGCTCTCGGCCCTGACCCGTCCTGCCGCCGAAAGCGGTAACGGCCCGCGCAGCCACATCAGCGCCCGTACCCGCAAAGGCATCGAACTGATCCCGCTGGATCAGGTGGTGTACTTCATCGCCGACCACAAATACGTGACCTTGCGTCATGAAGCTGGCGAAGTCCTGCTGGATGAACCGCTCAAGGCGCTGGAAGACGAATTCGGCGAGCGCTTCGTGCGGATTCACCGCAACGCGCTGGTCGCCCGCGACCGCATCGAGCGATTGCAACGGACACCGCTGGGCCACTTCCAGTTGTTCCTCAAGGGCCTCAACGGTGACGCGCTGATTGTCAGCCGCCGACATGTGGCGGGCGTGCGAAAAATGATGCAGGGGCTTTAATCCGCAGGCTCCGGGCGGTTCTTCGTTCCTTTCACCAGGCATCGCAGGCCAGGGAGGCCACGCCGTATCTGATTCAGGTCAAAGTGGATTTGGCTGAGCTGTTATTATCCGCCGTATCTATTCAGTACGGATTGATCCATGTCCTCTCGCGAAATCCGCATCGCCACCCGCAAAAGTGCTCTGGCCCTCTGGCAGGCCGAATACGTCAAAGCCCGTCTGGAAGCCGCCCACCCGGGCCTGCTGGTGACGCTGGTGCCCATGGTCAGTCGCGGCGACAAGCTGCTTGATTCGCCCCTGTCGAAAATCGGCGGCAAGGGCCTGTTCGTCAAGGAGCTGGAAACCGCGCTGCTGGAAAACGAAGCCGACATCGCCGTGCATTCGATGAAAGACGTGCCGATGGATTTCCCCGAAGGCCTCGGTCTGTTCTGCATCTGCGAGCGCGAAGATCCGCGTGACGCGTTTGTCTCCAATACGTATTCCAGCCTCGATGCATTGCCCGCCGGCAGCATCGTCGGCACTTCCAGCCTGCGGCGTCAGGCGCAGTTGCTGACGCGCCGTCCGGATCTCGAAATCCGCTTCCTGCGTGGCAACGTCAATACTCGGCTGGCCAAGCTCGACGCCGGCGAGTACGACGCGATCATCCTCGCGGCAGCGGGCCTGATCCGCCTCGGTTTCGAAGATCGCATCACCTCGGCCATCAGCGTCGACGACAGTCTGCCTGCCGGTGGCCAGGGCGCCGTCGGTATCGAATGCCGCAGCGCCGACACTGAAATCCACGCCTTGCTCGCACCCCTGCATCACGCCGACACCGCTGACCGTGTCACCGCCGAACGGGCGCTCAACAAACACCTGAATGGCGGCTGCCAGGTGCCGATCGCCTGTTACGCCGTGCTCGAAGGCGATCAGTTGTGGCTGCGCGGTCTGGTGGGCGAACCGAGCGGCGGCAAACTGCTCAGCGCACAAGCCCGTGCACCGCGTACGGCAGCCGAGACGCTCGGTGTACAGGTTGCCGAAGACCTGCTCGGCCAGGGCGCTGACGATATTCTCAAGGCAGTCTACGGCGAGGCAGGTCACGAGTGACCGCCTGGCGCCTGCTGCTGACGCGCCCGGCGGAGGACTGCTCGGCGCTCGCTGCCGTGCTGACCGAACAAGGGATTTTCAGCAGCTGTCTGCCGCTTTTGGAAATCACGCCACTACCGGTCTCTGACACAATGCGCGACACGATTGCGCAACTGCCGCGTTACAGCGCGGTGATCGTGGTCAGCAAGCCGGCGGCACGGATCGCGGTGGATCTGCTCGACGCTCTGCGGCTGGCGACGCCGACCATGCCGTGGTTCAGCGTGGGGGCGGCGACCGCCGCCATCCTTCGCGATCGCGGGCTGGATGTGAGCTTCCCGGACGTGGGCGACGACAGCGAAGCCTTGCTGCAAATGCCGCGTCTGCTGACGGCGGTGGCCGTGCCCGGTTCGCAGGTATTGATCCTGCGCGGGAAGGGCGGACGCGAACTGCTGGCCGAGCGCCTGCGCGCGCTTGGTGCTAGTGTCGAATATCTGGAGTTGTACCGTCGCGACCTGCCGGACTATCCGCCGCAGGAACTGCCCCGCAGGATTGCAGCGGAACGCCTGAACGGGCTGGTGGTCAGCAGTGGACAGGGTTTCGAGCACCTGCGCCAACTGGCCGGCGACAGCTGGCCTGTACTTGCGCAGTTGCCGTTGTTTGTTCCAAGCCCAAGGGTCTCCGAGCAGGCACATGCCGCCGGGGCCCGAACAGTTGTGGATTGTCGCGGCGCCAGTGCTGCGGCCTTGCTGACGGCGTTACGGGAGCATCCCGTGCCCGTTCTCTAATGCAAAGGATGGATACGTGAGCGAAACAGCCTTGCCTAAAGATGACGTTCAACCTGTGATCGATGCACCGGTTGATGCACCGCCACCGGCCGCGGAACCGCGCCGAGGCAACGGATTGGCCATTCTCGCGCTGCTGCTCGGCGCCGCCGGTGTTGCGGTGGGTGGCTGGGGTGTCTGGCAGGTGCGACACCTGCAGGCCAACACGCAAAATCAGTTGAGTCAGGTTCAGGCGTTGAACGATCAGGCCCAGACCCTGAAGCTCAACGAGCAGCGACTGACCGAGCGCCTCGGGCAATTGCCCGGCGCCGATGAACTTGCTGATCGCCAGCGTCTGGTGTCGCAACTTCAGAGCGATCAGCAGCGCCTCAATCAACGTCTGGAAACCGTCCTCGGCGCCAGCCGCAAGGACTGGCGCCTGGCCGAGGCCGAGCACTTGCTGCGCCTGGCCAGCCTGCGTCTTTCCGCCCTGCAGGACATCAGCAGCGCTCAGGCGCTGGTTCAGGGTGCCGATGAAATCCTGCGCGAGCAGAATGATCCCGGCTCGTTCGCCGCCCGCGAGCAAGTGGCGAAAACCCTTGTAGCGCTGCGCAGTACCGAGCAGCCGGATCGTACCGGGCTGTTCCTGCGCCTGGGCGCCTTGCGTGATCAGGTCGTCGGCCTCACCGAACTGGCGCCGGAGTACAAGGATCGCGGCGATTCGCTGCTGGGCCTGACCTCCGATGGCGACGGCGCCAGTCGCTGGGCGCAGTGGTGGGATCAGATCTCGCGCTACATCCGCATCGATTTCAATGCCGACAAAAACGTCCGGCCGCTGCTCGCCGGCCAGAGCCTGAGCCAGGTGCGCCTGGCCCTGAGCCTTTCGCTCGAACAGGCGCAATGGGCCGCGCTCAACGGTCAGGCGCCGGTGTACACCCAGGCACTGTCCGAAGCGCGTGACGTCCTCACGGGCAACTTCAACCCGGACAACCCGCAGAGCAAAATCATGCTCGAGCAGGTCGCGGAATTGAGCAAGCAACCGGTTACCGTCAACACGCCGGATCTCGCCGGAACCTTGAGCGCGGTGCAGGCGTACCTGGAGCGCCGTAACGTCAACGCCGAAGAGTCGGTGAAACCCTTCGCCAAGCCGGCCGCCAGCACCGCGCAGGAGGCGACACCATGAAGCGCCTGTATGTGATCGTGTTTCTGGTGATCGCGGCAACGGCGGCGCTGGGCCTGGCGATTGCCGAGCATTCCGGATACGTGCTGGTCGCCTACAAAAGCTTTCGTTATGAATCGAGCCTGTGGGCGACCCTCGCGTTGGTGGCGGTGCTGTGGCTGCTGGTCTGGGGTATCAAGGCGCTGGTCGAGCTGGTGCTGACCTCCGGCGGCGTGGTCAATCCATGGTCGCGCCGCAATCGCAGCCGCCGCGTGCAGGTGGCGATCGAGCACGGTCAGCTTGACCTGGCAGAGGGTCGCTGGGCCAGTGCCCAACGTCATCTTTACCGGGCCGCCGAGGCCGAGCGTCAACCGTTGCTGTATTACCTGGGTGCAGCCCGCGCCGCCAACGAACAAGGCAACTACGAGGAAAGCGATCGCCTGCTGGAGCGCGCCCTCGAGCGTCAGCCGCAGGCCGAGCTGGCGATCGCCCTCAGCCATGCGCAGTTGCAGACCGATCGTGGCGATACCGATGGGGCGCTGGTCACCTTGCAGGCGATGCATGAACGCCATCCGCACAATGCCCAGACCCTGCGCCAGTTGCAGCGCCTGCATCAGCAGCGCGGTGACTGGTCGTCCGTGATCCGCCTGTTGCCGGAGTTGCGCAAGGACAAAGTCCTTCCGCCGGCCGAGCTGACCGAGCTCGAGCGTCGCGCCTGGGGGGAGAACCTGTCCCTGGCGGCCCAGCGTGAAGAAGATGGTGCGGTCGGTTTGCAGTCGCTGAATCGGGCCTGGCAGCAACTGACGTCTGCCCAGCGTCAGGAACCTGCGCTGGTGCTGGCCTACGCCGAGCAGCTGCGCCAGCTGGGTGCACAGGTCGAAGCGGAAGAAGTGCTGCGCACGGCGCTCAAGCGCAAGTACGACAGCCATCTGGCGCGCCTTTATGGTCTGGTGCGAGGCAGCGATCCGGCGCGTCAGTTGCAGACGGCTGAAGGTTGGCTCAAGGATCATCCGGGTGATGCCAGCCTGCTGCTGACACTGGGCCGTTTATGCCTGCAAGCCAGTCTGTGGGGCAAGGCGCGGGACTATCTGGAAAGCAGCCTGCGAGTGCAGCGCAATCCGGAAGCGTGCGCCGAGTTGGCACGTCTGCTGGCTCGACTGGGTGATACCGAGCGCAGCAACCTGCTGTTCCAGGAAGGTCTCGGTATGCTGGATGAACGCCTGCTGGCTGCGCCATTGCCTGTAGCCGTTCGAGCGTGATCAGAAAGGAGGAGCGTGCTCCTCCTTTTTTACCCGGTGACTGAATAGTTACCGGTAAATCTCCTCCTGAGCAAAGTCCTACATCGGACTACACCGAATCCTTCTGCGTCTGTCGGGATTTCCCTACACTTCTGGTGAAGTGTCGTCACTGACCTGCCTTGAAAGCCCAAGGCCCTTTCCTCTACCGTAACTGCCTGTCTTTATTGTTACGGATAAGCCATGTCGTTGGCCTGCTCACGTTCCCTGTTCTTTATGGCTTTCACTGCGGGGATTCTGGCCCTGGGAGCTTCCTATTACCTCGAATACGCAATCGGTCTGGTGCCCTGTAGTCTGTGCCTGGTCCAGCGTCTGTTCATGAGCGCACTCACCGTTTTTTGTGGAGTGGCGGCGATCCATGGACCTCAGCGTTTCGGTCTGTCCATGTATTGGATAACGGTGTTGCTGAGCAGTCTCGGCGGTATGACGGCGGCGTGGCGGCAAGTGTTGTTGCAAGGTGACTCGCTGCAGAGGCTGGCGCATTGCACGCCCGATCCCCAGGAATTGTTCAGCAGCCTGCCGTGGTTATGCGCACTGATGCGTATGTTCAATGACACGGCCGATTGCACGGAATTGTCCTGGACGCTGTTCGATCTGAGCATTCCGGAGTGGAGCCTGCTGTTCTTCGTGGGGATGTCGATCCTTGCCGCTTACCAGTTGCTGCGACAGGTCTGGATGGCTTTGCAGCGACCACTCAGCGGCCAACCGTCGCACCCGGCGCTGGTCAGGGATTAAACACTTGTATGAACTTTCTCTCCTGCGTACCTTGAAGCCATAGGCGTGCGGGCATAATCTGGCCCGCACGTGTCATTGGAATTGTGTTGCTCGATGACGCTCTGCCCGGCCGCCTCTCAAAGCAATAGTCACAAGAAGGGGCGCGGGTGTAGGGCAGCATGACCCACAAGGGAAGAGAGATCGCCATGCTCGAAAGTTGTCAGAATGCTCAGGAACGTTGGGGTGGAGTTCATCTGCTGATCGACCGCTGGCTGCAGGAGCGTGAGGAATTGATCGCTGCCTATGACAGGCTGGGCGCCAAACCTCAGGCGCTGTCCGAGGATCGAAAGCCCTTGCAGGAATTCTGTGGCGTGCTGGTCGATTACGTCTCGGCCGGCCACTTCGAGATCTACGAACAGCTGACGGGCGAGGCCAAGGCGTTCAACGACAAGCGCGGTCTGGAACTGGCCGAGACGATCTATCCACGGATCGATGTCATTACTGAAAAGCTGCTCGCGTTCAACGACCTTTGCGATGAAGGCAAATGCGTTGCCGAGAAGTTCAAGGAGCTGGGCGGTCTGCTCCATGAACGCTTCGAACTGGAAGACTGCCTGATCGAAGTGCTGCATACCGCACACAAGGAAGAGGATTCGGTTCAGGCCTGAATCGAACCTCGCAAGACACAGAAACGGTGCGCCCCAGGCGCACCGTTTTTTATTGGGCGATCAACTGGTCGCGCCGCGCAATTCTACTTCGAACACCAACGGTGTGAACGGCGCGATCAAGTCACCGGCACCGTCGGCGCCATAAGCCTGATCCGATGGGATCACCAGACGCCACTTCGCGCCGACCGGCATGTTCTGCAGCGCGGTGCGCCAGCCGGCGATCACACTGTCGAGATTGAACCACTGCGGCTGGCTGTTCTGATCGAACACGGTGCCGTCGGGCAGTCGACCGATGTACAGCACCTGCACTTTTCCATCCGGGCCGGCCTTCGTGCCATTCCCCGGCGTCAGCTCGGTCAACAGGATGCCGTCGGCCAGCTCCTTCACACCCGGCTTGGCTTTTTCGGCGGTGAGAAACCGTCGCTCGTTTTCCATCGCCGCTTCAGTCGAAGGCATGGCTGCCTGCTCGGCTGTCTGCGATTCGTGATCGGCCAGGATCTGCTCGATGCGTGCCTCGCTCAGCGCCAGCGGCTTGCCTTGATAGGCTTGTTGCAGACCTTCGATCAGCGCCTGGATCTGGAGCTGCGGCACTTCCTGACGCAGTCGTTCACCGAGGCTGGCACCGAGGCTGTAAGCCAGATCGTGGGCATCATTTGCAGTGGTTTTTTCGTCGGCCTGAACCACGGAAAAAATCATGCAGAGGGATAAAAAAAGGTAGCGCGACATGGGCACTCTCCATCCAGAATTGCGGTGGATTATGCCAGCGCGAACGTCTGCAACGGTGAACTGCTTTTGCCAATGCGCAGAAGTTTTTCGCAAGCCTGCAACCGAGTGCTTTCGATACTGTCAACATGCCCTAGCGGCGGTAGCAGCAGAGGTCTAGTATGAGCCGCACTCACGTCAGCCAGGAGGTAAACCATGTCGGCCACCAAGAAGCCTGTAAACACTCCGTTGCATTTACTCCAACAACTCTCGGGCAGCCTGCTCGAGCATCTGGAAAACGCTTGCTCCCAAGCCTTGGCTGATGCTGAAAAACTGCTCGCCAAACTGGAAAAGCAACGCGGCAAGGCGCAAGAAAAACTGCACAAATCCCGCACCAAATTGCAGGACGCAGCAGCGGCCGGTAAAGCCAAGGCGCAGACCAAGGCCAAGGCTGCCGTGAAGGAACTCGAAGATCTGCTCGATGCGCTGAAGGAGCGTCAGTCCGATACTCGCAGCTACATTCTGCAACTCAAGCGCGATGCCCAGGAAAGCCTGAAACTGGCCCAGGGTGTCGGTCGTGTTCAAGAGGCTGTTGGCAAGGCGTTGTCCCTGCGTTCGGCCAAACCTGCAGCGGCGCCTGCGAAAAAAGCGGCCGCCAAACCTGCAGCGAAAACACCGGCCAAAGCGCCTGCGAAAGCCCCAGTGAAAGCCGCTGCAAAACCAGCCGCGAAGAAACCCGCAGCAGCCAGCGCTGCCAAACCTGCGGCGAAAACCACAGCGGCCAAACCAGCTGCTGCCAAACCAGCTGCCGCCAAACCGGCTGCTGCAAAACCAGCCGCCAAACCAGCGACGAAAACCGCTGCTGCGAAGGCGGCTCCGGCCAGAACCGCCGCTGCAAAACCTGCTGCCAAGCCAGCCACCAAAGTGGCCGCTAAACCAGCAGCAAAACCAGCCGTTAAAGCCGCCGCTAAACCAGCCGCCAAAACGGCTGCTGCCAAGCCTGCGGCGAAAACCGCTGCCAAACCGGTTGCTGCCAAACCTGCTGCCAAAGCGGCGGCGAAACCAGCCGCCAAGCCTGCGGCAAAAGCGGCAACCAAACCCGCTGCAAAACCGGCTGCCGCCGCGAAGCCTGCAGCAACCGCAGCCAAGCCAGCGACCGCCGCTAAAGCGGCTGCCAAGCCAGCAGCAAAACCTGCTGCAAAACCTGCGGTGAAAAAACCTGCCGCTGCCAAGCCAGCAGCAAAACCAGCTGCAGCGAAACCGGCCACGGCGCCTGCTGCCAAACCTGCCGCACCGGCAACTCCGGCTGCGGCCGCAACGCCTGCACCCGCCACTACCTCGACCACCCCAACCACGCCATCCCCGGCGCCGGTGTCGAGCGTCGCCAGCAACCCTTCCAGCGCTTCCTAAGCGCCGGTCGCCGCGACGCGCAGCACCTGCAGCGCGTCGCGGTTCAGGTTGGCCGCAGGGCCGGCCAGCACTTCCAGCCAGTCACTCGATTCCTTCGAATGACGCTTCCAGCCTTGCGCGGCGCCTTCAAGTCGCGACAGCAGCGCACGCTCCGCCTCCAGCTCCAATCCCTTGATCTGCTCGCGCATCCCCTTGAGCACCGGATCGGTGTCGGCCAGGGTTTTCCACTGCATGCGCAATGCGCGCAACGGTTGCACGACGTCCCGGTCCCAGGGCTCTGTCAGTTCCAGAAGCTGCCGCGCACGTGCCTCGTCACAGGTCGCATCGCGTTGTTCCAGCCATAAACCGCACAGCATCAGGCACACGTTGGCCCCCGCCGATTGCAGGCGCAGGCAGGCATCCTCCACGCCGGGACGGGCGTAGACGGCAAGGGCAAAGCTCCACAGGTCAGAGGACATCGTGCTACTCGCGCCAGTTGCGAACGAAGCTGGTAGACTCCGCCGCCATTATGATCCGACTTCAGAACCTGACTTTACAGCGTGGCCCGCAACGTCTGCTAGAAGACGCCGAGCTGACCCTGCACGCCGGCCACAAAGCCGGCCTCATCGGTGCCAACGGTGCCGGCAAATCCAGCCTGTTCGCCTTGCTCCGCGGTGAGTTGCACCCGGACTCGGGTGACTGCCTGTTGCCGGCCGACTGGCGTATCGCCCACATGCGCCAGGAGGTCGACACACTCGAGCGCCTGGCGGTCGATTATGTGCTCGACGGCGACCTGCGTCTGCGCGAAGTACAGCGTGAGCTCGCGGCAGCCGAAGAGGCCCACGACGGCACCGCGCTGGCCCGTCTGCACGCCGAGCTCGACAGCGCCGATGGCTACACCGCCGATGCGCGGGCGCGCAAGTTGCTCGCCGGCCTCGGTTTCACCAACGAGCAGATGGATCGTCAGGTAGGAGATTTCTCCGGTGGCTGGCGGATGCGTCTGAACCTTGCGCAGGCTTTGATGTGCCCATCAGACCTGCTGCTGCTCGATGAGCCGACCAACCACCTGGATCTCGACGCCATCATCTGGCTCGAAGAGTGGCTGAAAAGTTACCCCGGCACCTTGCTGCTGATTTCTCACGACCGGGACTTCCTTGATGAAGTGGTCGATCACGTGGCCCACGTCGATCAGCGCAAGCTGACGCTCTACCGTGGCGGCTACACCGCGTTCGAACGCGCCCGTGCCGAGCGTCTGGCCCAGCAGCAACAGGCCTACGAGAAGCAGCAGGCACAGCGTGCGCACATGGAAAGCTACATCGCCCGGTTCAAGGCCCAGGCGACCAAGGCCCGTCAGGCCCAGAGCCGGATCAAGGCGCTGGAGCGCATGGAAGAGCTGTCGGCGGCCCACGTCGACTCGCCGTTCGATTTCGTGTTCCGCGAGTCGACCAAGATCTCCAGCCCGCTGATCGATCTGTCCGATGCGCGTCTGGGTTATGGCGAGAAAACCGTTCTGGAGAAGGTCAAGCTGCAACTGACCCCCGGCGCGCGGATCGGCTTGCTCGGCCCCAACGGCGCGGGCAAGTCGACCCTGATCAAGAACCTTGCCGGCGAGCTGTCACCGCTGGCCGGGCGCCTGACTCGCGGTGAGAACACCGTGGTCGGCTACTTCGCCCAGCATCAGCTCGATTCGCTGGATTCCAAGGCCAGCCCGTTGCTGCACTTGCAGCGTCTGGCACCGACCGAGCGCGAGCAGACCCTGCGCGATTTCCTTGGTGGTTTCGACTTCCGGGGCGCGCGGATCGACGAGCCTGTGCTGAATTTCTCCGGTGGCGAAAAGGCCCGTCTGGCTCTGGCGTTGATCGCCTGGGAACGGCCGAACCTGTTGTTGCTCGACGAACCGACCAACCACCTCGATCTGGAAATGCGCCTGGCGCTGACCATGGCGTTGCAGGAATTCAGCGGCGCGGTGCTGGTGGTTTCCCACGATCGGCATCTGCTCAAGAGCACCACTGACAACTTCTTCCTGGTCGCAGACGGCAAGGTCGAGGAGTTCGATGGCGACCTCGAGGACTACGCCCGTTGGCTGGTGGAATACCGTCAGCGCAATGCGCCGGTCAGCAACACACCGGTCAACCCGGACAAGACCGACAAGAAGGCCCAGCGTCAAGCCGCTGCTGCGCTGCGTCAGCAACTGGCGCCGCACAAGCGCGAGGCTGACAAGCTCGAAGCCGAGCTCGGCAAGCTGCACGAGAAGCTGGCGAGGGTCGATGCCAGCCTTGGCGACAGCGACCTCTACGAGCCGGCGCGCAAGAACGAATTGCGTGACCTGCTGGCCGAACAGGCCAAGCTGAAAGTCCGCGAAGGCGAACTTGAAGAAGCGTGGATGCAAGCCCTGGAAACCCTGGAAAGCATGCAGGCGGAGCTGGAGGCGTTGTCCTGATGGAAGTCTTCAAACTTCCATTGCCGGCGATGTGGGTCGAGCCGATCTGGCTCGGCGTGCAGATTTTGCTGATCCTGTTGGCCGGCTACTTCGCCCAGCGCGTCGTCGCCCGATTCCTGACTCGCCTGGGCGAGAAGTATCCGTTCCCGCCGCAGTTGCTGATGCCGCTGCGGGGCGGTCTGCGCTGGCTGATCATGGGCAGTGCGCTGATCTTCGTGCTGGAGCGCCTCGGGGTCTCGGCCACAGTGCTGTGGACCGCACTGTCGGGCTTCGTCGCGGTGGCGGCGGTGGCGTTCTTCGCCATGTGGAGTGTGCTGTCGAACCTGCTCTGCGCAATTCTGATCTTCACCGTCGGCCCGTTCCGTCTTGGCGATGTGGTCGAACTGGTCGACACCACCGACAAGCCCGGCGTCAAAGGCCGGGTGGTGGCGATCAATCTGCTCTATACCACCTTGATCGAAGCTGAAGAGCTCGGCACCGGCAGCGCCATGGTGCAAGTACCCAACAGCCTGTTCTTCCAGCGTTCGGTGCGACGCTGGCGCGGCACGGATGTCTTTCCTTCCAGCGGTTTCGAAAAGTGACCGGACGCCGGCCACGTTGGTCGGCGGCCACAACATCCGACAAAAAAACGGTAGTCATCCAGTCCAAACCGCATTAGTTTTGAGGATTGTCACGAGTCCGAGTCGAGGTGTGCGATGGAGCTTCAAACATGGCTGGCGTTTTTTGCCGCCTGCTGGGTGATCAGTCTTTCTCCGGGTGCCGGCGCCATTGCGTCGATGTCCAGCGGCCTGCAGTACGGTTTCTGGCGCGGTTACTGGAATGCCCTGGGCCTGCAGATCGGCCTGGCTATGCAGATTGCCATTGTGGGCGCCGGCGTCGGCGCGATCCTCACCGCTTCGGCCACAGCGTTTCATGCGATCAAATGGTTCGGTGTTGCCTACCTGGTTTACCTCGCGATCAAGCAGTGGCGCGCACAGCCGATGGACATGAGTGACGACGCGGCGGTCCGGCCGATCGGCAAGCCGCTGGCTCTGGTGTTTCGTGGCTTTCTGGTGAACATCAGCAACCCCAAGGCGCTGGTGTTCATGCTGGCGGTGCTGCCGCAGTTCATCAATCCGCATGCGCCGTTATTTATCCAGTACGTGGTGATCGGTGTGACCATGATCGCGGTCGATCTGATCGTCATGGCCGGCTACACCGGTCTGGCGTCGAAGGTGCTGCGTCTGCTGCGCACACCGACACAGCAGCGACGCATGAACCGCACGTTTGCCGGGCTGTTCATCGGCGCGGCGGCGTTCATGGCGACGTTGCGCAAAGCGGCCGCATAAAGCGTACAGGCACAAAAAAGGCGACCTTCTCAGGTCGCCTTTTTCGTTTCCGGCGGTTGATCAGCGCAGGATTACCGGCGCGGTATCTCGCGGCAGATTGTTGCGTTGCTGCGGCTCACGCGGCTGCTCGTAGCTTCCGCCGCCGAGCTGCATGCTCAGCTGTCCGGCCACGTCTTCGCCCAGCGCCTTCGACACGTCACGCACCACACGCGGGCGGTTGAGCGAGATCCTGATGTCGCGATGGTTCACCAGTTTGGTGTCCTGCGCTTCACCCATCGCCGTGAAGGCCGAAGTGATTTCGAAGGTCTTGGTGTTGATCAGGCTGAAATCGGCCACCAGCGTCAGGCCCAGTACGGCGGAATAGCTGTCGGTGTTCGCCAGCTCGTTCACGTCCTGGGTGAAGTCGATGTCCGACACGGTGCCGAACAGCACGTAGTCGGCACCCTTGAAGTTGCCGGCCTTGATCCGCTTGATCACGTCGTAGACGTCACCCTTGGACGACGCGGTGTACGGCGTGCCCTGCACCAGCTGGAACATACCGGTACGCAGGATTTCACCCTTGATGTCGCCGGTGAATTTACGCAGTTCGGTCTGTTCGATATAGCTGGTGGTGGCTTCGAGCTCGTTGTAGCTCGAAGAACCGCTGGAGCTGTAGTAACCCTCACGGTAATTGTTCTGGGCCGAAACGATGTGGATGTACTGCTCCACACGTTCCTGGTACGCCAGATCCGTCACCGCGACTTTCGGGGCCGCTTGCACGCTGAACGCGCAAGCCAGGGCCATCATGCCAATCCATGTGCGCATCGATTAACGCTCCGTGGTTTTGCGGATCTCTTTCTCGTCCATCCACTCGGCCAGACCGCTTTCAACGTCGATCAGTTGCAGGCTGAATTTGTAGAAGACGTCCTTGTAGTCGCTGCTGCGCTTGACGATCGAGCTGATCGAACCTTCAAGACGGTATTTGGCGGCGATCATGTTGCCAGTCTTGGCCACAGTGCTCTTCTTGTACAGGCCGCTCTGGTTTTGCAGCTTGAGCTGGTCAACCTGGCTCTGCATCGCGGTGTTGTCGCTGGCGAAACGGGCGGTGCCGGACTTCATCAGTTGGGTTTTGATGCTGGTGGTGATTTCGCGGGTGTCGATGTATTCGCTGGTCTTGTTCTTCACGTCGTAGACCTGCACCACAGGACGACCCTGCAGAATGCCGGACTGGGCCAGGGAACGGGTCATCGACTCGGCGATCATCTGCAGGTCGGTGGAACCGAACTCGTTGGTCACGGTTTCAACGGCCTTGGTGTCGCCGTAGCTGATGTTCTTGCTGCCCAGGGTCGGCGAGGTGTTGGCGCAACCGCTGGCCAGCAGGGCGAGGACGGCGATGAAGGAAAAGCGTGCAAACATGGGAATGCTCTCTGAATCGGGAATAGGGTGTCGGGCTTAAGGCGTTTTGAGTTCCAGACGGAAATCCACGGCTTTCGGCGTCGGGGCAATGCCCTGGATGAAGCTGGTCTGGGCGCCGTACATCATCTGGCTTTTCCAGACTTCTTCTTCGGCGATCGGGAAACCTTCCGCGCCGAGCCAGGCGAAGCGGTAGTAGAACGTCTTGTTGCTGTTGAGTGTGTTGCTCAACTGCACGTTGACGGTCATGAAGCCGTTTTCGCGAGCCACGCGCATCGCGCCGACCACGATGTGCTTCTGCGGGCCCATGGCCACGACCTTGCTCGCGGCACTGCCCGGCTCCGGTGGTGGCGGTGTGGCGCAGCCGCTCGCCAAAAGGGCGAGGGCGGCGACGGCGATGAGTTTGAAGCGCATGCAAAGACTCCGTTCTTAAGGTTGTTTGAGGCTGGCCACGGCGGTGGCGCCAGCGCTCGGGGTGACGTGGGCGGCGATGCCGGCAGCGAACACCTGATTGCCGACGGCGCGCAGGGTGATCACCTGATAACGCTGGTCGACGGTGACCTTGACCTGAGAGCCACCGACGGCGCTCGGCAGAGTGACTTGGTGCTCACCTTTCTTCAAGCGCAGACGTACCACTTGTGTGGTGTCCGGCAGGGTACGCCACGTACGGGTATCGGCACCTTCGAGCACAGCTGAAGAAATACCCACCGCCAGACCCGCCAGCGGGTTGGTTTCGTTGATCTTCTTCTGCGCCACACCTTTGGTGATCGCGCGCACGGTGGTGCGCAGGATGATCCCCGGCATGTCATCGCGCAGGGCGCGACGGGACATGGCGGTGGTGCTGTTCAGTGCGGTCAGGTCGACCTGTTGGCCATCGACGCCGATCTGCGCGAACGTCGCGGTGGAGGTGTCAGGCTTGATGATCGGGAACGACAGCGGAGTAATCACTACGTTGTTGGAGATTGGCAGCGGCAACGGCACGCGGATCGAATCGCGGGCCGGCGCCAGACCGCTTTGCACCACGATCAGAATGTCGCTGTCGTCGCTCTTGACCGGCTTGTCGAGATTGACCAGCGCCTGCTCCAGCAGCGGGGTGTTCGGGCGCAACTCGGCAGCCTTGCGGTAGCCCGGCGCAGCGAGGTCTTTCTCGCCCAGGGCTTCATAGACGAAACCGGCCAGGTAATGGCTGAACGCACTCTGGTAGCTGTTTTTCAGACCGACCACTTCCGGTGCGTCGAGGCTGGCCACCGGGTAGCCCTGCAAATCCTTGTATTCGGTCTTGATGCCTTCTTTCTCGGCTTCCTCTTCGCTCTTGAGGTATTCCTTGTCGCGCAGGTCGGCGATCACCGCTTCGCGTTCATGAGTCTTCTTGATCGCGGTGCGGGCGCCGTCGAAATCGTTGACCGCCAGCAGGTTCAGGGCCATCTGCGTGGTCAGCATGACTTTTTCGTAGTCGTAGCCTTCGTAACGGCGCACCTTGTCGTTGACCAGGAAACTG
The DNA here is from genome assembly GCF_002112685.1 of Pseudomonas sp. R15(2017). NCBI lineage: Bacteria > Pseudomonadati > Pseudomonadota > Gammaproteobacteria > Pseudomonadales > Pseudomonadaceae > Pseudomonas > Pseudomonas sp. R15(2017). The sequence continues at coordinate 359,262 of NZ_NEII01000001.1, forward strand.
CCGAACTGGGCCAGGTACTTGTCGGTGTCGAGCTTGACCGAGTCTTCCCACTTGCCCACCACCTGGTCGGCGCTGGTCCAGGCATTCTGGCTGCCGGACAGATCGCCCTTGGCGCGCAGCAGTTCACCCTTCTCGAAGTAATAGAGCAGGTCCTTGTCCGGGCCGGTGTTGTTCTTTTCCAGCAGGGTCAGGGCGGCGTCGACGTTGCCGGTAGCCAGTTGCTGGTTGGTCTGGGCCAGTTCGGAATCGTAGTTGCGAAACGCCGAACAGCCGGACAGCAGGGTGACAGCGCTGAGCGCGATCAGAGTGGGAGCGCGGAATGCCATGGGGGTACTTCTTCCATGAGTAGCGACAGCCTCGGGTGCGGGTCGGGCTGCTGGGACCGATCGGCAGTGGCGCTGGCCTCCTGCCAATTCCTCATAAAAAGAGGAGCTTTAATGCCGCAACGCGATAGCGCGGGCGCGGCATTATAAGCGGGCGATGCTGGCTATGTAATAGCTTTTTAATTGCATGGTTTAGTTGGGTGCCATTACTTATCCGGCAATCTGGCATTGCCGATGACGTTGGCGACATCTCTCAGAACTCGCAGGTTGACCAACTGGTGATCGCGGTCGATGCGCAGGATGACCGATGACGCTCCGGGCGCATTGGGTGCATTGAATCGATGATCGCCTTTCTTCAGTCTAATGCGTGCCACCAGTGTCTTGTCGGGGAGCGTGCGCCAGGTTCTGGTATCGGCCTCCTCAAAGGGGTCGTGCTCGGTGACGACCAGCGAGGCCTTGGCCGGATTGCGTTCGTTTTCCTGGGCCTGGGAAATGGCGGCCATGTTGGCGCGGAACATCGCCCGGGAAATGATCGCCGGCATGTCATCGCGCAGCGTACGAAACGCCATGTCGGTGACGCTGTTGATCAAGGTCAGCGGGCGTTTGCGGCCATCCACCAGGATGTGGTCGAACGCCGGTGTGATGGTGTCCGGCACCAGGATGGGAAACGAGATCGGCGCGGTAATGACCAGGTTTTCATTGAGCCGCACCGGGATCGGCACCGTTACCGAGCTGCGGGCCGGCGCCAGACCGCTCTGGACGACGATCAGAACATCGCTTTCATCATCCTTGGCCGGCGGTTTGTCGAGATTGCGCAACGCCTGTTCGAGGAAGGGCGTGTTCGGGCGCAACTCGATCGCCTGGCGATAACCCGGTGCGGCCAGATCCCGTTCACCCAGCGCTTCATAGGTGAATCCGGCCAGGTAATGGCTGAAAGCACTCTGGTAGCCGTTCTTCAGTTCAATCACCGCCGGCGCATCCAGGGTGGTGACGGGATAGCCCTGCAGATCTTTGTATTGCACGACGATGCCTTGAGCTTTGGCCTGTTCCTCGAGCTCTTCATACTGGCGCTCCCGCTGGCGGGCGATCAGTGCTTCACGTTCGTGGGTCTTCTTGATGTCTGCCCGGGCGCCGTCGAAATCACTTTCACCCAATTGGTTGAGGGCCATCTGTGTGGTCAGCATGACTTTTTCGTAGTCATAGCCTTCGTAGCGGCTGAGCTTGTCATTGACCAGCATGGTGCCCATTTCATAGGCAAACCGGTTGAGCAGCTTCATGGGGGCGGAAGGCACGGCTTCTTCACGCTGGAACACCATCCGGTCGGCGCTGCGCCAGGCTTTCTGGCTCTGCGGGCGGGCGTTGGCGAAGCTGAGAATCGAACCCTTCTCGAAGTAGTAGAGCAGGTCCTTGTCTTCCCACGGGTTGTGCCACTCCAGCACATCCAGGGCGCCCTGATAGTCGCCGAGCATCAACCGGTCATTGGTCTGCTGCATTTCCAGATCGTAATTGCGATAAGCCGCGCAGCCGCTCAGTTGCAGGATCGCGCTGATTAATACCGGGAGCAGCAAGCATTGGCGCATGGAGTGCAGCTCTTCCTTGAACAGAGAGGCGATAGGTGACGGATTATAGGGGCGGGCAATGGCCATGTGCCGGGTATTGGAGAGAAAGCTTGAGGGAATCGCGCTCGAAGTGAACAATATGTAACTTCGCATTTCCACTTGAGACTCATTCATGACTGCCGCGTCCCGATTTCTGGCCTGGCTGGTGTTCCCGTTGTGCGCCCTGAGCAGCTTCAATCTGCTGGCCGACACCGTGGAAGGCGCGCCGCAAGCGCTGCACCTGCTCGATTACATCAGCGCCGATTACCCGCCGACGGTAGAGGCAGGCAAAGTCATCGACGACGGCGAGTACCGCGAGCAGCTGGAATTCACCCAGGTGCTGCAAGGGTTGATCGCCGGCCTGCCGGCCAAACCGGAGAAAGCGGCGCTGGAACAAGGCGTCAGTGCCTTGCACACCGCGATCACCGCGAAACAGGACGGTGCAGACGTCGCCCGTCAGGCCCGGCAATTGGGGGCGAAACTGGCGGTGGCTTATGAAGTCAGCCAGGCCCCGATCATCACGCCTGATCCGACCCGTGGTGCGCCGCTCTACGCGCAAAACTGCTCGGTGTGCCACGGCGACGCGGGTGCCGGCGACGGCCCGGCGGGCCTCGGCATGACGCCGGCACCGGCCAATCTGCGCGACGCTGCGCGGATGGATCACCTGAGCCTGTATGCGATCTACAGCACCCTCGGCCAGGGCGTCGAAGGCACTGACATGCCAGCCTTTGCCGATCAATTGGACGACCGTCAGCGCTGGGATCTGGCGACCTATATCGCGCAGTTCAGCGCCGATCCGGCCACGGCCAAATCCGACAAGACCTACAACATCGCCGACCTCGCCCGCCAGACCCCGGCCGAAGTGCAGGCTGCCGAGGGCCCTGAAGCCGCCGCGATCTTCCGTGTGCAACGGGCGCAGCCGCCGCAGGTCAAGCGCGGCCCGGCGCAATTGCTCGACTACACCGCCGCGACCCTGGACAAGAGCCTGGCGGCGTACCGCGCCGGTGAGCACGATCAAGCCTATGACCTGTCGGTTGCGGCTTATCTGGAAGGCTTCGAACTGGTCGAAAGCTCGCTGGACAACGTCGACGCCAACGTGCGCAAGGACACCGAAAAATCCCTGATGGCCTATCGGCAATCGCTGCAGGACGGCTTGCCGGTGGAGCAGGCCGAGCAGCGTCTGGACGCGGCCAAGGCCAAGCTCAAGGAATCTGCCGGCCTGTTGGGCAGCGACGGTCTGAGTTGGTCGCTGAGCTACATCTCCGGTCTGTTGATTCTGCTGCGCGAAGGTCTGGAAGCGATTCTGGTGCTGGCGGCGATCCTCGCGTTCCTGCGCAACACCGGCCAGCAATCGGCGGTGCGCAGCGTCAACGTCGGCTGGGGGCTGGCGTTGCTGGCTGGCCTGGGAACCTGGGCGCTGGCGGCCTATGTGATCGATGTCAGCGGCTCCCAGCGTGAACTGTTGGAAGGCGCCACGGCGCTGTTCGCCAGCGTCATGGTGTTGTGGCTCGGGGTGTGGATGCACGACCGTCGGCACGCGGCAGCCTGGCAGGATTACATCAAGCAGAATCTGGTTGGCGGAGGCGGCCGTTTCGGGTTTGCGATCCTGGCGTTCTTCTCGGTGTACCGCGAACTGTTCGAAGTGATCCTGTTCTACGAAACCCTGTGGCTGCAGGCCGGTCCCGCCGGGCATAACGCGGTACTTGCTGGAGGTGCGACGGCGCTGGTGCTGCTGTTCGGTCTGGCGTGGGTGATCCTGCGCGGCTCGGCGAAACTGCCGCTGGCGCTGTTCTTCAGCATCAACGCGGCGCTGCTCTGCGCGCTGTCGGTGGTGTTTGCCGGTCATGGTGTGAAGGCGTTGCAGGAAGCCGGGATCTTCGGCACCCGGCCGGTGGCGTTCTTCGATTTCGACTGGCTGGGGATTCATGCCGATGCCTACTCGCTGACGGCGCAGGCCGTGGCGATTGCGGCGATCATCGTGCTGTATGGCCGCAGTTGGGTGGCTGAAAAGCGCCGAGTGGCGGCTTGAGATGATGCGCGTATGGATCGATGCCGACGCCTGCCCGAAGATGGCCAAGGAACTGGTGGTCAAGTTCGCCCTCAAGCGTCGCTTCGAAGTGGTGCTGGTGGCGGGGCAACCGCAAAGCAAACCGGCGCTGGCGATCGTCAAGCTGATCGTGGTGCCGAGCGGCCCGGATGCGGCGGATGATTATCTGGTGGAACACGCGGTGCCGGGCGAGCTGGTGATCTGCAGCGACATCCCGCTGGCCGACCGGCTGGTGAAGAAGGGCGTTGCAGCGCTGGACCCGCGAGGCAAGGAGTTCGACGCGCAGAACATGGGGGAGCGGCTGGCGACACGCAATCTGTTCACCGACCTGCGTGAACAGGGCCAGGTCACTGGCGGCCCGGCACCGTTCGGTGACCGCGAAAAGCAGGCGTTCGCCAATGCGCTGGACCGGATCCTCACCAGGCTCACCCGCAAAACCTGAACATTGATCGTTCCCACGTCGAGGCGTCGAACCGTCTGCGTGGGAATGCCTCTCGGGACGCTCCGCGTCCCAGCCTCACCGCCGATGCAAGGCAGACGCGGAGCTCCAAGGCTGCATTCCCACGCGGAGCGTGGGAACGATCGCTATCGCCGGTCAGGCGTCGTTTTCGTGGGTCAGCTCAAGCACCCGATCCACCAGCTTGTTGATCCCCGAAGCCGCCTCGCTGATCGTCTGCGCCAGCATGTACGCCGGGGTGGTCACCAGTTTGCGCGCCTTGTCTTCGACGATATCGGTCACCGCGCAGTCTTCATGGGTGGCGCCCATCTTGTTCATGGCGGCGGCCGTGTCGGCATCGTTGCCGATGGTGCAGGTCACGCCCGGGCCGTAGATCTTCGCGGCCAGTGCCGGCGAGATGCAGATCAGGCCAACAGGCTTGCCCGCTTCGGCAAAGGCTTCGGCCAGCGCCAGCACTTGCGGCTGCACGCTGCAGCCGGCGCCTTCGATGGCGAAGTTCGACAGGTTCTTCGCCGCACCGAAACCGCCAGGCACGATCAGCGCATCGAAGTCCTCGACATCGGCCTCGCGCAGATCCTTGACGTTGCCCCGGGCGATGCGCGCCGATTCCACCAGCACGTTGCGCGACTCGGGCATTTCCTCACCGGTCAGGTGATTGATCACATGCAATTGCGCGATGTTCGGGGCGAAGCACTGTACCTGGGCGCCGCGCTGGTCGAGGCGCAACAGGGTGATGACGCTCTCGTGGATCTCGGCGCCGTCGTAAACGCCGCAACCGGACAGGATCACTGCAACTTTTTTGCTCATGGGTTTCTCTCCAGATTCATGGCGCTAAATGTCCTCTAATTTGTCGTTCGTTGCCATAGGATCAAGCCGCGGCTACACCTAGGATCTGTGCTACAGACTCCGGCCAGGGCGCGTCATGAACTTCATCCTGTATGCGGTACCGTTTTTCTTCGTATTGATTGCGGTGGAGCTCATCGCCGACCGTTGGCGCGGGGTGAGCAACTATCGCCTGGCCGATGCGGTGAACAGCATCAGCACCGGGGTGTTGTCGACCACCACCGGCCTGTTGACCAAGGGCGTGGGCCTGGTGACCTATGGGTTTGCCCTGGAGCATCTGGCGCTGTTCAGCTTGCCTGCGGACAGCGTCTGGGTCTGGGTGTTTGCCTTTGTCTTCTATGACTTCTGCTATTACTGGCTGCATCGCATGGGTCATGAACGGAACATCCTCTGGGCGGCGCATTCGGTGCATCACCAGAGCGAGGACTACAACCTTTCCACGGCCTTGCGCCAGACCAGCACCGGGTTTCTGCTGAGCTGGATCTTCTACCTGCCGATGGCCGTGTTCGGGGTGCCTTTGCTGGTGTTCGTCAGCGTTGCGGCGCTGAATCTGCTGTATCAGTTCTGGGTCCATACCCGGCACATTCCCAAGCTCGGCTGGTTCGAGTGGTGCTTCGTCACGCCGTCCAATCATCGGGCCCACCATGCACAGAACGCTCTCTACATGGATCGCAACTACGGCGGGGTGTTCATTATTTGGGACCGTCTGTTCGGCTCGTTCCAGGAAGAGGACGACAACGAGCCGGTGATTTTCGGCGTGACCACGCCGCTGGCGAGCTGGAACCCGCTGTGGGCCAACCTGCAGTTCTACGCACAACTGTGGGACGATGCGCGCCGTGCCGAGCATGTTTGGGACAAGATCCGCATCTGGTTCATGCGCACCGGCTGGCGTCCGGCAGACGTCGCGGCAAAGTACCCGATGTGCAAACCGGACCTGAGTCAGTTCCGCAAATTCGAAGTGCCGCTGAACAGCCGTCAGCAGTGGTACGTGGGGTTGCAGTTTGGCGTCTATGTGGCGCTGGGCAGTTATCTGATGAATCTGGAACACAGTCTGCCCACCGGAGCATTGGTACTCGGCTGGGGCGCGGTGGCGTTCGGTTTGTTCGTGTTGGGCGTGGCCTTGGAGAATCGACCGTGGGCGGGCAAACTGGAAGTATTGCGGCTGGCATCGAACCTGCCGCTGGCGTGGCTGGCGCCGCTGGTCGGGCTGTGGCCGGCCAGCCCGGGGATATGGGTCGGTCTGCTCTGTTACAGCCTGCTCAGCGGCATCGGACTGTATGGCTGTCGCCAGCGGCTTACTCGGCTGGCGTCTTAGGATCGGCGGCGTTGGTCATTTCGGTTTTGTGCCGTTCGGCCTTGGCCAGCAGCTCGGCCTGTTCTTCCTCGTAAACCTTTTTCGCCAGCCGGGCATTCTTGAACCGGCGGCGCAGCCACAGGCCCAGGCCGAGTATCAACAGCGCGCCCAGTACCCACAACTCATACTTCTTGATGCTGCCGAGCATGCCTTCGAGCACGGCGCCGAAGTGGTAGGCGGCAGCAGCCAGGGCGGTGGCCCAGATCGCGGCGCCGATACCGTTGAGCAGCAGATAACGTCCCGGCGGATAGCCCGAGAGGCCGATCGCCACCGGCATCACCGTGCGCAGGCCGTACACGAAGCGAAAGCTCAAGACCCAGATGTCCGGGTGCTTGCGGATGTGTTCCAGCGCGCGGTCGCCCATCATCTGCCAGCGCGGTTTGCGCGCCAGCAATTTGCGTCCGTGCTTGCGGCCCAGGAAGTACCACAGCTGATCGCCGGCGTAGCTGCCGAAGAACGCCACGACCACCACCAGTTTGATGTCCATGTATTCACGGAACGCGAGGAAGCCCGCGAGCACCAGGATGGTTTCGCCTTCGAAAAACGTCCCGAGAAACAGGGCAAAGTAGCCGAAGTCATGCAGAAATTGTTGGAGCATTGTCTGGGTGCTGGCGAAATGAACGCGCAGCCTAACCCTTCGGACACATTCAGGAAAGTGTCGAAATGTGTCTCGACGTGAACATTTCCTACACGGACAATGGAAAGCGACTACCTGTCGCAGGGGTGCACATAACTGTCATACGACCGTCATAATGGCCATCTATAACTGTCACGCTCGCCCGTTTGCGCGGGCTCAGGAGTCTGCCGTGAGCTTTACCCCAGCCAACCGTCTGTTCCCTGCCACCCGCCCGCGTCGCAATCGCCGTGATGATTTTTCCCGGCGGCTGGTGCGTGAGAATGTGTTGACGGTCGATGACCTGATCCTGCCAGTGTTCGTGCTCGACGGTGAAAATCGCCGCGAAGCTGTGGCTTCGATGCCGGGTGTCGAGCGCCTGACCATCGATCTGCTGCTTGAAGAAGCCGCCAAATGGGTCGAGCTGGGAATTCCGGCGCTGGCGCTGTTCCCGGTCACCCCGCCTGAACTCAAATCCCTCGATGCCGCCGAAGCCTGGAATCCCGAAGGTATCGCCCAGCGCGCCACTCGTGCGCTGCGTGACCGATTCCCCGAACTGGGCGTGATCACCGACGTCGCCCTCGACCCGTTCACCACACACGGTCAGGACGGCATTCTCGATGAAGAAGGCTATGTGCAGAACGACATCACCGTCGATGCACTGGTCAAACAAGCCTTGTCCCACGCTGCTGCGGGCGCCCAGGTGGTTGCCCCGTCGGACATGATGGACGGCCGCATCCAGGCGATCCGCGAAGCGCTGGAGCTGGCCGGTCACGTCAACGTGCGGATCATGGCCTACTCGGCCAAATACGCCAGCGCCTATTACGGCCCGTTCCGCGATGCCGTGGGTTCGGCGGCGAACCTGGGCAAGGCGAACAAGGCCTCCTATCAGATGGACCCGGCCAACAGCGACGAAGCGCTGCACGAAGTGGGTGCGGACTTGTCTGAAGGCGCGGACATGGTCATGGTCAAACCCGGCATGCCGTACCTGGACATTTTGTTCCGGGTAAAAGATGCCTTCAAAGTGCCGACCTTCGTCTATCAGGTCAGCGGCGAATACGCCATGCACATGGCGGCGATCCAGAATGGCTGGTTGAGCGAAGGCGTGATCCTCGAATCCCTGACCGCCTTTAAACGTGCCGGCGCTGATGGCATCCTGACTTACTTTGCTGTCCGTGCCGCTCAATTGTTACGAGAGCAGAAATAGCCCTCCCAGGAACATTCGATGAATACCGAAGGACTCACTGAAGTTGCCGTAAAAGACGCTCAACCCGTGGTCGAGCAGATTACCGAAACCCCGCCGGAACTCGAGCCTGCGCCACCCGCGCAGGCGGCAGAGCCCGTCGTGGCGGTTCCGGCGATCGCGATTCCCGGTCTGGATGACAGCAGCCTGTACATCCACCGGGAATTGTCGCAACTGCAGTTCAACATCCGCGTGCTGGAACAGGCGCTGGACGAGTCCTACCCGTTGCTGGAGCGGCTGAAGTTCCTGCTGATCTTCTCCAGCAACCTCGACGAATTCTTTGAAATCCGCGTCGCCGGCCTCAAGAAGCAAATCACTTTCGCCCGTGAACAGGCCGGCGCCGATGGCCTGCAACCGCATCAGGCCCTGGCCCGCATCAGCGAGCTGGTGCACGGTCATGTCGACCGCCAGTACGCGATCCTCAACGACATCCTGCTCCCAGAGCTGGAAAAGCATCAGGTGCGCTTCATCCGTCGTCGTCACTGGACGACCAAGATCAAAACCTGGGTGCGTCGCTACTTCCGCGACGAAATCGCGCCGATCATCACCCCGATCGGTCTCGACCCGACGCACCCGTTCCCGTTGCTGGTGAACAAAAGCCTGAACTTCATCGTCGAGCTCGAAGGTATCGATGCCTTCGGTCGCGACTCCGGTCTGGCGATCATCCCGGCGCCGCGTCTGTTGCCGCGGATCATCAAGGTGCCGGAAGAAGTCGGCGGCCCCGGCGACAACTATGTGTTCCTGTCGTCGATGATCCACGCCCACGCCGACGATCTGTTCCAGGGCATGAAGGTCAAGGGCTGCTACCAGTTCCGCCTGACCCGGAACGCCGACCTTGCGCTCGATTCCGAAGACGTCGAAGACCTGGCGCGCGCCCTGCGTGGCGAGCTGTTCTCCCGCCGTTACGGTGATGCCGTGCGTCTGGAAGTCGCCGACACCTGCCCGAAACACCTGTCGGACTACCTGCTCAAGCAGTTCAACCTGAGCGAGACCGAGCTGTATCAGGTCAACGGTCCGGTGAACCTGACGCGTCTGTTCAGCATCACCGGCCTGGACAGCCATCCGGAGCTGCAATACACGCCGTTCACGCCGCAGATCCCGAAACTGCTGCAAAACAGCGAAAACATTTTCAGCGTGATCAGCAAGCAGGACATCCTGCTGCTGCACCCGTTCGAGTCGTTCACCCCGGTGGTCGATCTGCTGCGCCAGGCCGCCAAGGATCCGCACGTTCTGGCCGTGCGCCAGACCCTGTACCGCTCCGGCGCCAACTCGGAAATCGTCGATGCGCTGGTGGACGCCGCGCGTAACGGCAAGGAAGTGACGGCGGTCATCGAGCTGCGTGCGCGCTTCGACGAAGAATCCAACCTGCAACTGGCCAGCCGTCTGCAAGCGGCCGGGGCGGTGGTGATCTACGGCGTGGTCGGCTTCAAGACCCACGCCAAGATGATGCTGATCCTGCGCCGCGAGCAGGGCGAGATCGTGCGTTACGCGCACCTCGGCACTGGTAACTACCACGCCGGCAACGCCCGCCTGTACACCGACTACAGCCTGCTGACTTCCGACGACGCCTTGTGCGAAGACGTCGGCAAACTGTTCAGCCAATTGATCGGCATGGGCAAGACGCTGCGCATGAAGAAGCTGCTGCATGCGCCGTTCACCCTGAAGAAGGGCATGCTCGACATGATTACCCGCGAGACGCAATTTGCGCTCGACGGCAAGCCGGCGCACATCATCGCCAAGTTCAACTCGCTGACCGATCCGAAGATCATCCGCGCGCTGTACAAGGCCAGCCAGTCCGGCGTGCGCATCGATCTGGTGGTGCGCGGCATGTGCTGCCTGCGTCCGGGCATCGCCGGGGTATCGCACAACATTCACGTGCGCTCGATCATCGGTCGCTTCCTTGAACACACCCGAGTGTTCTACTTCCTCAACGGTGGCGAGGAGCAGATGTTCCTGTCCAGCGCCGACTGGATGGAGCGTAACCTCGACAAGCGCGTCGAGACCTGCTTCCCGGTGGAAGGCAAGAAGCTGCTGACCCGGGTCAAGAAAGAGCTGGAGCTGTACCTGACCGACAACACCCACAGCTGGAGCCTGCAATCGGACGGCCGCTACATCCGCAACACGCCAACCGGCAACCAGAACCCGCGCAGTGCCCAGGCGACTCTGCTGGAGCGATTGGGCAGCCCGATTCTGCCGGTCAGCAGCTGACCGCAGGTTTCATAGCCATAAAAAAGGCGATCCATCCGGATCGCCTTTTTTGTGCCTGCCCGTTACTCAATGCACGGTCAGAACAATCCCCACCCGCGTCAGCCATTCGGCCTCAAGCCCGAAATCCGCCTGGGTCAGCTGGTTTTCATCCAGCCAGTTCTCCGGGAATTCCACGTCGAGGTGGTTGCCATTGGCATGCAGCGTCACTTGCGGCATCGCCTGGGTGCCACGGATGTGGTGGAACAGGATGGCGAAACGCAGCAGCACGCACAGGCGGATCAGTTTGTCGCCGTCGTCGCCGAACTCGGCGAACTTGTCCTTGGGGATGTTGCGGCGGTGGCCGCGTACCAGCAGGGCAAGCATTTGCTGATCTTCGCGGGAGAACCCGGCGAGGTCCGAGTGCTCAATGAGGTAAGCGCCGTGCTTGTGGTAGTGATAGTGGGCGATGTCGAGCCCGACTTCGTGGACTTTCGCCGCCCAGCCCAGCAGTTCGCGCCAGATGCCGTCTTCCAGTTCCCAGTCCTCTGCCACTTGATCAAAAGCATGCAGGGCTTTGCGCTCGACGCGCGCGGCCTGTTCCAGGTCGACGTGGTAGCGCTCCATCAGCGAGGTCAGGGTGCGTTCGCGCACGTCTTCGTGGTGATGGCGGCCGAGCAGGTCATACAGCACGCCTTCACGCAGCGCGCCCTCGCAGTGATCCATGCGTTGCAGTTCTAGGGCGTCGAAGATCGCTTCGAGAATCGCCAGGCCCGCCGGGAAGATCGCCCGACGATCCGGCTTGATGCCTTCGAAATCGATCTTGTCGACATCGCCGAGCTTGAACAGGCGGCGCTTGAGCCACGCCAGACCTTCTGCATTCACTTCGCCGGTGCCGTGACCGCCGGCCTTGAGCGCCAGGCCGATGGCGCGGATGGTGCCCGAGGAGCCGATGGCTTCATCCCAGGTCAGGCGATGCAGGGCGTGTTCGATGCTCATGATTTCCAGCCGCGCCGCCGTGTAGGCCTGGGCGTAGCGGGCCGGGGTGATCTTGCCGTCCTTGAAATAGCGCTGGGTGAAGCTCACGCAGCCCATTTGCAGGCTTTCGCGCAGCAGCGGTTCGAAACGCTGGCCGATGATGAATTCGGTACTGCCGCCGCCGATGTCGGCGACCAGGCGTTTGCCCGGGGTGTCGGCGAGGGTGTGGGACACGCCGAGGTAGATCAGGCGGGCCTCTTCACGGCCGGAGATGACTTCCACTGGATGGCCGAGGATTTCTTCGGCACGGCGGATGAATTCGCCACGGTTGCGCGCCTCGCGCAGGGCGTTGGTGCCGACGATCCGCACGGCGCCCAGCGGCATGCCGTTGATCAGTTGGGCAAAGCGCTTGAGGCAGTCGAGGCCGCGCTGCATGGATTCTTCGTTGAGCTGGCGCTCATCGTCGATGCCGGCGGCCAGCTGAACTTTTTCTCCGAGCCGTTCGAGAATACGGATTTCGCCGTTCTGGGCCTTGGCCACGACCATATGGAAGCTGTTGGAGCCCAGGTCGATCGCGGCGATCAGGGACAGATTCTTGGCTTGGGATTGCGGCATGGTCAGGGGGTCTCGGTCGATAACCCCGACATCGTGCCACGATCAAACGCTGCCGCCAACGCGCATGGTTCAAACCCTTGATCCTGCGCATAAAAGCCAGGGACCGTTGCGCACTCAACGACGCTGATCGTTCCCACGCTCTGCGTGGGAATGCCTCAACGGACGCTCTGCGTCCGCTTTTGGGACGCGGAGCGTCCCGCGCTGCGTTCCCACGCAGAGCGTGGGAACGATCGGGTAGCAGGCTGTTTCAGGCAGTCGCTTCCACGGTGCCAATGAAATTCGCCAGTTCCGGCGTCTGCGGATCGGCAAACAGCACTTTCGGATCGCCCACCTCGTGCACCTTGCCCTGATGCATGAACACCAGTTTGTCCCCGACCTCCCGGGCGAAGCGCATTTCGTGGGTGACCATGATCAGCGTCATGCCTTCCTTCGCGAGCTGGCGGACCACGCTGAGCACTTCGTTGACCAGCTCCGGATCCAGCGCCGAGGTGATCTCGTCGCACAGCAGCACCTTCGGCGACATCGCCAGCGCCCGGGCAATCGCCACGCGCTGTTGCTGACCGCCGGAGAGACGCTCAGGGAAGGCATCGAACTTCTCACCCAGACCCACACGTTCCAGCATCCGCCGCGCGAGTTCCTGCGCTTTGGCCTTGGGCACTTTCTGTACCACTTGCGGCGCGAGCATCACGTTTTCGCCCACCGTCAGGTGCGGGAACAGGTTGAACTGTTGGAACACCATCCCGACCTTTTGCCGCAGGCTGCGCAGGTCGGCGCGGGCGGCGTCCAGGTATTCGCCGTCGACTTCGATCACGCCGTCGTTGATCGATTCCAGACCGTTGAGGGTGCGCAGCAGGGTGGACTTGCCCGAGCCGCTGCGGCCGATGATCGCCACCACCTGGCCTTCCTCGACGCTCAGGTCGATGCCTTTGAGCACGTGGTGATCGCCGTAGTATTTATGCAGGGCGGAAATTCTAAGCAGAGGCATGCAGTCTCCTTTCCAGGTAGCGCGCACTGAGGGACAGGGGGTAGCAGAGCAGGAAGTAGCCCAGGGCGACGAGGCCGTAGACCATGAACGGTTCGAAAGTGGCGTTGGCGAGCATGCCGCCGGTCTTGGTCAGTTCGGTGAAGCCGATGATCGAGGTCACCGCGGTCCCCTTGACCACTTGCACCGAGAAACCCACGGTTGGCGCTACGGCGATGCGCAGCGCCTGCGGCAGGATCACGTAGCGCAGTTGCTCCAGCGGATTCAGCGCCAGGCTCGACGAAGCTTCCCACTGACCGTGGGGAATCGCCTCGACGCAGCCGCGCCAGATCTCCGCCAGATAAGCACTGGTGAACAGCGTCAGGGCAATCGCCGCCGCCATCCACGGCGAAATCTCCACCCCGGCCAGCGCCACGCCGAAAAACACCAGAAACAGCTGCATCAACAGCGGTGTGCCCTGAAACAGTTCGATCCAGGTGCGGGCGATGCTGCTGGGCAGCGGGTTCTTCGAGATGCGCATGATCAGGATCAGCAACCCGACGATCCCGCCGCCGATGAACGCCACCAGCGACAGCGCCAGCGTCCATTGCAGGCCGGTGAGCAGGTTGCGCAGGATGTCCCAGAACGTGAAGTCGCTCATTGGCTGCTCCTTGCGCTGCTTTTCGAGAGGTAGCGCCGACCGAGCCAGTTCAGCAACTGCCGGATCAGCAGCGCCATGCACAGATAAATGAGGGTGGTCAGGGCGTAGGTTTCAAAGGCGCGGAAGTTGCGCGACTGAATGAAGTTGGCGGCGAAGCTCAACTCCTCGGTGGCGATCTGCGAACACACCGCCGAACCGAGCATGACGATGATGATCTGGCTGCTCAGCGCCGGCCACACTTTGCCCAGTGCCGGCAGCAGCACCACGTGGCGGAACGCTTCGAAGCGGCTCATCGCCAACGCCGCCGCTGCTTCCAGCTGCCCGCGCGGAATCGCCTGGATGCCGGCGCGGATGATCTCGGTCGAGTACGCACCGAGGTTGATCACCATCGCCAGTACCGCTGCCTGCCACTCGGAAATCTGCACGCCGAGGGACGGCAGGCCGAAGAAGATGAAGAACAGCTGCACCAGGAACGGCGTGTTGCGGATCAACTCCACGTACACGCCGAAGATCGCCGAGAACGGGCGGATGTTCCACGCCCGTACCAGCGCCCCGACGATGCCCACGCCAACCCCGAACAGCGCGCCGATGGCCGTCAGCTCAAGAGTGAACAACGCCCCGCGCAGCAGCAGGTCGGTGTTTTCCACCACCGGCAAGAAATCGAACTGATAGGCCATGAAAGTCTCCCGCGTCGCCGGTCAGAGGTCGGCCGGCAGCGGCTCTTTGAGCCAGGTCTGCGCATTTTTTTCCAGTGCGCCGTCAGCCTTGGCGGTGGTCAGGATCTCGTTGACCTTGCCCAGCAGCGCCGGCTCGTTCTTGTTCACGCCGACGTAGACCGGCGAATCCTTGAGCTTCACTTTCAGCGCCGGTACGCGTTTCGGGTTCTTTTCGCTGATCGCGACCATCACCACGTTGCCGCTGGCGATCAGGTCGACCTGGCCTGCGAGATAGGCGGCGATGGTCGAGTTGTTGTCTTCGAAGCGTTTGATGGTCACGCCTTCGGGAGCGACCTTGGTCAGCTCGATGTCTTCGATGGCGCCACGGGTGACGCTGATGGTCTTGCCCTTGAGGTCGTCGAGGGTGCTGACGGCCGAGTCCGGCGGGCCGAACACAGCGAGATAGAACGGCGCATAGGCGCGGGAGAAATCGATGACCTTCTCGCGCTCGGGGTTCTTGCCGAGGCTGGAAATCACCAGATCGACCTTGCCGGTGGTCAGGAACGGAATGCGGTTGGTGCTGTTGACCGGGGTCAGTTCGAGTTTGACCTTGAGCTGGTCGGCCAGCAGTTTCGCGGTGTCGATATCGAGGCCGCGCGGTTTCATGTCCGGGCCGACCGAGCCGAACGGCGGGAAGTCCTGGGGCACCGCGACTTTCAAGGTGCCGCGCTTGACCACGTCATCCAGACCGTCGGCATGGGCGGGGGCCTGGCTCAGCATCAGACCGGCAAACAGGGCGGCGAGGAGGGCGCTGTAACGCTTCGTCATGGACAATCTCCGGATCGGCGGGAAGTGAATTCTGCGATCGGACAGAGCACGGGCCGTGCCAAAACGCCGATTTCGCTACGCAAAGCCACGGGTTTAGCGGGTTTGTTCGGTCTTACTGGTCTGAACAGTCAGGTCGGGTTTCGCACTGCGATAGCGCATCGGCTTGCGCCGCCGAACCCCGCTGGGGCACGACTTGCCTGATGCCTCGAATAGCATTACAACTGGCCGCACCTTGGCCTGGTCCGTCTGGAAAACCATGAACTCGATCTCCCGCGCCGTACCCGAAGTGGCGCTGCAAGCGATCCGCAAACTGATTACCGAGCAGGGCTTCGGCCCCGGCGATGCGCTGCCTTCGCAACGGGATCTGGCGGTTCAGCTGGGCGTCAGCCGCGCCTCGTTGCGTGAGGCGTTGTCGTCCTTGAGTGCGCTGGGTGTGGTCAGCATCCAGCCGGGTAAAGGTGTGTTCGTGCAGGCGCCTGTGGAATTGCCGCGCGGTGAGGGCGCACCGGCCTGGCCGTTTGCAGCCCAGGCTTCGCCGCTGGAAATCTTTCAGTTGCGATATGCGCTGGAAGGGTTCGCGGCCGGGCTGGCGGCGGTGACGTTGAGCACGTTTGATCTGGATGAACTGGAAGACAACGTCGCGGCCATGCGCGAGCAACTGCGCGCCGGTGACTTCGAGGCAGCGGCGAAACTGGATTTCGAATTCCACCGGCGGATCCTGCTGGCCAGCGGCAATCAGGCGATGCTGAGCATCCTCACCGCCAGCGCCGACATCTTTCTGGAGAGCCAGAAACTACCGTTCATCCGCGCCGAACGGGCCATGGAAACCTGGCAAGAGCATCGCAAGATCCTTCGCGCACTGGCCCGTCGGGCGTCAGCCGCTGCACAGAAAGCCATGCAGGAGCACGTGCGCAACGCGGCCCTGCGCACCGGAATTTCCTTCATCGCCCCCGCCAGCGCGTGACTTGAGCTATACCCAAACTAATCGAGTGCCATAGCAAGACTCAATCATCTGCGGCTTCCTGAACAAGGGAAGGGCGGCTATGATGGGCCACGTTTTTTTGCTTACAACCTGGAGAATTCCATGAGCAGCGATCTGATCAAACACGTTAGCGACGCTAGCTTCGAAGCCGACGTACTCAAGGCCGAAGGCGCTGTCCTGGTCGACTACTGGGCTGAATGGTGCGGCCCTTGCAAAATGATCGCTCCGGTTCTGGACGAGATTGCAGAGACTTACAAAGGCAAGCTGACCGTCGCCAAGCTGAACATCGACGAAAACCAGGAAACCCCTGCCAAGCACGGCGTACGTGGTATTCCGACCCTGATGCTGTTCAAGAGCGGCAACGTGGAAGCGACCAAGGTCGGCGCTCTGTCGAAGTCGCAACTGGCTGCTTTCCTCGACGCCAACCTCTAAGCGTCGCGGTAAGGATTGTCCTGAAAAAGCCCCGCAAATTGCGGGGCTTTTTGCGTATTCAGGGCTAGACGCTCCGAAACTCAGGTGGTACATTCGGCCCCGCACTGGTTTCTCCACTGCCCCCTGCTAGCCGTCGCCGACGCACTCCTTTTCGAATAAGTAAGCGATCCTGTCGCCTTCTCCGCGGCGCGGCCTCATTAAGCCAAAAGCTTAATTTCCCCCCCTCCATAAATGATTACGTCATTCCTATATGAATCTGACTGAACTCAAGCAAAAGCCGATTACCGAACTGCTCGAATTGGCCGAACAGATGGGCATAGAAAATATGGCCCGTTCGCGCAAGCAGGACGTGATTTTCTCCCTGCTGAAAAAGCACGCTAAAAGCGGTGAGGAAATCTCCGGTGATGGCGTGCTGGAGATTCTCCAGGACGGCTTCGGCTTCCTGCGCTCCGCTGACGCTTCCTATCTCGCCGGTCCTGACGACATCTATGTCTCGCCGAGCCAGATCCGCCGTTTCAACTTGCGCACCGGTGACACCATCGTTGGCAAGATCCGTCCTCCGAAGGAAGGCGAGCGTTATTTCGCCCTGCTCAAGGTCGACACGATCAACTTCGATCGTCCTGAGAACGCGAAGAACAAGATTCTCTTCGAGAACCTGACCCCGCTGTTCCCGACCGTGCGCATGAAGATGGAAGCTGGCAACGGTTCCACCGAAGACCTGACCGGTCGTGTGATCGACCTGTGCGCCCCGATCGGCAAAGGCCAGCGCGGTCTGATCGTTGCACCGCCGAAAGCCGGTAAAACGATCATGCTGCAGAACATTGCAGCGAACATCGCCCGTAACAATCCTGAAGTTCACCTGATCGTGCTGTTGATCGACGAGCGTCCGGAAGAAGTGACCGAAATGCAGCGCACCGTGCGCGGCGAAGTGGTTGCCTCGACCTTCGACGAGCCGCCGACCCGTCACGTGCAAGTGGCTGAAATGGTGATCGAGAAGGCCAAGCGCCTGGTCGAACACAAAAAGGACGTGGTGATCCTGCTCGACTCCATTACCCGTCTGGCCCGTGCCTACAACACCGTGATCCCGAGCTCCGGCAAGGTGCTGACCGGTGGTGTCGATGCCCACGCCCTGGAGAAACCGAAGCGTTTCTTCGGCGCCGCGCGCAACATCGAAGAAGGCGGCTCGCTGACCATCATCGCCACTGCGCTGGTTGAAACCGGCTCGAAGATGGATGAAGTGATCTACGAAGAGTTCAAGGGCACCGGCAACATGGAGCTGCCACTGGACCGTCGTATCGCCGAGAAGCGTGTGTTCCCGGCCATCAACATCAACAAGTCCGGTACTCGTCGCGAAGAGCTGTTGACTGCCGACGATGAGCTGCAGCGTATGTGGATCCTGCGCAAACTGCTGCACCCGATGGACGAAGTGGCAGCCATCGAGTTCCTGGTCGACAAGCTGAAGACGACCAAGACCAACGACGAGTTCTTCCTGTCGATGAAGCGCAAGTAATACTCTGTTGTTTGAAAAAAGCGCCCCATGAGGGCGCTTTTTTTTCGCGACGGATTATTTGTATCTGGATTGAAATGCACGTGGCTGATAACTTTCGCGCTTTCCAAGGACTCTGTATCCAGAACGAGAAAGGTCATGCACACGTTTGGCAGTCGCCGTGATATCGACGGATTACGAGCTCTGGCGGTTATTCCCGTCGTACTGTTTCATTTTGGATTCAGTACATTCAGTGGCGGCTTTGTCGGGGTTGACGTTTTTTTCGTCATTTCCGGCTTCCTGATCACAACGATTCTATTCCGCGAAATCAGCGCTCAACGCTTCAGCTTCATTGATTTCTGGGCACGCCGTGCCCGCCGCATCATTCCTGCCCTGAGCGTGGTCATGCTGGTGACGCTGGCACTGGGCTGGTTGCTGCTGACGGCCAAGGACTTCGCCGAACTCGGGCGAACAGTGCGCTATCAGTCGCTGTTCATCTCCAACATTCTGTTCATGCGCGAGGACGGCTATTTCCAGCCAGCCTCGGATCTGAAGCCGCTGCTGCATACCTGGTCGCTGGCGGTGGAGGAGCAGTACTACATCTTCTTTCCGCTGTTGATGGCGGTGCTGATCCGCTATTTCCGCCATTGGCGCTGGATGCTGTTCGCCGTGTTGCTGGTATCGTTCGGCTTGAACATCGCCAACATCGAACACAAGCCGGAATTCACCTTCTTCTCGCTGCCTACCCGGGCCTGGGAGTTGCTCTGCGGTGCGATGCTCGCGGTAATTCCGGCGCCGAAGCAGGCGGTGCGTCCGTGGTTGTATCAGGCCGTGGGGCTGGCCGGTCTGGCGGCAGTGCTGGTCGCGGTGTTCACTTTTGACAAATCCACCGTGTTTCCGGGCTGGGCAGCGTTGTTGCCGGTGCTGGGGACGACGGCGCTGATCTGGTCGGGCGCGCAAGGTGCGAGCCTCACCGGGCGGCTCTTGAGTCTGCGGCCGTTGGTCTGGGTCGGCTTGCTTTCGTATTCGCTCTATCTTTGGCATTGGCCGGTGTTTGTCTACGCCAACGCGATTTCCATCGATGGTATTCAGCCTGTTGAAGCAATCGGCTGGATAGCCTTGGCGCTGGGCCTGGCCTGGCTGAGTCTGCGCTATATCGAGCTGCCGTTTCGCGAAAAACGCTTGCTCGCCTCGCGTAATGCAGTGCTGGCAGGCGGTCTGGCCGCCATCGTTGCACTCGTGGCGACGGGGTCGGCGATCCGTTCCGCCGACGGTGTCCCTCAGCGTCTGACCGGTAAAGCGCTGGAGTATGCACAGTCCCGTGAGTGGCGTGCAGGGCAGATGAAATGCATGCTGGTGACTCAGGATAAAGAGCTGGACAAGGCCTGTCTGGTGGGTGGCAACGAGGATGTTCCGGCCACTCAATTGTTCTGGGGCGACAGCCATGCCGCCGCCTTGCTGCCGGCCATCGAGAATAATGCCCGTCGCGAGGGGCGTCCGGTTTGGCTGTACAGCATGAGCGCGTGCCCGCCGATTCTCAGCGACGACCCGCGTCAGCGCTGCAAGGATTTCAACGAACAGACCATGGAACGTGTGCGCAGCCTCGGCATCAAGGATGTGGTGCTGGCGTCCAACTGGAGCCTTTACGTGTATGGCCGCGAAGACGGCGATAAGAAGGTGCTGCTCAATTCGCAAGACGATACCGTCCAGGCCGAGCAACGCATGGCCGCAGCGCTGAAAGCGCGGGTTGCCGCATTGAGGGCGACGGGGGCGCAAGTCTGGCTGTTCAAGGAGGTGCCGCTGCAACGCAAAGGCGCCATCAACCGCTTGACCAGCCTGGCGCGGATCGGAAGGTCCGCCGAAGGGCTGGGTCGTCCGCTTGAGGAGCATCTGGCGCGCCAGCATTTCCTCAGCCGCCTGTTCGAATCCATGAGCGCCGCTGATCCGGGTGTGCACGTGATCGATCCAACACCGCTGATGTGCAGCAATGGCGTCTGCAGCATCGAGGTCAACGGCCATTCGCAGTACAAGGATGAGGATCATCTTTCGGACGCGGGGAGCTCCCGGCTGAGCCCGCTGTTTGCGCCTCTGCTGCTGGGGACGAGCCACAATTGAGCGAGGCCTGATGCTGACGGGCTGCTGTTTGCCCGTCAGAGCAGGTAGGATGTACGCCTATTTTGAGGGTGCCATCGTCAATGAAATTCAAGGATCTTCGGGATTTCGTGCAGCAGCTTGAGCAGCGCGGAGAGTTGAAACGCATCCAGATTCCCGTCTCGCCGGTGCTGGAAATGACCGAGGTGTGCGACCGCACGCTGCGGGCCAAGGGCCCGGCGCTGCTGTTCGAAAAACCGACCGGCTACGACATTCCGGTGCTCGGCAACCTGTTCGGCACTCCTGAGCGGGTGGCCATGGGCATGGGCGCCGAGTCGGTCAGCGAACTGCGCGAAATCGGCAAGCTGCTGGCGTTCCTCAAGGAACCGGAACCGCCGAAGGGCTTGAAGGACGCGTGGTCGAAGCTGCCGATCTTCCGCAAGATCATCGCGATGGCGCCGAAAGTCATCAAAGACGCACCGTGCCAGGAAGTGGTCATCGAAGGCGACGACGTCGATCTGGCGATGCTGCCGGTGCAGACTTGCTGGCCGGGCGACGTGGCGCCGCTGATCACCTGGGGCCTGACCGTCACCAAAGGCCCGAACAAGGATCGACAGAACCTCGGCATCTACCGTCAGCAAGTGATCGGCCGCAACAAGGTCATCATGCGCTGGCTCAGCCACCGTGGCGGCGCGCTGGATTTCCGTGAGTGGTGCGAGAAGCATCCGGGCCAGCCGTTCCCGGTGTCCGTGGCCCTTGGCGCGGATCCTGCGACCATTCTTGGCGCGGTGACGCCGGTGCCGGACAGCCTCTCCGAATATGCCTTCGCCGGTCTGCTGCGCGACAGCCGCACTGAGTTGGTGAAGTGCCGTGGCAACGACCTGCAAGTGCCGGCGACTGCCGAAATCATCCTCGAAGGTGTGATTCATCCGGGCGAGATGGCCGATGAAGGCCCGTACGGCGACCATACCGGTTACTACAACGAAGTCGACAGCTTCCCGGTGTTCACCGTCGAGCGCATCACCCACCGGATCAAGCCGATCTACCACAGCACCTACACCGGCCGTCCGCCGGATGAGCCGGCGATTCTTGGCGTGGCGTTGAACGAAGTGTTCGTGCCGATCCTGCAGAAGCAATTCCCGGAGATCACCGACTTCTACCTGCCGCCGGAAGGCTGCTCGTACCGCATGGCCGTGGTGACGATGAAGAAGTCGTATCCGGGCCACGCCAAGCGCGTGATGCTGGGTGTCTGGTCGTTTTTGCGACAGTTCATGTACACAAAGTTCGTTATCGTCACCGACGACGATATCAACGCGCGGGACTGGAACGACGTGATCTGGGCCATCACCACGCGCATGGACCCCAAGCGCGACACGGTGATGATCGACAACACGCCGATCGACTACCTCGACTTCGCCTCGCCGGTGTCGGGGCTTGGCTCGAAGATGGGCCTGGACGCCACCCACAAGTGGCCGGGCGAAACCACTCGCGAGTGGGGCCGCGTCATCGTCAAGGATGACGCCGTCACCCAACGGATCGATGCCATCTGGAATCAGTTAGGAATAGATTGATGCGTGTAACCCTGCAGCCCTCCGGAGCGATGCTCGAGATACAGCCCGGAGAGCGGATTCTCGATGGTGCACGGCGCCTGGGCTACGAATGCCCGCAAAGCTGCCGCAATGGTAACTGCCATGTGTGTGCGGCGCTGCTGGTGGAAGGTCGGGTCGAACAGGCCGGCAAGGTGCACGACCACGGCGAGTTCTACACTTGCATAGCGGAGCCGCTGGAAGACTGCATCGTGCTGTGGGATGGCGTGCTCGCGCTGGGAGAACTGCCGGTGCGCAGCGTGTCGTGTCAGGTCATCGAATGCCGGGAAGTCGGTGGCGATACCTTTCGTGTGCGCCTGCGGGCACCGGCCGGCAAGCCGCCGCGCTATCACGCCGGTCAGTATTTGATGATCGAGCGCGAGAACGGCGAGAAATCGGCGTTCTCCATGGCTTCGGCGCCCCACGGCGGGCGTGATCTGGAAATCCATGTGCTGGCGCGCGAATCCAGTGCGCTGAGCCTGATCGATCAGCTCAGGCGCAACCCGATGGTGCGGGTCGAACTGCCGTTCGGCGATACCCACCTGGCGGAACTGCCGGACGGGCCGCTGGTGCTGATCGCCGCTGGTACTGGCATGGGCCAGATCCACAGCCTGATCGAGCATTGCCGGGCCACGGGCTTCAAACACCCGGTGCATCTGTATTGGGGCGTGCGTCGTCCGGAAGATTTTTATGAAATCGAGCATTGGGACGAATGGCTGAAGTTGCCCAATCTTTTCCTGCACAAGGTCGTCAGTGATCAGTGCGGCTGGGAAGGGCGCTGCGGCATGCTGCACGAAGCGGTATGTGAGGATTTCCCTGATCTGAAATCGCTGCACGTCTATGCCAGTGGCTCTCCGGCCATGGTCTACGGCACGCTGGATGCGCTGGTCGAAGCCGGGATGGATGCCCATCAGATGCGTGCGGATGTATTTGCTTACGCACCCCGCTCCTGAGTTCGTTATAACTCTCCATATAGCCGATCGGTATTTATGTAATTACATAAATACCGGTAGGTTATATATCCATCAGGCAATCAATTAAGAACTGTGCCATGGCACTCAAATTGCCTTAAAACATATGTGCCTTATTGTTACAGCGGTGCGTTCTATTAAGTAATTCTTCACCCGCGGGGAGCTGAACGCTATTCGCCATGAGCGCCATTGAAAACGCTTTTCTGAACCTGGCTTACCCTCCGCGGCTCGATCTTGGGCCGCAGCTGACGCACGAACAACTTCTCGCTTCCATGCAATCGACCATGGCACGCCACAAGGGCGGGCCGGTGTGGCTGTTCGCCTACGGTTCGCTGATCTGGCGGCCGGAATGCACAGCCGTCGAGCGGGTGCGCGGGCGCGTGCATGGCTACCATCGTGGCTTGTACCTGTGGTCTCACGAGCATCGCGGCACGCCGGAAATGCCGGGTCTGGTCTTTGGTCTGGATCGTGGCGGTTCGTGCAGCGGCTTCGCCTATCGGTTGCCGGAAGAGAACCTGGACAGCGCGCTGTATGCGTTGTGGAAACGCGAAATGCCGTTCCCGTCCTATCGCCCACACTGGCTCAACTGCCGACTCGAAGATGGCAGCCAGGTTCAGGCCTTGGGATTCGTGTTGGAGCGACACCTGCCCAGCTATGCCGGCAACTTGCCGGATCATGTGCTGAGCCAGGTGTTCGAAAGCGCTTGCGGACGTTACGGCACTACTCGCGATTATGTCGAGCAGACCGCTCACGCCCTGCGCAGCCACGCCATGCCAGACCGGAATCTGGAGGCGCGGCTCAAGCGCTGTAAGTCAAAGGCCGATCAGGCGACTGCTTCGCGGCTCTGACTGGCGACTTGCTTGTGCCACAGGGTCGGGGCCAGGAAGGCCATCGACAGCAGGCACGCGCCCACCAGCAGCACGAAACCACCATCCCAGCCGAAATGGTCCACGGTGTAGCCCATCGCTGCACTGGCCGCGACCGAACCACCCAGATACCCGAACAGACCGGTGAAGCCTGCGGCAGTGCCGGCGGCTTTCTTCGGCGCCAGTTCCAGCGCCTGCAGGCCGATCAGCATGACCGGGCCGTAGATCAGGAAGCCGATTGAGAACAGCGCGATCATGTCGATGGTCGGGTTGCCGGCCGGGTTCAGCCAGTACACCAGCGTCGCGACGGTCACCAGAGCCATGAACACCATGCCGGTCAGGCCACGATTGCCACGGAAGATCTTGTCCGACATCCAGCCGCACAGCAGCGTGCCCGGAATCCCCGCCCATTCGTAGAAGAAATAGGCCCACGAGGTTTTATCCACGGTGAAACCCTTGGCTTCTTTCAGGTAGGTCGGCGCCCAGTCCAGCACGCCGTAACGCAGCAGGTAGACGAAGACGTTGGCCATGGCGATGTACCAGAGCATTTTGTTGCGCAGCACGTATTTGACGAAGATTTCCTTGGCGCTGAATTCGTCTTCGTGGCTGGCGTCGTAGCCTTCCGGGTAGTCGTTCTTGTACTTCTCGATCGGCGGCAGGCCGACCGATTGCGGGGTGTCGCGCATGGTGACGAAAGCGAATACCGCTACTGCCAGGGCGACGGCAGCCGGGACGTAGAACGCTGCGTGCCAGTCGTTGAACAGGCCCATGCCGATCAGGAACAGCGGGCCGATCAGACCGCCACCGACGTTATGCGCCACGTTCCACACCGACACCACGCCGCCACGTTCCTTCTGCGACCACCAGTGCACCATCGTGCGTCCGCTCGGCGGCCAGCCCATGCCCTGGGCCCAACCGTTGATGAACAGCAGGATGAACATCATGGTCACGCTGGAGGTTGCCCAAGGCGCGAAACCGAAAATGAACATCACCCCGGCCGATACCAGCAGGCCGAACGGCAGGAAGTAACGCGGGTTGGAGCGGTCGGACACCAGGCCCATGAGGAACTTGGAAAGGCCGTACGCGATGGCGATGGCCGACATTGCCAGGCCCAGATCGCCACGGCTGTAGCCTTCGTCGATCAGGTACGGCATGGCCAGCGAGAAGTTCTTGCGCAGCAGGTAGTAACCCGCGTAGCCAAAGAAGATGCCGGCGAAGATCTGCCAACGCAGGCGTCGGTAGGTGCTGTCGATTTTTTCTTCAGGCAATGGAGCCTGATGTGCGGCAGGACGAAAGAAAGCAAACATTCAAGAGCTCCAGATTTCTTGTTTTGACTGCGGATGCGAATGTTACAGTTTCGTTACCGAAAATAGCACCGCTTCCCATCGGCAAAACAGTGGTAAATGTTGGAAGTCGCACATTCTTTTACGAACCTGTCGCTCTGCTGTAAGAACAGGGCGTTTTCACTACTTGTGAATGTGGACTGGCTTAGACTCGCGATCCGTCGACCGATTGATCAGCAGAGATGAATGATGGCTTTGAAGGTTCGCATGCTCATGCGCCGATTATTGGCGGCGGCGGTTATCGCTGTTGCGGTGCTGGGATTGATTTACGCCGATCACCCGGCCCAGTCCGGTTTGCGCAATGCCACGGTGCTGATCATCCGCCATGCGGAAAAGCCGACTGAGGGATCGGTGCTCAATGCCCGGGGCGAAGAACGGGCCCGCGCCTATGCCGACTACTTCAATCCATTGAAGCTCGATGGCCAGACGCTGATCCCGGAGCGGCTGATCGCCGCCGGCGACAGTCCCGAGAGCTCGCGCTCACGTTTGACCCTGACGCCGCTGGCCGAGCGTCTGAATCTGTCTATCGAGCAGCCTTATATCAACGGCGAGGTGCATGAACTGGTCAAGCTGTTGCGCAAGAGCAATCAGGCGCCGACGGTGCTGATCGCCTGGCACCACGGGCACATCAACAAACTGCTGAAAGCCTTCGGCGGCGACGCAACAGCGCTGATGGGGCAGCGAAAATGGCCGGATGATGTCTTCGACTGGCTGATCGTTCTGCGCTTCGACGACGAGGGTCGGCTGATTCCGTCTCGCAGCCTGAAGGTTCAGGAGCATCTGTTGCCGGGCGACACTGCACAGTCGCCCGGCAGTTGAGGCGAGCCGCGCCTTCAGCGCACCTGCACCACAACCTTACCCACTGCCTTGCGCTGTCCCAGGTCATTGATCGCCTGCGCCGCCTCGCCCAGCGGATAGACCTGCGACACCAGCGGCTTCAGCTTGCCCTCGGCAAACCAGCCGAACAATTGCTGGAAGTTCGCCGCGTTGTCCTGCGGCTGGCGTTGGGCGAAGGAGCCCCAGAACACGCCGAGTACCGCTGCGCCCTTGAGCAGGGCGAGGTTGACCGGCAGTTCGGGAATGCGTCCGCTGGCGAAACCGACTACCAGCAGGCGGCCGTTCCAGGCGATGGCGCGGATGGCCTGGTCGAACAGGTCGCCACCGACCGGGTCGTAGATCACGTCGGCGCCCTGGCCGTCGGTCAGACGCTTGATCTCGTCCTTGAGGCTGGTTTCGCTGTAGTTGATCAGCTCGTCGGCACCGGCAGCCTTGGCCACGGCAAGTTTTTCCGCGCTGCTGGCGGCGGCAATCACCCGGGCGCCCATGGCTTTGCCGATTTCCACGGCGGCCAGGCCAACACCACCGGAAGCACCAAGCACCAACAGGGTTTCGCCCGGTTGCAGGTTGCCGCGCTGCTTGAGGGCGTGCATCGACGTGCCGTAGGTCATGCTGAACGCGGCGGCGGTGTTGAAATCCATCGAGGGCGGGATCGGCAGCACGTTATAGCCCGGCACTGCGACCTGCTCGGCGAAGCTGCCCCAGCCGGTCAGGGCCATGACCCGGTCGCCGACTTTCAGGTGACTGACCTTTTCACCCACTTCGCTGACCACGCCGGCGGCCTCGCCACCGGGCGAGAACGGGAAGGGCGGCTTGAACTGGTATTTGCCCTCGATGATCAGCGTGTCCGGGAAGTTGACCCCGGCGGCGTGCACGTCCAGCAGGATTTCGTTCTTCTTGGCGACAGGACTGGCGACGTCTTCCAGCATCAGCGATTCGGCAGGGCCGAAGGCTTTGCACAGCACGGCTTTCATCAGGGCTATTCCTTTGGGAGTGATGGCCGATAAGTGTAGGTGTGGCAGTCAACGGGTCAACGAGCATGCCCGGCCCTGATAGTCCGCCATAAGCTTGTGCTTGCGCGGCGGGTCGTTATGCTAGGCCGCAAACCGGATAAGGAGCGAATTGTGAAAGCGTGGATCATGTTGTTGCTGGCCCTGTCTCTGCCTGTGGCAGCGCTGGCCGAAGAAGCCAAAGAGGGCGAGGCGCCGAAGGTCAACTACATCACCCTGAGCCCGCCGTTCGTGGGCAACTACGGGCTCGATGGCACCCCGAAGCTCAAGGTCTACAAGGCCGACGTGGCACTGCGGGTGACCGGCGAAGAGGCGACCAAACTGGTCAAGGCCAACGAGCCGTTGATCCGTAATCAACTGGTGGCGCTGTTCACTCAGCAGACCACCGATGCGATGGGCAGCATCGAGGGCAAGGAAAAACTGCGTCAGGAAGCCTTGAAGCAGACCCAGCAGGTGATGAATGACGAGACCGGCAAGCCGGTGGTCGAGGATCTGTTGTTCAACAACCTGATCATTCAGTAAACATCGTCGCGGTTGTTCACGACGCCAGGCTCTTGCGAAACCGTGCCAGGGCGATGAAAAAGAACAGTAAACCGATCACGACCAGCGCCAGCAAATCAGGCCACACTACGCTCAGCCCGGCGTCGCGAAACAGGATCGCGGTGCCGAGGCTGACGAAGTGGGTGGACGGTGACCCTTGCATGACCCATTGCAACCACTGCGGCATGCTGTCCAGCGGTGTGCTGCCGCCCGACAACAGCAGCATCGGGATAATTACCGGGATGGCCAGCAGGCCGAACTGCGGTGTCGAACGCGCCAGCGTTGCCAGGAAGATACCCAGCGCGGTGCTGGCGAACAGATAAACGGCCGTGACCAGCAAAAACAGGCTCAATGAGCCGGATAAAGGTACGCCCAACGCACCTTTGACAATCACTTCCAGTGACAGCCAGGTGCATAGCACCACCACCAGCAGATTGCTCCAGACTTTCGCCAGCATGATTTCCAGTGCGGTCAGTGGCAGCACCAGCAAATGATCCAGGGTGCCGTGTTCGCGCTCGCGCAGGAGCGCGGTGCCGGTCAGAATGATCGCCAGAATGGTGATGTTGTTGACGATCTGAATCACGGCCAGAAACCAGCCGCCCTCAAGATTGGTATTGAACAGGGCTCGAGTCGTCAGTTGTACCGCAGACCCGGTCTGCACATCACCCTGGCCTGAATATGCCAATAATTCACGCTGAAATATTCGGCTGATGTAGCCGGCGCCCATGAACGCCTGGCTCATGGCGGTGGCGTCGACGTTGACTTGCAGGGCTGGCTGGCGACCCGCGAGCAGGTCGGTCTGAAAACCGGCGGGGATATTGATGACGAACGTGTATCGGCCGCTGTCCATGACTTCATCCAGTTGCTCGTAGGGCAGCGTTACCGGCGTCTGGAATTCCGGAGGCTGCAGCGCCTCAGCCAATTGGCGCGAAAGGGCGCTGTGATCCTCGTCGACAATCGCCACGCTGGCGTTATGCACGCCGATCACTGAACCGGCGGCTGGCATATAGATGGCCACGGTGAAGGCGTAGAACAGGAACAGCAGTAACACGCTGTCATGGCGCAGGCTCGTCAGTTCCTTGAGACCCAATCGCAGGATGTGTACGAGTTTGTGCATCAGGCCTCCTGCTTCTTCAGCATGATCAGGCTCAAGCCGGTGAACCCGATAAAAAAGCCGCCCAGCGCCAGACATTGTGGCCAGAGTTGACGCAGGTCCAGAGCTTTGGTGAACGTTCCTACGGCGATGTCGAGGAAGTGACCGGCCGGAAACAGCAAGCCCATCACGGCGGCGGCTCCTTCCAGCGAAGAACGCGGCACGATCAGACCCGAGAACTGGATGGTCGGCAGGCTGGTGATGATCATGGTGCCGAGGATCGCCGCGATCTGCGTTCGGGTGAACGCTGAAATCAGCAGGCCCATGCTGGTAGTGGCCAGTACATACAGCAGCCCGCCGAACGCAAGGGTCGGCAGGCTGCCCTTGAAGGGCACGCCGAACAGCCAGCGATTCATCGCCACGAGCACGGCGAGGTTGACCAGGCTGACCAGCAGATAGGGTAGTTGTTTGCCCAGCAGAAATTCGAGGCGGGTCAGGGGCGTGGCGTAGAAATTGGTGATCGAGCCCAGCTCTTTCTCGCGCACGATGCCGAGCGCAGTCAGCATCGCCGGAATGAAAGCCAGAATCAGCGCCATCACGCCGGGGCCGATGGCATTGACGCTGACCACATCCTGGTTATAGCGAAAGCGGGTCTGCAGCGTGGCCGGGGCTGGCAGGGTCAATGCCGGGCTGCTTTGTTCGGCAAGTTGCTCAAGATTGGCCAGATGGACGGCCTCGACGTAGTTGCGACTGGTCTCGGCGCGAAAGGGCATGCCGCCATCCAGCCACGCCGCGACTTCCGGTCGATGTCCGGCGTACAGGTCGCGGCCGAATCCGGGCGGGATCTCCAGCGCCAGCTTGATTTCCGAACGTTGCAGCCGGCGATGCAGAGCCTGTGCATCTTCGATGGGCGGCTGTTCGGCGAAATAGCGGGAGCCGCGGAAGGCCTCCAGATAGGCGCGGCTTTGTGGCGTTTGATCCTGGTCATACACGGCGAAGGCCAGGTTCTCTACATCCAGGGAAATCCCGAAGCCAAAAATCACCATCATGAAAATGGCACCCAGCAGTGCAAACGCCATGCGCACTTTGTCGCGGATCAGTTCTTTGCCTTCGCGGCGAGCCACTGCCGTCAGACGACCGAAACTGAAAACCTGCTCCCTGACGGAGCTGGCCGGCGCCTTCGGGGCCGGTGACGGCGCGGGAGGCGGAGCGGTTTCGGCACTACCCTGAGCCTGTTCAAGGCAGGTCACGAACGCCGCCTCCAGGGACTCGCCGCCAAACTGTTGTTGCAGTGCCGTCGGCGTGTCACAGGCCAGCACTTTGCCCGCGTGCATCAGGGAGATGCGGTCGCAACGCTGAGCTTCGTTCATGAAATGGGTGGAAAGGAAAATGGTCACGCCTTGATCACGGGACAGTTCGATCAACAGACGCCAGAAATCGTCTCGCGCCGCGGGATCAACTCCAGAGGTCGGCTCATCCAGAATCAGCACTTCCGGGCTGTGCAAGACCGCGACCGCCAGTGACAGGCGCTGGCGTATTCCCAGAGGCAAGGCCCCGGACGATTGATTGGCGACACCGTGCAGATCGAAGCGTTGAATCAGCGCGTCGATGCGCCGGGCGCTCTCGGTTTTCGGCAAATCGAACAGGCGTGCGTGCAGTTCAAGGTTCTGCCGCACGCTGAGTTCGCCATACAGCGAAAAGCTCTGAGACATGAATCCGACCCGTTTGCGCGTGGCCAGATCCTTCGCATCCACCGGATTGCCCAGCAGCGTTGCGCTACCTTCGCTGGCGGGCATCAGTCCGGTCAGGACTTTCATTGTGGTGGTCTTGCCGCAGCCATTGGAGCCAAGGAAACCGAAAATCTCGCCTCGCCCGATCGCGAAGCTGACGTGGTCCACAGCCGTAAAGTTGCCGAAACGCAACGTCAGGTCGTGAGCTTCGATGGCAATGTCGGTGTTGCCGGTATAAGGCGGGATGTGCAGCGGTTGAGTGGCGTGACGGCTTTCACCCTGAAAATGAGTGAAGGCGTCATCAAGCTTGCCGCTGGGCGTGACAGCAGCCAGTTCGCGGCTCAGACCGGTGGCGATCATCCGGCCGCCGTCGAGCATCAGGCAATGCTCGAATTGTTCAGCTTCCTCCATGTAGGCCGTGGCGACCAGCAGGGTCAGCTGCGGTCGTTGGCGCCGAACATCGTCGATCAACTCCCAGAACTTGCGGCGCGAGAGCGGATCGACGCCGGTGGTCGGCTCGTCGAGGATCAACAGATCCGGTTCGTGAATCAGTGCACAACACAGTCCGAGTTTCTGTTTCATGCCACCGGAGAGTTTGCCGGCCGGTCGATCGGCGAACCTCAGCAGATCAGTGGCGAGCAACAGGTTGTGCAGGCGCTGCGCGCTTTCGTCGGCGGAGAGGCCGAACAAGGTGGCGAAAAATTGCACGTTCTCGCGGATCGACAGTTCCGGGTACAGGTTGCCGCCCAATCCCTGCGGCATGAAAGCGATACGCGCGTACAGCGTGTTGCGGTGGCTGCGATCCTGGATCGGACCGCCAAGCACTTCCAGTTGCCCTTGCTGGAGGGCTTTCACGCCCGCAATCAGCCCCAACAGACTGGATTTGCCCGCTCCGTCAGGGCCAATCAAGCCGCAGCGGGTACCGGCCGGCAGGCTGAACGCGATGCCATCCAGGGCTTGCCGCTCGCCATAGCGGTGAGTGATGGCGTTCGCGTGAACCGCGACGCTGTTCATTGTAGATGTGCCGGCCAGTCGATCGGCGCGGTGCGCACATAGCCCGTGCCGGGCATGCCGGGCTTGGCCTGGGGGACGTCGCCAGGTCGGGTCAGGCGCAACTTGACGCGAAAGACCAGTTTTTGCCGCTCGTCGCGGGTTTCGACCTCTTTGGGTGTGAATTGCGATTTGGCCGCCACGAAACTGACTTTCGCCGGCAATGCCTGGTCGGGCAGGGCGTCGAGCAGGATCCGCGCTTCATCGCCGACCGCCAGACGCCCGGCGACGGAGGCCGGCAAGTAAAGATTCATGTATTGGTCGCCGGGATCGATCAGCAGCAGGACTCGGCCGCCGGCACCCAGCACTTCGCCGGGTTCGGCCATGCGCAGCTGGATCAGCCCGTCGATCGGCGCGCGCAGACGGCTGTCATCGATCTCGCTGGCCAGTTGCGCAACCTGGGCCTGGGCTGCACCGATGGCCGCGCTGACTGCAGCGACCTGTGCCCGGGCAGCAGTCACAGCAGCGCTAGCGGTGCCGATCCGTGATTGCAGTTGATCGATGACCTGCGCGCTGACAAAACCATGCTTGAACAACGACTGTGAGCGGCCAAGTTCCTGCTGGGCCAGCAGTTGCTCGCTCAGGCGCAACTGTACGTTGGCCTGGGCGGCGGCGAGGTTCTCGCGGGCGCGGATAACCTCGGCTTCGGCCTGATTGCGCTGGGCCTCGAGGGTTCGGGTGTCCATTCGAGCAAGCAGTTGCCCTTTGCTGACCTTGTCGCCTTCATCGACCAAGACCTCGGCGAGACGTCCCGGGGTCTTGCTGGCGATCTGCACTTGCGTGGCCTCGAGTCGCCCGTTTGCGCTGTGAAGCCCCTCGGGAAGGCGGTTGCTCATGGACTTCCAGTAGCCGAAGCCTCCGGCCGCCATCAACAACAGGATGAGGGCGCCGGCGTATAACAGAGAGGAGCGTCGGTACGTTGACATGAGGGCATCCTGCGGCTTGGGCGTTCAGTCTGACGGGTAAAGCGATGGCATCGCTTGATGTCTGTCAAATGATCGGCGACGCAGGCAGCGCTGAGTCATGTCAGTCGCAAGGGGCAACGCCTCTCAGCGCAAACCGAGTACTGCCGCCCACTGCTCGGCCGTCACCGGCATCACCGACAGTCGCGAGCCCTTCTGCACCAGCGGCATCTCGGCCAACGCGGTCTGCTGTTTCAGATAATCCAGCTTCAAGACCCGGCTGAAAGTTTCGACGTGGGCGACATCAATTGCGCTCCAGGCGTTTTTATCCGGGGTGGCTTTCGGGTCGTAGTAATGGCTTTGCGGTTCCAGTGCGGTGGGATCCGGGTACGCGGCTTCGATTATTTTGCCGATTCCGGTAATTCCCGGCTCCGGGCAGCTGGAGTGGTAGAAAAAGAATTCGTCTCCCACCGCCATGGCCCGCAGGAAATTGCGTGCCTGATAGTTGCGAACCCCGTCCCAGCGCGCTTTGCCGAGCTTTTCCAGGCCCTTGATCGAGAGCTCGTCGGGCTCGGATTTCATCAGCCAGTAGGCCATGGTGTGTGCTCCTCAAGCGGTCATTGGGCAGGTTGTCCGGCAATTTTATGACAAACCGACGGTCGGTTGACGTCAGCATTTGCGCAGAGGTTCACGTTGTCGCAAAATGCCGGCCTTTAAAGCTTGACGCTGCTGCACGGCCTACGAATGGAAACCGCTGCTGTCATCGTGATGATGTGCCTTGAGGGGGGCAATCGATGAAACGCAAACCGGATTTGCTGTGGACTTTGGTAATTTTGTTCGGTCTGGGCGTCGTGACCACCGGTTATGCGCAAAGTCTGTGGGCCAACAAGGCCGATGCACCGATTGAAGTGGCGCAACAAGTACAACAGTCGACAGCCTTCAAGCGCTGACACTGCCTTTTCGACGCCGCTGATCCGCGCGGCGTCTATCTCGCGAAATACCACGCCTTGTCTGTCACCGTTCCCTGCAACGGTACATCCCAGCTCGCTTGCGCGAGACGTTCGACTTTCTGACATTCATGGGCCAGGCCCAGCAGCGTCGGCTTGCGCCAGTTCTGTCGTCGGGCCAGATACGCCAGGCTGCGGTCGTAGAATCCGCCGCCCATACCCAGGCGTCCGCCGACATCGTCAAACCCCACCAGTGGCAACAACACCAGATCCAGCGCCCAGACCTTGCGCTGACGCGCCAGATTGGCGCGCGGTTCAAGAATGCGGTAACGGTTGGGTTTGAGTTTTTCGCCGGGGCGGATTTGCTGAAAGACCATTTTGGTCCGTGGCCAGGCACTGAGCACTGGCAGGTAGGTTTTCTTGCCCCGACGCTGGGCGGCGCGCAGCAACAGGCGCGGGTCGATTTCACCGTCGGTGGGCAGGTACAGGGAAATGTGTTTTGCCCGGCGAAAGTGCGGGTCTTGTGCCAGTTGTTTATACAGGCCTTCTGCGGCCTGGCGTTGTTCGCTTCGCGTCAGCGAGCGGCGGGCCTTGCGCAACAGGCGGCGCAGTTGGGGGCGGGGCAGCAACGCGGGTTCGGTCATGGTTCGGCTTCGGCAGGGTGGGACGAAAACGTACGCATAAAAAATCCGATGCCGGCATGCACCGGCATCGGATTCGAATCAGGCTCCCCGGATGAGCCGCTGTCGACTTAGCCCTTGAACCCGAGAGTTCAAGGTGGAGGATGCAGTAGGCTTTAAGGCTTTCCGTCTGGCGGACATGCACACCAGCCCAACGTGCAACCCCCAGGGTAGTGCAAATCGGCTCAGGGACATCGTCAACTGGCAAGCACCCCAGGGAGTGCGGCGAGTATAACTCAAGCGGCCTGGCGAATCAGCCCTTGCTGATGTCCGGATCGTCGGCCAGCACCAGATCGACACGATCGAGCAAGTCACGCACCTGTTCACGGGTCGAACCGCTGGCCTGGATGTCCGGACGCTCTTCTTTGTGCAAGAGATCGTGGGTGATGTTCAGCGCGGCCATCACGGCGATGCGGTCGGCGCCGATGACTTTGCCGCTGCTGCGGATTTCGCGCATCTTGCCGTCCAGATAGCGGGCGGCGCTGATCAGATTGCTGCGCTCTTCCTGGGGACAGATGATCGAATACTCTTTGTCGAGGATCTGCACGGTAACGCTATTGCTTGAACTCATGAGTCTTGCTCCAGGGCCTTGAGGCGCGAAATCATCGATTCGACCTTACGCCGGGCGATTTCGTTTTTTTCAATGAGGTGCGCGCGTTCCTCGCGCCAGGTCTTTTCCTGAGCATGTAAGAGTGCATTTTGACTCTTTAGTTGCTCGACTCGGGTAATCAGCAGTTCGAGTCTGGCCATCAGCGCTTGCAGGTCGGTGTCTTCCATTGTGTCCACTGATTCGGTCTGATGGGTTTGGCTGGCGGACAGCCTTTAATGGTCTTGGCGAGTCTGTCGATGTAGGATACAAGGCCTCATTCTAGACATAGCGCCGTCTGGCGCCTAGCTGCCCATGCCCATTCAGAATTCCCCGTACCAAGGCTTCGCCACCCTGCTGAACTCCAGCGGTCACTCCGTTTCGCCTGCCGAACTGCACGGCCTGTTGCTCGGCCGCAGTTGTGCCGGCGCCGGCTTCAATGCCGAAGAGTGGCTGATCGACGCCGCCGAGCTGCTTGAAAGCGAGCCGCAGGACAACGTTCGCAACGCGCTGATCGGTCTGCAAGAGATGGTCAAGAGCGAACTCACCGGCGACGACGTCACCGTGGTTCTGCTGCTGCCGAACGATGACGCACCTCTGGCCGAGCGCGCCGCCGCGCTGGGCGAATGGTGCCAGGGCTTCCTCACCGGTTTCGGCCTGAACTGCCGCGACAGCAGCATGCTGAGCACCGAAGCTACCGAAGTGTTGCAGGATTTGGCAGCGATCTCCCAGGTGCAAGACGCACTGGAAGAGTCCGAAGACGGCGAAAGCGACTATATGGAAGTCATGGAGTACCTGCGAGTAGCGCCGCTGCTGCTGTTCTCCGAAACCAAAAAGGC
This sequence comes from Pseudomonas sp. R15(2017), assembly GCF_002112685.1. NCBI lineage: Bacteria > Pseudomonadati > Pseudomonadota > Gammaproteobacteria > Pseudomonadales > Pseudomonadaceae > Pseudomonas > Pseudomonas sp. R15(2017). The sequence continues at coordinate 394,594 of NZ_NEII01000001.1, forward strand.
CGACGTGCCGCCAGCGGCCAAGCCGTCGCTGCACTGATCGCGTGCCAGGGAAAGCCATCTGCCCATGATCCATATCCCGAAAGCGGAATACGCCCGACGCCGCAAGGCGCTGATGGCGCAGATGGAACCCAACAGCATCGCGATCCTGCCAGCCGCCGCGGTCGCCATCCGCAACCGCGATGTCGAGCACGTCTATCGCCAGGACAGCGACTTCCAGTACCTCAGCGGTTTCCCCGAGCCACAGGCGGTCATCGTCCTGATGCCCGGTCGCGAACATGGCGAGTACGTGCTGTTCTGCCGTGAACGCAACGCCGAACGCGAACTCTGGGACGGCCTGCGCGCCGGCCAGGAAGGTGCGATCCGCGATTTCGGCGCCGATGACGCTTTCCCCATCACCGACATCGACGACATTCTGCCGGGCCTGATCGAAGGCCGCGACCGGGTGTATTCGGCGATGGGCAGCAACCCGGAATTCGACCGCCACCTGATGGACTGGATCAACGTGATCCGCTCCAAGGCGCACCTCGGCGCTCAGCCGCCGAACGAATTCGTTGCCCTGGATCACCTGCTGCACGACATGCGCCTGTATAAATCGGCGGCAGAAGTGAAGGTGATGCGCGAAGCGGCGCGGATTTCCGCCCAGGCTCACATCCGGGCGATGCAGGCCAGCCGTGCCGGGCTGTACGAGTACAGCCTCGAAGCCGAACTCGATTACGAGTTCCGCAAGGGCGGGGCGAAGATGCCGGCATACGGCTCGATCGTCGCTGCCGGGCGCAACAGCTGCATCCTGCATTACCAGCAAAATGACGCGCTGCTCAAGGACGGCGATCTGGTGCTGATCGACGCCGGTTGCGAGATCGACTGCTACGCCAGCGACATCACCCGCACCTGGCCGGTCAACGGCAAGTTTTCCGCCGAGCAGAAAGCGATCTACGAATTGGTGCTGGCCTCGCAGGAAGCGGCATTCGCCGAAATTGCTCCGAACAAGCACTGGAACCAGGCGCACGAAGCCACGGTTCGGGTGATCACCGCCGGGCTGGTGAAGCTGGGGTTGTTGCAGGGCGAAGTCGACGAATTGATCGCTACCGAGGCCTACAAGGCGTTTTATATGCACCGCGCCGGCCACTGGCTTGGGATGGATGTGCATGACGTCGGCGAATACAAGGTCGGCGGCGAATGGCGGGTGCTGGAAGTCGGCATGGCGCTGACCGTGGAGCCGGGCATCTACATCGCCCCGGACAATCAGAACGTAGCGAAGAAATGGCGCGGCATTGGCGTGCGCATCGAGGATGACGTGGTAGTGACCAAGAGCGGTTGTGAAATCCTGACCGGCGGCGTGCCGAAAACCGTCGCCGAGATCGAAGCCCTGATGGCGCAAGCACGGACCTGCGCGGCATGAGTCGGGTCAATCTGGCAATCATCGGTGGCGGTCTGGTCGGTGCCAGTCTGGCGTTGGCCTTGCAGGCCGGGGCCAAGGCCCGTGGCTGGAAGATCGTGCTGATCGAACCGTTCGCCCCCGGTGATACGTGGCAGCCAAGCTATGACGCACGTTCGTCGGCGCTGTCCTTCGGCTCCCGACAGATCTATCAACGGCTGGGCGTTTGGCAGGAAATCTCCCGCCGCGCCGAGCCGATCAAGCAGATTCATGTGTCCGACCGTGGTCGTTTCTCCACCGCTCGCCTGTCGGCGATGGAAGAGGGCGTCCCGGCGCTCGGTTACGTGGTGGAAAACGCCTGGCTCGGCCAGTGCCTGTGGCAGCACCTCGACAAAGAGGTGATCAGTTGGCGCTGCCCGGCGGAAGTTTCCCGCATGGAGCCGCTGCCCGACGGCTATCGCCTGACCCTCAACGATGAAACCACGGTCGAGTGCGATCTGGCGGTGCTCGCCGATGGCGGCCGTTCCGGTCTGCGCGAGCAACTGGGCATCAACGTACGCAAGCGTCCGTATAACCAGAGCGCGCTGATCGCCAACATCACGCCGAGCGAAGCGCACAACGGCATGGCCTTCGAGCGCTTCACCGACGAAGGTCCGATGGCGCTGCTGCCGCTGCCGGAAAACCGCTGCGCGCTGGTCTGGACCCGTCTGGGCATGGACGCGCAACGGCTGGCCGACCTGAGCGAACGTGATTTCCTCAGCGAGCTGCAAGGCGTGTTCGGTTACCGCCTCGGCACCCTGAAGCAGGTCGGCGCGCGACATCTGTATCCGCTGTCGCTGGTGGAAGCCGAAGAGCAGGTGCGCTCGCATCTGGCCGTGCTCGGCAACGCCGCCCACAGCCTGCACCCGATTGCCGGGCAGGGTTTCAACCTGTCCCTGCGCGATGCCGATGCGTTGGCCGCCGCGCTGCTGGCCAGCGACAAACCGCTGGGAGATTTCGCCACGCTGCAGGCCTATCGCGAGCGTCAGCGTCTCGATCAGGACCTCACCGTCGGTTTCTCCGATCAGGTTACGCGCCTGTTCGGCAGCACTCAGCCGCTGGTGTCGCTGGGGCGCAACATCGGCCTGCTCGGCCTCGATCTGCTGCCACCGGCCAAACGCTGGTTCGCCCGTCAGGCCATGGGGCTGGGGACGCGGCCGGATGCGTGAGTGGCTGATCAGACGGTTTGGCAAGGCGCGGCTGATGCGCTGGATCATGACGCTCTACCCGCCGTACTTCGGCGCCGGTGTCCGGGTGCAGCACATCAGCGATGACTTTCGTGACATCCAGGTCTCGATGGGCCTGGGCTGGTACAACCGCAATTACGTCGGCACCCAGTTCGGCGGCAGTCTGTATTCGATGGTCGATCCGTTCTTCATGTTGATGCTCATGGAGAACCTCGGCTCGCGCTACATCGTCTGGGACAAGGCCGCCGACATTGATTTCATATCGCCGGGCAAAGGCCCGGTGTTCGCCCGGTTCAACATCGACGACACCCTGCTCGACGAGATCCGTCGGCAGACCGCCAGTGGCGAGAAATACCTGCCGCAGTTGCAGGTCGACATTCATGACGGCGCCGGCAACCTGGTGGCGCGGGTCGGTAAAACCCTTTACGTGCGGCTCAAGCCGCCAGCGAGACAGGCTTAAAGCATGGAAATGCGCGCGGATGTGCTGATTGTCGGAGCCGGAATGGTCGGCAGCGCCCTGGCGCTGGCGTTGCAGGGCAGCGGGCTGGAAGTCCTGCTGCTCGACGGCAGCCCGTTGAGCGTCAAACCCTTCAATGGCGACGCACCGTTCGAGCCACGGGTGAGCGCACTGTCGGCGGCCAGCCAGCGGATCCTCGATCGCCTCGGCGTATGGGACGGTATCGTCAATCGACGCAGCAGCCCTTACACCGACATGCACGTCTGGGACGGCAGCGGCACCGGCCAGATTCATTTCTCGGCCAGCAGCGTGCACGCCGATGTGCTCGGCCACATTGTCGAAAACCGCGTGGTCCAGGATGCCTTGCTCGACCGTCTGCACGATTGCGACCTGGGCCTGCTGGCCAACGCGCGGCTGGAGCAGATGCGCCGTTCCGGTGACGACTGGCTGCTGACCCTGGCCGACGGCCGCACCTTGCGCGCGCCGCTGGTGATCGCGGCAGACGGCGCCAATTCTGCGGTGCGCCGTCTGACCGGTGTCGCCACTCGCGAGTGGGATTACCTGCATCACGCCATCGTCACCAGCGTGCGCAGCAGCAAGCCGCACCGCATGACCGCGTGGCAGCGTTTCACCGATCACGGGCCGCTGGCGTTTTTGCCGCTGGAGCGTGACGGTCAGCAGGACTGGTGCTCGATCGTCTGGTCGACCACGCCGAGCGAAGCCGAACGGCTGATGGCGCTGGAGGAAGCGGACTTCTGCCGTGAGCTGGAGCGCGCGTTCGAAGGTTGCCTCGGCGAGGTCATCAGCGCCGACCCGCGCCTGTGTGTGCCGCTGCGTCAGCGTCACGCCAAGCGCTACGTGGCCGAAGGCCTGGCGCTGATCGGCGATGCCGCACACACCATTCACCCGTTGGCGGGGCAGGGTGTGAACCTGGGTTTCCTCGACGCCGCGGTGCTGGCTGAGGTGCTGTTGCAAGCCAACGAACGTGGCGAACGCCTGGCGGACGTAAAAGTCCTGAGCCGCTACGAGCGTCGGCGCATGCCGCACAATCTGGCGCTGATGGCGGCGATGGAAGGCTTCGAGCGGTTGTTCCAGGCTGACCCGCTGCCGCTGCGCTGGCTGCGCAACACCGGGCTGAAAATCGTCGAGCAGATGCCCGAGGCCAAGGCGTTGTTTGTGCGTGAAGCATTGGGGCTGACCGGGGACTTGCCGGCCCTGGCCAAGGCCTGACGACGGTCGTGCAACATCTGGTAACTCCTTGGGAAAGTGATCGATTGAGCTCGTAAATGTGAGTCCTTATCATTTGGGCCACTTTTCCCGACCGAGAGACCGCTCCCATGTTGGCATCCAAGCGTGTTCTGACCGCACTGGCCCTGACCCTGATCGGCAGCACTGCCGCCCAGGCCGCCGACGAGGTGGTGGTCTACTCCTCGCGTATCGATGAGCTGATCAAGCCGGTGTTCGATGCCTACACCGCCAAGACCGGGGTGAAGATCAAGTTCATCACCGACAAGGAAGCGCCGCTGATGCAGCGGATCAAGGCCGAAGGCGAGAACGCCACCGCCGACCTGCTTTTGACCGTCGATGCCGGCAACCTCTGGCAGGCCGAGCAGATGGGCATTCTCCAGCCGTTTACCTCGAAAACCATCGACGCCAACATTCCCCTGCAATATCGCTCCTCCAGCCACGCCTGGACCGGCCTGAGCCTGCGCGCGCGGACCATCGCCTATTCCACCGAACGGGTGAAACCGGGCGAACTGACCACCTACGAAGCATTGGCCGACAAGAACTGGGAAGGCCGCCTGTGCCTGCGCACGGCGAAGAAGGTCTACAACCAGTCGCTGACCGCCACCATGATCGAAGTCCACGGTGCCGAAAAAACCGAGAAGATCCTCAAGGGCTGGGTCAACAACCTGTCCACCGACGTGTTCTCCGACGACGTCGCGGTGCTGGAAGCGATCAACGCTGGCCAGTGCGACGTCGGCATCGTCAACACTTACTACTACGGCCGCCTGCACAAGCAGAAGCCGGAACTGCCGGTGAAGCTGTTCTGGCCGAATCAGGCGGATCGTGGTGTACACGTCAACCTGTCGGGCATCGGCCTGACCAAACATGCGCCGCACCCGGAAGCCGCCAAGGCGCTGGTCGAGTGGATGACCACGCCTGAGGCGCAGAAGATCTTTGCCGATGTGAACCAGGAATTCCCGGCGAATCCGGGGGTGAAGCCTTCGGAAGAAGTGGCGGCGTGGGGGCAGTTCGTGGCTGATACGCTGCCGGTTGAAGTGGCGGGCAAGCGTCAGGCTGAAGCGATCCGGATGATGGATCGGGCGGGTTGGAACTGAGTTTTTACATACAACAACATTGATCGTTCCCACGCTCTGCGTGGGAATGCAGTCCCCGACGCTCTGCGTCGCATCATCGACAGCGTGACGCGGAGCGTCACAGAATGTGTGCCCACGCAAAACGTGGGCACAATCATTTGAACGAGACTGTTTCCTTGGCCCACCCCGCCCAACGCCGCTGGTACCCCATCGTCTTCGCCATCGCCGCGTTGGTGCTGCTCCCCCTCAGCGTGCTCCTGCTCTCATGGCAAACCATCGACCACCAGATCTGGTCGCACCTGTGGGAAACCCAGATGCCACGCCTGCTGGGCAACACCCTGACGCTGGTATTCGGCGTCGGTCTCGGTGTGACACTGATCGGCGTAAGCCTCGCCTGGCTCACCAGCCTCTGCGAATTCCCCGGCCGCCGCTGGCTCGACTGGGCACTGATGCTGCCGTTCGCCATCCCGGCCTACGTGCTGGCGTTCGTGTTCGTCGGCCTGCTGGACTTCGCAGGCCCGGTACAAACCCTGCTGCGAGAATGGTTCGGCACTGGCCTGCGCCTGCCGCGAGTGCGCTCCACCGGCGGGGTGATTCTGGTGTTGGTGCTGGTGTTTTATCCCTATGTCTACCTGCTGGCGCGCACCGCATTTCTCGCGCAGGGCAAGGGATTGATGGAAGCTGCACGAGTCCTCGGCCAGTCACCGTGGCAAGCGTTCTGGCGTGTGGCATTGCCGATGGCGCGGCCGGCCATCGGTGCCGGCGTGGCACTCGCACTGATGGAAACCCTGGCGGATTTCGGCGCGGTGTCGGTGTTCAACTTCGACACCTTCACCACTGCGATCTACAAGACCTGGTACGGCTTCTTCAGCCTGCCCAGCGCTGCGCAACTGGCCAGCCTGTTGCTGCTGGTGGTGATGCTGGTGTTGTACGGCGAACGTCGCGCGCGTGGCGCCAATCGGGCAAGCAATGAGCGGCCACGGGTCAAGGCGCTGTATCACCTGCGCGGGCCCAAGGCCTGGGCGGCGACCGGCTGGTGCGGTCTGGTGTTCGCCTGTGCATTTGTCATTCCGGTGCTGCAACTGGTGGTGTGGTTCTGGCAGCGCGGGCGCTTCGATCTGGATGAGCGCTACGCCGGGCTGATTCTCCATACGCTGTATCTGGGCGGCATGGCCGCGTTGATCACAGTCAGCGTGGCGATGTTGCTGGCCTTCGCCCGGCGTCTGGCGCCGACCCGGACGATCAACTCCGCAGTCGGTCTGGCCAATCTCGGTTATGCCTTGCCGGGCTCGGTGCTGGCGGTGTCGATCATGCTCGCGTTCAGTTATCTGGACCGGGAGCTGGTGATTCCGCTGTCCGGCTGGCTTGGCGGGGCGGGCAAGCCGTTGCTGCTGGGCAGTCTGGCGGCGTTGCTGCTGGCGTATCTGGTGCGGTTCGTGGCCGTGGCCTATGGGCCGCTGGAAAGCAGTCTGGCGCGTATACGGCCTTCTTTGCCTGAAGCGGCACGTAGCCTGGGTGTCAGTGGGCCGCGACTGTTTTTCAAAGTGTATCTGCCGTTGCTGCTGCCCGGCACGCTCAGCGCCGCGCTGCTGGTGTTCGTCGACGTGCTCAAGGAAATGCCCGCCACCCTGCTGATGCGCCCGTTTGGCTGGGACACGCTGGCGGTGCGGATCTTCGAAATGACCAGCGAAGGCGAATGGGCGAGGGCGTCGTTGCCGGCGCTGACGTTAGTGCTGGTCGGTCTGTTGCCGGTCATCGGTTTGATCCGACGCTCGGCGCACAGAAACACTTAGTCGTCAGTCCTGAATCATGCGGCTACAATGCGCGGCATTCGGTGCGGTCCGTCTGACAGACCCTGTCGCTGAAATCGGCTGAAAGCCCTTTTTGACAGGGTTTTCCGATCCGTGCAGCAGCGCCCCGCACCTTCGCCACGCCCGGAAGGAGAAACCCATGGGACAGCGTACGCCTCTGTATGACCTGCATCTCGCCCTTGGCGCGAAGATGGTCGATTTTGGCGGTTGGGACATGCCTCTGCATTACGGCTCGCAGGTCGAGGAACACCATCAGGTGCGTCGCGATTGCGGGGTGTTCGATGTTTCCCACATGACCGTGATCGATGTCACCGGCCCCCAGGCCAAGGTCTGGCTCCAGCATTTGCTGGCCAATGACGTCGAACGCCTGCACAGCCCCGGCCGTGCGTTGTACAGCACCATGCTCAACGAGCGCGGCGGTATCGTCGACGACATGATCGTCTACCGCCTCGAGGACGGTTATCGTCTGGTGGTCAACGCCTCCACCCGCGATCAGGACCTGGCCTGGATGCAGGCACAGTTGGGCAGCTTCGATGTTCAGATGACCGAACGCTCCGAGCTGGCGATGCTCGCCATTCAAGGTCCCCATGCCCGGCACAGGATTGCCGAGCTGGTGACCCAGTCCCGCGCCAACCTGATCCAGATGCTCAAGCCTTTCGAGGGCCACGTCGACGGCGACTGGTTCATTGCGCGCACCGGCTACACCGGTGAGGACGGTCTGGAAATCGCCCTGCCGGCCGATCAGGCCCCCGGGTTCTTCAACGATCTGGTGGGCGCCGGCATTTCCCCCATCGGCCTCGGTGCCCGCGACACGCTGCGGGTCGAGGCCGGCATGAATCTCTACGGTCAGGACATCCACCAGGACGTTTCGCCTCTGGCCTCGAACATGGCCTGGAGCATCGCCTGGGAGCCGGCCACGCGTCGGTTCATCGGTCGCGATGCGCTGGAGGCGGAAAAAACCGCCGGCGTGCAGCACAAACTGGTCGGCCTGGTGCTTGAAGAGCGCGGGGTTTTGCGGGCCCATCAGGTGGTTCGTATCGCTGATGTTGGCGAAGGGGAGATCACCAGTGGTAGTTTCTCTCCTACGCTTAGCAAGTCGATTGCCCTGGCGCGTGTACCGATGGCGACTGCCGACCGCGCCGAAGTGGAAATCCGTGGCAAGTGGTATCCGGTACGCGTGGTCAAACCGACCTTTGTCCGTCACGGCAAAACCTTGATCTAAACCTTTTCCGGCGGGCACGACCGCTGACAATTTCTTGAGGACACCGAGCATGAGCAACATCCCAGCTGAACTGCGTTTTGCCGAAAGTCATGAATGGGCGCGTCTGGAAGCCGACGGCACCGTCACCGTGGGCATCAGCGATCATGCCCAGGAAGCGTTGGGTGATGTGGTGTTTGTCGAGCTGGCAGAAGTGGGCAAGGTGTTCGCCGCCGGTGATACCGCCGGTGTCGTCGAGTCGGTGAAGGCCGCTTCCGACATCTACTCCCCGGTCGGTGGCGAAGTGATTGCCGTCAACGAAGACCTGGCCGGTTCGCCGGAAGAACTGAACAACGACCCGTACGCCGCGTGGATCTTCAAGCTCAAGCCAAGCGACAAGGCCGAGCTGGACAAGCTGCTCGATGCTGCCGCCTACAAGGCTGCCATCGGCGAATAAGCTTCACGCAACACCGCAAAGCCCCGACCCGTCGGGGCTTTTTTCTGCCCGGGACTTTGGCCGTCGGGGTGGCTGCTATGCTGGTTTGACCGTGTTGCATTGACGCCGAGCCGCCAGCCAAGAGAGAGCCCGTCATGTCCCAGTTGCTATCCCTGAGCCAGTTACGCGATCCCCATGCCTTTCTGCGCCGCCACCTCGGCCCCGATGCTGCCGAGCAACAGGCGATGCTGGACAGCCTCGGCCTCGGCAGCCGGGTCGAGCTGATCGAACAGACCGTGCCGCCGGGCATTCGCCTCAACCGCGAGCTGGACCTGCCACCGGCGCTGGACGAGCAGGCAGCGCTGGCCAGACTGCGCGGTTATGCCGAACAGAACCAGGTATGGACCAGCCTGATCGGCATGGGCTACCACGGCACCCTGACCCCGACCGTCATCCTGCGCAACGTGCTGGAAAATCCCGGCTGGTACACCGCCTACACGCCTTACCAACCGGAAATCGCCCAAGGCCGGCTCGAAGCGTTGCTCAACTTTCAGCAACTGACCATTGACCTCACCGGCCTTGAACTGGCCAACGCTTCGCTGCTCGATGAAGCCACCGCCGCGGCAGAAGCCATGGCCTTGGCCAAACGTGTGGCAAAGTCGAAAAGCAATCTGTTCTTCGTCGACGAAAACTGTCATCCCCAGACCATTTCCGTGGTGCAGACCCGCGCCGAAGGCTTCGGCTTCGAGCTGATCGTCGACGCTGTGGATAACTTGAAGCAGCACCAGGTGTTCGGCGCACTGCTGCAATACCCCGACACCCACGGCGAAGTCCGCGACCTGCGGCCGCTGATCGATCACCTGCACGCGCAGCAGGCGCTGGCCTGCGTGGCGGCCGATCTGCTCAGTCTGTTGCTGCTGACCCCGCCGGGCGAACTGGGTGCCGACGTGGTGTTCGGTTCATCCCAGCGCTTCGGCGTGCCGATGGGGTACGGCGGCCCGCACGCGGCGTTTTTCGCCAGCCGCGAGGAATACAAACGGGCGATACCGGGACGGATCATCGGCGTGTCGAAAGATGCCCGTGGCAACGTCGCGCTGCGCATGGCCCTGCAAACCCGCGAGCAGCATATTCGTCGGGAGAAGGCCAATTCGAACATCTGCACCGCCCAGGTGTTGCTGGCCAATATCGCCAGTTTCTATGCGGTCTATCACGGCCCGGAAGGACTGAAACGAATCGCCCAGCGCGTGCACCGGCTGACCTGCATTCTCGCTGCCGGGCTTGAGCGCCATGGCATCCAGCGTCTCAACCGACACTTCTTCGACACCCTGACGCTGGACGTGGGCGGGGCGCAAACCGCGATCATCGAAAGCGCCCAGGCCGCGCAGATCAACCTGCGCATCCTCGGTCGTGGCCAACTGGGTCTGAGCCTCGACGAGGCCTGTGATGAAAACACCGTGGCCAGACTGTTCGATGTGCTGCTGGGCGCCGATCACGGGTTGAGCATCGATGATCTCGACGCCGAAACGCTGGCCTACGGCATTCCCGACACGCTGCAGCGCAGCACGCCGTACCTGCGTCACCCGGTGTTCAACGCCCACCACAGCGAAACCGAGATGCTGCGCTACCTCAAGCAACTGGAGAACAAGGATCTGGCGCTCAACCAGTCGATGATCCCTCTGGGCTCCTGCACCATGAAACTCAACGCCACTAGCGAGATGATCCCCATCACCTGGCCGCAATTCGCCAATCTGCACCCGTTCGTGCCCCGGGAGCAGGCCGTTGGTTACACGCTGATGATCGAGGAGCTGGAGCGCTGGCTGTGCGCGATCACCGGGTTCGATGCGATCTGCATGCAGCCCAACTCCGGCGCCCAGGGCGAGTACGCCGGGCTGCTGGCGATCCGCAAATACCACGAGAGCCGCCAGCAGGGCGGGCGGGATATCTGCCTGATCCCTTCTTCGGCCCACGGCACCAACCCGGCCTCGGCGCAGATGGCCGGGATGCGCGTGGTGATTGTCGAGTGTGACGACGCTGGCAATGTCGATCTGGAGGACTTGAAAGCCAAGGCGTCCGAGGCCGGGGCCAGGCTGTCGTGCCTGATGGCGACTTACCCGTCGACCCACGGCGTGTACGAGGAAGGCATCAGCGAAATCTGCGAAGTTATCCACCAGCACGGCGGCCAGGTTTACATGGACGGCGCCAACCTCAACGCTCAGGTCGGGCTGGCGCGGCCGGCGGACATCGGCGCCGACGTGTCACACATGAACCTGCACAAGACCTTCTGCATTCCCCACGGCGGAGGCGGGCCGGGCATGGGGCCGATTGGCGTGCGTGCGCACCTGGCGCCATTCGTTGCCAACCATCCGGTGATCCCGATCGACGGGCCGCAACCGCAGAACGGAGCGGTCAGCGCCGCGCCATGGGGCAGTGCGAGCATTCTGCCGATCAGCTGGATGTACATCGCGATGATGGGGCCGCAACTGGCGGATGCCAGCGAAGTGGCGATCCTCGCGGCGAATTACCTGGCGCAGCACCTGTCCGGTGCGTTCCCTGTTCTGTACACCGGTCGCAACGAGCGGGTCGCCCACGAATGCATTCTGGATCTGCGCCCGCTGAAAGCGCAGACCGGCATCAGCGAAGAGGACGTCGCCAAGCGCCTGATGGATTACGGCTTCCACGCGCCGACCATGTCGTTCCCGGTGCCGGGCACCTTGATGGTCGAGCCGACCGAGAGCGAGTCCAAGGCCGAACTGGATCGCTTCATCGGCGCGATGCTGAGCATTCGCGCAGAAATCACCGAGGTGCAGAACGGCAACTGGCCGGCCGAGGACAACCCGCTCAAACGGGCACCGCATACCCTGGCCGATATAACCGGCGTGTGGGAACGGCCGTACAGCATCGAGCAGGGCATCACGCCGGATGCGCACACCAAGGCGCACAAATATTGGCCGGCGGTGAACCGGGTCGATAACGTCTATGGCGACCGCAACCTGTTCTGTGCCTGTGTGCCGGTTGACGATTACCGCTGATCAGCGGGCAAAAAAATGCCGCTCGTGTGAGCGGCATTTTTGTTTGTCCGGAAGGTTATTCCGACGCCACGGCGTTCTTCGCCAGAATCGCGTTCGCCAGTTCCATGTCGGTGGCCTGCAGGCCCGGGTTGTCGGCGCGGACTTTCTGCATCGCGGCTTCCAGGTACGGGCCACGGATACCGCCGTCGCTGGCGACGAAGCTGCCGGCGTCGTCCTGGGCGGCAACGATCAGTTTGTGATCCTTGAAAGTCAGGTAGGTCGAGCCGGTGGTGGCACCGGACGAAATGACGTTACGCCAAAAGCTGTCGGCCATCGCTGAACCAACAGGGAGGGACAGCAAGGCGAGGGTAGCGACAGCAAGTTTGAGACGCATGTTGGGTGACTCCACTGGTGTTGAATAACCGGTTGGATCGTCGTTTCCCCGATCCGGTTCCGTGAGCACTTATTTCTGCTCGCTCTGTGGTGTCACCCGCAATACTTCTTCAAGGGTTGTCAGCCCCGCCGCAACTTTCTGCGCGCCGGACAATCGCAGGCTGCGCATGCCTTCCTTGAACGCCTGCCGGCGGATCGCGGTGAGATCGGTGTCGGGGCTGATCAAGGCCTTGAGGCTGTCGCTCAGTTGCATGATTTCGTAGACCCCGGCGCGACCGTGATAACCGGTGTCACGGCACTCCAGGCAACCGATGGCCCGTTGCGCATTGCCCGGCAGCGGTGCCTGCCACGGCCGGGTCAGGGTTTGCCAGTCTTCTTCGTCCAGAGTCAGCGGCGCCTTGCAGTGCGGGCAAAGGGTTCGCACCAGTCGTTGCGCCATGACGCCGAGCACGGTGGCCTTGATCAGGTAATGCGGCACGCCGAGTTCCAGCAGGCGGCTGATGGCGCTCGGCGCATCGTTGGTGTGCAGGGTCGAGAGCACCAGGTGTCCGGTCAACGCCGCCTGGATCGCCATTTCGGCCGTTTCCAGATCGCGGATCTCGCCGATCATGATGATGTCCGGGTCCTGCCGCATCAGCGCACGCACGCCGGCGGCGAACGTCAGGTCGATGTTGTGCTGGACCTGCATCTGGTTGAAGGCCGGCTCGACCATCTCGATCGGGTCTTCGATGGTGCAGAGGTTGACCTCCGGAGTCGCCAGTTTTTTCAGCGTGGTGTACAGCGTGGTGGTCTTGCCGGAACCGGTCGGCCCGGTGACCAGGATGATGCCGTTGGGCTGGCGGGTCATGTCCTGCCAGCGCCGCAGGTCGTCGGCAGAAAAGCCGAGCTGATCGAAATCCTTGAGCAGCACTTCCGGGTCGAAGATCCGCATCACCATTTTTTCGCCGAACGCGGTGGGCAGGGTCGACAGCCGCAACTCGACTTCACCGCCGTCCGGAGTCTTGGTCTTGACCCGGCCGTCCTGGGGTTTGCGCTTCTCGGCGACGTTCATCCGGCCAAGGCTTTTCAGGCGACTGACGATGGCCATCGTCACCTGCGGCGGGAATTGATAGACGTTGTGCAGCACGCCGTCGATGCGAAAACGCACCGTGCCTTGCTCGCGCCGGGGTTCGATGTGGATATCGCTGGCCCGTTGCTGGAAGGCGTACTGGAACAGCCAGTCGACGATGTTGACGATGTGCGCGTCGTTGGCGTCGGGCTCCTGATCGCTGGCGCCGAGGTTGAGCAACTGTTCGAAGTTGCCGAGGTTGCCGCCCTGCGCATCGGCATTGCTGGCGCCGCTGACCGATTTGGCGAGGCGAAAGAATTCGACGCTGAAACGCTGAATGTCCGCCGGGTTGGCCACCACCCGTTTGATCGGCAGTTTCAGGACGTGAGTCAGATCGGCCTCCCAGCCGCTGACGTAGGGCTGAGCGCTGGCCACGGTTACTGCATCGCGATCGACCGACACCGCGAGAATCTTGTGGCGCTGGGCGAAGGCATAGGACATCAGCGGCGTGATGGCGGCGACGTTGATCTTCAGCGGGTCGATCCGCAGGTACGGCTGGCCGGCCTGCTGCGCCAGCCACAGCGTCAGGCTTTCCAGGTCGAGGTGTTTGCCCGGACGACTGAGATCGTCCAGTTGCTGGCTGGCGATGAATTCCAGCGGGTGTTTCTGGCCGTGGGCGGCATGCCGACGCCGGGCGTTGAGCGCTTGATCCGCCGAGTCCTGGCAGATGAAGCCTTGGGCGACCAGTTCACGCAGTACCTCATTGAGATCCAGCCAGCGATCCTGAGTGGCGAGTTGAACGGACATGCGGGCTCCTTTTGAACGACAGTGCGCAAAGGATAGTCGTGGCCCTGCCGACCGTTGGGCCACTACCCGACGAAGACGTTTCGGTTCTTGTCAGCCGGCCGCCTGCGCCGGTGCATCCCACGCCGCGTCGGGGTTTTGCAGGTTCACCGAGCAGACGCTGATCAGGTTACGAAGTTTTTCCGCGATCACCTGGGCGCGGTGCCAGCTCAGGCCACCCATGATGATGTCGATCGACAGCAGATCGTCCAGCCGCTGGACATTGACCTGCTCCGGCGTGAGGCACTGCAAGGCGAACAGGTTCAGCACCCGCACCAGCAAATCCGGCTCGGCCTCAGCCAGGATCTGATATTGCGCAAGGCAATGGGCGTTGCTGGCGTGCCACACATCGGCACGGGGCGCAGGTGTGTTGACGGCTTCGAGGTGTGGCATGACAGGTCTCCGGAATCAGTGGAGGAATTTTTACATTCGATGCCGGGCATTTCTTGTCTAAGATGAGCTGAACAGGCGATTGAACAGGTATATCAATTCGCTACTGGGTGATTTTGAGGATTATTTATGCATAGCGATCTGGACAGCTACGACCGGCGCATTCTCGCCCTGCTGCAAGAGGACGCTTCCTTGTCCAGCGCACAGATCGCCGAACAGGTGGGCCTGTCACAGTCGCCGTGCTGGCGGCGGATTCAGCGGATGAAGGAGGAGGGGATCATTCGGGGTCAGGTGACCTTGCTCGATCGCAAGAAGATCGGTCTGAACACGCAGATCTTCGCCGAGATCAAACTCAACGCCCACGGCCGGTCGAACTTCACTGAGTTCACCGAGGCGATTCGCGGCTTTCCCGAAGTGCTGGAGTGTTACGTGCTGATGGGGGCGGTGGATTTCCTGCTGCGGATCGTCGCGGCGGACATCGAGGCGTATGAGCGGTTCTTCTTCGAGAAGCTGTCGCTGGTGCCGGGGATTCAGGAAGTGAACTCGATTGTGGCGTTGTCGGAGATCAAGTCCACGACCAGTTTGCCGGTACTGCGCTGATCACGCGGGGGATGATCGTTCCCACGCTCCGCGTGGGAATGCCTCAATGGACGCTCTGCGTCCGCTTTGGGACGCGGAGCGTCCCGGGCTGCATTCCCACGCAGAGCGTGGGAACGATCTTTCGCCGGAATTACATGCGCAGCAGCATTTTCCAGGCGCGGTTCTGGTACACCGCAATCGCCTGATGCTTGCGTGCATCGAGCAGCTCTTCGGTGATGGTCGGCTCGTTGGCCAGTTGCGCCAGTTTGTTCAGCTCGCCGTACAGACGATCCATTTCCGGGATTTCCAGCACGTTGCGCGCGTGGTGCAGCCAGACCTGGATGCGTTCGATGCGCGGCAGTTGCTCGGCCAGATCTTCCGGCTGCTGCTGATAACGCTGCAGTTGCAGCGAAGTGGCTTCTTCGCCCAGCAGGCGCGGCAGCCAGCTTTGCAACTGCGCGGCACCCTGGCGGTTGCCACGGGTGTTGCGGTCGGCAGCCCAGGTGCGGGCCAGCAACCAGCGCGAAGCGTTCAGCGAGAACAGGCCCCAGCGCGGATCTTCCAGCTCTTCGAGGAACTGCTCCGGCGCGGCTTTGCGCACGTCTTCGTCTTCGATGCCGACCTGTACCAGCGGACGCCAGTCTTCCAGCAGGGCATCAAGGGCAACGCGCAGGTCGTGGGTCGACGCACGCGGCGCGGCCTGGCCGAGGCTGCTTAGCAGGGCGCGCATTTCCGCGAGGTTCTCGACCCAGTCCTGCAGCAGGCGCCAGTGGCCGTTGAAACGATACTGTTCGGCCAGACGCTGACTACTGCCGAGCAAGTGCCAGGCCAGGGCGGCGAAGGCGTCGTCCAGCGGGGTTTCGGCGGTAATGGCCGGCGCCGGCAGGCTCAGCGAGTAGCTGTTGGCGTCATACAGGCGATAGCCGCGCTCGGCCTTGCTGATGTCGCACGGCATCAGGGCCAGGGTTTCGGCCAGTTCGGCAGCCAGTTCCAGCAGCGCGGCAGGCTCGCCTTCGCGCAGTTCCAGTTCCAGCTCGCAGATTTCTTCTTTCTGTTTGCCGACTACCACGTGGCCCAGATCCAGCGCGGCTTCGATGACCACTTTGGTCTTGCCACGGCCCCAGGCGATTTCGGCGCGTTCGCGGACAAAATCGGTGGTGAAGATCGGCTTCAGGGTTTTCTTGTCCAGCTCGGCGAGGGACTCGGGCCAGCATTCGCCGTCGAGTTTCTTCACGTCGAGCTTGGCTTTGGGCAGGTTCCAGTCGTACTCGTTACGCTCGGACAGGCCGGCGACGCTCTGGCCACGGGTCTTGAGGGTTTGAATCACCTCTTCGCCGTCCTTGCGCAGGCGCAGGGCAACCTTGGCCCGGGCCAGGTCACGCTCAGGCGTGTCGAAGTACTGATTCATCAACTCACGGCGTTCCCAGCCACTTTTGTTGCGTTTTTTCAGGAGAGGGTGCTCGCGCAGGGCGGCGAGGGTTTCGCGGCTGACGCGGAGTTTGATTTCGGTTTCTTTCTGCATGGCCGGAAAATCCAGGATCGGGAGCGCAGCCGGGGGAATGTGTGGCTGCCAAGGTCGTGCAGTGTACAGGACTGAACCTTCCTACGCTTTGCGGCGGTTTATTCTCGGCGCCGGATGGTTCTATGATGAACCTCAATCCGGGAGTTGGAGTCAGCGATGCCTTTGCCGTCCATGCAAGACCAGTTCGCTGCACTGATCGCCGCGCCGTCGGTCAGCTGCACCCAGCCGGGCCTCGACCAGTCCAACCGGGCGGTGATCGATCTGCTCGCCGGATGGCTGGGAGATCTGGGCTTCAGTTGCGACATCCAGCAGGTCAGCCCCGGAAAATTCAATCTGCTCGCCAGTTTCGGCAGCGGCCCCGGCGGGCTGGTGCTGGCCGGACACAGCGACACGGTGCCGTACGACGATGCGCTGTGGAAAACCGACCCGCTGAAACTCACCGAAGTCGATGGTCGCTGGGTCGGTCTCGGCAGTTGTGACATGAAGGGCTTCTTCGCCCTGATCATCGAAGCCGTGCAACCGCTGCTCGATCAATCGTTCAAGCAGCCGCTGCTGATCCTCGCCACCTGCGATGAAGAAAGTTCGATGTCCGGTGCCCGGGCGCTGGCCGAAGCGGGGCGGCCGCTGGGCCGGGCGGCGGTGATCGGCGAGCCGACCGGGCTCAAGCCGATCCGCATGCACAAGGGCATCATGATGGAGCGCATTGATATCCTCGGGCAGAGCGGCCATTCGTCGGATCCGCGTCTGGGACACAGCGCCCTCGAAGCGATGCACGATGCCATCGGCGAGCTGCGCGGCCTGCGCCTGCTGTGGCAGCGCGAATTCAACAACCCGCAGTTCAGCGTGCCGCAGCCGACCATGAACTTCGGCTGTATCCACGGTGGCGACAACCCCAACCGTATCTGCGGCCAGTGTTCACTGGAGTTCGACCTGCGGCCGTTGCCGGGGATGGACCCGAAAGTCTTGCGCAGCGAGATTCTGCGCAAGCTCAACCCGGTCGCCGAACGGCATAAAGTGAAGATCGATTACGCGCCGCTGTTTCCCGAAGTGCCGCCGTTCGAGCAGGCCGAAGACGCGGAACTGGTGCGAATTGCCGAAAAACTCACCGGCCACACGGCCGAAGCGGTAGCGTTCGGCACCGAAGCGCCTTATCTTCAGCGCCTTGGCTGCGAAACCATCGTGCTCGGCCCTGGCGACATTGCCTGTGCGCACCAGCCGGACGAGTACCTCGAAATGTCACGTTTGCAGCCTACCGTGCATCTATTGCGGCAGTTGATCGAACATTACTGTCTCAAAACTGTATAAATTGCCCACACACCCACCCGTATTCATGAGGAGAGCGCGCGTGTCGCCAAGCCTGTTCCGACGATAACCATCAGCCCGCTGTGCGTTTTCCGTTTCGCCCCTTTTCCGGCTGCTATTTATTACAGGCCCAGGTTCATGCCCGAATACGTCAATTGGCTTCGCCACGCGTCTCCTTATATCAATGCTCACCGCGATTGCACCTTCGTCGTCATGCTTCCGGGCGACGGCGTCGAGCATCCGAATTTCGGCAACATCGTCCATGACATCGTATTGCTGCACAGCCTCGGCGTGCGGCTGGTGCTGGTTCACGGTTCCCGTCCACAGATCGAAACTCGCCTTGCCGCACGCGGCCTGACCCCGCATTACCATCACGGCATGCGCATCACCGATGCCGCGACCCTGGAGTGCGTGATCGACGCGGTCGGCCAGTTGCGCATCGCCATCGAAGCGCGGCTGTCGATGGACATGGCTTCGTCGCCGATGCAGGGCTCGCGCCTGCGGGTGGCCAGCGGCAACCTCGTGACGGCGCGGCCGATCGGCGTGCTGGAAGGTGTCGACTATCACCATACCGGCGAAGTGCGCCGGGTCGACCGCAAAGGCATCAACCGTCTGCTCGACGAGCGCTCCATCGTATTGCTGTCGCCGCTGGGCTATTCGCCGACCGGTGAAATCTTCAACCTGGCCTGCGAAGACGTCGCCACCCGCGCCGCCATCGATCTGGGCGCCGACAAGCTGCTGCTGTTCGGCGCCGACCTCGGTCTGATCGACGAAAACGGCAAACTGGTGCGCGAACTGCGTCCGCAACAAGTGCCGGCACATCTGCAGCGTCTGGGCAGCAACTATCAGGCCGAACTGCTGGATGCCGCCGCCGAAGCCTGTCGTGGCGGCGTGGCGCGCAGCCATATCGTCAGTTATGCCGAGGACGGCGCGCTGCTGACCGAACTGTTCACCCGTGACGGTGGCGGCACGCTGGTGGCCCAGGAGCAATTCGAACTGGTGCGCGAGGCGGCGATTGAAGACGTCGGCGGCTTGCTCGACCTGATCAGTCCGCTGGAAGAGCAGGGGATTCTGGTGCGCCGTTCCCGTGAAGTACTGGAGCGCGAGATCGAACAGTTCAGCGTGGTCGAACGTGAAGGGATGATCATCGCCTGCGCGGCGCTGTATCAGATTGCCGATTCGGATGCCGGCGAGCTGGCGTGCCTGGCGGTGAATCCCGAGTATCGCCATGGCGGTCGCGGCGACGAACTGCTCGAACGCATCGAGACCCGTGCCCGGGCGCAGGGCCTGAAGACTTTGTTCGTCCTCACCACCCGCACTGCCCACTGGTTCCGCGAGCGCGGTTTCGAACCGAGCAGCGTCGAGCGCCTGCCGGCAGCGCGGGCTTCTCTCTATAACTATCAGCGCAATTCGAAGATCTTCGAAAAGTCTCTGTGATATGACGCCCTCATCGCGAGCAAGCTCGCTCCCACAAAGGTTCACTGAACCCGTGTGGGAGCGAGCTTGCTCGCGATAGCGGTTATTCGGCTACAAACTTCGCACTGACATACGGCGAGTAGTCAGGCAAAACGCTTTCGACCTTGCCCTGTTCCTTCAAAAACTTCGCCGTCTCGCCAATCGCCTTCGCCGTGCCGCCGTCCAGCAGCGCCGTGGTCTGTTGCGCCTTGGCGTCCGGGAAGGCCGAACCTGCGAGCAATTCCGGAACGTCGGCAGCATTGGCACCGGTCAGTTTGGCGATTTTCTGCACAGGCACCGAGTCGGCCGTCCAGCTGTCTTTATGGGCGGCGTAATCAGCGAACGAGTCCAGGGTCACTTTGGCGAACTTGGCCACGACTTCAGGATGCTTCTCGGCAAAGTCCTTGCGCGCTACCCAGACCTCGAAGGTCGGCGCGCCCCATTGGCCGACCTGCGCGGCGTCGGTCAGGGTCTTGCCGGTCTTGCGGATTTCACCCAGCGCCGGCGACCAGACAAAGGCGCCGTCGATGTCGCCACGTTTCCAGGCGGCTGCGATTTCAGCGGGTTGCAGGTTCACCACTTTGACTTTCGAGGTGTCCAGGCCCCAGTGCTTGAGCGCTCCGAGCAGGCTGTAGTGGGAGGTGGAAACGAACGGGGTGGCGATGGTCTTGCCGATCAGGTCTTCGGGCTTGTTGATACCGCTGCCGTTACGCACCACCAGCGCTTCAGCGGCATTGATCTGCGCCGAGACGATGAAGGCCACGATCGGCAGATTGCGCGACGCGGCGGCCGCCAACGGGCTCGAGCCGAGGTTGCCGATCTGCACATCACCGGAGGCAATGGCTGTCACAACTTCCGGGCCACTGTTGAACCGGCGCCAGTCGATCTTCTCGCCGATGGTCTTCTCGTATACGCCGTCGGCCTGGGGGACTTTGCTCGGGTCGATACCGGTCTGGTAACCCACGGTGAGGTTGGCGGCCTGGGTTGAAAAAGAAATCAGCGCCGATACACAAACTGTAACAAATTGACTAGATAGTGCGCGTTTGGCCATCATGGCGTCGCCTTTTTGATAGGGATTGACGAATCGGGGTTGCGTCAAAGCTAATCGATCTAAAAAAAGGCTAATAAATACCATTTAGTAATGAGCTTAGTCGCCGATACGCTGTATCCCGGTGAAGATGGCAAATGGCTGGCCATATAGCTGAAAGGTATCAAAAAGAATTAATAAATTCTTTTTGGGTTTATCAGGAAGTCTTTACCCTGCAGGGACCAAATAACTGCGATTAGACCTTGGTCGTAGACATACAAGGTTACGATTGACTTGTCAGTCACGGTCTGGCGCTAATCGCGCATCTTAGGATCCAGGGGCATCAGACCCCGGACCAGGAACACAAGAATTAGAAACGAGAGGAGCGATACATGAACAAGTCCACCTTGGCCCTGGCCGTGGCCGTAGGGGTTATTGCGCAGCAGGCAGGCGCAGCCGGTTTCATCGAAGACAGCAAGGCCACCTTGGGGCTGCGTAACTTCTACATCAACACTGATAACCGCGATGGCGCTGGCGCCAACAAGAACGAAGAGTGGGGCCAGGGCTTCGATCTGCGTTTCATCTCCGGCTACACCCAAGGCACCGTGGGCTTCGGTATCGACGCTATCGGCCTGCTGGGCGTGCGTCTGGATTCGGGCGGCGGCACCAACGGCGCTACTGCAGCGACCCGTACCAACGCCGGCTCCTACGGCGGCACCGTGTTCCCGAGCGAGCACAATGGCGAAGCCGTTGATAACTTCTCCAGCCTTGGCCTGACTGCCAAAGCCAAGATCTCCCAGACCGAGCTGAAACTGGGCACCCTGCAGCCAAAACTGCCAGTGATCGTGACCAACGACGGTCGTCTGCTGCCACAAACCTGGCAGGGCGGCCAGATCACTTCCGGCGACATCAAGGACCTGACCCTGGTCGGTGGCCAGATCGAAGCTGTGAAAGGTCGTAACTCGAGCAACAACGAGCAACTTTCGATCTCCGGCGCCAACGGCCGTACCGCCGCAGGCCGTGACAGCAACAAGTTCATCTACGCTGGTGGCGACTACAAGATCACCAAAGACCTGACTGCCCAGTACTACTACGGCAACCTGGAAGATTTCTACAAGCAGCACTTCCTGGGTCTGGTACACAACTGGGCAATCGGCCCGGGCGTATTGAAGTCGGACTTCCGTTACTTCAACAGCCGTGACGATGGTGCAAACGGTCACGACAGCAACTACTTCACCACTGGCTACTACGGCGGCAACGTCACCAAAGGTAAAGTGGACAACAACCTGTACAGCGGCCTGTTCCTGTACTCCGTTGCCGGTCACACCTTCGGTGGTGGCTATCAGGTGAGCAACGGCGACAGCGACTTCCCTTGGCTGAACCAGGGTGACGGCTCGTCGAACTACACCATCACCGACATGCAGATCCAGAAGTTCGGCCGTGCCGGCGAACGCACCTGGCAGGGTCGCTACTCGTATGACTTCGCCAAAGTGGGCGTACCTGGCCTGACCGCCGGTGTCGTTTACCTGCGTGGCGACAACATCGATACCCCTAGCGGTGACCACACCGAGTGGGAACGTGACCTGACCATCGGTTACGTCGTACCGGAAGGCCCGCTGAAAAACGTTGGCTTCATGTGGAAAAACGCTACCTGGCGCACCGACCTGCCGAACACCCGTTCGCAGGACGAAAACCGTCTGATCCTCAGCTACTCGATCCCGCTGCTGTAATAGCGCGATCCTGCACTGATGTAAAAAAGCCCCGTCCGGCATCGCGCCGGACGGGGCTTTTGCGTTTTCGGGTCCGGCTCACCCCCGTAAGCCTTTCCCGATGTTTCCCTCTTTACAGCAACTCAAGGCCTTCTCGAACCTTGAGGGCGATGTTCGTCGCGATGCTGCGGGGCGTCCAGTGAACAGAAGTTTAATATTCAATAAAGATATAAATATCTAGTTATTTATTCTTTTTCAGAAGAACGAATCCCAAGCTACAGTTGAGGTCTCCAACCCCTTATCAGGAGCCGCACCATGAGCCTCAGACTTGGCGACATCGCCCCCGATTTCGAACAGGATTCCAGCGCCGGCAAGATTCGTTTTCACGAATGGCTGGGCGATAGCTGGGGCGTGCTGTTTTCCCACCCGGCGGACTTTACCCCGGTCTGCACCACCGAGCTGGGCTTCACTGCCAAGCTCAAGGATGAGTTCAGCAAGCGCGGCGTGAAAGCCATTGCCCTGTCGGTCGACCCGGTGGACTCTCACCACAAGTGGATCGAGGACATCAACGAAACCCAGAACACCATCGTCAACTTCCCGATCCTGGCCGATGCCGATCGCAAGGTTTCCGATCTGTACGATCTGATCCACCCGAACGCCAACGACACCCTGACCGTGCGTTCGCTGTTCGTGATCGATCCGAACAAGAAGATCCGCCTGACCATCACCTACCCGGCGAGCACCGGGCGCAACTTCCACGAGATGTTGCGGGTGATCGATTCGCTGCAGCTCACCGACAACTACAAGGTGGCCACCCCGGCCAACTGGCAGGACGGCGAAGAAGTGGTGATCGTGCCGTCGCTCAAGGACGAAGACGAAATCAAGCAGCGCTTTCCGAAGGGCTACCGCGCGGTGAAGCCGTACCTGCGCCTGACCCCACAGCCGAACAAATAATCTTACTGGGAAGATCTTTCCCACGCTCCGCGTGGGAATGCCGCCCGTGACGCTCTGCGTCACAGTGGACGCGGAGCGTCCATGGATTCATTCCCACGCAGACGGTTCGACGCCTCGACATGGGAACGATCATCAGTGCTAGGGAGCGATCAGTACGAACACGATGCAGGGTTTCAGGCCGTTTTCACGGCCTGTTTTTTTGCCCGCTGGAAAGGGAAATGCATATCTCCATAAAGAATAACCAAATGAATAAATATGATTTATGGATATATGAATCAGCTGGTAAGGTCACTCACATCGAAGCGAGATCGCAACCCGCGAATCGCCTGTAACACGCAAGGAATTCTCTGAATGCTGGTCGTCTCACTCGGTGGCAGTCCCAGTCAACGTTCCCGCTCCGGGGTGTTGCTGGAACGCTCGCAGCGCTGGTTGCAGCAGCAAGGGGTGGAAGTGGTGAGTTATCAGGTGCGGGACTTCCCGGCCGAAGACCTGCTCCACGCCCGCTTCGACAGCCCGAAGGTGCTCGACCTGCTGCAACAGATTGAAAACGCCGATGGCCTGCTGATCGCGACGCCGGTGTACAAGGCGTCGTTTTCCGGCGCCCTGAAGACCGTGCTGGATCTGCTGCCCGAGCGTGCGCTGAACCACAAGATTGTTCTGCCGATGGCCACCGGCGGCAGCATCGCCCACATGCTGGTGGTCGATTACGCCCTCAAGCCTGTGCTGTCGGCGTTGAAGGCCCAGGAAATGCTGCAAGGGATATTTGCCGAGGACAGCCAGATCGCTTACGGCGAAGGCAGTGCCCAGGCGCAGTTGGCGCCGGCGCTGGAGCAGCGGCTGCATGAAGCGCTGGACCAGTTTGTCAGCGCCATGGCCCGCCGGCCGAAGCCGCTGGAGCCGGGGTTGTTGAACGAACGTTTGTTGAGTGCTCGCTGGAGCATTTGAGCCACACCGAAACTTGAAGTACTCACCTTACTCAGCCGCCAACGGCCAAGCAGGTGCAGCCAAAACCCAACAGCAAAAAGGAGAGCGCTATGCGCACTGTATTTTTGCGTCGTGGTCTGGTCGCTCTGTTTGCTGCGGCTGTGTCCTTCGGCGCCATCACTCAAGCTCAAGCCGAGACGCTTCGGATCGGTTATCAGAAGTACGGCACGCTGGTGCTGCTCAAAGCCAAAGGCACGCTGGAAAAACGCCTCGCCGCCCAAGGCGTCGACGTGCAATGGACTGAATTCCCCGGCGGCCCGCAACTGCTGGAAGGCCTGAACGTCGGCTCGATCGACTTCGGTGTCACCGGCGAAACCCCGCCGGTCTTCGCCCAGGCGGCCGGTGCCGATCTGCTCTACGTCGCTTACGAACCACCAGCGCCGAACAGCGAAGCGATCCTCGTGCCGAAAGATTCGCCGATCAAATCGGTGGCGGATCTCAAGGGCAAGAAAGTCGCCCTGAACAAAGGCTCCAACGTCCACTACCTGCTGGTGCGTGCGCTGGAAGACGCCGGCCTCAAGTACAGCGACATTCAAACCGTATTCCTGCCGCCGGCCGATGCCCGCGCCGCGTTCGAACGTGGCAGCGTCGACGCCTGGGTCATCTGGGATCCGTACCAGGCCGCCGCCGAGAAACAACTGCAAGCGCACACCCTGCGTGACGGCAAAGGCATCGTCGATAACCACCAGTTCTACCTGGCGACCAAACCCTACGCACAGAAAAATCCCGAGGTGATCAAGACGCTCGTGGAAGAAGTGCGCGCCGTCGGCGAATGGTCCAAGGCCAATCCTGAAGACGTGACTCAACAGGTGTCGCCGTTGCTCGGCCTGCCGGCAGACATCACCCTGACCTCGGTGAAACGCCAGGGCTACGGCGCGCTGTTCCTGACCCCGGAAGTGGTCGCCGCGCAACAGAAAATCGCCGACACCTTCTACCAGCTCAAGTTGATTCCCAAGCCGTTGAGCATCAAGGACGTGATCTGGACCCCACCGGCCGCTGTGGCCCAAAGCTCGGTCACCCAAGCCCAGTAAATCGAATCCCCAAGGAGACCACTCCATGAGCCTCAACATCTTCTGGTTCCTGCCTACCCACGGCGACGGCCATTACCTTGGCACCGCCGAAGGCGCCCGCGCCGTCGACCACGGCTATCTGCAACAGGTCGCGCAAGCGGCGGATCGACTGGGTTTCGGCGGCGTGCTGATTCCCACCGGCCGTTCCTGCGAGGACTCGTGGCTGGTGGCGGCCTCGCTGATCCCGGTGACCCAGCGTCTGAAGTTCCTTGTCGCCCTGCGCCCCGGGATCATTTCCCCGACGGTGGCAGCGCGTCAGGCAGCAACGCTGGATCGCCTGTCCGGTGGCCGTGCGCTGTTCAACCTGGTGACCGGTGGCGATCCGGAAGAGTTGGCCGGCGACGGTCTGTTCCTCGATCACGAAGCGCGCTATCAGGCCTCGGTGGAATTCACCCGGATCTGGCGCCGCGTGCTGGAAGGTGAAACCGTGGATTATGACGGCGAGCACATCAGCGTGAAGGGCGCCAAATTGCTCTATCCGCCAATCCAGCAACCGCGTCCGCCGCTGTACTTCGGCGGTTCTTCGGAAGCCGCGCAGGATCTGGCCGCCGAACAAGTGGAAATGGTCCTGACCTGGGGCGAGCCGCCCGCAGCCGTTGCCGAGAAAATCGAACAGGTTCGCGCCAAAGCCGCCAAGCTCGGCCGCACCGTGCGCTTCGGCATTCGTCTACATGTGATCGTGCGGGAAACCAACGCTGAAGCCTGGCAAGCGGCAGATCGCCTGATCTCGCATCTGGACGACGACACCATCAAACGTGCCCAGGCTTCGCTGGCGCGGTTCGATTCGGTCGGCCAGCAACGCATGGCCGCGTTGCACGGTGGCAGCCGCGATAACCTCGAAGTCAGCCCGAACCTGTGGGCCGGCGTCGGTCTGGTACGCGGGGGTGCCGGGACGGCGCTGGTCGGCGACGGCCCGACCGTGGCGGCGCGGGTGAAGGAATATGCGGATCTGGGCATCGATACCTTCATCTTCTCCGGTTATCCACACCTCGAAGAATCGTATCGGGTGGCTGAACTGCTGTTCCCGCACCTCGACGTCGAGCGTCCGGAATTGCCAAAAAGCGCCGGCTACGTCAGCCCGTTCGGCGAGATGGTGGCCAACGACATTCTTCCCAAAGTCGCGTCCCAGAGCTGAGGCGCCGCCATGAAGAAATTTATCCACAGCCTCGCGCCCTGGGCGTTGCCGGTGCTGTTGCTGGCTGTGTGGCAGTTGTCGGTGTCGGCCGGTTGGCTGTCGACGCGGATTCTGCCGGCGCCGGTGGCGGTGATCGAAGCCGGTGTGAGCCTGGTGCGCAGCGGCGAAATCTGGACGCACCTGGCGATCAGCGGCTGGCGCGCCGCGCTGGGTTTCACCATCGGCGGCAGCATCGGTCTGGTACTGGGGTTCATCACCGGCCTGTCGAAGTGGGGCGAACGCCTGCTCGACAGTTCGGTGCAGATGATCCGCAACGTGCCGCACCTGGCGCTGATTCCGCTGGTGATCCTGTGGTTCGGCATCGATGAGTCGGCGAAGATTTTCCTGGTGGCGTTGGGCACTTTGTTCCCGATCTACCTCAACACCTATCACGGCATCCGCAACGTCGATCCGGCGCTGGTGGAGATGGCGCGCAGTTATGGCCTGTCCGGTTTCAGCCTGTTCTGGCAGGTGATTCTGCCGGGTGCGCTGCCTTCGATTCTGGTCGGCGTGCGCTTCGCCCTGGGCTTCATGTGGCTGACGCTGATCGTGGCGGAAACCATCTCCGCGAGCTCCGGCATCGGTTATCTGGCGATGAACGCCCGCGAGTTCCTGCAGACCGACGTGGTGGTGCTGGCGATTCTGATGTACGCGGTGCTCGGCAAACTGGCCGACCTCGCGGCCCGTGGCCTTGAACGTGTTTGGTTGCGCTGGCATCCGGCGTATCAAGTGGCGAAAGGAGGTGCGGCATGACCGCTCAACAACCTCCACGCCTGCTGCGCGGGATTCCGCTGGTGGTGCGCAACCTGCAAAAGACCTTCGGCACGCGACAAGTGCTGCGGGACATCGATCTGCACATTCCGGCGGGGCAATTCGTCGCCGTGGTCGGTCGCAGCGGATGTGGCAAGAGCACATTCCTGCGCTTGCTCGCAGGCCTTGATCAACCTAGTGGCGGCGATTTGCTTGCCGGAGCTGCACCGCTCGGCGATGCGCGGGATGACACCCGGTTGATGTTCCAGGAAGCACGGCTGCTGCCGTGGAAAAAGATCATCGACAACGTCGGTCTCGGCCTCAAGGGCAACTGGCGTGCGCAAGCCTTGCAGGCGCTGGATGCAGTCGGCCTCGCCGATCGCGCCAACGAATGGCCGGCGGCACTGTCCGGCGGGCAGAAGCAGCGCGTGGCGCTGGCCCGGGCGCTGATTCATCAACCGCGTCTGTTGCTGCTGGACGAGCCATTGGGCGCACTGGATGCGCTGACCCGGATCGAGATGCAGCAACTGATCGAACGTCTCTGGCAACAGCATGGTTTCACCGTGTTGCTGGTGACCCACGACGTCAGCGAAGCGGTGGCGGTTGCCGACCGGGTGATTCTGATCGAGGACGGCGAAGTCGGCCTCGACTTGCAAGTGGAGCTGCCGCGCCCTCGGGTCCGTGGCTCCCATCGCCTGGCGGCGCTGGAAACCGAAGTGCTCAACCGTGTGTTGTCCCTGCCCGGCGAACCGCCGGCGCCGGAACCCGTTTCACCCTTGCCTACGCAACTGCGTTGGGCGCAATGAAGCAGCTGCGAGCAGCAAGCTACAAGCTGCAAGTAGAAGCTCAGTGCTTTTGCTTGCAGCTTGAAGCTCGCAACTTGCGGCTTATTTCGACCTCAGGAGAAATATCATGACTATCAAAGCCATCAACGTACGCAACCAGTTCAAAGGCGCGATCAAGGAGATCGTTCTCGGCGACGTGCTGTCGGAAATCGACGTGCAGACCGCTTCCGGCATCGTCACTTCGGTGATCACCACCCGTTCGGTCAAGGAGCTGGAACTGGAGGTCGGCAGCGAAGTGATCGCCTTCGTGAAATCCACCGAGGTGTCCATCGCCAAGTTGTAAGCCTGTGAGTAAAAAACAACCCCGAAGGGTGTGAGCCCTTCGGGGTTTTTTGTTGATCGCTGATGTTGATCGTTCCCACGCTCCGCGTGGGAATGCCTCTGGGGACGCTCCGCGTCCAGTGACGCGGAGCGTCACGGGCTGCATTCCCACGCAGAGCGTGGGAACGATCATCGCTAGAGAATCCGTTTGGGCAGATAGGGCGGCAGATACAGCCCGATATAGGCATCAAACACCCGCATGCCTTCCTCGGCCATGCGCGGGGTGATCTGCCCGTGCTGCTGCACCGAACGGGCGTAGACGCGGTCGCCCAGCTCCATGGCCAGCGCGAACACATCGACGTCATCCGGCAGGCGCGGCAGTTCGAAGTGATGGTCGAACAGCTTGTGCATCAGGTCGCCCAGTTCGAGGTCGTGTTGGCGATCGGCCTGGGTGACTTCGGTGAGGCCGTGCTGCGCGAGGATCAGCTGGCGGGCGGCGGCATCCTCGCCGTAGATCTCCAGCATCCGCTCCTCGACCAGCCGCGACAGGTCGCGCCAGTCGCGCAGGGCATCGTGATCGATCGGCGCTTGCAGGCAGGCGCGGAAGGCTGCGTGCACATCTGCCGTCAGGGCTTCGAGCAGCGCCGGGACACTGGCGAAGAAGTGGTAGACGGAGGAGGGCGGAATCTGTGCGCGCTCGGCCACGCTGTAGATCGACAGGCTCGCCACACCCTCGGCGGCCAGCAGCGTGCGCGCGGCGTCGAGTATCGAATCGATCCGCGCCTGACTGCGGGCACGGGGTTTGCGTGGAGGGGCGAGTCGAGTCATGGAAGTCTCCTGCGAGGGCAGCAGGCATTGTACGAGGCGTCTGATGCCTTGTCTGTACAAGGCCTGCTGCCCGGACTGCCCGCCACTGCGGTTTAGCTACCGACGTGCACACTCCGGCCATTGAGTGGCTGAACCGGACGTGCATTCATCGGGTACAAGGCCTGGAAAGCCCGGAGTTGTGCCGACGAGAGCTGCACCACGCTGGAAAGCACCTGCCAGCGCACGCCTTCTGCACATGGAGGTGTCGTCAGAGATCCCATGTAGGCGTAGTAGTGATGCGATGCGGGCAGAAATGCTGCAATGTCGATTGATTCCAGGTTCACGACATCACCTGTGACCGTGGGCATGGCCGCCAGGATCACTTCCAGTGCCGGATTGTGTGTGCCCTCTTCAAACAACAGCGCAACCACCGCGAGTTCACCTGCTGCGTTGCGGTGAACCAGATGCGCGTCCATTGGATAGGTGCGGCCCTGAATGGATTCTTCACTTGGCGTGTGGAAGTGCATTTGCACAAAGCTGTAGTTGTCGGAGGCCAGCGTCAGACTGCCTGAATCCGTCGGTGAAAGCTGGATTGTGTGGCCATTGTTCAGGACTGTCGCGGCGCTTGGCTGATAGGAGAAGACCAGTGGTGCAAGCGCTGTTACGGTCGCGTCGTTGATATCAATAGGCGACTGCACTTTGCCGGACGAACAAAGCGCGTACTCCCCATGCAAATCGCCCCAGTTTTCAGGACCGCTGGGCGCCGTGTAACTCCAGGCGGGGAGATGTCCCGGGCTCGCCCAGGTCGTGGTGTACACGCCGGCGATGATCAAAGTGAGCGTCGCGCCCAACAGTTGTTTTTTCAGGGTCATTGTTCTCAGTACTCAGGAAAGTTAGCCGGCCAAGTTGCGGCGTTTCCGAGTGTGAGAGTGCGGTCAGGGCCAATATGTAGGTCGTATCGGAGCAGTCCGTAGGACTGGTCCTTGTTTGTTGCGCCAATATTCAACGGAAAATGCCAGGCAAAAAAAACCGCAGGCTCAATAGCCTGCGGCGTTTTTTGTTACTGCAACCGTTTAAACGGTGTGCAGGTACCAGTTGTACTCAAGGTCGGAGATGGAATGTTCAAACTCTTCCAGCTCGCTTTCCTTACAGGCAACGAAGATATCGATGTATTTCGGATCGATGTACTTGGCCATCACCTCACTGTCGTCCAGCTCGCGCAGGGCATCACGCAAGTTGTTCGGCAGGCTCTGCTCGTTCTGCTCGTAGCTGTTGCCTTCGGTCGGAGGCGGCGGCTCGATCTTGTTGGTCAGGCCGTGATGCACGCCCGCCAGCACCGAAGCCATCAGCAGGTACGGGTTGGCGTCGGCGCCGGCAACACGGTGTTCCAGACGGACCGCGTCGGCGGAGCCGGTCGGTACGCGCAGGGCCACGGTGCGGTTGTCCAGGCCCCAGCTCGGCGAGTTCGGCACGTAGAACTGTGCGCCGAAACGACGGTAGGAGTTGACGTTCGGGCAGAGGAAAGCCATCTGCGCGGGCAGGGTCTCGAGCACACCGCCGATCGCGTGACGCAGCGCGGCGTTCTGCTCGGGATCCTCGCTGGCAAAAATGTTTTTGCCTTCTTTGTCGAGCACCGAAATGTGGACGTGCAGCCCGTTGCCTGCCTGGCCCGGATACGGCTTGGCCATGAAGGTGGTGTCCATTTCATGGTCGTAGGCGATGTTCTTGATCAGACGCTTGAGCAGGACCGCGTAGTCGCATGCCTTGATCGGGTCGGCGACGTGGTGCAGGTTCACTTCGAACTGCGCCGGGGCACTTTCCTTGACGATGGCGTCGGCCGGAATGCCTTGCTCTTTGGCGCCTTCCAGAATGTCCTGGAGGCAGTCGACGTATTCGTCGAGGTCGTCGATCAGGTAAACCTGGGTCGAATGCGGGCGTTTGCCGGAGATCGGCGAGCGCGGCGGCTGAGGGCGGCCGTTCACGTTTTCCTGGTCGATCAGGTAGAACTCGAGTTCGAACGCGGCGCAGATGGTCAGGCCGAGCTCGTCAAACTTTGCGACAACTTGACGGAGCACTTCGCGCGGGTCGGCGAAGAAAGGGTCACCTTCGAGTTCGTGCATGGTCATCAACAGTTGCGCGGTCGGGCGCTTCTGCCATGGCTCGTTGCACAGGGTATCGGGGATTGGATAGCAGATACGGTCGGCGTCGCCGATGTCCAGGCCCAGGCCGGTGCTTTCCACCGTCGAACCATTGATATCCAGAGCAAATAGAGAGGCCGGCAGGTTGATGCCTTTCTCGTAAACCTTGTGGAGGCTGGTGCGTTCGATGCGCTTGCCGCGCACCACACCATTCATATCCGCAATCAGAAGGTCAACGTACAGAACCTCAGGATGTTCCTTAAGGAACGCGTTCGCTTCGTTAAGCTGAACGGCACGCGGGGGTACCGACATGATGCAACACCTTTGTTGTTAAAAATATCAATCATTGATCTTTTCTGGTTTCAGTCAACCCGAACGGCCTGCCGAAGTCAAGCGAGGCCTTTTGTGCCCTGAAAAAGCGCCGCGAGGGCATTTATGGGGCACTTTGGGGCGTTTTTTTATCCGTGGAGGACGTGCCACCCGCAGGCTTGAGCAGGCCGTGTTGTATTTTTTACGGGGGTGTTGTGTAAAAAAATGAACAAGGCTAAGCTCCGATCAAACCCATAACAGCAATAATACCGGGGTGCTTCATGTCTCGCCTGCCGTTAATCGGCGTCACCGACTGCTCTTTGCAGTCCGGTCTGCATGCTTCTCACATCAGTGGCGACACGTCCGTCCGCAGCGTGGCCAGCAAGGCCTGCAACGTTTCTGCGATATCCCGATCCATGGCAGATCGAGCGGCAGCGTCCGATATTCTGGACGTGTGCGAAGGCACCCTCTTCAGCGGTACTCCTTTCAATATAGATCTCTTTCCCGCTCCCGGTCTGCATCGCGCCCGTCGCCGTGCCCGTGATTCTGCACACCCTGGATGTGCACAGGAAATGCAACGCCAGCGTAAAGGGCAGGTAAGCTCCTCCTTCATTGTCTATGCGCGGTGCCGGGCGTAAGCCGGCACTGCGCGCAAGCAAGGCCCTTTAACGCGACGCCAGGTGCGTCAAACATTGCCTGACATCTGTCAGGAGACTCAGCCCAGAGGCATATATGAGTAACAACCTCGACCAGCTCACCGATTGGTTGAAAGACCACAAGATCACAGAAGTCGAATGCATGATCGGCGACTTGACCGGCATCACCCGGGGCAAGATCTCGCCGACCAACAAATTCATCGCCGAAAAAGGCATGCGCCTGCCAGAGAGCGTTCTGTTGCAGACCGTGACCGGCGACTACGTCGAAGACGACATCTATTACGAACTGCTCGACCCGGCCGACATCGACATGATCTGCCGTCCCGACCAGAACGCCGTGTACCTGGTGCCCTGGGCCATCGAGCCGACCGCCCAGGTGATCCACGACACCTACGACAAGCAAGGCAACCCGATCGAACTGTCGCCGCGCAACGTCCTCAAGAAAGTCCTGAAACTCTATGCCGACAAGGGCTGGCAGCCAATCGTGGCGCCGGAAATGGAGTTCTACCTGACCAAGCGCAGCGACGACCCGGACTATCCGTTGCAGCCGCCGGTCGGTCGTTCCGGGCGCCCGGAAATCGGTCGCCAGTCGTTCTCCATCGAAGCGGCGAACGAATTCGATCCGCTGTTCGAAGACGTCTACGACTGGTGCGAATTGCAGGAGCTGGACCTCGACACGCTGATCCACGAGGACGGCACGGCGCAGATGGAAATCAACTTCCGTCACGGCGATGCCCTGTCGCTGGCCGACCAGATTCTGGTGTTCAAGCGCACCATGCGCGAGGCCGCGCTCAAGCACAACGTGGCGGCGACCTTCATGGCCAAGCCGATGACCGGTGAGCCGGGCAGTGCGATGCACCTGCACCAGAGCATCATCGACATCGAGACCGGCAAAAACGTGTTCTCCAACGACGACGGGACCATGAGCCAGCTGTTCCTGCACCACATCGGTGGCCTGCAGAAACTGATCCCGGAATTGCTGCCGCTGTTCGCACCGAACGTCAACTCGTTCCGCCGCTTCTTGCCGGACACCTCGGCACCGGTGAACGTGGAGTGGGGCGAAGAAAACCGCACCGTGGGCCTGCGCGTCCCGGATGCCGGCCCGCAGAACCGCCGCGTGGAAAACCGCCTGCCGGGCGCCGACGCCAACCCGTACCTGGCGATTGCCGCGAGCCTGCTCTGCGGCTACATCGGCATGGTCGAAGGCATCAACCCGAGCGCGCCGGTCGTGGGCCGTGGTTACGAGCGCCGCAACCTGCGCCTGCCGCTGACCATCGAAGACGCGCTGGAGCGCATGGAAAACAGCGCGACCATCGAGAAGTACCTGGGCAAGACCTTCATCACCGGCTACGTCGCGGTCAAGCGGGCCGAGCATGAAAACTTCAAGCGCGTGATCAGTTCCTGGGAGCGTGAGTACCTGCTCTTCGCCGTCTGATACGCCGGGCGCGGTGGGCAGCCGCCGCGCCTTCACCGATAACAAGGAGAATTGGCATGACCAGCAACAACCCGCAAACCCGTGAGTGG
Organism: Pseudomonas sp. R15(2017); assembly: GCF_002112685.1. Taxonomy (NCBI): domain Bacteria; kingdom Pseudomonadati; phylum Pseudomonadota; class Gammaproteobacteria; order Pseudomonadales; family Pseudomonadaceae; genus Pseudomonas; species Pseudomonas sp. R15(2017). The sequence continues at coordinate 428,166 of NZ_NEII01000001.1, forward strand.
CAAGCCCTCAGCAGCGATCACCACCTGGCTCCGTTCAGCGACTTCAAGCAGCTGAAAGAAAAAGGTCCACGGATCATCACCAACGCCAAGGGCGTGTACCTGTGGGACAGCGAGGGCAACAAGATCCTCGATGGCATGGCGGGTCTGTGGTGTGTGGCGATCGGTTACGGGCGCGATGAGCTGGCCGATGCGGCCGCCAAGCAGATGCGCGAACTGCCTTACTACAACCTGTTCTTCCAGACCGCCCACCCGCCAGCACTGGAGTTGGCCAAGGCCATCGCCGACGTGGCGCCAGAAGGCATGAACCACGTGTTCTTCACCGGCTCCGGTTCCGAAGGCAACGACACCATGCTGCGTATGGTTCGCCACTACTGGGCGATCAAGGGCCAGCCGAACAAGAAAGTCATCATCAGCCGCAAGAACGGCTACCACGGCTCCACCGTGGCCGGCGCAAGCCTGGGCGGCATGACTTACATGCACGAGCAGGGCGATTTGCCGATTCCGGGCATCGTCCACATCGCTCAGCCGTACTGGTTTGCCGAAGGCGGCGACATGACCCCGGAAGAGTTCGGGATCTGGGCGGCCAATCAGCTGGAAGAAAAGATTCTGGAAGTCGGCGTGGACAACGTCGGTGCCTTTATTGCCGAGCCAATCCAGGGCGCTGGCGGCGTGATCATTCCGCCGGACACCTACTGGCCGCGCATCAAGGAAATCCTCGCCAAGTACGACATTCTGTTCGTGGCCGATGAAGTGATCTGCGGTTTCGGCCGTACTGGCCAATGGTTCGGCAGCGATTTCTACGATCTCAAGCCGCACATGATGACCATCGCCAAAGGCCTGACGTCCGGCTACATCCCGATGGGTGGCCTGATCGTGCGCGACGAAGTGGTGGCGGTACTCAACGAGGGCGGCGATTTCAACCACGGCTTCACCTACTCCGGTCACCCGGTGGCGGCGGCGGTGGGTCTGGAAAACATCCGGATTCTGCGCGAAGAGAAAATCATCGAACGTGCCCATGAAGAAACGGCACCGTATTTGCAGAAACGTCTGCGCGAACTGAACGATCACCCGTTGGTGGGTGAAGTGCGCGGAGTCGGCCTGCTGGGGGCCATCGAGCTGGTGCAGGACAAGGCCACTCGCAAGCGTTACGAAGGCAAGGGTGTGGGCATGATCTGCCGCCAGTTCTGCTTCGACAACGGGCTGATCATGCGTGCCGTGGGCGACACCATGATCATCGCGCCGCCGCTGGTGATCAGTAAGGCGGAGATCGATGAACTGGTTACAAAGGCACGCAAGTGTCTGGACCTGACCCTCAGTGCGTTGCAGGGCTAAGTGCTAGGCTCAGAGCGATGGAGCTGTTGCGCTGTCGCTCTGAGCTGTCAGAAAGGCTGGTCTTTTCTTGAAAGACCGCCTCGGATCTTGCCAGACTAGCCGCGGTTCCAGTTGTCCGGGTTCGGCCGCTGAACAAAGTGGTTCAAAAAAGAAAAATTTGGAGCATTAACGCATGAAGGCATTAGGCAAAAAGCTCGCTGGCAAGACTCTGCTCGCCATGTCCCTGATGGGCGTGATGGCGGGTGCGGTTCAGGCGGACGACAAGGTGTTGCACGTTTACAACTGGTCCGACTACATCGCGCCGGACACGGTTGCCAATTTCGAAAAAGAGACGGGCATCAAGGTCGTCTATGACGTTTTCGACAGCAACGAAACCCTGGAAGCCAAGCTGCTGGCCGGCAAATCCGGTTACGACATCGTGGTGCCTTCCAACAACTTCCTGGCCAAGCAGATCAAGGCCGGTGTTTATCAGGAACTGGACAAGTCCAAGCTGACGAACTGGAAGAACCTCGACGAAGACCTGCTCAAGGCCGTTGGTGACGCCAGCGACCCGGGCAACAAACACGCGTTCCCGTACATGTGGGGTTCGATCGGCATCGGCTACAACCCGGCCAAGGTCAAGGCTGCACTGGGCATCGACAAGATCGATTCCTGGGACATCGTGTTCAAGCCTGAGAACATCGAGAAGCTGAAAAGCTGTGGCGTGAGCTTCCTCGACGCGCCGACCGAAATGATTCCGGCGGCTCTGCACTATCTGGGCAAACCGACCAACAGCAAGGACAAGGCTGACCTGAAAGCCGCCGAAGACCTGTTCCTCAAGATTCGTCCTTCGGTGGCTTACTTCCACTCCTCGAAGTACATCTCGGACCTGGCCAACGGCAACATCTGCGTAGCGGTTGGCTACTCGGGTGACCTGGAACAATCCAAGACCCGCGCCAAGGAAGCCGGTGACAAGGTCAAACTGGCCTACACCATTCCGAAAGAAGGTGCCGGTACTTTCTACGACATGGTCGCCATTCCCAAGGATGCCGAAAACGTCGAAGCCGCCTACAAGTTCATGAACTACCTGCTCGAGCCGAAAGTGATGGCCGAAATCACCAACGCCGTGCGTTTCCCGAACGGCAACAAGGCGGCCACCGCCCTGGTGGACAAGGAAATCACCAGCGATCCGAGCATCTACCCTTCGGCTGAAGTGAAGAAGCAGCTCTACGCGATCAGCGATCTGGACGCGGCCACCCTGCGCCTGATCACTCGCAGCTGGACCAAGATCAAATCCGGTAAATAAGCCGGTTTGAACCAGTCACCGCTGGCCGTCGCCCAAGCGAAGGCGGCCAGCGGTGCAATTAAATGACAGAAAGTTTTGCTGGAACGGTTTTTCGAAGGTAAGTTGCGCGCCGGTTTTGTTGCCGGGCAACCGTGACTGTCACGCAGCACGGGGCAACTTGGGCCCAACTAAATCAGAGGACCTCCACTTGCCTATTTTTTCTTCCTTGCGCAATGCACTGCTGGCCGCTGCCGGCCTGACGTTCGCTGTCGGTGCCCAGGCCGCCGGTACGGTGCATATTTATAACTGGTCGGATTACATCGGCGAGACCACTCTGGCCGATTTCCAGAAAGACACCGGGATCAAGCCGGTCTACGACGTGTTTGATTCAAACGAAACCCTGGAAGGCAAGTTGCTCGCCGGACGTACCGGCTACGACGTGGTCGTGCCGTCGAACCACTTCCTCGGCAAGCAGATCAAGGCGGGCGCGTTCCAGAAGCTCGACAAGGCGCAGCTGCCGAACTACTCCAATCTCGATCCAGTGCTGCTCAAGCGCCTGGAGCAGAATGATCCGGGCAACCTGTACGCCGTGCCGTACCTGTGGGGCACCAATGGCATCGGCTACAACGTCGACAAAGTGAAAGCCGTGCTCGGCGTCGACAAGATCGACTCCTGGAGCGTGCTGTTCGAGCCGGAGAACATCAAGAAACTGCACAGCTGTGGCGTGGCGTTCCTCGATTCGGCCGATGAAATGATGCCGACCGTGCTCAACTACATGGGCCTGAATGCCAACAGCACCAATACCAAGGATTACGAGAAGGCCACGGCCAAACTGTTGGCGGTACGTCCGTACGTGACCTACTTCCACTCCTCGAAATACATCGGCGATCTGGCCAACGGCGACATCTGTGTGGCCATCGGTTTTTCCGGCGACATCTTCCAGGCCAAACATCGCGCCGAAGAAGCCAAGAAAGGTGTGAACATCGCCTATTCGATTCCGAAAGAGGGTGGCGCGCTGTGGTTCGACATGCTGGCGATTCCGAAGGATTCGGCCAACGTTAAAGAGGCCCACGCCTTCATCAACTATTTGCTGAAACCTGAGGTGATCGCCCAGGTCAGTGATTACGTCGGTTATGCCAACCCCAATCCGGGTTCGGGCAAGCTGATGGAGCAGTCCATCCGCACCGACGAATCGGTGTATCCACCGCAGGCTGTGCTCGACAAGACCTACGTGTCGACCGAGCTGCCACCGAACATTCAGCGTTTGATGACCCGCAGCTGGACCAAGGTCAAGTCGGGTAAATAGCTTCAACGTACAAACTATCCTGGGTTCGTCTTGCGTGGGCGAACTGCACTCTTTTTTTCTGGGAGTTTTGTAAATGGCAGTTGCCTCCGGCGCCTATAAGAAAGCCCTCGAGGGCGACCAGACACCGAAACAGGTGCTGGTCAAAATCGACCGGGTCACGAAGAAGTTCGACGAGACGGTTGCCGTGGACGATGTGTCCCTGGAAATCAAGAAGGGCGAGATCTTCGCCCTGCTCGGCGGTTCGGGATCGGGCAAATCCACTCTGCTGCGGATGCTGGCAGGGTTCGAACGGCCCACGGAGGGGCGCATTTTTCTCGACGGCGTCGACATCACCGACATGCCGCCGTACGAGCGACCGATCAACATGATGTTCCAGTCCTACGCCTTGTTCCCGCACATGACCGTGGCGCAGAACATCGCCTTCGGCCTGCAACAGGACAAGATTCCCAAGGCCGAGATCGACGCCCGCGTGGCCGAGATGCTCAAGCTGGTGCAGATGAGCCAGTACGCCAAGCGCAAGCCGCACCAGTTGTCCGGCGGCCAGCGTCAGCGTGTGGCGTTGGCGCGTTCGCTGGCCAAGCGGCCGAAACTGCTGCTGCTCGACGAGCCGATGGGCGCACTGGACAAGAAACTGCGTTCGCAGATGCAGCTGGAACTGGTTGAGATCATCGAGCGCGTGGGCGTGACCTGCGTGATGGTGACCCACGACCAGGAAGAGGCCATGACCATGGCCGAGCGCATCGCGATCATGCACCTGGGCTGGATCGCCCAGATCGGCAGCCCGATCGATATCTACGAAACCCCGACCAGCCGTCTGGTCTGCGAATTCATCGGTAACGTGAACATCTTCGAAGGCGAAGTGATCGACGACGCCGAAGGCCACGCGACCATCACCTGCAAGGACCTCGACCGGCAGATCTACGTCGGCCACGGCATCAGCACCTCGGTGCAGGACAAGTCCGTGACCTACGCGATCCGTCCGGAAAAACTGCTGGTCACCGCCGATCAGCCGACCTGCGAATACAACTGGTCGAGCGGCAAGGTGCATGACATCGCCTACCTCGGCGGTCACTCGGTGTTCTACGTCGAATTGCCAAGCGGCAAGCTGGTGCAGTCGTTCGTGGCCAACGCCGAACGTCGTGGCGCACGTCCGACCTGGGGCGATCAGGTCTACGTGTGGTGGGAAGATGACAGCGGCGTGGTACTTCGCTCATGAACATGCGCAAATTCAAACGCCGGCTCAATCGAATAATTCCCGGTGGCCGTCAGCTGGTCATCGGGGTTCCGTTCATCTGGCTGTTCCTGTTCTTCATGTTGCCGTTCTTCATCGTCCTGAAGATCAGCTTCGCCGAAGCGGACGTGGCCATCCCGCCGTACACCGAGATCTACACCTACGCCGAGCAGAAGCTGCAATTGCTGCTGAACCTGGGCAACTACGCGATGCTCGGCGACGACGAACTGTACATCGCCGCCTACCTGGGCTCGCTGAAGATGGCGTTTTTCAGCACGCTGCTGTGCCTGTTGATCGGTTATCCGATGGCCTACGCCATCGCCAGCGCCCGCAAAGAGCTGCAAACGGTGCTGGTGCTGCTGATCATGATGCCGACCTGGACCGCGATCCTGATCCGCGTCTATGCGTGGATGGGCATCCTCAGCAATAACGGCCTGCTCAACGGTTTCCTGATGAGCATGGGTTTGATCGACGAGCCGCTGCAGATCCTCAACACCAACCTCGCGGTATACATCGGCGTCGTCTACTCGTACCTGCCGTTCATGATCCTGCCGCTGTACGCCAACCTGGTGAAGCACGACACCAGCCTGCTGGAGGCCGCGTCCGACCTGGGTTCGAGCACCTTCAACAGCTTCTGGAAAATCACCGTGCCGCTGTCCAAGAACGGCATCATCGCCGGCTGCATGCTGGTGTTCATCCCGGTGGTGGGCGAGTTCGTGATCCCGGAACTGCTCGGCGGTCCGGAAACCCTGATGATCGGTAAAGTGCTCTGGCAAGAGTTCTTCAACAACCGTGACTGGCCGGTGGCGTCCGCCCTGGCGGTGGTGATGCTGGCGATCCTGATCGTGCCGATCATCCTGTTCAACCGCAGTCAGGCCAAGGAAATGGAGGGTAAAGAATGAAGCGCTTCCGTTTCTCCAGCCTGATGCTGGTGCTCGGCCTGTTGTTCATCTACCTGCCGATGCTGATCCTGGTGATCTACTCGTTCAACGCCTCGAAACTGGTAACGGTGTGGGGCGGCTGGTCGGTGAAGTGGTACGTCGGCCTGCTCGACAACTCGCAACTGATGGGTTCGGTGGTGCGCTCGCTGGAAATCGCCTGCTACACCGCGGTTGCCGCGGTGGCGCTGGGGACGCTGGCAGCTTTCGTGCTGACCCGCATCACCCGCTTCAAGGGCCGCACGCTGTTCGGCGGTCTGGTGACCGCGCCGCTGGTCATGCCTGAGGTGATTACCGGTCTGTCGCTGCTGCTGCTGTTCGTGGCGATGGCGCAGATGATCGGCTGGCCACAGGAACGCGGCATCGTCACCATCTGGATCGCGCACACCACGTTCTGTGCGGCGTATGTGGCGGTGGTGGTGTCGGCGCGCCTGCGCGAGCTGGACCTGTCGATCGAAGAAGCAGCGATGGACCTCGGTGCGCGGCCGTGGAAGGTGTTCTTCCTGATCACCATCCCGATGATCGCGCCGTCGCTGGCGGCGGGCGGCATGATGTCGTTCGCCCTGTCGCTGGATGACCTGGTATTGGCGAGCTTCGTCTCCGGCCCGGGTTCGACGACCCTGCCGATGGAAGTGTTCTCGGCGGTGCGCCTGGGCGTGAAGCCGGAGATCAACGCCGTGGCCAGCCTGATTCTGCTGGCGGTATCGCTGGTGACCTTCCTGGTCTGGTTCTTCAGCCGCCGTGCCGAAGAAGCCCGCAAGAAAGCGATTCAGCAGGCCATCGAAGAAGGCGCAGCCGATTCGTGGAAGCAACCGGACGTGCGCCGGGCGCCGACGCCGGAAGCGGCTTAAGCCAGTGAGGTTGATCACAACTCTGTGATCAACCTCACTTCCTGTGGGAGCGGGCTTGCCCGCGATGACGTCATCACAGTCAACTGCAATGTTGAATGTCAGACCGCCATCGCGGGCAAGCCCGCTCCCACAGTGTTTTGTGGTGATCAGGAAGTCCACGGAGAACTGCGGATGACTTCAACGAAATTCATCGGCTTGAACCCCGGCACCTGATCCTTCAGCACATCGGTCTTCACATTGCCGAACGTCGTCTGTGGACGATGACGCAAGCCGTCGGCGAACGCGCAGATGATGCATTCCTTGAAGCCCTCGCCCCGTGGATGCGCATGCACCACCGCCTCACGCTGCACCGTAGTGAACGCCGCGTAGTCCATGCCCAGCACGTCCATCTCGACACCCGCCGTCACCAGCGCCACGGTCGGGCGCAGATGCTTCGGCACACCCGGCGTAGTGTGCAGGGCGATCGACAGCCAGACCTGCTCGATGTCGTCATCGCTCAACCCGTACGGCTTGAGAAACGCGGCGGCTGCGTTGGCACCATCGACTTCGAAGCGCTCGTCATCGCTGCGGTGCCCTTCGACCAGACCCAGGTCGTGAAACATCGCGCCGACGTACAGCAGCTCCGGATCGTAGGCCAGTTGCTGACGCTCACCGCTCAAGGCACCGAACAGGAACACCCGGCGCGAGTGGTGGTAAAGCAGGTCGGATTCGATGTCGCGGATGTATTCGGTGGTGGCCCGGGCGAGGGCGCTGTCGGGGATCCGGATACCGGCGATGGTCGTGGTCATGTTGAGCTTCCTCGTCGAAAACGCCGTCACGGCGCTGATGGGGAAAGTCTGTTCCCGGGGGCCAGACCGGACAATCGATCCATGGCTGCGATTCTTGCCATTGCACCTGCAAATCGTGCCAGCTCGCTTCTGCGGCTAGGATTGGCTAGGGTTGGCGCTGATCCGCCATTCCCCGGGAGCCTTCATTGCCATGAACAGAACCGTCGCCATCGTGGTGTTCCCCGGCGTGCAGGCGCTGGACGTCAGCGGGCCGATGGACGTGTTCGCCGAGGCGAACCGCTTCCTGGCGCCGGAGGATCATTACCGGCTCGAGGTGATTGGCGTCGAGCGCGGGCCGATGGCGTGTTCCAACGGGCTGACCCTGAGTGCGCATCGGCATTTCAGCGAAGCGTTGCAGGTTTACGATTTGCTGCTGGTGGCGGGTGGGCCGCAGTTGCCGTTCCTGGATTTCGGCGAGGCGTTCGATGTCTGGCTGCGTGACGCCTGTGGACGGGCGCGGCGATTCGGCTCGATCTGCAACGGTGCGTTCATGCTCGCCCGTGCAGGACTGCTGGACGGGCGCACGGTCACCACCCACTGGAACGACGCCGAGGCGCTGGCGCAGTTGTGCCCGTCGAGCCGGGTCGAGGCCGATCGGTTGTACGTCGAGGACGGCCAGCTCTACACCTCGGCGGGGGTGACGGCGGGGATCGATCTGTCGCTGTACCTGCTGGCGCGTGATCACGGGGCCGAGGTCGCGCTGAGCGTGGCCAAGCGGCTGGTGGTGTTCACCCAGCGCTCGGGCGGGCAGTCGCAGTTCAGCCCGTTCCTCACGCCCCATGCCGAGCCGACGTCGGCGGTGGCGATGGTGCAGCTGTATGTGCTGGCCAATCTCACCGGCGACCTGACCATTGCCGACCTGGCGAACGCTGCGAACATGAGTGCGCGGAATTTCTCCCGGGTGTTTGCGAGGGAGGCGAAAGTCACCCCGGCGGAGTTCGTCGAACGGGCGCGGGTGGATGCGGCGCGGGTGATGCTCGAAAGCACCACGGCGCCGCTGAAGACGGTGGCGTATCAGTGCGGGTTTCGCGATGCGCAACATATGCGCAGCGTGTTCAACCGGCGGCTGGGGGTGACGCCGCAGCAATTCCGGCTGAATTTTGCGGCGATGGTTTGAGTGGCGCTTATTGCGCCGCTCGCGCCGGCAACAGCTTCAAGGTACTGCGCGTATTCGCCGTAACCTCCTCATCACTGAAATGCGCCTGCACATACATCCCGTCCACATACGCTTCCGCCTGATCGTCATAGTGACTGTCGAACGGCACGCCGCTCTGGCCGACCGGGTTGATGGTCAGGCTGTGAGCGGGATCTGCGAAGTCCACCAACCGACGGGTCGACGGGCCGTAGGTCACCGGCCATGGTGCAGGGCCGATCTTCGCCGAGAGGTTGTTCGGCACTTCATGTGAGCCCGGTGCGGCGAACGGGCCGACGTTGAAAATGCGATCCAGCGGCTTCTGCTGACCCAGCGGATGACCATGGGTCAGCGTATGCGCCTTGCCCCATTGCCAGCCGGAAGCGTCGTCGCCGAGGGTCGACTTCAGGTGGGCCATGCTCGCCTGCCACGCGGCGCGTACGACGTCGACGCGGGTTTCCTTGTTCGGCGTGCTGCGGTTGTCCCACCACGGTGAATCGGCATTCGCCGCGAGCCGGGGCAGGGCGGCATCGATCACTCGGGTCGACAGCAGGGTTTCGAAGAAATCATTGCCCAGCTCATCGCGCATTGCCGCGTCGGCGAGGTCGTAGAGGAACTGGTTGAACACCGTCGCACTGACCGAATCCAGCGGATAGTCGCCTTGCCATTGGCCCAGTTGTTCGATCAGCTTCTGCTCGGCGGGATTGCCCGCCACTTCACGCAGCACCGGCAGCAACGGTGCCAACAGACGCGGCCCATAACCGGTGGCAGTGCCCAGTTGCAGCTTCTGGTTGGCCTCGTTGTCCCACTTCACGTTCTTGTCGGCGAGCTGGCGGTTGAGCTGCTGGCCACGGTCGGCGAGGTTGTAATAGCCGGGAATCTCCATGCCGGTGGGTGACACGGGCTGGAAGTTGGCCGAGACGATATAGCCCCGCGCCGGGTTCTCTTCCTGCGGGTTGGCGCTGAACGGGAAGTAGCCGTCCTTGTCGGCCTGATTGCTGCTGCCGTCGAGAATGAAGCCAGGCTTCACCCCGGCCGGACGCTTGGGCAGCAGGGCCGAGGCCCACCACGCGATATCGCCCTTGGCGTTGGCGTAGACGATGTTCAGCCCCGGCGCCTGCACCTTGGCGGCAGCGGCGCGGGCCTTGGCCAGGGTGTCGGCGCGGTTGAGCTGGTAGAAACCTTCGAGGATCGGGTTCGGTGTTTCCAGGAAGGCCCACCACATCGCAATCGGGGTTTTCCCGGCGGCGCTGCCGAGAGCATCGTTGACGATCGGGCCGTGGGGCGACTGGCGCAGGGTAATGGTCACCGGCGCCTGGCCTTTCACCGCAATCTGTTGCTCGGTGCTGACCATGTCGGTCCACTGGCCGCGATACCAGACCTGATCCGGGTTGTCCGGATTGACCTTCTCGGCGATCAGATCGAGGTCGTCGTTCTGGAACATGGTCAGGCTCCAGCCGAAATCCAGGTTGTGGCCGAGAAACGCAAACGGCACCAGCGCCTGATGATGACCGTAGAGTTCGAAGCCCGGCGCCGACAGCTGCGCCTCGTACCACACCGACGGCACCGAAAAGCGAATGTGCGGATCGCCGGCCAGCAAGGGCTTGGCGCTTTTGCTGCGGCTACCGGCGATCACCCAGGCGTTGCTGCCTTCGAACTGTGGCAGGCCGTTGTCGATCAGCGCCTGTTGGCTGACGCGGGCGAGGGTGTTGAGGTCTTTCCAGTCTTCGGCGGCGAGGGCCGGTGCGCTGCTGGCGTGGCCCTTGGCGAGCACGCCCTTGGGCTGCCAGTCGAGGTCGAAGACGTTGAGGTAATCGGCGCCCAGTTGATCGCGCACGTAGGTCAGCAGCGGTTCGGTGCGGAACGCGGCGGCAAAGCTGTAGGCCATGTAGCCGGCGACGCTGATGCTGTCTTCAGCGGTGAACGGCCGCTTGGGGATGCCCAGCACGTCGAACTCGACAGGGGCGGCGTGCGAGTCCTGATATTGATTGATGCCGTCCAGATAGGCTTGCAGGGCCTTCCACGCCGGTGACTGCTTGTCGAGACCGGCCACGTAACTGGCAGCGCGCTCGCGGATGCGCAGGCTGCGGAACAGCTTGTCGGTGTCGAGTAGTTTAGGCCCGAGCACTTCGGCCAGTTCGCCACGGGCTAGGCGGCGCATGGCCTCCATCTGAAACAGGCGATCCTGGGCGTGCACATAACCGAGGGCGCGGTAGAGGTCGGTCTCGTTTTCCGCGCGGATGTGCGGCACGCCGCGCTCGTCGTAACGCACGGTCACCGAGCCTTGCAGGTTGCGCAACTCCACCTGGCCCTGACGCGTCGGTTGCTTGCTGTAGAGGTAACCGCCGACCCCGATGGCGGGAATGACGATCAGCAACGCAAGTACGGTCAGGCCTTTTTTCATGAAAAATCTGCTCCCTGTCGTTCTATTTATATGAAGGCATTGATGGTGCTGATCTAGTTGAAGATCGCAACCGGGATTTCATAACACAGTATTTCTTGAATAGGAAGTTTCCTTCAGGTTTTCGGGAAGTGCACTACAAGTTTGTTGTTGCTGCGTTTAACGGGGCGGGCCTATAAAAGACCTCGAAAAAAAGCAGAGGAATAAAACGAATTTTGCGAATTCGATACATGGAATAACTGACATGGAGAAGTCGTATGAGTGATATTGAAAATTATCTTGGACCTCACAAGCAGACCGGGCCGGGCAGATATGAACTGGCGCCAATACCCGTCAAGGGGGTGACGCCAGTTCGATTGGGACAGGGTGGGTTTTTCTCGGGAAGTTGGGGGTTGAATGAAGGGCCGCATAGAGGGACGGGCCAAGGGTCTGGGAAACTTGATCCGTTAACTCCATTCATCTGGAATGATTTGATGCAGGAGCAACAGAATGCTCAGGCATATATTGATCTTGAGTATGCTGGAGTATTCAGCAATATCGGCGCGGCATCAAACAATGAAGTAGAGAGGGCGAGGCAAGCAGCCAGTGCTGGACTTTCTGCGGCTCAGAAGGTCAAGGCTGATCAGGAAATAACCATTCAGGTTATTCATTCAAAGTTGTTGGAGTATCGGGCTCATACCGAGATCGCTTACTCGCTGTATGGACATAATCCATTTTTCCTGATGAAGGATTTGTCCTTCAAGAAGATACGAGACAGTCTGGCATTGCCGGTTCCGGATGTTTCCGTCGCCTATGCGGCCATCGACAGGGCCTATCGCTCGGCAATGGAGCTCCGGCGCCTTTCCTGGGTGATGGCCATTATCGCCAATCAACTTCCGGAACTGGCCGCAAGAAGAAGCCAGGTTGAAGCCGCGACTCAAACCACGAGGGACGCCCAGCAGATTCTTTCTGCCGAAAGGTTATCCGTGGTGAATCTGGAAACGAATATTCGCCTGCATTTCCTGCCGGGTTTTCTGGTTGAAAGAATCGCCGCTGCAGCGGGCTCAACCGGAGGCAGTCTCTCTCAAACACTCACGAATTATAAAATCGCAGCGGACAACATTCGTGCTGTCGAGCAGGCAGCCGTCCGGCCCTATGCAATCGCCAATCCGGCGATCAACGCCCCGTTGAGCAAGCCTGAGCTCGAAGCGCTGAAGAACCTGGTCGACTTGCAGGCCACTACCGATCTGGGCAAGCGCTGGCAGGACTATCACGCTTCACTCCTGCACTCGGAAAGTGCCCGGCATATGGCAGCGGCGGCGGACGCATTTGCCGGTCTGATTGCCCGCGCCCAAGAGGTGGAGCGTCTGCAGGAGCAGATACGCATTGCCCGGGAGCTAGAGGCCCGGCATTTGCAGGAGCAGGCGCGTATAGCCGCGGAGGTTGAAGCCAGGCGTGTTGCCGAGGAACAGGCACGTATTGCCGCCGAAGCAGAGGCAAGGCGCCTTGCCGAGGAACAAGCGCGCATAGCGGCAGAAGCCATTCGCAACGCCCATACCTTCCGCGCGCCAGGTGCCGCTTCGGCGACAGGGCCGTTGTTCATGACTTCAGCTGGAGTCGTGGCAGTTGCCGAGGCTGCTGCGGCCAGTCTGCAAGGGGCCGTTCGCAGCGCCATCGCGGGCTTGGGCAGTCTTGCTGCGAGTGTCGGGGCTGGCGCTGTCGTCGGTGTTTCAGCGTTGGTCTACTCGTCGAAACTGGGCAACGGCGAATTGCCTGACCGTTACGCGTTCAGCACGCCGCTGTCGGACCTCGCACCAGATTTCGCACCCGATCTGCACGCCATCGCGGCGGCTGGCGGTACGGTTGACATGCCTTTCCGCGTCAGTTCAAAGACCGACGCGAACGGGCAGTCAGAGGTTTTTGTCGTCAAGACTGATGGGCGGAATATTCCGTCGGCCGTCAGGGTGGTGGCGGCCTCCTACGACACCGAACGCAACGTCTACACCGCGACCACCTCCGATGTTCCACCACGCACCCTGACGTGGACCCCGATCGTCAATCCGGGAAACAGCTCGACGACCTCACCGGCCGGGCAGCCGGAGGTGCCTGCCTATACTGGGGCGACGGTAGTCCCGGTCGAGGGACGCTTCGATTCGTTCCCGGGCATTTTCGAAGCCGGATTCGATGACTATGTTCTGGTGTTCCCGCAGGACTCCGGGCTGCCACCGAACTACACGATGTTTCGGGATCGGCGGGAGGATCCGGGTGTCGCATCAGGTGTGGGGCAGGCGGTATCGGGCAACTGGCTCGGAAGCGCATCGCAGGGCGAAGGCGCGCCGGTGCCGGCGCAGATTGCCGATCAGTTGCGAGGGCGGGAGTTCAGGAATTTTCGGGCGTTTCGGGAGGCGTTTTGGAAGGCGGTGGCTGGGGATCCGGAGTTGGCGGCTCAGTTTGATCGCAGCGCCCTAGCTAGTATGAAAGACGGCCAATCGCCTTTTGTTAAAGAGAGTGAGCAAGTTGGAAAGCGTGTGAAAATTGAGTTGCATCACAGGAAATATATTTCTGAAGGTGGCGGGGTTTATGAGGTTGACAACATAGTCGCAATGACTCCACGGAGACATATTGGTATGCATAGAGGGTCAGGTAATGATTAAGTTAATTAACGAAATGTCAGAGTCGGAGTTTCTGAAGTTTGTTACGAGAATTTATGACAACGACTATGAAAGTGAAGAGGAACACATCGATGCTGTTTTCGAGTTTAAGGCCTTGAGTGAGCATCCATCTGGATCGGATCTGATTTTTTATCCGGAGCCAGGAAAAAGTGGACCGGCAGCTGTAGTTGCAGAGGTCAAGGCGTGGCGTGCAGCTAACGGAAAGTCTGGTTTTAAAGAGGTTTGATATTCATAAGTGTGGTTGTGCCCCTGGCAGTTTTGCCAGGGGCTTTTTTACAGGATGGTGGTGGCTTGTTAAATATTTCGGACTATACGGAAAGAGAGTTTTTGGATTTTGTAATCTCAATTTGTGATGCTAGTGCTCGAACAGAGGAGGAAGATGTAAAGCTGGTATTGGAATTCAGGCGGTTAACAGAACACCCGGACGGCTCGGATCTTATCTACTACCCAAGAGATGATAGGGATGACAGTCCTGAAGGGATTGTAAAGGAGGTTAAAGAATGGCGCGCTGCTAATAACAAACCGGGATTCAAGGCGGTTTAGTTTTCAAGTGTCAATATGTCTCTGGCGTCTTTGGTTGATGCAGTTTTTATTGTCAGTGCGAAGCCGTTCACTCCCCACTAATCCACGGGCAATAACACCCTACCGCCAACGTATGAGTCGCATTGACCGGACGATCATCACTCAACGCTTGCAGGATCGGTTCGATAAAACTGTTGCTGGAGTTGCACGTCAGGCCTTCGCTGTACGGGCCAAAGTACGCCAGTCTGCCGCTGCGGTCCCAGATCGCCACGGCCGGGCTCGCGGGAATCTGTTCGGAGCCGGGCAACACCGCGATGGTTTTGAGATTGCTGAGGGTGGCGGGCAACTGGCCGTGGCTGCCGGCCTTCTGCACCGCGAAGAATTCCACGCCCTTGGGGCCGAACTGTTCGACCATCTCGGTCAGGTGCTGTTGATTGCCGACGTTGCATGGGCAGGCCGGGTCCCAGAAATGCACCAGACGGATGTTGCCGGGGCCGGCGAGGTCGGCGGGCAGGCGCAGCGGATCGCCGGAAAATACCGCGGTGTGTTCGCTGAAGGCGCGCAGGTAGCGGCCCTGAAACCAGTTGTACGCGGCCCACAGCACGCCGGCACACACGATGGCGAGCAGGCTGGCAAACAGTGCGGTGCGGTAGGGCGAACGCATGGTTTTCGATCCTCGAAGGCCGGCTAGCTTGCCATGCTTGCCGCGACAGATGAATATCGCAGGCCGATAAAGTCCGTTTACCGTTCTGGAATTGCCCATGTCTGTTGCCTTCGATCCCGATCATCTGCGTGCGAGCCTCAAGCCTTTGGCCGAGTGGCAGCCGTTGTCCGAAGAGGCGAAGGCGTATCAGCGGTTCTACAAGACCGACTTTCCGGAGCGCGATGTCTGGCGTGGCATGGGCCGGTTCGACATCGATGGCTATCAACTGGTCAGTCATTGCTGGTGGCCGGCAGAAACCGCCAAGGCCACGCTGTTTCTGGTGCACGGTTTTTATGATCACACCGGTCTTTACCGGCATGTGATCGAGTGGGCGCTGGATCAGGGCTTCGCGGTGATCGCATGCGATCTGCCGGGGCATGGTCTGTCCAGTGGCGAGCGGGCGAGCATCCGCGATTTCTCCGAGTATCAGGATGCGCTGCAAGGCCTGTTCGCCGAGGCGCGTTCGATTGCACTGCCGCAGCCGTGGCATTTGTGCGGGCAAAGCACCGGCGGCGCGATCATTGTCGATCACGTGCTCAATCATGGTGAAAACAGCCCGGCGCAGGGGCAGTTGATTCTGCTGGCGCCGCTGGTGCGTCCGCGTGCCTGGGGCTGGTCGCAGTTCAGTTATTACCTGCTCAGGCCATTTGTCAGGGGCATCGCCCGGCGTTTCAGCGAGAACTCCAACGACCCGGATTTCCTGCCGTTCCTGCAGGCCGATCCGTTGCAGCCAAAACGCTTGCCGACCGCGTGGGTCGGGGCGTTGTCACGCTGGATCAACCGGGTGGAATACGCGAAGAAAAGTCCGCGCCGGCCACTGATCGTTCAGGGCCAGGCGGACATGACCGTGGACTGGCAGCACAACCTGCAAGTGTTGAAATGGAAGTTCGACCGGCCACAGATTCTGTTGCTGGCCGAGGCGCGGCATCACCTGGCCAACGAGACGGCGGAAATGCGCGAGGAGTATTTCGAGTTCTTGAGCAAGCGGATCAAGGGCCGCAACCCCTAGATCACTGGCTGAGGTTCGAGGTGCTCTGGCCCACGGCCAGCCCAGCGCGGATCGCGGCCAGCGCGGCCTGATAGTAGGCCTTGCCTTCGGTGGATTCGGCAAAGGTCGCGAACTCTTCCAGCTCTTCATCCGACAGGTCGCGATAGACGTAGAGCAGCGTGTTGTTCAGGTCGGCGCCGATCTGATCCATCAGGCGCTGGCGTTGACCGTTCAACATGCCCTGGGCCTGACCGCCGCCTAGCAGGCCGGGGATCATCGAGCTCAGACTGTCCGCCGCCACGCCGGCAATCGCCAGGCTGACTTCGGCACCGGCTTCACGGGCGGGCAGGGCCTGGGCGAGGTGGCCGATGATCAGCAAACGACTGTCGCTGGCCGGCATCTTCGGCAGGCCCTTGGCGTTCTTTGCCAATTGATCGCGGCGGGTCGCCAGCAGCTCGGCGGCGACGATCTTCTTGCCCAGCGGTGATTGAAAGAACGACAGGGCCGGTTGCGGATCGGCGAGGTTCTTGCGCAGCTGCGCTTCGGCCCGTTGATCCACGGCCTGGGGGGCGAAGCGCTGGTTGCTGTTGTTCACCAGCGCCTGAAACACCGCCGGCGGCAGGCTGTTCTGGTAACGCTGCTGCGCGGCACTCAGGGCGTCGTTGAAATGCGCGCGTTGTTCTGGCCAGCCGGCGACCTTGTACAGCTGGTCGTGGCCGTCCGCCCAGGCGGGCAAAACGCAGAACATCAACAGTGAAAAAAGCAAACGGCGCATAAGGACTCCTGTCGGCAGCCGACTATTCTCCGTGCGGTGCCAGTACTTGTCGAGAATTCGTATCAAGCCGCCGCGTGGCTCTGTCGGATTTCTTGCCGCAGGCATACTATGCGCGCCATGCAAATATCCTCTGATCACCCGCTGCTGTTACGTATCGTCGACGACCTGGCCGAGCGCGGCTGGTCGCAGCAGAACATTTTCCTGCCTGCGGATTTGACCCGCGCACTGGCGGCCGAGTGCCGCAAACGTGACGCCGAAGGTGAACTGGCGCCGGCGGGGGTCGGACGTGGCCCGTTTACGGAGATCCGCGAGGGGATTCGTGGCGACCATATCCAATGGATCGACCCCGGTCAGGCCGAGGCCAGCGACCGCTATCTGAACCTGATGGACAGCCTGCGCGAGGCGCTCAACCGGGGCCTGTTCCTGGGGCTTGAAGACTTCGAGTGCCATTTTGCCCTGTACCCGCCGGGTGCGTTCTATCGCAAGCATGTCGACCGTTTTCGCGACGATGACCGGCGCATGGTCTCTGCGGTGATCTACCTCAATGACGGCTGGCTGCCGGAGGATGGCGGGCAACTGCGCATGTACCTGGAGAATGACCGCGTTCATGACGTACAGCCTACGGGCGGTTGTCTGGTGGTGTTTCTCTCCGGTGAAGTGCCTCATGAAGTGTTGCCAGCCAGCCGCGAGCGGCTGTCGCTGACAGGCTGGTTCCGCCGCCGTGGCAACGAGCCGTTCTGATATGCACAGGATTCTGGTCAGTCGTTGCCTGCTGGGCCACCGCGTGCGTTATGACGGTGGAGCCAGCGGGCCGTTCGATCTGCTGGAGCAGTGGACGAACGAAGGCCGGGTAGTGCCGCTGTGCCCGGAAGTCGCCGGTGGTTTGCCGACGCCACGCGCGGCAGCGGAGATTCCGGGCGGGCAGGGCAGCGATGTGCTGGACGGGCTCGCCTCGGTGATCACCACCGAGGGCGAAGACGTCAGTGCGCAGTTTCTCGACGGTGCGCGGCAGGCGTTGGCGCTGGTGCAAAAGCACGGGATTCGGGTGGCGGTGCTCAAAGCCAACAGCCCGTCGTGCGGGAATCTGTTGACCTATGACGGGACGTTCAGTGGGGTGAAGGTGAGTGGCGAAGGTGTCACGGCAGCCTTGCTCAAGCGCCATGGGGTGCAGGTCTTCAGCGAACTCGAACTGCCGCAAGCCGCACAGGCCCTCAGCTTGCTCGACTAGTCACGTTCACTTCAGTTTTCCGTAGCCTGCACGCTCAACCATTTTTTCGACAACGCCTCCAGCCGCCCATCCGCCCTGATCCGCTGCAACGCATTCTCCAGGCTCGCGTGAAACGCCGGATTGCCCTTCTGGAACGGGATCGCCAGTTCAACCGGTGGCCCGATCTTCGGTTTCTCTTCCGTCAGCGTCTGCACCAGCACCATCGGCCGGGGTTGTTCGTCCTTCTTCGCCAGCAATTGCGCATTGACCTGCGTGTAAGGCTCGCTCACGTCGAAACGATCCTTGAGTTCCGGGGTCAGTGCTATGTGGTTGAGCGCGACGTCGTACTTGCCGCTTTCAACGCCCTGGAGCAGATCGGCCTCGTCGGTGACGATGAAGTCGGCGCGCACATCCAGTTCGTTGGCCAGCAGTTGCCCAAGCTCGACCTCGAACCCCGTGAGCGTGTCGCCGTCCTTGAAATTGAAGGGCGGTGTATTAGCCTCAAGGGCAATGCGCAACTCGCCACGGTCGTTTACGTCATCAATCAGTTCGGCGTGAGCCATAGGGCTCAGAAGGGGAAGCAGGCAGATCAGGCCAGGCAGAAAACGCATGGTCACTCCTTTGAAATCGATATCGGCCTGTTTTCCAGGCTCGCTTTGCTATGGTTGTCGAGTGCCTTCGACAACGAATGGTCATGAAGTTGTCATGACCGTGCGGATTTTACGGAAAAACTGGAGAAGAAAATGAAAAGCTTTATGTCACGTGCAGCGTTGGCCGGTGTGCTGATGGGTGTTTCGGTACTGGCCAGTGCGGCCACACCGGCACCGAAGGGCGCCGAAGTGTTCATCGTTTCTCCCGAGGACGGAGCCACGGTTCCGCAGACCTTCACGGTCAAGTTCGGTGTAAAGGACATCGCGCTGGCACCGGCCGGTGACGTCACCAAGAACACTGGTCATCACCACCTGCTGATCGATGCCAAGGAAATCGTCCCGGCCGGTTCCGTGGTGCCAACCGACGCCAACCATATGCACTTCGGCAAGGCGCAGACCCAGGCTGACATCAAACTCGCGCCGGGCAAGCACACCCTGCAGCTGGAGCTGGGTGACAGCGGCCACATGGCGTTCGATCCGCCGATCGTGTCGAAGAAGATCACCGTCAACGTCGAATGACGTTTTCGCGTGAATGAAAAAGGGAGCCCGAAGGCTCCCTTTTTTTGTCGCTCAACGCTTGATCAGAACAACACGCGGCTACGGATGGTGCCGTTGACGTGTTGCAGCTTCTCTTGCGCCAGTTCCGAGTACTCGGCGTCGACGTCGATTACCACGTAGCCGACCTTCTCGTTGGTCTGCAGGAACTGACCGGAGATGTTGATGCCGTTTTCGGCGAAGACCTTGTTGATCTCGCTCATCACACCCGGGATGTTCTCGTGGATGTGCAGCAGGCGGTGCTTGCCAGGGTGCGCCGGCAGGGCCACTTCCGGGAAGTTCACCGACGATACCGAAGTACCGTTGTCGCTGTACTTGACCAGTTTTTCTGCCACTTCCAGACCGATGTTGGCCTGCGCTTCAGCGGTGGAGCCGCCGATGTGCGGGGTCAGGATCACGTTGTCCAGGCCACGCAGCGGGCTTTCGAACTCTTCGTCGTTGGAGCGCGGCTCGACCGGGAACACGTCGATGGCGGCGCCGATCAGGTGCTTGTCCTTGATCGCAGCGGCCAGGTGATCCAGTTCGACCACGGTGCCGCGTGCAGCGTTGATCAGGATGCCGCCCTTCTTGATGGCGCGGATTTCCTTCTCGCCGATCATCCACTGGGTCGCAGCGGTTTCCGGAACGTGCAGGGTGACGATGTCGGACATGCCCAGCAGCTCGTGCAGGTTGCCGACCTGGGTGGCATTGCCCAGTGGCAGCTTGGTCACGGTGTCGTAGAAGAACACCTGCATGCCCAGACCTTCAGCCAGGACCGACAGCTGAGTACCGATCGAGCCGTAGCCGACGATGCCCAGTTTCTTGCCACGGATCTCGAAGGAGTTGGCTGCGGACTTGATCCAGCCGCCACGGTGGCAGGAAGCGTTTTTCTCAGGGATGCCGCGCAGCAGCAGGATCGCTTCGGCCAGCACCAGCTCGGCCACGGAGCGGGTGTTGGAGTACGGTGCGTTGAACACGGCGATGCCGCGCTCGCGGGCCGCTTCCAGGTCAACCTGGTTGGTGCCGATGCAGAAACAGCCGACCGCGACCAGCTTCTTCGCGTGATCGAAGATCTCTTCGGTCAGCTGGGTGCGTGAGCGAATGCCGATGAAGTGAGCGTCAGCGATCTTTTCCTTGAGCTGGGCTTCCGGCAGGGAGCCTGTCAGGTATTCGATGCTGGTGTAGCCCGCCGCCTTGAGGACGTCGACAGCCGATTGGTGGACGCCTTCGAGAAGAAGGAACTTGATCTTGCTCTTATCGAGAGAAGTCTTGCTCATCTGCGTAAACCTGTATCCCGGAGAAAAATGGCAGGAAATGGTCAACAGACATTGACCTGGACGACAAGAAAGCCGTCACCGCAGAGCCGGCCTTGGGCACTGGCCTGCGGGGTCGGTATGCTAGCATAGCCACCCCGCTAATCACTCATTCCTGCGACGTGAAGCGTTCTCAGGATGACCATGAATTGTTCGAGAGTTCCGTCGATGACCAATCCTGCCCTGATTGATGAACTGAAGACCCTGGTCGAGCCTGGCAAAGTCCTGACCGATGCCGACTCCCTGAACGCTTACGGCAAGGACTGGACCAAACACTTCGCCCCGGCGCCCAGCGCCATCGTGTTCCCCAAGACCATTGAGCAGGTGCAGGGCGTCGTCCGCTGGGCCAACGAACATAAAGTGGCGCTGGTGCCGTCGGGCGGGCGCACCGGGCTTTCCGCCGCGGCCGTGGCCGCCAATGGCGAAGTGGTCGTGTCGTTCGACTACATGAATCAGATTCTCGACATCAACCTGACCGACCGCACCGCCGTCTGTCAGCCGGGCGTGGTCACCGAGCAATTGCAGAACGCTGCCGAAGAACATGACTTGTACTACCCGGTCGACTTCGCTTCGGCCGGTTCGAGTCAGATTGGCGGCAATATCGGCACCAATGCCGGCGGAATCAAGGTCATTCGCTACGGCATGACCCGCAATTGGGTGGCAGGCATGAAAGTCGTGACCGGCAAGGGCGATGTGCTGGAACTCAACAAGGATCTGATCAAGAACGCCACCGGTTATGACCTGCGGCAGCTGTTCATCGGCGCCGAAGGCACCCTGGGTTTTGTGGTCGAGGCCACCATGCGCCTGGATCGTGCGCCGAAAAACCTGACCGCAATGGTCCTCGGCACCGCCGATTTCGATTCGATCATGCCGGTACTGCACGCCTTTCAGGGCCGGCTCGACCTGACTGCGTTCGAATTCTTCTCCGACAAGGCCCTGGCCAAGGTCATGGGCCGTGGCGATGTGCCGGCGCCGTTCGAAACCGACTGCCCGTTCTATGCCTTGCTGGAATTCGAGGCGACCACCGAAGAAGTGGCCAACACCGCATTGGAAACCTTCGAACACTGCGTGGAGCAGGGTTGGGTGCTGGACGGCGTGATGAGCCAGAGCGAAACCCAGTTGCAGAATCTGTGGAAGCTGCGCGAGTACATCTCCGAAACCATCTCCCACTGGACACCATACAAGAACGACATCTCGGTCACCGTCTCGAAAGTCCCTGCATTTTTGCAGGAAATCGATGCGATCGTCGGCGAACATTACCCGGATTTCGAAATCGTCTGGTTCGGCCACATCGGCGACGGCAACCTGCACCTGAACATCCTCAAGCCGGACAACCTGAGCAAGGACGAGTTTTTCGCCAAGTGCGCCACCGTCAACAAGTGGGTGTTCGAAACCGTCGAGAAGTACAACGGTTCGATTTCCGCCGAACACGGCGTGGGCATGACCAAGCGCGACTACCTGACCTACAGCCGCTCGCCGGTGGAAATCGAATACATGAAAGCGGTCAAGGCGGTGTTCGACCCGAACGGCATCATGAACCCGGGCAAGATTTTCGCGGTTTGATTGGCAATCCCTGATGAATCAATGAAGGCAGGAGTCGGTAATGAGCTATCAGCACCAGTATGTCGACGGTACGCGGATTCATTTTCCGCTGGGGAAGGTGGTGTGCATCGGCCGTAACTACGCCGAACACGCCAAGGAGCTGGACAACCCGGTGCCTACCGAGCCGTTGCTGTTCATCAAGCCCGGCAGTTGCGTGGTGCCGCTGGAAGGCGGGTTCAGCATTCCGACCGAGCGTGGCTCGGTGCATTACGAGGCGGAAATCGCCGTGTTGATCGGCAAGCCGCTGTCGACCAAACCGAGCCGTGAAGAAGTGCTGGACGCGATCTCCGGTTTCGCCCCGGCGCTGGACCTGACCCTGCGCGACAAGCAGGCCGAGCTCAAGTCCAAGGGCCTGCCGTGGGAAATCGCCAAGTCGTTCGACGGCGCAGCGGTGATTGCGCCGTTCGTGGTCAGCAGCACTTTCGCCGACCTGACCGACATCGGCATCCGCCTGACCATCAACGGCGAAGTTCGCCAGGACGGCAACAGCAGCGCGATGCTCAACCCGATCGTGCCGATGATCCAGCACATGGCCGGCTGCTTCTCGCTGCAGGCCGGTGACGTGATCCTCACCGGTACGCCGGTGGGCGTCGGCCCGCTGAACGTTGGCGATGAGATCGTGCTGGAGCTGCCGGGCGCCAGTCGCTTCACCAGCAGCGTTCGCTGACGGCAACACTGAAATACCTTTGTGGGAGCCAGCCCGCTGGCGATGACGGACTGTCAGTTGATGTTTCATTCGACTGATCCACCGTCATCGCCAGCAGGTCGGCTCCCACATTTGTTTTTGTGTGGTCGCTCGCAAAGGCATAAGGCAATCCGGCCATTTGCCGTTTTTTTCACATTTTGTCCGGATAATTCCGGTCATTCTGGCGTCTGAGCCGGCCTCTTTGTGCTATTACCCGTAGCCTGAATTTTCGGAACGCGTCCTTCGATGTCATCTCAAACTCAGCTCAACCCACCCCGCCGTTCACGCTTCGCCCTGCGCTGGTATTCCTGGCTTTTGTTGGCAGCCGTCGCTGCGTACGGGCTGGCGTTTGCCATGCATTGGGATGACCGTGGCCTGTTGTGGGTTCTGGAGCGTTTCGAAAGCCCGGCCGAGAAACAGGAAAGCGTCTGGCTCCCGGACTACCGGGTGGTCATCGACGCCAAGCTGCTGCCGGGCATGGAAAAGGACGAAGCTTCGGATTTGTCCTATAACCCGCAGACCAAAACCCTGTTTTCAGTGATGGGCAAGAATCCGTTTCTGGTCGAACTCACCCTTCAAGGTGACGTGTTGCGCAAGATGCCGCTGGTGGGCTGGAGCAATCCGGAAGGCCTGACGGTGATGGAGAACGGCTTGATGGCGATTGTCGATGAGCGCGAGCACCTGCTCTCCATCGTCAAGGTCGATGCCGAGACCCGCGAACTGAAACGCGATGATTTCCCGAAATACGACCTGGGCCCGTCCAAGGATCAGAACAAAGCCTTCGAAGCCATCACCTGGGACGCCCGCAACCAGCAACTGCTGCTGGGCGAAGAGCGTCCACCCGCGCTGTTCACCTGGAAAAGCGACGGCAGCCAGACCCTCAAGGGCGACAAGCAGAAACTCGACAGCGACGAACTCGATATTCGCAACCTGTCGGCCCTGGCGATCGACCCGCGCACCGGGCACACCCTGGTGCTGTCTGCCGATTCGCACCTGTTGCTGGAGCTGGACGAGAAGGGCGAACAAGTCAGCTTCATGACCCTGCTCGGCGGTTTCAACGGTTTGAAGAAAACCATTCCCCGCGCCGAAGGCGTGACCATGGACGACTCGGGCACGCTGTACATGGTCAGCGAGCCGAACCTGTTCTACCGCTTCGAAAAGCAGAAGTAACGACTCCTACAGCAATTGCAGATCTGTGGAGTTGTGGCTTGAGGCAAGTGGCCATTAAGCTTCAGTTCAGACAGGCGTGATATTTCATCCGCCTGTTTTGATACCGAGCCTGCCCCGAATGCGTCGACTTGCCCGTCCCAAGCCTCTATTCATCATCCTGTCGGTGATTGCCCTGATCGCGCTGATTGCGATCGGCCAATACATGCGTCTGTTCGAGCGTGCCTGGTTCAACCTGCATGCGCTCTGGCAACCGATGAGCAGCGAGGCGATCGGGCTGGATCAGTATCGGGTGGAGATCGAAGCGAAGGTCATCGACGGGCTGGACGACGATGTCTCGGCGCTGACTTACGATCCGGTGCGCAAAAGCCTGTTCACCGTAACCAACAAGAATGCCGAACTGATCGAGCTGTCGCTGGACGGCACGATCCTGCGCCGTGTCGCCTTGATCGGCTTTGGCGATCCGGAGGCGGTGGAGTTCATCAGTGCCGACACCTACGTGATCACCGACGAGCGCCAGCAGCGGCTGATCAAGATTCGCCTGGAGCACGACACCACGTTCCTTGATGCAGCGGATGCCGAGCAAATGACCCTCGGTGTGCACATGAGCGGCAACAAGGGCTTTGAAGGCCTGGCTTACGACTCGGTGGGCAAACGCCTGTTCGTGGCCAAGGAGCGGGATCCGATGCTGATTTATGAAGTGCACGGTTTCCCGCACTTCAATCCGGAAAAGTCCTACGCAGTGCACGTGATCAACAATCCCAAGCGCGATGCCGGGATGTTCGTGCGCGATCTGTCGAGCCTGCAATACGACGAGCGCAGCGGCCATTTGCTGGCGCTGTCCGATGAGTCAAGGCTGATTTTGGAGCTGGATGTGGACGGGCGCCCGTTGAGCACCATGTCGTTGAACGGTGGCCGGCAGGGCCTGAAGAAAACCGTGCCGCAGGCGGAAGGTATCGCGATGGATGATGACGGGACGTTGTATCTGGTGAGCGAGCCGAATCTGTTCTACGTCTTCAGAAAGCCTGCGCAAAACTAATTCGCACCACAAAACACTGTGGGAGCGAGCTTGCTCGCGACGAGGGAGGATCAGTCGCCAAACAAGTCGAATGACACACCGCTATCGCTGGCAAGCCAGCTCCCACAGGTTTTTCATCTGCCCACAAAAAATGTGAGCAGTTTCGGCTTACTCGGCCTTCAGTGTTTTCACACCTTCGGAAGTACCCAGCAATAACAGATCCGCCGGACGCGCCGCGAACAGACCGTTGGTGACCACGCCGACGATCGCATTGATCTGTGCTTCCAGCTCCACCGGGTTGGTGATCTGCAGGTTGTGCACGTCGAGGATGATGTTGCCGTTGTCGGTCAGCACGCCTTCGCGGTAGACCGGGTCGCCGCCCAGCTTCACCAGCTGGCGAGCCACGTGGCTGCGGGCCATCGGGATCACTTCCACCGGCAGCGGGAACGCGCCCAGCACTGGCACCAGTTTGCTGGCGTCAGCGATGCAGATGAAGGTCTGGGCCACGGCCGCGACGATCTTCTCGCGGGTCAGGGCTGCGCCGCCGCCCTTGATCAGGTTCAGGTGTTCGTCGCTTTCATCGGCGCCGTCGACGTAGAACTCCAGGTTGCTCACGGTGTTCAGCTCATACACCGGAATCCCGTGGCCCTTGAGGCGCGCAGCGGTGGCTTCGGAGCTCGCGACCGCGCCATCGAACGCGCCCTTGTGCTGGGCGAGGGCGTCGATGAAGCAGTTGGCGGTGGAGCCGGTGCCGACGCCGACGATGCTCTTGTCGTCGAGTTTCGGAAGGATGAAGTCGACGGCGGCCTGGGCCACGGCCTGTTTGAGTTGATCCTGGGTCATGCGGGCTCCGGAAGCGGGCAAGGTAAGAACGGAAAGGCCGGCATTATAGCCTCAAGCCGGGCTAAAACCTCTGGATTCGTGTGGTCGTGCGCCCAAAAGGCGGGTTAGACTCGCTGGTCCCGCCCAACCGCCAGTGATGCTTTCCGATGCTCGAACAGTACGTCAAGAAGATCCTCACCTCGCGCGTTTATGACGTTGCCGTAGAAACCCCGCTGCAGAACGCCCGCCAGCTCTCCGAGCGGCTGGGCAACGACATCTGGCTCAAGCGCGAAGACTTGCAGCCGGTGTTCTCGTTCAAGATTCGCGGCGCCTACAACAAGCTGACCCAGTTGAGCGATGAAGAGCGCGCCCGTGGCGTGGTCACCGCGTCGGCGGGCAACCACGCCCAGGGCCTGGCCCTGGCGGCGAAAGTGCTGGGCGTGAAAGCCACCATCGTGATGCCCAAGACCACCCCGGAGATCAAGGTCGAAGGCGTGCGCTCCCGTGGCGGCAAGGTGGTGCTGCACGGCGATTCGTTCCCGGAAGCGCTGGCCTATTCGCTGAAACTGGTCGATGAAAAAGGCTACGTCTACATCCACCCGTACGACGATCCGCACACCATTGCCGGGCAGGGCACCGTGGCGATGGAAATTCTGCGTCAGCATCCGCAGCCGCTGGACGCGATTTTCGTTCCGGTCGGTGGCGGCGGTCTGATCGCCGGCATCGCGGCCTACGTGAAATACCTGCGTCCGGACATCAAGGTCATCGGCGTCGAGCCCGACGACTCCAACTGCCTGCAAGCGGCGATGGCGGCAGGCGAACGAGTGGTGCTGCCGACTGTAGGCATCTTCGCCGACGGCGTGGCGGTGGCGCAGATCGGCCAGCACACCTTCGACATCTGCAAGGATTACGTCGACGAAGTGATCACCGTCAGCACTGACGAGATCTGCGCGGCGATCAAGGACATCTACGACGACACCCGTTCGATCACCGAACCGGCCGGCGCCCTCGGCGTGGCCGGTATCAAGAAGTATGTCGAGCAGCGCGGCGTCAGCGGCCAGACCTTCGTGGCCATCGACTCCGGGGCCAACGTCAACTTTGACCGCTTGCGCCACGTCGCCGAGCGCGCCGAGCTGGGTGAAGGCCGCGAAGCGATCATCGCTGTGACCATTCCGGAGAAGGCCGGCAGCTTCAAGGCCTTCTGCGAGGCCATCGGCAAGCGCCAGATCACCGAATTCAACTACCGCTACAACAATGGCAGCGAAGCGCACATCTTCGTCGGCGTGCAGACTCATCCGGACAACGATCCGCGCAGTGCGCTGCTGGCGAGCCTGACCGAGCAGGGTTTCCCGGTACTCGACCTGACCGACAACGAACTGGCCAAACTGCACATCCGCCACATGGTCGGCGGTCGCGCCGCGCATGTGGTCGATGAAGTGGTGCTGCGCTTCGAGTTCCCGGAGCGTCCGGGCGCGCTGTTCAACTTCCTCAACAAGCTCGGCGGTCGCTGGAACATCTCGATGTTCCACTACCGCAACCACGGCGCAGCAGACGGACGAGTAGTGGCGGGCCTGCAAGTGCCCCACGACGAACGTCATCTGGTGCCCGCAGCCCTTGAGGAAATCGGCTACCCGTACTGGGACGAAAGCGACAACCCGGCCTATCAGCTGTTTCTTGGCTGAACGGCTACGCTGATGGGCAGGCCATAAGGAAATCGGATCATGGAAACGTTAACCGCCCTGAAAGCGGCGCACATGCTGGCGACTGCGGTGCTGTTGCTCGGTGCGCTGGGCTTGGGAATCCGGGTCTGGCGCGCACGGCGCAACGGTGATACGACGGCGGGCAGCCGTACGTTGCAGCGGCCATGGCTGTTTGTCTGGCTGTTGATCGTGTTGGCGCTGGTGAGCATGCCGTTCACTGGCTGGTGGATGGTGCATCTGGTGGGCTGGCCGCTGGGGCAGACGTGGATTCTGGCCTCGAGCGTGCTCTACACCGTGGCGGCGCTGGCGTGGTTCTGGCTGCTGGTGCGCTTGAACCGGTTGCGCAAGACGCCGGGCGGCGTGGGCCGGTTCAGTCTGGGGCTGGCGTTGTTCGGGTTGGTCTGCTTTATCGCGATTGCCGGGTTGATGGGCGCCAAGCCGGTTTAAGGCTTCACACCGAGTCGACCCAATCGCTGGCAAGCCAGCTCCCACAGGGATCTTCAGTGAACACAGACTTTGTGAGCGCTTGAGAACTTGTGGGAGCTGCGGTGCGACGATTCGACTTGCCAGCGATGACGTCATCAGTCGCGCAGACTGATTACCGGCCAGCCACGTTTCTCGGCTTCGGCCCGCAGGTTCGGATCCGGATCGACCGCCACAGGATTCGCCACCTGCTCCAGCAGTGGCAGGTCATTCATCGAGTCGCTGTAGAAATAGCTGCCTTCCAGCGAATGCCCGGTTTCCTCCAGCCAGCGGTTCAGGCGCGTCACCTTGCCTTCGCGAAAGCACGGCA
Source organism: Pseudomonas sp. R15(2017) (assembly GCF_002112685.1). Classification (NCBI taxonomy): domain Bacteria; kingdom Pseudomonadati; phylum Pseudomonadota; class Gammaproteobacteria; order Pseudomonadales; family Pseudomonadaceae; genus Pseudomonas; species Pseudomonas sp. R15(2017). The sequence continues at coordinate 456,578 of NZ_NEII01000001.1, forward strand.
CGTCGGTGCTGCGTCCGGTGTAGCGGCCGTCCTGCATTTCGCACTCGGTGGCGATCAGGGTTTCGACGCCCAGGCGCACGGCGATCGGTGCGGTGACGAAGCGGTTGGTGGCAGTGATGATCACCAGTTTGTCGCCGGCATCACGGTGCTTTTTCAGCAGCTCAAGCGCCTTGGGCAGAACGATCGGCTCGATGCAGTCGCGCATGTAATCGTTGTGCCATTGCTCAAGCACGGCCATCTCGGTGCGGCCGAGGATTTCCAGGCAGAAGTTCAGGTAGGCCGCGTTATCCAGTTTGCCGGCCAGGTAATCCTGGTAGAACTCGTCGTTGCGTGTCTTGTAGGCGATCGGGTCGAGGAAGCCGCGCTCGCACAGATAGTCACCCCAGGCGTGATCGCTGTCGCCGCCCAGAAGGGTGTTGTCCAAATCGAATAAAGCCAGGCGCATTGCAGTTACCCGCTGAAAAGTCAGTAAAAAGGTGACCAGAATACGGTCTTTTCACAAGAGTGCACATAAGGTAGGAAGCCTCGTTGCCGCCTTCACAACCTTTGTGGAACAATGCGGCGACATGCGTTTGCGAGGTTGTTGCCGTGATCGACCCCGATGGTTTCCGCCCTAATGTCGGGATCATTCTGACGAATGACGCCGGCCAGGTGCTATGGGCTCGCCGTATCAATCAAGATGCCTGGCAGTTTCCACAAGGGGGAATCAACCCCGAGGAGACGCCCGAAGACGCCTTGTACCGCGAGCTGAACGAAGAAGTTGGCCTGGAACGCGAAGATGTTGAAATTCTCGCCTGTACCCGGGGCTGGTTGCGCTATCGTTTGCCGCAACGTCTGGTGCGAACCCACAGCCAACCGCTGTGCATCGGCCAGAAACAGAAGTGGTTTCTCCTGCGCCTGATCTCCAACGAGCAGCGGGTGCGGATGGATTTGACCGGTAAACCGGAGTTCGATGGCTGGCGCTGGGTCAGTTATTGGTATCCGTTGGGCCAGGTGGTGACATTCAAGCGCGAAGTGTATCGCCGCGCTCTCAAAGAGCTTGCCCCGCGCCTTTTAGCGCGCGACTGACGACGGAGTTCGACCCCGAGCCATGCTCAATACGCTGCGCAAGATCGTCCAGGAAGTTAACTCCGCCAAGGATCTCAAGGCGGCGTTGGGGATTATTGTGTTGCGCGTCAAAGAGGCCATGGGCAGCCAGGTCTGCTCGGTCTACCTGCTTGATCCAGAGACCAACCGCTTCGTGCTGATGGCCACCGAGGGCTTGAACAAGCGCTCGATCGGCAAGGTCAGCATGGCACCCAACGAAGGTCTGGTCGGCCTGGTCGGCACGCGTGAAGAACCCCTGAACCTCGAAAACGCCGCGGATCACCCGCGCTACCGCTACTTCGCCGAGACCGGCGAGGAGCGCTACGCCTCGTTCCTCGGGGCGCCGATCATTCACCACCGCCGCGTCGTCGGCGTGTTGGTCATCCAGCAGAAAGAACGCCGCCAGTTCGATGAGGGTGAAGAAGCCTTCCTCGTGACCATGAGCGCGCAGCTCGCGGGCGTAATCGCTCACGCCGAGGCCACAGGTTCCATCCGTGGTCTGGGCCGTCAGGGCAAGGGCATTCAGGAAGCCAAGTTCGTCGGCGTGCCGGGTTCACCGGGTGCGGCGGTCGGTACCGCGGTGGTCATGTTGCCACCGGCGGATCTGGACGTGGTGCCGGACAAAACCATCACCGACATCGACGCGGAGCTGGCGCTGTTCAAGACCGCCATCGAAGGCGTGCGCGCCGACATGCGTGCGTTGTCGGCCAAACTGGCGACCCAGCTGCGTCCGGAAGAGCGCGCGCTGTTCGACGTCTATCTGATGATGCTCGACGATGCCTCGCTGGGCAGCGAAATCACCAACGTGATCAAGACCGGTCAATGGGCCCAGGGCGCGCTGCGCCAGGTCGTGACCGATCACGTCAATCGCTTCGATTTGATGGACGACGAGTACTTGCGTGAGCGGGCGTCGGACGTCAAGGACCTCGGCCGCCGGCTGCTCGCCTATCTGCAGGAGGAGCGCCAGCAAAACCTGGTCTACCCGGAAAAAACCATTCTGGTCAGCGAAGAACTGACGCCGGCGATGCTCGGCGAGGTGCCGGAAGGCACGCTGGTCGGTCTGGTCTCGGTACTGGGCTCGGGCAACTCCCACGTTGCGATCCTCGCCCGGGCCATGGGTATCCCGACGGTGATGGGCCTGGTCGACCTGCCATACGCCAAGGTTGACGGCATCGACATGATCGTCGATGGCACCAAGGGTGAGGTCTACACCAACCCCAGCGAAGTGCTGCGCAAGCAGTTCACCGAGGTGGTGGAGGAAGAGAAGCAACTGGCGCTGGGTCTCGATACCCTGCGCGACCTGCCGTGCGTGACCCTTGATGGCCACCGCATGCCGCTGTGGGTCAACACCGGCCTGCTGGCGGACGTGGCGCGGGCGCAGAAGCGCGGCGCCGAAGGTGTCGGTCTGTACCGCACCGAAGTGCCTTTCATGATCAACCAGCGCTTCCCGAGCGAGAAGGAACAACTGGCGATCTACCGCGAGCAGCTCGCCGCGTTCCACCCGCAACCGGTGACCATGCGCAGCCTGGACATTGGCGGCGACAAGTCGCTGTCGTACTTCCCGATCAAGGAAGACAACCCGTTCCTCGGCTGGCGCGGGATCCGCGTCACCCTCGACCACCCGGAAATCTTCCTGGTGCAGACCCGCGCGATGCTCAAGGCCAGCGAAGGCCTGAACAACCTGCGGATCCTGCTGCCGATGATCTCCGGCATCCACGAGCTCGAAGAGGCGCTGCACCTGATCCACCGGGCCTGGGGTGAAGTGCGCGACGAAGGCACCGACGTGCCGATGCCGCCGGTGGGCGTGATGATCGAAATTCCGGCGGCGGTTTACCAGACCCGGGAACTGGCGCGGATGGTGGACTTCCTGTCGGTCGGCTCCAACGACCTGACCCAGTACCTGCTGGCGGTGGACCGCAACAACCCACGGGTGGCCGATCTCTACGACTACCTGCACCCGGCGGTGCTGCAAGCCCTGCAAACCGTGGTGCGCGACGCCCATGCCGAAGGCAAGCCGGTGAGCATCTGCGGCGAGATGGCCGGTGACCCGGCGGCAGCGGTGCTGTTGATGGCGATGGGCTTCGACAGCCTGTCGATGAACGCCACCAACCTGCCGAAGGTGAAGTGGATGCTGCGTCAGATCAACCTGAGCAAGGCCAGGGATCTGCTGGCGGAACTGATGACCATCGACAACCCGCAGGTGATCCACAGCTCGCTGCAACTGGCGTTGAAGAATCTTGGGTTGGCGAAGATGGTCAATCCGGCGGCGGTCAAATCCCTCTGAAATTCTGAGGGCCTCATCGCTGGCAAGCCAGCTCCCACAGTTTCCTCCAGTGTTCACAAAATATGTGTCCACCGAGCATCCTGTGGGAGCTGGCTTGCCAGCGATGGCGTCCGTATAGCAACGCCTAAATCAGAATTTCCACTTCCCCCAAGTGCCCGCCATACGGCCCGAAACTGCGCTCCACCATCCGCCGCGTCCCATCAGCCTGCACGATCAACGCCGTACTCGCCCGCGTCCCGTAACTCTGGCTGGCAATAAACACACTCGACAACAACGACTCGGTCGCCAGCCCCACGCCGGTGTCCGGCAGATCGGCAAACGGTGCCGTTTGCGCATCGCTCAATAAAGCCAACAACCGCTCGGGCTGCGGATCATCCAGCACGGCACTCAATGCCGCTTTGGCCTTGAGCAGTTTCGGCCACGGTGTATCCAGCCCGGCGTTGGACAGACCATAGACGCCGGGCTGCAACATCACCGGTTCCGAAGACCGCGCATTGAAGTGCCACAGCTCGTTGGCATTGCCCAGAAGCAGGTTGAAGCCGGCATAGTCCGGCGAACGGGCGACAACGTCGGACAAATAGTCATCGATCGACAGGTTTTCGGTCAGAAATCCCGCCACCAGCTCGCCCCGAGAACGTCGAGCCGGCGGCTGATGCGGATCGCGAATGTTGGTCAGCGCCGCGAAACGACCGTTGGCACCCAGTCCGAGCCAGGTTCCCCCCGCCTCAAGGTCCCGTCCGGCATGAACCTGCGGCGACTCGGGCCATTGCGCCAGCGGCAGGCTGGGCCGGGCGTAGAATTCGTCACGGTTGGCCGCGACGATCAGCGGCTGGGCATGCCCCGGCCGCCAAGCGAAAACAATCAGGCACATAAGGTGGTCCTTGTGTGTTTTTTGCCCACTCTACGCAGACATCGTCCGTGCATCCATCGCCAGTGGAGCCGAAGGGTATCCATCCGTTACCATGCCGCTCCGGTTTTGGGGACGCGCCTTGGGAGGCAGTCATGGAATTTCTGCTCTATCTGGCGCTGGGCGCCTGTGCGGGCGTACTGGCCGGGCTGTTCGGGGTGGGCGGCGGGATCATCATCGTCCCGGTGCTGGTGTTCAGTTTCACCTTGCAGGGCTTCGATCCGTCGATCCTGACCCATCTGGCGGTCGGCACGTCCCTGGCGACGATCATCTTTACCTCGGTCAATGCCGTGCGCGAGCATCATCGACGCGGCGCGGTGCGCTGGCCGATCTTCAAGTGGATGACCGTTGGCATTCTGCTCGGCGCCGGTTTCGGTGCATTGACCGCCGAAGCGATCTCCGGACCCAACCTGCAAAAGATCATCGGTGTGTTCGCCCTGGTGATCGCGGCGCAGCTGGCGCTGGACGTCAAGCCCAAGGCCAGCCGAACGGTGCCGGGTAAACTCGGTCTGACCGTGGCCGGCAGTGTGATCGGCTGGGCATCGGCGATTTTCGGGATTGGCGGCGGCTCGCTGACCGTGCCGTTCCTGACATGGCGCAGCGTGCCGATGCAGCAGGCGGTGGCGACCTCGTCGGCCTGCGGTCTGCCGATTGCTGTGGCCAGTGCAATAAGTTTCATGATTCTGGGCTGGCATGATCCGTTGCTGCCGGCCCATAGTCTCGGTTTTGTGTATTTGCCGGCACTGCTCGGCATTGCGCTGACCAGCATGGTGTTCGCCCGTCTCGGCGCGCGGCTGGCGCACAGGCTGTCGCCGAAGTTGCTGAAACGGCTGTTCGCGGCTTTGCTGTTTTGCGTGGGCCTGAGCTTTCTGTTCTGAGCCGTCGGTTTTGGCAGGTCGCAATCCTGGCTTAATCCTGAGGTGACAGCGTCGCCCGGGAATTTTTGAAGATTTGAATGCTAACGAGGAGTCGCAATGCTGCCTTACCCGCAGATCGATCCGGTGGCCCTGGCCATCGGTCCGCTGAAAATCCACTGGTACGGCCTGATGTACCTGGTCGGCATCGGCGGCGCGTGGCTGCTGGCATCGCGCCGGCTCAACCGTTTCGACCCGACCTGGACCAAGGAAAAGCTGTCCGACCTGGTGTTCTGGCTGTCGATGGGTGTGATTGTCGGCGGGCGTCTGGGCTATGTGCTGTTCTACGACCTGAGCGCTTACCTCGCCAACCCGACACTGATTTTTGAAGTGTGGAAGGGCGGCATGTCGTTCCACGGCGGTTTCATCGGCGTGATGCTGGCCGCGCTGTGGTTCGGCAAGCGTAACGGCAAGTCGTTCTTCCAGCTGATGGACTTCGTGGCGCCGATGGTGCCGATCGGTCTGGGCGCCGGACGCATCGGCAACTTCATCAACGCCGAGCTGTGGGGCAAGGCCACCGACGTGCCGTGGGCCATGGTATTCCCGCCGTTCAGCGACCCGGCGCAACTGCCGCGTCACCCGTCGCAGCTGTATCAGTTCGCGCTGGAAGGCGTGGCGCTGTTCCTGATCCTCTGGCTGTTCTCGCGCAAGCCGCGGCCGACCATGGCGGTTTCGGGCATGTTCGCGCTGTTCTATGGCATCTTCCGTTTCATCGTCGAATTCGTCCGCGTGCCGGACGCGCAACTGGGCTATCTGGCCTGGAACTGGCTGACCATGGGTCAGGTACTCTGTGTACCGATGATCATCGGCGGGCTGTTCCTGATCTGGCTGGCCTACCACCGCGCCCCGGCGGCGCCGGTTGCACCGACAGCTTAAATATTCGAACCCCGGCGACGTCTGCCGGGGCTCAAGGACACAGGTAACTCATGAAGCAATATCTCGATCTGGTGTCGCACGTCATCAACAACGGCACCAAACAGGCCAACCGTACCGGCGTGAACACCATCAGCTTTCCGGGCGCGATGCTGCGCTTCGATCTGCAGGAAGGTTTCCCGGCGATCACCACCCGCAAGATGGCCTTCAAATCGGCCATCGGCGAGATGTGCGGCTTTCTGCGTGGCGTGAACAGCGCCGCCGAATTCCGTGCGCTGGGCTGCAAGGTCTGGGATCAGAACGCCAACGAAAACGCCCAGTGGCTGGCCAATCCGTTCCGTCAGGGCGAAGACGACCTCGGCGAAATCTACGGCGTGCAATGGCGCAAATGGCCGGCGTACAAGCAGATCCCGTTGAGCAACACCGCCGCCATCGAACAAACCCTGAGCAACGGCTACAAGCAGATTGCTCAGGGCGAAGAAGACGGCCAGGCCTACGTGGTGCTGTACAAGGCCATCGATCAGGTGCGCCAGTGCGTCGACACGATCATCAAGGACCCGGGCAGCCGGCGCATCCTGTTCCACGGCTGGAACTGCGCCCAGCTCGATGAAATGGCCTTGCCGCCGTGCCATCTGCTGTACCAGTTCCACCCGAATGTCGAGACCAAAGAGATTTCTCTGACCCTCTACATCCGCTCCAACGACCTGGGCCTGGGCACGCCGTTCAACCTCACCGAAGGCGCCGCGCTGCTAAGCCTGATCGGTCGCCTGACCGGCTACACGCCGCGCTGGTTCACCTATTTCATCGGTGATGCACACGTCTACGAGAACCACCTGGACATGCTCAACGAACAGCTCAAGCGCGAGCCGTTCGCCATGCCGAAGCTGAAGATTTCGGACCGCGTGCCGGAGTTTGCCAAGACCGGTGTTTATCAGCCGGAATGGCTGGAGCTGGTGGAGCCGAGCGACTTCTCCCTGGAAGGCTACGAGCACCATGCGCCGATGACCGCGCCGATGGCGGTCTAGTCGGCAGGATCGTTCCCACGCTCTGCGTGGGAATGAATCCCGTGACGCTCCGCGTCACTTTGGACGCGGAGCGTCCATGGCGGCATTCCCACGCGGAGCATGGGAACGAGCGTCAATCGTTAGTGGCCGTGGCTTCTGCCCACATGGGAATGTTCGACTTCGGTTGCCACAACTCCGCCACTGACTTCCAGCCGCTGCAGGATCCCGCACTGATCCGCCTCCGGCCCTTCGCCACAGCGCTGGCGCAGCTCGAGCAGTTGCGTCTGCAACGCCAGTAACCCATCGATTCGCGCCTTGACGTGCTGGATGTGCTCGTCGATCAGCGCATTCACGCTTTCACATTGATCCTGCGGGCTGTCGCGCAAGGCGAGCAGGCTGCGGATTTCTTCAAGGGTCATGTCGAGGGTGCGGCAGTTGCGGATGAAGGTCAGGCGTTCGGCGTGGGCCTGGGTGTAGACGCGGTAGTTGCCGTCGCTGCGGGCCGGCTCCGGCAGCAGGTTTTCGCGCTCGTAGTAGCGGATGGTTTCCACGGCGCAATCGGTCTGTTTCGCCAGTTCTCCGATCTTCATGACGGCAATCTCCAAAGGGTGCTTGACCCTATAGTGGCTACAGGGTCTTTACTTGGCAACAGGCACCTTCATGGACGCGACCAATGAGCGATTCCCTGCACACCCACAAGCCCGGCGACGGGCACGATCACAGTCACAAACTGCAGCCTGTGCATAAACATGCCCACGGCGGCGATTCCTGCTGCGGGTCGAAAACCGTTGCGCCTGCGCCGGCTCATTCGAGTGAAGACTCGTGCTGTTCGTCGAAAGTCGCCGCACCTTCGCTTGTTCAACTGAGCGAGGCAAAAAGCGCCGACGCCCGGCTGAGCAGCTTCCGCATCGAAGCGATGGACTGCCCGACCGAACAGACCCTGATCCAGAACAAGCTCGGCAAACTGGCCGGGATCCAGCAGCTGGAATTCAACCTGATCAACCGCGTGCTCGGCGTGACCCACAATTTGCCGGACACCGCGCCGATCATCGACGCGATCAAATCCCTCGGCATGCAGGCCGAGCCGCTGGAAGCAGGCGTTGAATCGCCGGTTGCAGCGCCGGTGAAAAAACACTGGTGGCCACTGGCACTGTCCGGCGTTGGTGCGCTCGCTGCCGAAGTAATCCACTTCACCAGCGCCGCCCCGACCTGGGTGGTGGCGATCATCGCGCTGATCTCGATCCTCAGCGGCGGCCTCACCACCTACAAGAAGGGCTGGATCGCCCTGAAGAACCGCAACCTCAACATCAACGCCCTGATGAGTATCGCCGTGACCGGCGCCTTATTGATCGGCCAATGGCCGGAAGCGGCGATGGTGATGTTCCTGTTCACCGTGGCCGAGCTGATCGAAGCGCGCTCGCTGGATCGCGCACGCAACGCCATCAGCGGTTTGATGCAAATGACGCCGGAGCAGGCCACTGTGTTGCAGGCGGACGGCAACTGGGTCGAACTGGATGTGAAAAGCATCGATCTCGGCGCCCGCGTGCGGGTGAAACCCGGTGAGCGTATCGCGCTGGACGGAGAAGTCGTCAGCGGCAGTTCGACCATCGATCAGGCGCCGATCACTGGCGAAAGCCTGCCGGTGGAAAAAACCGTCGGCGACAAAGTGTTCGCCGGCACCATCAATCAGGCCGGTTCGCTGGAATATGCGGTGACCGCCGCGGCGAACAATTCCACTCTGGCGCGAATCATCCACGCCGTGGAGCAGGCGCAAGGCGCGCGAGCGCCGACCCAGCGCTTCGTCGATCAATTCTCGAAAATCTACACCCCGGTGGTCTTCGTCCTGGCGCTGGCCGTGGCGATCATCCCGCCGCTGTTCATGGGGGGCGCGTGGTTCGACTGGATCTACCGTGCGCTGGTGCTGCTGGTGGTCGCTTGCCCGTGTGCGCTGGTGATTTCCACCCCGGTGACCATTGTCAGTGGCCTCGCGGCTGCGGCGCGCAAAGGCATTCTGGTCAAGGGCGGCGTGTACCTGGAGGGCGGTTTCAAACTCGACTATCTGGCCCTCGACAAGACCGGCACCCTCACCCACGGCAAACCGGTGCAGACCGATTACCTGTCCCTCGACCCGACCGCCGACGCCACGGCCCCGGCAATTGCCGCCGCGCTGGCCGGGCGCTCCGATCACCCGGTGTCGCTGGCCATCGCCAACGCTGCTGTGGATAAAGGTTTGGCGGCGCGGGTTGTGGATAACTTCGAAGCGCTGGCCGGCCGCGGGGTAAAAGGCGAGGTCAACGGTCAGGTCTACCACCTGGGTAACCACAGACTGGTGGAAGAACTGGGCCTGTGCTCGCCGCAACTGGAAGAACAGCTGTTCGCGCTGGAGAAACAAGGCAAGTCCGTGGTGTTGCTGCTCGACAGCTCCGGCCCGCTGGCGCTGTTCGCCGTGGCCGACACGGTCAAGGAAACCAGCCGCGAGGCGATCCGCCAACTGCACGACCTGGGCGTGAAAACCCTGATGCTGACCGGCGACAACGTCCACACCGCGCAGGCGATTGCGGCGCAGGTCGGCATCGATCAGGCCAAGGGCGACCTGCTGCCGACCGACAAACTGCAAGCCATCGAAGACCTTTACGCGCAGGGCCGTCGGGTCGGCATGGTCGGCGACGGTATCAACGATGCACCGGCACTGGCTCGGGCGGAGATCGGTTTTGCGATGGCGGCGGCCGGCACCGATACGGCCATCGAAACCGCCGATGTCGCCCTGATGGACGACGATCTGCGCAAGATACCGGCCTTCATCAGCCTGTCGCGCGATACCGCCACTATCTTGAAACAGAACATCGCGCTGGCGCTGGTGATCAAAGCGATCTTTCTTGGGGTAACCTTCGCCGGGCTCGCCACCATGTGGATGGCGGTGTTTGCCGACATGGGCGTAAGCCTGCTGGTGGTGTTCAACGGTTTGCGCCTGTTGCGCAAATAGAGACGAGGGACGGTTGTGCTGAGTGCCGAGCTGAAAGCGTTTTACATGGTGGCCCGCCTGGGCAGCATCACGCTGGCGGCGAAAAAGCTCGGCCTCAGTCAACCGACCGTGACCACCCAGATCCGCAATCTGGAAAGCCAGTATTCGGTAGAGCTGTTCTACCGGGGCGGCCGGCGCCTGAGTGTCAGCGACGAAGGCGCGCGGCTGTTGCCGATGGTCAAAGCCTTGTTGCAGCAGGAAGCCGATATCGAGTTCTTCCTGCGCAACAGCGGCCAGGTGCAGGGCACGCTGCGCATCGCCGCCACCGCGCCGTATTACATCCTCGATCTGGTGAAGACCTTCCGCGAGCGTCTGCCGCAGGTGGAGGTGTCGGTGGAAATCGGCAACTCGCAACACGTGCTCGAAGCGCTGGAGGATTACCGGGTGGATGTCGCGGCGTCGTCGCAATTGCTCGACGATGCCCGGCTGATCCGCCGTGTGCTCGGCAGCGACCCGCTGGTGCTGGCGGTGCATCGCAATCATCCGCTGGCGGCGCACGACCATGTGACGCTGAGCGCGCTGGCCGGACATACCTTGCTGATGCGCGAACCGGGGTCAACCACTCGACGGCTCACCGAAGAGTTGCTGGCCAGTGCCGGGGTCAGTTTTGGCCCGTTGCTGGAAATCGGCAGCCGCGAATCGATCCGCGAAGCGGTGCTGCGCAACATCGGCATCAGCATCATCGCCCGCCAGGAAGTGCCGCACGATCCGCAGTTGCGGGTGCTGACGCTCGAAAATGCGCCGCAGATCCCCGAATACCTTTACTGCCTCAAGGAACGCAAGAACGCCCGGTTGCCGGCGGCGTTTCTCGGACTGGCGCAGGAAATGTCCCCGGCTTAGTGATCGTTCCCACGCTCTGCGTGGGAATGCAGCCCGGGACGCTCCGCGTCCCTTCCAGAGCCGAACGCGGAGCGTCCGTTGAGGCATTCCCACGCAGAGCGTGGGAACGATCTGTGGTGAACCAAAAATCCTGAATACCACTATCGGTCGTTTTTGCCTCACTGCCACATGACCGACGCATTACAACTCTAGGATTCGTCTCATCTGCTTGATGAGGCCTGTCCATGAACCCTGCAATCGCAACTGCCCTGACCAATCCCGGCGCGCCGATGAAAGTGCGCGGCGTGCAGAAGCGTTTCGGCGCTTTCACGGCGCTGGATAACGTCTCCCTCGATGTCGCGGCCGGTGAGCTGGTGTGTCTGCTCGGCCCGTCGGGCTGTGGCAAGACAACATTGTTGCGTTGCATCGCCGGCCTGGAGAAACAGGACAGCGGCGAGTTGTATCTCGGCGAGCGCGACGTTTCCCACCTCGCGCCCCAGGCTCGGGACTACGGCATTCTGTTCCAGTCCTACGCGCTGTTCCCCAATCTGACCGTCGAAGCGAACATTGCCTACGGCCTCGCCGGCAGCGGTCGCGATGAAGTGCGCCGTCGCGTCGGTCAGATGCTGGAACTGGTCGGCCTCACCGGCAGTGAGAAAAAGTACCCGGGCCAGTTATCCGGCGGCCAGCAGCAACGGGTGGCGTTGGCCCGCGCCCTGGCCCCCGCGCCGTCGCTGTTGCTGCTCGACGAACCGATGTCGGCCCTCGATGCCCGGGTTCGCGAGCATCTGTGCACCGAGCTGCGTCAACTGCAACGCAACCTCGGCATCACCACCCTGATGGTCACCCACAATCAGGACGAAGCCATGTTGATGGCCGACCGCATCGCCGTGATGAACAACGGCAAGGTCGAGCAGTACGCCACCCCGCAGGACATCTACAACCGCCCGGCCACGCCGTTCGTGGCCGAGTTCGTCGGCCAGGGCAACTGGTTGCCATTCCAGCGCAGCAGCGACAGCCACGCCAAGGTCGGTGGGATGAACCTGCGCCTGGCCGACGGCAGCGTCCACAGCCCGTCGGGCCGCTTGTTCTGCCGCCCGGAGGCGATCAACGTCAATCCGTTGGTGCATGAGGAAAACCTGTTCCCGGCCAAGGTCCGCGAGATCACCTTCCTCGGCAACCGCTGCCGCATGAGCTTCGAACTCGATCAATTGCCCGGTCACGCCTTGCTCGCTGAACTGGCACCGGAAGCCATGCCGCGCCTCGGCGCCCAGCAGATCATGGTCGCCTTGCCGCCACGCAGCCTGCAGGTGTTTGCCTGATGAACAGCAACCTCGCACTGCCGCTCCCGCACAAGCAGGCGCGGCAGGTGTCCGGGGCCGAGGTCGGCGACCGGATCTTCGTCCTCGGCGGCAAACTCCTGCTGCTGGTGTTGCTCGGTGTGGCGGTGCTGTTGCCATTGCTGGCGATCTTCTGGCGCGGCTTCAGCAGCGAAGCCGGGCAGGGCGGTGGCTGGCTCGCCGCCAAGGAACTGGTGAGCAGCGACAATTTCCACTGGCTGCTCGGCAACAGCCTGAAGGTTTCCCTCAGCGTCGCGGCCATCGTCGTACCGCTGGCCTACCTGTTTGCCTACGCCTTGCAGCGCACGTTGATTCCGGCAAAAGGCATCTGGCGCGGGATCTCCCTGCTGCCGCTGATGGCGCCGTCGATGCTGCCGGGGATTGCGCTGGTCTATCTGTTCGGCAATCAGGGGATGTTGCGCGGGCTGCTGGCGGACAACATCTACGGTTTCTGGGGCATTGTTCTGGGTGAGGTGATCTACACCTTCCCACACGCCTTGATGATTTTGCTGTCAGCCCTGTCGCTGGCGGACGCGCGATTGTTCGACGCTGCGTCGAGCATGGGTGCCAGTCCGGCAAAGGCCTTTCGCAGCATCACCTGGCCCGCGACCCGTCAGGCCGTGTTCGCCGCGTTCTGTCTGGTGTTCACCCTGACCATCACCGATTTCGGTGTACCGGTGGTGGTCGGTGGCGACTATCAAGTGCTGGCGCTGGAAGCCTACAAAGCAGTGGTCGGTCAGCAGCAATTTGGTCGCGGCGCGTTGATCGGCATGGTTCTGCTGCTGCCGGCGCTGTTCAGCTTCGGCGTCGATGCCTGGCTGCGTCGGCGTCACGGCGACGCCATGAGCGGCCGCGCCCAGGTGTTCAAACCGGCGCCATCGAGGAAGCGCGATGCCTTTTATCTCAGCGTGGTCCTGCTGATCAGCGCCGCGTTGCTGCTGGTGTTCGGCATGGCGGTGTTCTCGTCGCTGGTGAAGTTCTGGCCGTACAACCTGTCGCTGTCGCTCAACCACTACCAGTTCAACGAGACCGCCGGCGGTGGCTGGCTGGCCTACGGCAACAGTTTGAAGATGGCGCTGGGCACGGCGTTGATCGGCAGTGTGCTGATCTTCACCGGCGCCTACCTGATGGAAAAGACCCGCAGCCAGCGCGGACTGAATCTGACACTGCGCATGCTCAGTTTCGTACCGATGGCGGTGCCGGGCCTGGTGTTGGGTCTGGGTTACGTCTTCTTTTTCAACCTGACCGGCAACCCGCTGCACGTGCTGTACGGGACCATGACCCTGCTGATCGTCTGCACCATTGCTCACTATTTGACCACCGCGCAGATGACCGCCACCACCGCGCTGCGTCAGCTCGATGCCGAGTTCGAAGCCGCCGCGCTGTCGCTGAAAACACCGCTGTACCGGCATTACCTGCGGGTCACCGTGCCGATCTGCCTGCCGGCGCTGCTGGACATCGTGCGCTACCTGTTCGTATCGGCCATGACCACCGTGTCCGCCGCGATCTTCCTCTACAGCCCCGACACCATCCTCGCGGCGGTGGCGGTGCTGAACATGGACGACGCCGGCAACGTTGGCGGCGCGGCGGCGATGTCGACCCTGATTCTGTTCACCTCGGCGGGCGTGTCCTTGCTGCTGGCGTGGGCTTCGCGCGGCTTGCTGCGCCGTTCCCAGGCCTGGCGGCAAACGGCGCCGGGCCACTGATTCCATCCCGTTCAACTCCCCCTCAACTCAAAAGACAGGAAAACGATCATGTTCAAGCCTATGGCCCTGGCCGCTGCTGTGCTCGCTGCTTTCAGCCTGAATGCCTTCGCGGCAAAAACCGAGTTGACGGTGTACACCGCCCTCGAAGCCGAGCAGTTGAAGTCCTATAAAGAGGCGTTCGAAAAGGCCAACCCGGACGTCGAGATCAAGTGGGTGCGCGACTCCACCGGGATCATCACCGCCAAACTGCTGGCCGAAAAGGATCGCCCGCAGGCTGACGCGGTGTGGGGCTTGGCGGCGTCGAGCCTGGCGATCCTCGATCAGCAAGGCATGCTGCAAAGCTATGCGCCGAAAGATCTGGGCAAGATCGGCGCGAACTACCGCGACGCCGCCAACCCGCCAGCCTGGGTCGGCATGGACGTCTGGGCCGCAACCATTTGCTTCAACACCGTCGAGGCCGAAAAGCAGGGCCTGAGCAAACCGGTGAGCTGGCAGGACCTGACCAAGCCTGAGTACAAAGGCAAGATCGTGATGCCGAACCCGGCCTCGTCCGGCACCGGTTTCCTCGACGTCAGCGCCTGGCTGCAAACCTTCGGCGAGAAGCAGGGCTGGGCTTACATGGACGGCCTGCACCAGAACATCGGCCAGTACGTTCACTCCGGCTCCAAGCCTTGCAAACTGGCGGCAGCGGGCGAGTTCCCGATCGGCATTTCCTTCGAGTACCCGGCCGTTCAGCTCAAGCGTCAGGGCGCGCCGTTGGACATCATCCTGCCGAAGGAAGGCCTGGGCTGGGAGATCGAGGCGACTGCCGTGATCAAAGGCACGCCGCATGAAGAAGCCGCGAAGAAACTGGCCGACTTCTCCGCCAGTGCCCCGGCGATGGACCTGTACAAGGAAAACTTCGCTGTCCTCGCCCAGCCGGGCATCGCCAAGCCGCAGACCGAACTGCCGGCCGACTACGAGCAGCGCCTGATCAAGAACGACTTCGCCTGGGCCTCGAAGAACCGCGACGAGATCCTGACCGAATGGCGCAAGCGCTATGACGGCAAGTCCGAGAAAGTCGCGGCCAAGTAAATCTTCTTACCCGATCGTTCCCTGACGGAGCTTTGATCGTTCCCACGCTCCGCGTGGGAATGCAGCCAAGGACGCTCCGCGTCCTCTGTGACGCAGAGCGTCACGGTATTCATTCCCACGCAGAGCGTGGGAACGATCAACGTGGGAACGATCATTGAGGTAGCTGCATGACACAACACAACGACTTGCTGATCGTCGGCGCCGGCATCCTGGGCCTGTCCCACGCCTATGCCGCCGCCCGGCGCGGTCTCAAGGTCACGGTTTTCGAGCGCACCGCCACGCCGCTCGGCGCTTCGGTGCGCAACTTCGGCCAGGCGCTGGTCACCGGCCAGCCACCGGGCCCGATGCTCGAACTGGCCAAGGCCAGCCGCGACATCTGGGGCCAGTGGGCGCAGCTCGCCGGCCTGCAACTCAAGCGCAACGGCTCGTACCTGTTCGCCCGCACCGAGGCCGAAGAACATTTGCTCGAAGCGTTCTGCGCCGGGCGTGCCGTTGAGCACGACTACCGCGTCGAGCTGCTGCGTGGTGCCGCGTTGCGCGATCTGTACGGCGGCCAGTTCAGCCATCACCGCGCCGCGCTGCACGGAATGGACGATCAACAGCTGTATTCCCGGGAAGCGATTCCGGCGCTGATCGAATACCTGCGTCGCGAACTCAAGGTCGAGTTTCACTTCTCGACGCTGGTGCGCGACGTCGAACCGGGGCGCCTGCACAGTACCGCCGGGATCTTCTCCGCCGAACAGATCATCGTCTGCTCCGGCCACGATTATCAGACCTTGCTGGCCGAGCCGATTGCCGCCCTCGACCCGCAAATCTGCCGCCTGCAAATGCTCCGCGTCCGGCCGCAGATCGACCTGAACTTGCAACACGCCTTGCTCACCGGCCTCAGCTGCGTGCATTACGGCGCCTTCGCTGACTTGCCGGAAGCGGCGGCTGTGCAGGCGCTAATCCTGCGCGAACAACCGCACCTGCAGGCAAACGGCATTCACCTGCTGATCAGCCCGACACCTTATGGCGAGCTGATCATCGGCGATTCGCACCATTACGGCAGCGATCCATCACCGTTCAACGCCGAGCAGGTCGACAACTGGATGCTCGAACTGGCCGAGCACACCCTCGGTTGCAAGGTGCAAGTGGTCGAGCGCTGGCAGGGTGTCTATGGTTCCCGGGGGCCGGGGCCGTTTTCATTCCTGCGTCCGGCGCCGGGGCTGAGTGTGGCGCTGATGCACAGCGGCGTCGGCATGAGCGTCGGCCCGGCCATGGCCGAGCGCAATGTTGCACAGCTATTTGGAGAGCACTGATGTTGAGTCACGAGCAAGTCATCGATCGGGTGTTCGGCCTCTATGAGCGCTTCGGCGCCAGCGACTACATCGGCGAACCGGTGTCGCAGATCGAGCACATGTCCCAGGCAGCGCAACTGGCCATCGCCGAAGGCTTTGACGATGAAGTGGTGCTCGCCGCGTTCTTCCACGACATCGGCCATTTGTGTGCCGAAGGCGCGGAGAACATGGGCGGTTACGGCGTGGTCAGCCACGAACGCCTCGGCGCGGATTACTTGCGTGAGGCCGGCTTCAGCGAGCGCATGGCGCGGCTGGTGGAGTATCACGTCCAGGCCAAGCGCTATCTGACGCTCAGGGATCCGAGCTATTACCACCGCTTGAGCGAAGCCAGCCGCCGCACCCTGGAATATCAGGGCGGGGTGATGACCGAGGCTGAAGCGGATGCGTTCGAGCAGGATCCGTTGTGCGCCGTCAGCCTGCGAATGCGCCAGTGGGATGAACTGGCGAAGGAAATGGCGGTGCCGGTGATGGATCTTGCGTTGTTGAAGGGCAAGGCTTTTACCGTACTGTCCCGCGAGGCGCGCTGAACCTTCTTACGCCAAACCGGGAAACGGTGCATGGCGCGTGTTGCCCCTTCGGCCCAGACTGGTTTTTTGCCGAAGGAGCGCACGGATGCGTTTTATGAAAGTGATTGCCCGGGATCGGTCCGGCAGCGGCGCAGGGGACACTGTCCAGTTGCGCTTTCATCACACCGAACAGGATTGGCGCGAAGCCTCTGCCCGTGAAGTCGCGCAACTGCGCAGCTTCACCCGAACCTATCTGAAATGCGCCTGGTTCAACGCGGCCGACGAGGACACGCGACATCTGCGGATCTTCGCTCTGAACCCCGGCAGCGATGGAACACCGGAATCAGTGAGGCTGCACTTTCACCAGGGCGAAACCATTGCTTACAAGGCCGCCGTCCACGACCTGGATAACGATGGCCGCTTCGAGGTTGTCCTGTGTTCGGACGTCGACAACGACGGGCGCGCCAATCGCACCGATCGCAGCCGGGTGACGGCGCTGGTCAAACAGTTCCTCAAGCTCGGCTGGTTCTAGAGTTCGAGAACCTTGCCGACCAGCTCGTCGATCTGTTCCTGACGCTGTGCCTGATTCAGTTTCGGATGCGAGTTGAGCGACGACCATTGCGGGTGGGCCCGGGCAATGTTCAGCGCCTCCGGCAGCTTGCCCTCGCGCCAGGTCTTGTCCTGCGGCGTCGCCACCTGAATGCTGTCCAGCGCCGCATGGCCTCGGGCGTTCAGCGCTTGCAGCAGTTGCCGCTGACGCAGGGCCAGCAGGCGCAACACGTTGTCGTCGACCGTCAGCTCTCGCTGCCCTTTGATCTTGCCGAGCAGGCGGTTGCCGTAGCTGCGGGCAGTTTGCAGGGCGCCGCCGGCAATGGCACCGGCCAGGGCGGCGGCACCCAGGGTGATGCCGCCGACCAGCAAATCCACACCCGCACCGGCTGCGGCTCCGGCGGCAATCCCGCCGCCGACCCGCACGCCGAGTTGCTTGAGGGTTTCCGGGTTGAACAGGTCATCGCCCCAGCGCCCGTCGAGCAGCGGCAGATCGCTGGCGGCGGCGTCCTGCGGGCGGAAGGCGTAGAGCTTGAGCAGCGCTTCGACGCAGCGTTGTTCCCGCTGGCGCACGGCTTTGCGCAGTTCACTGATGGCCTGTTGTTCCTGTTCGGCGTTGCTCGCCACACTGCGTCGGCACGCGGCGCAGTCGATCAACAGTTCGGCGATCAAGCGCGCGGCGCTTTGCTCGCGGGCGAGGCGTTGGGCCTGTTGATCGGCGATCAGCCGTTCAAGTTGTGGGCGGGCGTTTTCCAGCAACAGTGCGAGGCTTTCATACAGCCGCCGCTCGCCATCTTCGGGCGGGGCGACGCTGTCGAAACGCACCAGCGCATGCAGGCCGAGGCGCGCCAGGGCTTCACGCCAGTCCGGTTCGCGGTGGTTGGCGCTGCTGACGAAATTCAGCACCGGCAGCAGCGGCTTGCCGCAACTGGCCAGCACTTCCAGTTCGTCGCGGTACTTGGCCAGCACCGGTTCGCGGGCGTCAATCACGTACAGGCCGGCATCGGAATCGAGCAGTTGCCGCAGCACCTTGGCTTCCTGTTCGAAACGCTGGCGCGCTTCACTGCCATCGAGAAACCGCGCCAGCCGTGCCGGGCCGTCGAGGCGTTCGCCGGGGCGTTCCAGACGCTCGAGAAAATCCAGCAGGGCGATGGCGT
Organism: Pseudomonas sp. R15(2017); assembly: GCF_002112685.1. Taxonomy (NCBI): domain Bacteria; kingdom Pseudomonadati; phylum Pseudomonadota; class Gammaproteobacteria; order Pseudomonadales; family Pseudomonadaceae; genus Pseudomonas; species Pseudomonas sp. R15(2017). The sequence continues at coordinate 475,159 of NZ_NEII01000001.1, forward strand.
CCTCCAGACCGGGCGTGTCGTAGAGGTCGAGCAACGGTTCGCCATCCACCGACAACCGTGCACCTTCGACATGCCGCGTGGTGCTCGGGCGATGGGAGACTTCGCCGAAGCCGACGTCGCGGGTCAGGGTGCGCAGCAGCGAAGTCTTGCCGACGTTGGTGTGGCCGACCACCGCCAGTTTCAGCGGCGCTTTCCAGGCATCAGTCATGTCCGTGCTCCAGCCAGTTCAACGGGGCGCAATCGGCGAACGGCAGTTCCAGTTGTTGCAACGCCACGTGCCAGTCACCGAGGCGTTCGGCGTCCAGCGCTTGTCCTTGCGGCGCCTGCAACAGCCAGACGCGGGTCGCGGCGGCATTGCGCGCCAGCTCGGCAATCAGCGCCAGGCTGCCGCGATCCGGCGAACGTCGTGGGTCGCAGGCAATCGCAAGGCGCGCCGGCGGGAAGCGGCTGAGTTGTTCGAGCAGTTTGTTGCGCGATTCACGGCTGTCGAGGATGCCGGCGTTGCTGACGTTTTTCGGCAGTGTCGGCGGCCATGAGTGTTGATCGTCGAGTTCGATCGCCACCAGCAACGCCCCGTCGCTGGCGTGTTCGCCGACGGTGCTTTCGACGCGGTGCAATTGCGCAGGCTCGGGGTCGGTGATGCCGAGGCGTTCGCTGGTCGGCATCAGGCGTTCGCGCAGTTGGGCGTAGCCGGGCAGGTTCAGGTCCAGCCGCAACGCCGCTTTGCCGCTGTTCCAGCGCCAGAAGCAAAACAGCGCCAACAGCAGGCGCGGCAGCACGCCGTACACCACCAGCACGCCGACCAGCCAGGTCGCCCAGGCCTGACGGGCGCTTTCGATGTTCAGCGCGGTGTCGCCGCTGGCGCGGATCATGTCCACGGTCGGCACGTTGAAGCCCAGCAGCGCCGGCAATGCGCCGAGGGCCTGGGTCATGTTGATGAACGTGTCGGCGCTGAGAATCGTGGTTTCCCAGACGAAGCCGTAGCGCCGGGTCGCCATCAGTGTCAGCAACAAAACCAGCGCGCTGAACATCGCCAGCAGCCATAGGCCGTTGACCAGCGTGCCGAGCGCCCAGCGATTGAGCTTCTTGCGTTGCAGCATCAACAGCAGGGCCGGCGCCAGTTGGGCAGCCTTGGCATCGCGGGCGAGTTTTTCACTGAGCCACAGCCACAAGCGGCCTAGGGTGGCGCCGTGTTCGCCAGCGAAGATCAGCCCCAGCGACCAGCTCAGCAGCAGAATCAGGTTCAGCCCGAGCAGACTGCCCAGCGCCCAGAACACATTGACCGGCGTCTGGCCCAGTGCAGCGAAGGCCAGCCCTGCGCCGCTCAACACGGCGAAGATCGCCAGCAGCACCAGCGCCAGGCGTGCGCCTTGCAGCCAGTGCTTGAGTGCGGAGGTCAGGCCATCGCGCTCGGCCAGCCACAGGGCGCGGCGTTGAATGCGTCCCGGCAGATCGCCGCCAGCCGCGCGGGCCAGGCGATTGGCTTCCAGATCGTCCAGCGGGCCTGCGTGTTCTTCGCGCAGGCGCACGGTTTCGGTGAGCCAGAGGTTTTGCAGTGAAGTCAGTTCAGTCACGCGGCATCCCGTTGCTTGATTGAGCCGTGAGCATAACCGCTGTGGCGCTTATCGGGGTAAGGGCGGCTCTGGTATCCTCGCCGGCATGACTAAATCACTCCCCCTCAGCCTGATTGCAGCCCTCGGTGAAAACCGTGTGATCGGCGTCGACAACAGCATGCCCTGGCACCTGCCGGGGGACTTCAAATACTTCAAGGCCACGACGCTCGGCAAGCCGATCATCATGGGCCGCAAGACCTGGGATTCGCTGGGTCGTCCGCTGCCGGGCCGCTTGAACATCGTGGTCAGCCGCCAGACCGATCTGGTGCTGGAAGGCGCGGAAGTCTATCCGTCGCTGGAAGCGGCCGTGGTTCGCGCCGAAGCGTGGGCGAAAGAGCAGGGCGTCGATGAGTTGATGCTGATTGGCGGGGCGCAGTTGTATGCGCAGGGGCTGGCGCAGGCGGATCGTCTGTATCTGACCCGTGTGGCACTGAGCCCGGAAGGCGATGCGTGGTTTCCGGAGTTCGATCTGAACCAGTGGAAACTGGTGTCGAACGTGCCGAATCCGGCTGAAGGCGACAAACCGGCTTACAACTTCGAAGTCTGGGAGCGGGTTTAGCTCAATGTGATCGTTCCCACGTCGAGGCGTCGAACCGTCCGCGTGGGAATGCAGCCCGTGACGCTCTGCGTCACTGGACGCGGAGCGTCCCTAGAGGCATTCCCACGCAGGAGCGTGGGAACGATCAGTATCAAGACTTATGCCTGAGCAAGCTCCGCATGCTCATCGGCATCCAGCAGTGCCTTGTCGGTCTGCTGCATCGCCTGGCTGGTAATCGCGCCAGCGGTGATCGAACCGCTCACGTTCAGCGCCGTGCGACCCATGTCGATCAGTGGCTCGACCGAAATCAGCAACGCCACCAGCGAAACCGGCAAGCCCATGGCCGGCAGCACGATCAGCGCGGCGAAGGTCGCACCGCCACCCACGCCCGCCACACCAGCCGAACTCAGGGTCACGATCGCCACCAGCGTCGCGATCCACAGCGGATCCAGCGGGTTGATGCCGACGGTTGGCGCAACCATCACCGCCAACATCGCCGGGTACAGACCGGCGCAGCCGTTCTGGCCGATGGTCGCGCCGAACGAAGCAGCGAAGCTTGCCACCGATTGCGGAATGCCCAGACGACGGGTCTGCGCTTCGATGCTCAGCGGAATGCTCGCTGCGCTGGAGCGGCTGGTGAACGCGAATGTCAGCACCGGCCAGATCTTGCGGAAGAAACGCAGCGGGTTGATCCCGGCCGCCGACACCAGCAGGCCGTGCACCACGAACATCAGGCCGAGACCGAGGTACGACACCACCACGAAACTGCCGAGCTTGATGATGTCCTGCAGGTTGGAACCGGCGACCACTTTGGTCATCAGCGCCAGCACGCCGTAGGGGGTCAGCTTCATCACCAGACGCACCAGGCGCATCACCCAGGCTTGCAGGGTGTCGATGGCGTTGATCACTTTCTGACCTTTCTCGACGTCATCCTTGAGCAGTTGCAGCGCGGCAACCCCCAGGAACGCAGCGAAAATCACCACGCTGATGATCGAGGTCGGCTTGGCCCGGGCCAGGTCGGCGAACGGGTTCTGCGGGATGAACGACAGCAGCAGTTGCGGCACATTCAGGTCGGCGACCTTGCCGGCGTAGTCGGTCTGAATGGTTTGCAGACGGGCCATTTCCTGCGTGCCGGCAACCAGGCCTTCGGCGGTCAGGCCGAACAGGTTGGTCAGGCCGATGCCGATCAGCGCCGCAATCGCGGTGGTGAACAGCAGCGTGCCGATGGTCAGGAAGCTGATCTTGCCCAGCGAAGAAGCGTTGTGCAGACGGGCCACGGCACTGAGGATCGAGGCGAATACCAGCGGGATCACGATCATTTGCAGCAGTTGCACGTAACCGTTGCCGACCAGATCAAACCAGCCGATCGAGGCTTTCAGCACCGGATTGCCGGCGCCGTAAATCGTGTGCAGCGCGACGCCGAGTGCCACGCCCAGCACCAGCGCGAGCAGGACTTTTTTCGCCAGGCTCCACGAGGTGTGACGGGTTTGCGCCAAGCCGAAGAGCAGGGCGAGGAACACCAGCAAGTTGAGAATCAGGGGCAGATTCATGAGAACTCCAGAAAAGACTTTGCCAACAGCCTTCCGGGGCTGTTGCGAACCGGCAAGCCTAACAGCTTGATTTCCAATGATTTAATACCGAAATCAAAGGTTGACCGTCGTTTTTGGAATAAGCGCGTGTCGCTCTCGGGGATGCAGCTGGCGCGAAACGGACGTGGACGGTCGCTGACAGACGAGGACTGTCACACATATTTGTTAGCGTCGAATTCTTTGACCCAGGGAGAAAGCGCCAATGAAGTTCACACCGAAATTTCTGGCTGTCGCACTGACTGTGGGGATGGGCCTGGCCACTCAGGCATTCGCCACCGACCTGAAACACTGGCCGGCCGATCAGGCCAAGGCGCTGGACGCGATGATCGCCGCCAACGCCAACAAGGGTAACTACGCGGTGTTCGACATGGACAACACCAGTTACCGCTACGACCTCGAAGAGTCGTTGCTGCCGTTCATGGAAAACAAGGGTCTGATCACCCGCGACAAGCTCGACCCCTCCCTCAAACTGATGCCGTTCAAGGACACCGCCGACCACAAGGAAAGCCTGTTCAGCTACTACTACCGCCTCTGCGAAGTCGACGACATGGTCTGCTATCCATGGGTCGCGCAGGTGTTTTCCGGCTTCACCCTCAAGGAACTCAAGGGCTACGTCGATGAGCTGATGGCCTCGGGCAAACCGGTGCCGGCGACTTATTACGAAGGTGATGTGGTCAAGAATCTGGATGTGAATCCGCCGAAGATCTTCACTGGCCAGAAAGAGCTGTACAACAAGCTGATGGAGAACGGCATCGAGGTCTACGTGATGACCGCCGCCTCCGAAGAACTGGTGCGCATGGTCGCGGCCGATCCGAAGTACGGCTACAACGTCAAACCGCAGAACGTGATCGGCGTGACCACGTTGCTTAAGAACCGCGAAACCGGCGAGCTGACCACCGCGCGCAAGCAGATCACCGCCGGCAAATATGACGAGAAAGCCAACCTCGGCCTCGAACTGACCCCGTACCTGTGGACCCCGGCGACCTGGATGGCCGGCAAGCACGCGGCAATTCTGACCTACATCGACGAGTGGAAAAAACCGGTACTGGTGGGTGGCGACACGCCGACCAGCGACGGCTACATGCTGTTCCATGATGTAGACGTGGCCAAGGGCGGCATTCACTTGTGGGTCAACCGCAAGGACAAATACATGACCCAGATCCAGGGCATGATGGCCAAACACGCGGCGGCCCAGGCGAAAGAAGGTTTGCCGGTGACGGCGGACAAGAACTGGGTGATCGTCAAACCGGAAGAAATCCAGTAATTGCTACGGTGATCGCTTCCGAGCAGAGCGCGATGATCGTTCCCACGCTCTGCGTGGGAATGCAGCCCGTGACGCTCCGCGTCACTGGACGCAGAGCGTCCCTTGAGGCATTCCCACGCGGGAGCGTGGGAACGATCAAAACCTGAAGGCAAAAAAATGCCCCGCACTTGGCGGGGCATTTTTGTTTCTGCGATTTGACGCTTACAGCCCGTCGAGCATCGCCTTGTTGCGCACCGCACCCTTGTCGGCGCTGGTCGCCAGCAGGGCGTAGGCCTTGAGGGCAGTGGTCACTTTGCGAGGACGCTTCTCGACCGGTTTCCAGCCTTTCTTGTCTTGCTCGACCCGGCGTGCCGCCAGCTCTTCGTCGCTGATCAACAGGTTGATCGAGCGGTTCGGAATGTCGATCAGCACCTTGTCGCCGTCCTGCACCAGGCCGATCGCGCCGCCGGCCGCAGCCTCTGGCGAAGCGTGGCCGATGGACAGACCAGAAGTGCCGCCAGAGAAACGGCCGTCGGTCAGCAGGGCGCAGGCTTTGCCCAGGCCTTTGGATTTCAGGTACGAGGTCGGGTAGAGCATTTCCTGCATGCCCGGGCCGCCTTTCGGGCCTTCGTAGCGAATGATGACGATGTCGCCTTCCTTCACTTCGTCGGCGAGGATGCCGCGCACGGCGCTGTCCTGGCTTTCGAAGATCTTCGCGTTGCCTTCGAACACGTGGATCGACTCGTCGACACCGGCGGTTTTCACCACGCAACCGTCCAGGGCGATGTTGCCGTACAGCACGGCCAGGCCACCTTCTTTCGAATAGGCGTGTTCGAAGCTGCGGATGCAGCCGTTTTCACGGTCGTCGTCCAGGGTTTCCCAGCGGGTCGACTGGCTGAACGCGGTTTGCGTCGGAATACCGGCCGGGCCTGCCTTGAAGAAGTGATGCACGGCTTCATCGTCGGTCTGGGTGATGTCCCACTTGGCGATGGCTTCTTCCATGCTGCGGCTGTGCACGGTCGGCAGGTCGGTGTGCAACAGGCCACCACGGGCCAGCGAACCGAGGATGCTGAAGATGCCGCCGGCGCGGTGCACGTCTTCCATGTGGTACTTCTGGATGTTCGGCGCGACCTTGCACAGTTGCGGCACCTTGCGCGACAGACGATCGATGTCACGCAGGTCGAAGTCGATCTCGGCTTCCTGGGCAGCGGCCAGCAAGTGCAGGATGGTGTTGGTTGAACCGCCCATGGCGATGTCGAGCATCATCGCGTTCTCGAACGCCTTGAAGTTGGCGATGTTGCGCGGCAGTACCGACTCGTCGTTCTCGCCGTAGTAGCGTTTGCACAGTTCGACGATGGTGCGGCCGGCCTGCAGGAACAGTTGCTCGCGATCGCTGTGGGTGGCCAGGGTCGAACCGTTGCCCGGCAATGCAAGGCCAAGGGCTTCGGTCAGGCAGTTCATCGAGTTGGCGGTGAACATGCCGGAGCACGAACCGCAGGTCGGGCAGGCGCTGCGCTCGTACTCGGCAACCTTCTCGTCAGAAGCGCTGGAGTCGGCGGCGATCACCATGGCGTCGACGAGGTCGAGACCGTGGCTGGCCAGTTTGGTCTTGCCGGCTTCCATCGGACCGCCGGAGACGAAGATCACCGGGATGTTCAGGCGCAGCGCGGCCATCAGCATGCCGGGGGTGATCTTGTCGCAGTTCGAGATGCAGACGATGGCGTCGGCGCAGTGGGCGTTCACCATGTACTCGACGGAGTCGGCGATGATCTCGCGGCTCGGCAGCGAATACAGCATGCCGTCGTGGCCCATGGCGATGCCGTCATCCACGGCGATGGTGTTGAATTCTTTTGCAACGCCGCCAGCGCGTTCGATCTCACGGGCAACCAGCTGACCCAGGTCCTTCAGGTGAACGTGGCCCGGTACGAACTGGGTAAAGGAGTTGGCAATGGCGATGATCGGCTTCTTGAAGTCGTCATCCTTCATCCCGGTGGCGCGCCACAGTGCGCGGGCGCCGGCCATGTTGCGGCCGTGGGTGGATGTTTTCGAGCGGTAATCTGGCATGGAGCACTCCGGGCGGCTAATCAGGTATCAAAGGGGAGTGAGCTTCTATTGACGTCTGGAACACTCAGAAATGGCCGTGTGTCCTGATGTTGCCGATGACGTTGCGGGATCGCCGCTGGTCTCAGCCTGAGCTCATAAACCCGCCGGGGATGAATGGCGATGAATCTCGCGATTCTACACCGCTGGCGTCAGGAGGGAATGGCGCAAAACGTTGTTCCAGTGCTGACGAAGCGTGCGGGATGACGACCGGCAGGGTTAATCGCTGTCCGGTTGCCCCACCAGATCGTTGCGACGGCTGATCCGCGCGTTCAACGCCAGTGCCACTCCGCTGAGTATCACGAAGCAGTAGCCCAGCGTGGATTGCAGGTTGGCAGGGCTCAGGCTGATCAACGCACTGATCAAGCCGCCGCAGATGAAGATCAGCGTGCTGCCGGCGGATGCAGACGTGCCAGCATTTTCGGGATACAGGCTCATAGCCCGCGACGTGGCGGCGGGCCGGGCGATGGTGGTGCCAGCGGTGCAGATCAACATCGGGATCAGCACCGTGGTCGGGGTCAGTGCGAAGTTCGATGCCAGGTACAGCATGGTCAGGCCGGCGAACAGGATCAGGCTCAGCCCGACAACAATTTGCTGGCTACCGTTGATGCGTCTGCTCAGTACGCTGGCGAGGATGCCCCCGATCACATACGCGGCGCCGTAGATCAGCAGGATCAGCGAGAAGTCATAAGCAGACAGTTGCAGGCGGTCCATGAAAATCAGCGGCGAAATCACGATGAACGAAAAGTGGCAGGCGAAGGCGAAGGCTGAAATCAGCCAGTAACCGACGAAGTCGAAGTCTCCCAGTACCCGCCGGTAAGCCCTCAGGAAATGGGTGGATGTACCACGGGCTGCCGGTCGGCTGTTGTCCAGAAACCACCATGCCTTGAGTAGCACGATGGCGGACAGTGCGGAGAACACCCAGAAGCTGCCGCGCCAGCCAAGCGCGGCCTGAAGCAAGGTTCCGGCCAATGGAGATACGGAAATGAAGATCCCGGTGGCGGTCACCATCAGAATCCGCAGGCGATCACGTTCCTCGCCTTCGAACAGATCCTGCACCAGCGCCTGTGACAGCACGAAACAGCCGCAACCCAGCGCCTGCACCACCCGAAAAACCAGAAACAGCGAATAATCCGAGGTCATCACGCATCCGAGGGCGCCGAGCATTGATACGCTCATGCCTGCGAGCAGCAGGCCTTTGCGTCCGATCACATCCGACAGGGGCCCGATCAGCAACTGGGCGAAGGCAATCCCGACCGCGAACAGGCTGATCGACAGGGCAATATCCGCCGGAGTGCTGCGAAAGTGCTCAGCCAGTGCCGGAAACGAAGGCAGCAGGACATCCAGCGGAAAGACGCCGAGCAGCACCATCGCCAGCAAAAGGCTGACAGCTCCGCGCCGCTGTCGTTGGGTCACCGCAGATTGTCCGTCATCCATCAATCAGTCCTGCCCTGGCAAAAAGTGTCTGGTTTTGAGGTTCGGCGAAAAATCCGGCTTTCTTCAGCGCGCTCATTGTGGCGAGGCTGCCGGTGCGTGCCCGCTGGCGACTGGCCTGGGCCGTTGTGATCGTGCCGAGAATCTCCATTACCGTGGTGCCTGCAATGTCCGCGCCGCAGAGGCTTTCCCGCAGCCAGTGCTCATCCACTTCGAAGAAGATTTCCAGAATGTCGAGCAAGGTCGTCGCGGTGAACGTTCGCTGCCTTGGGTCCAGGTGCAGCCAGAGATAGTGGAACACTTCGGTGAAATACCGGCTGTGGCGCGCTTCGTCGGTGAGGTGATCGCGCAACATGTCGTTGACGCCGGACACCAGACTGTCGCGGCAGACATCCAGCAGTTCACGGGCAATGATGGTTTCCGAGACGAAACCCAGTAAGAAGCACGCCAGCGGCCTTTGCTGCTGGTCTGTGCGTGCGATCAGCAGGTTCATCCGGGTGATTCGCCTGGGCATGACCGGACGCTTGGTGATGCCGTAGAGGCTGGCGATCTGCTCCGCCACCTGGTTGGAAAACAGGGCGTGGTAGCCCTCGTCGGTGTAGAGCTGGAGCGCGGCGGTTTTCATCGGCGCCGGCACCGCGACGGGCAGCTCGCCGTGGACAATGGTTTCGACGGCGCGATTGACGATCCGGTGTTCGAGCAGCGTGGTGTAGTCGAGAAAATGCACCAGATGCCGGGCCGTGAGCCGATGCAGCATCGAGCGGCCCGCTGCTTCGATGACCGGATGGGCCAGGTACGGTAGAAACGTCGGCGGAAACCAGTGCCGGGTCTCCAGTTGTTCCTGCACGTTGGCCGGCAAACGATAATCGTGGGTGCTGGTGCGGACCGAGGCGCGGGTGTTCCAGTCATTCAGGGAGAATTGAAAGACCGGCTCCCTGGAGAGAGCGCTCATGGCTGGGCCTCACGCAGCAGGTCGCGCATTTCCTGACACATCGCCTGGCCGTCGCTTTCCCCGCAACCGACGAAGAACAAGGGTTGTTCCGCACTGTTTTCGAACTTCAGCAACGTTTCGACCTGATCATCGGAAAACGCACCCGTGAGCCAGGTGTTCATGCCGAGCGCTGTAGCCACCAGTTGAAACGTCTGCGAAAGATGCCCGGCTTCGACGAGCGCCATTCGATAGGCGCGCGAGTGCGGGTATTTCCACCAGAGCCGGTCGAAGCGGGCGGTGATGAACAGCCCCAATGGCAGGTTATTGATGAAGTGCTGGCCCCCCAGCAGATTGCCAGGTGCGGTGTCGGGCAAAGGGTTGATGAAGCTCAGGGCGTGTTCGGTGGGGTGGTAGGCATAAACCCCAGGCGTCAGTCCGTCGACGTTCTGTACAAACACGAACCCGGCGCAGGCATTGAGGCCGCCCCCGGAAGGACTGCTGCGCCGCGCGCCAAGGCCTTCGGCGATGCTGTCGTCGCAGTCGGCTTCGCGCTCTCGCAGGTAACCGAGGGACAGGTAAAGCAAGGTGCCGACATCGTCCAGTGACACGGCGGTGCCGGTGAAGGAGCGGCAGGTCTTTCGCCGGATCAGTGAATTCGACAGGCTGTCGTCATTCAATACCAGCGGTGAGGGCAGGGCGATGAGTGCGTTCGAACCTGTATCCGCAAGGATGTCGTGCGCAGGTGCAGTGGCAAGCACTGTGTTGCAGTGTTCGAGGTATTGCCTGGACCATTCCTGAATGTTTCGGGGCGTGTATTCGCACGGAATATTCCGAGTCCCGATATGGTAGATCCTGGACAGTTCATCCCAGCCCCAGACAGGTGTCGGAACTTTTGAAGAAGTCAGTATTCCCGCATTTAATAACTGTGTGTCTATTATGTTGCTGTTGTCATATAGGTCAGGGTCGTGGATAAGTTGCGCCAGTCGGGAGGAATGTTCCAGATCAAGTTCATGTTGAGTATGGTCTTTGTAATTCCAGACTATCTGGCCGGGCGTTCGTGGCAGTATGAATAAATAAGGATTTATATGCATGTTAGGGCACGCTGCTCTGGATAAGTGCTTTGTCAGAGGCGCTGGGTAGCCGGCTATACCCAGCGCCCACCTTACTTAACGGGCTTTAGGTGCGACCAGAAAAGCCAGGTTTGCGAGGGTGCGGGATTCCAGAGTAATTGCTTTCATGATTGAACTCCTTGTTCATTTTTGCTTCGTGGTTAGTGGGTGTCACCTTCGTGGTGACGACTTAATAATAGTTTGTAATGGATTAATCGCAAGCAAATATTAAGTAGGAATTGTCCAGTAATTTTGTCGGAGTGATCTATGGCTGGAAGTGAGTGTGTAAGTTAAATTCCAATAAATAAAACATGTAAGGAAATATCCTGCACATCGGCAGGACGATAAATGTAGGAAAACAAAGTTCAAGACAAAAAGAAGGGGAGCCCGTGGGCTCCCCTTTCGATAGCTTCAACGCCGTGCGTCTGTCAGCTGTTGGGCAGCAGGCGGCAGGTGATGCTCTTGATGTAGCGGGTTTCCGGGATGGCCGGGTGTACCGGGTGATCCGGGCCTTGGCCACCACGCTCCAGCAGCTGGATGTTGCGGTCCAGGTGACGGGCGCTGGTCAGCAGGATGTTCTGCAGGTCATCTTCCGGCAGGTGCATCGAGCACGAAGCGCTGAACAGGATGCCGTCCTTGTTGAGCAGGCGCATGGCTTGCTCGTTCAGGCGACGGTACGCGCCTTCACCGTTTTTCAGGTCTTTCTTGCGTTTGATGAACGCAGGCGGGTCGGCAACGATCACGTCGAAGCGCTCTTCGCTGGCCTTGAGTTCCTTCAGGGCTTCGAAGACGTCGCCTTCGATGCAGGTCATCTTGTCGGCGAAACCATTCAGTGCAGCGTTGCGCTCAACACCGTCGAGGGCGAAGCCCGAGGCGTCGACGCAGAACACTTCGCTGGCGCCGAATGCGGCCGCCTGCACACCCCAGCCACCGATGTAGCTGTACAGGTCCAGCACGCGTTTGCCTTTGGCGTAAGGAGCCAGGCGGGCGCGGTTCATGCGGTGGTCGTAGAACCAGCCGGTTTTCTGACCTTGAATGACCGGCGCTTCGAATTTCACACCGTTCTCTTCCAGAGCCACCCACTCCGGCACCACGCCGAATACGGTTTCGGTGTAGCGCTCGAGGCCTTCGGCATCGCGGGCGGCGGAGTCGTTCTTGAACAGGATGCCGCTTGGCTTGAGCACTTGGGTCAGCGCCGCGATCACGTCATCTTTATGGGCTTCCATGGTTGCCGAGGCGAGCTGCACCACGAGGATGTCGCCGAAACGATCGACCACCAGGCCTGGCAGCAGGTCGGAATCACCGTAGACCAGACGATAGAACGGCTTGTCGAACAGGCGCTCGCGCAGTGACAGGGCCACGTTGAGCCGATGGACCAGCAGCGACTTGTCCAACGGCAGCTTGATGTCGCGCGACAGCAGGCGGGCGCAGATCAGGTTGTTCGGACTCATGGCGACGATGCCCAGCGGCTTGCCGCCGGCGGCTTCGAGAATCGCCTGGTCGCCGGCCTTGAAGCCGTGCAACGGGGTCGCCGCCACGTCGATTTCGTTGCTGTAGATCCACAGGTGACCGGCGCGCAGGCGACGGTCGGCGTTGGCTTTGAGGCGCAAGCTAGGCAGGGACATGACGTCGCTCCGGAAAAAAGAGCGGGAGTATACCGTGTTGCGCCTTATGCCGGGTTTGGTGTGCGATGAAACGCGGCAGACCTCATCACGAGCAGGCCCGCCCCGTATCCATACGCTTATGCTCTATGCCGACAGCGCGTCGATCAGCGCATTGCTGAACGCCGGAATGTCGTCCGGTTGGCGGCTGCTGATCAGGTGGCCGTCTTTTACTACCTCCTGATCAACCCAGTTCGCCCCCGCATTCACCAGATCGTCCTTGACGGTCTTGTAGCTGGTCATGGTCTTGCCATTGACCAGTCCTGCCGAAATCAGCAGCCAGCTGCCATGGCAGATCACTGCGATCGGTTTGCCGGCGGAGGCACCGGTCTTGACCAGGTGCTGGGCGTCCTGGTCGATGCGGATGGTGTCAGAGTTCTGCACACCGCCCGGGAGCACCACGGCATCGTATTGATCGATGCTTGCGCCCTGGAAGGTCTGGTCGACCTTGAAGTCGTCCGCCGGTTTATCGTGATTCCAGCCTTTGACGCTGCCGGCTTCGGCAGAGAGGATGTCAACCTGCGCTCCTGCCTGCTCAAGTGCCTGTTTGGGGCCGGTCAGTTCGACCTGCTCGAAACCATCGGTTACCAGAAAAGCGACGCGCTTGCCGCTGAGAGAAGTCGCCATCGTTAAGCTCCTGAGTCTGTTGGGAATACTGTCCGAGACAGACGTGAATCTGTTCCGGGCACTACAGATTCCGAAGGCTGGTGGAAAGTGAAAGTTCCTGCGAATTGCCCACTGGTGTGTCGTGCGTCGGTTTTTAGAGGTTAGAATCGCCGCCTGTCCCAGAGTGTGTACTTATGTCCCAAGAGCTGACCACCGAACAGATTCAACAGTCCCTGCAGGGCATCAGTGTGCCCGCGCAGCCGCAGATCATGGTGGATCTGCAAATGGAGCAGTACATGCCCGACCCCGACCTGGAGACGATCGCCAAGCTGATCTCCCAGGATCCTGGCCTGTCCGGCTCGCTGCTGAAAATCGTCAATTCGCCCTATTACGGCCTGAGCAACAAGATCACCTCGATCAAGCGCGCGGTGAATCTGTTGGGCAGTCGCTCGATCATCAATCTGATCAACGCGATGTCGATCAAGGGCGAAATGAACGATGACACCATCGTCACCCTCAACCGTTTCTGGGACACCGCCCAGGACGTGGCCATGACTTGTCTGACCCTGGCCAAGCGCGTCGGCACCGAGGCGAGCGACGAGGCTTATGCCTTGGGTCTTTTCCATGATTGCGGCGTGCCGCTGATGCTTCAGCGTTTCCCCGACTACATGACCACGCTGGAGACGGCCTATGCCAATGCGAGTGCCGAGCGCCGGGTCGTGGACACCGAGAACGATGTCTACAACACCAACCACTCGGTCGTCGGCTATTACACCGCAAAGTCCTGGCGCCTGCCGGAGCATGTCAGCGCGGCCATCGCCAACCATCACAATGCCCTGGCGATCTTCAGCGACGAGACCTCGCGCAACAGTCAGATGAAAAACCTGCTGGCGATCCTGAAAATGGCCGAGCACATCTGCGCGTCCTACCGGGTACTGGGCAACCAGACCGAAGACTTCGAATGGCAGGCCGTCGGGCCGCTGGTGCTCGAGTATATCGGGCTTTCCGATTACGACTTCGAGACGTTGAAGCAGACGATCCGCGAACTTGGCGCGCACTGATTCAAGAAGCTGATGATTCGAGGAACTGATGCCTGAACTGCCGGAAGTCGAAACCACCCGCCGCGGCATTGCTCCGCACCTGGAAGGCCAACGGGTCAGCCGCGTAATCGTGCGTGACCGGCGCTTACGCTGGCCGATTCCCGAAGACCTCGATGTGCGCCTGTCCGGGCAGCGCATCGTGCTGGTCGAGCGGCGCGCCAAGTATCTGCTGATCAACGCCGAAGTCGGCACATTGATCAGCCACTTGGGCATGTCGGGCAACCTGCGGCTGGTTGAGGTCGGGATGCCGGCGGCCAAGCATGAGCATGTCGATATCGAGCTGGAGTCGGGCCTGGCCCTGCGCTACACCGATCCACGGCGCTTCGGGGCGATGCTCTGGAGCACCGACCCGCTCAATCACGAGTTGCTGATCCGCCTGGGTCCGGAGCCGTTGACCGATCTGTTCGATGGCGAGCGGTTGTATCAGCTATCACGCGGGCGCTCGATGGCGGTCAAGCCGTTCATCATGGACAACGCGGTGGTGGTGGGGGTCGGCAACATCTACGCGACCGAGGCGCTGTTCGCCGCCGGAATCGATCCGCGGCGAGAGGCCAAGGGCATTTCCCGGGCGCGGTATCTGAAGCTGGCGATCGAGATCAAACGCATCCTCGCGGCGGCCATTGAGCGCGGCGGCACCACGTTGCGTGATTTCATCGGTGGCGACGGGCAGCCGGGGTATTTCCAGCAGGAACTGTTTGTCTACGGTCGCGGCGGCGAGCACTGCAAGGTCTGCGGCACGGGCCTGCGGGAAATGAAGCTCGGCCAGCGCGCCAGCGTCTGGTGCCCGCGCTGCCAAAGCTGAACAAAGCGTCCGAAAAAGTCCTACGGTCTATAGTGAGTTGTCTCACTGTTCAGCCCGAAGGATCGTGCCATGAAGTCCTTGCAAACCCTCATCGTTGCCCTGCTGCTGTGCTTGAGCCTGACCGTTCAGGCCACGGAAGGCGGCAGCGGTGACCCTCGTTACGCCATCCAGAATCCACCGGCCTACGCCATGCTCGGCGATCTGCTGATTGCCCGACCATTGCTGGTGGTGGCAACGGTGATCGGTGCCGGGGCGTTCGTCGTGTCGTTGCCGTTCACCGCGCTGGGTGGCGGGATTGGCGATGCGGGGGAGGCGCTGGTGGTGGCGCCGGCGAAAGCGGCATTCGTGCGATGCCTGGGCTGCACAGGGGAGGGATTCGAGCAGCGCGAATGACGCGATCGCAGCCGGGAGCTGCGATCGGATTCAGTGGCTCAAGCCTTGCCGGTGATCTTGCGGTACTTCTCCATCAACTGTTCTTCAGTCTCCGGATGGGCTTCGTCCAGTGGAATGCAATCCACCGGGCAGACCTGCTGGCACTGCGGCTCGTCGTAGTGGCCGACGCACTGGGTGCACAGGTTCGGGTCGATCACGTAGATCTCTTCGCCTTGGGAAATGGCGGCGTTCGGGCACTCGGGTTCGCAGACGTCGCAGTTGATGCAATCGTCGGTGATGATCAGGGACATGCTAACTCCAGCCGGGGCGGGGAGCCCGGGCGCTATGAATCAATGCGCGCAATTGTGCCGCATTGGCGCCCGTAGTGCACGCGGGCGCCGTTTGAACGGTCGTTACTTCTTGAAGCGCAGGGTCAGGGCGTCGGCCACCGCCGGGTGGACGAACTTGCTGATGTCGCCGCCCAGGGCCGCGATTTCCCGCACCAGGGTCGAGGAAATGAACGAATAACGCTCGGACGGGGTGAGAAACAGGCTCTCCACATCCGGCGCCAACTGGCGGTTCATGTTGGCCAGCTGGAATTCGTACTCGAAGTCCGACACCGCGCGCAGGCCACGCAGGAACACGTTGGCGTTCTGCTCTTTGGCGAAATGCGCCAGCAGCGTCGAGAAGCCGACCACTTCCACGTTCGGCAGGTGTTTGGTGACCTCGCGGGCCAGCTCGACCCGTTGTTCCAGCGGGAACAGCGGATTCTTCTTGGGGCTGGCGGCGACGGCGATGATCACATGGTCGAACAGGCGCGAGGCGCGTTCGACCAGATCGCCATGGCCCTTGGTAATAGGGTCGAAGGTACCTGGGTACAACACTCGGTTCATCGCGTCGTCCTGGCGGGAATCCGTTGGGGAGTCGGATGGTATCGCAGCCGTCCCGGTGGGGAAAGTCGCCTGTTGGGTAAGAAAGCACTATAGACGATCGGAAATTTCGTCTTTTTCACGGGTTTCTCAACCGTTCGCCGAGGGATGTCGCCAGTTGCGCCGTCAGACCATACACCGACAACTGCGGGTTGGCCCCGATGCTGGTGGGGAACAACGAGCCGTCATGAATCGACAGATTGCGCAGTTGATGATGGCGGCCGAGGCTGTCGGTGACGGCGGTTTTCGGGTCCTCGCCCATGGCGCAACCGCCCATGACGTGGGCGCTGCCCAGACGTGTGCGATACAACTCCAGACTCAGGCTGTCGATCAATGAGCGGGCCTCGGCCAGGCTGTTCACATAGCGCGCATCGGCGTGCATCGGCATCACCGCTTTGGCGCCACCGGCGAACTGGATCTCGGCCATGCTGTGGAATGAGCGGCGCAGACCCTCCCAAGTGTAAGGCGACACCTGATAGTCGAGCACCGGCGAGCCGTCACCGCGCAGCTCGACACTGCCGCCCTGACTGTCCGGGTGAAAACCGTCGCGCAGCAGGGCCAGCATCGCGTGGGTGTGCGGCAGGTCCGCCATGTGTTGCGCGCTTTCCTGACCGAAACCGCCGAGCAATGTGGCAGCGAGCGCCGGGTGCAGCGGCGGCACTTCAAGTTTGTAGGCCATCGGGCCGGTGGTGCCGTCCCTCCACTGGAAATGGTCCGAGTAGATCGACTGCGGCGCGCCGTAGAACGGGTTGATGACCTCGTCGAAACGCCCGGCGGACATGTTCACCAGATGCAGGAAGGTGCGCTTGCCCAACCGTTGGTGGGGATCCGGTGCATCCGAACGCATCAGCAGGGCAGGGCTGTTGATCCCGCCGCCGGCCAGCACGTAATGCCGCGCCTTGACGGTGATCGTGCGTCCGGTCGGCTCGACGCAGCGTTCGTCCAGCGCCACGCATTGCAGGCCGGTGACCTTGTCGCCGTTGATCAAAAGCTTTTCGGCGCGGGCCAGATACAGCAATTCTCCGCCCTTTTCCAGGGTTGCCGGAATGGTCGTGACCATCATCGATTGTTTGGCGTTGGTCGGGCAGCCCATGCCGCAATAGCCGAGGTTCCAGCAGCCGCGCACGTTGCGCGGGATCACGTGCCAGCTGTAGCCGAGCTGTTCGCAGCCTTTGCGGATCACGTCGTTGTTGGCGTTGGGCGGCACCATCCACGGAGCGACGCCGAGACGCTGCTCCATTTTTTCGAACCACGGCGCCATGTCGGCGGGGCTGTGGCCTTTGACGTTGTGTTCCTTGGCCCAGTGTTCCAGGGTCGGCTCGGGGGTGCGAAAACTCGATGTCCAGTTGATCAGCGTGGTGCCGCCGACTGCGCGCCCCTGAAGGATGGTGATCGCGCCGTCCTTGCTCATGCGGCCGATGCCTTCCTGATAGAGGCTGCTGTAGGCCTGGTCTTCCAGCAGTTTGAAATCGCTGCTGGTCTTGAGCGGGCCTTCTTCGATCAGCAGCACTTTATAGCCGGCGGCGCTGAGGATTTCCGCCGTGGTGCCGCCGCCGGCACCGCTGCCGATGATGGCCACGTCGGTTTCCAGGGTCAGGTCATCGTTCAGTTGTGCGCCGTTGTAGGTTTTCCAGCCACGGGCAAGGCCTTCGCGAAACGGGTCGGGTACGGGCATCGATCAGGTTCTCTTATTATTGTTTTGCGTGGGTCGCCAGGCTCAAACGGCGGGCGGGCCGGGGTAACCGCAATGGGCCCACGATCCGTCGCGGGTGTACCAGGCCATCATCACCATTTGCAGCAATGAGCTGTGGCCCATGCGCAGCAGGTTCAGCGAGCTGTTTTCCCAACGTTCGAGGAAGTGGCGGATCGCTTCGGGGCTGGCGTTTTCCCAACTGCCCCAGATCCCGGTCAATGGTCCGCGCGTCACTGCCATGCCCAGCACATCGAACAGTTGCCGGGTGAGCTTGAGCATTTCCGGCGACAGGTGATCGAGGCTGTAATCCAGCGACTTCAGGGTGCCATCGACAGCGGCGGGCAGCTTTTCCACAGCAACGGCGCCATCCAGCATCACCGGAATCAGTGCGCGCAGAAACAGCAGATCGCCGCTGCGCAACGTGGCGAACCCGTTGGCTGAAACGCTCGAAGAACAGCCGCTGAGGCTGGCACCAAGGCCGGCGGTGGTGAGGAAAGCCGTGGCGCCGAGGCTGAATTTCAGCAGCCCACGGCGCGACAGGGCAGGTGTTTCGGTCAGGCTTGGGTGCATTGTTGTTATTACCCGGCGGTGACGTTAGCGAATGAACAGTTTCTGGATCAGTTTCTGAATGGATTTGCCGTAGGGCGGGTAGATCAGCTTCGCCGCGTTGAAGCGCTGTTTGACCAGCACGCCCTTGGCCTTGCTGAACGTCAGGAAACCTTCGTGCCCGTGGTAATGGCCCATGCCCGACGGGCCGATGCCGCCGAACGGCATGTCGTCCTGCGCCACATGCAGCAGCGTGTCGTTGAGGCAGACGCCACCGGAATGGGTTTCGCTGAGCACGCGTTTCTGTTCGCGTTTGTCGTAGCCGAAGTAGTAAAGAGCCAGAGGACGTGGCCGCTGATTGATGTAAGCAAATGCCTGATCCAGATCCTGATACGGCACGATCGGCAGCAGCGGGCCGAAGATTTCATCCTGCATCACCGTCATCTCGTCGCTGACATTCAGCAGCAGGCTGTGGGGCATGCGCCGGCCCTGGCCCTGGTCGAACAGCGGAATCAGCAGCGCGCCCTTGCTGGTGGCGTCGCTGAGGTAGCTGTTGAGCCGCGCCAATTGGCGCTCGTTGATGATGGCGGTGTAGTCCGGGTTGTCGGCAAGCGTCGGATAAAACCCGCGCACGGCCTGGCGATAGGCTTCGACGAATCCGCCGACGCGCTCTTCCGGCACCAGCACATAGTCAGGGGCAACGCAGGTCTGCCCGGCGTTGAGGGTCTTGCCGAAGGCGATGCGTTCGGCGGCGTCCTTGAGCGGAACGTTGCGGGAGACGATGGCCGGGGACTTGCCGCCCAGCTCCAGGGTCACCGGCGTCAGGTTCTCTGCCGCTGCCCGCATCACGTGCTTGCCGACGCTGGTGGAACCGGTGAACAACAAGTGGTCGAAACGCATTTTCGAAAACGCCACGCCGACATCAGCCTCGCCGAGCACCACGCACACCAGATCTTCGGGGAAGATCCGCGCCAGCAGTTCCTTGAGCAACAGGCCGGTGGCCGGGGTCGATTCGCTGAGCTTGAGCATCACCCGGTTGCCGGCCGCGAGCGCGCCGGTCAGCGGGCCGATGGCGAGAAACAGCGGATAGTTCCACGGCACGATGACGCCGACCACTCCGAGGGGCTGATACACGACTTTCGCCGACGCCGGCTGGAAAGCCACACCCACTTTGCGTCGCGAAGGTTTCATCCACTGGCTGATGTGCTGGCTGGCGTAGTGAATGCCGTGCAGGCTCGGCATCAGTTCGGCGAGCAGGGTTTCATCGGCGCTGCGGTGGCTGAAGTCGGAGCTGATGGCGTCGATCAGGGCCTGCCGTTCGCTGCTCAGCAAATCGCGCAGGGCCTTGAGCCATTGCTGGCGCTGGGTTGCAGGCGGCATCGGGTTGGCGGCGTAGGCGGCGCGCTGCGCGTTGAACAGCCGGTTGAGCTCTTCCAGCGGCTGTTGCAGCGTTTGCAGGTAGGCAATATCGGCAGTCATTGTCAGCTCCGTAGGTATTGTTATGACGAGCTTTTTAGAGTCAATGCTCTAGAAAGTCAAATGGCTTCCTTGCGCATCCTGGTTTTATCCCGTTCCGGTTAGGTCGTAAGATGCCCCCCAACGCACTCTGAATTAAAGCTCAAGCCATGGCCCCACGGATCAAAACCAGCGAGCGCATCGTGCAGAACAGCCTCGAGCTGTTCAATCAGCAGGGCGAGCGCAGCATCAGCACCAATCACATCGCCGCCCACATGGAGATTTCTCCGGGCAATCTGTACTACCACTTCCCCAACAAGCAGGCGATCATCGCCGTGCTGTTCAGTGAGTACGAAAGCCTGGTGGACAGCTTCCTGCGTCCGCCCCAGGGCCGTGCCGCGACGGTCGAAGACAAGCGCTTCTATCTCAAGGAATTGCTGTCGGCGATGTGGCGCTACCGCTTTCTGCACCGCGATCTCGAACACTTGCTCGACAGCGATCCGGATCTGGCCGCGCGTTATCGCCGCTTCTCCCAGCGCTGCGTAATCCAGGGCGCAGCGATCTACGAAGGCTTTGTCGCTGCCGGGATCCTGAAGATGGACCGAGTGCAGATCGAATCCCTGACCCTCAACGCGTGGATCATCCTCACCTCGTGGGTGCGCTTCCTGTGCACGACCCGGGAGAACTCCAATTACCTCAGTGAACAGGCCATCAAGCGTGGCGTGTATCAGGTGCTGGTGCTGGAAGCGGGGTTTGTCACCGAGCAGGCCCGCGATGAGGTCAACGCCTTGTTCGAAGAGTTCTACGTGCCGCTGGCCCAGGCCCTCGAAGAAAGACCGTAATTCCATTTCCTCACTGGAGTCGTTCGCTATGCCGATTGCGCAACTGATCAGCCCGACCGCACTGGATGCCCGCAAGGCGCAACCGGGGCTGGTGATTCTCGACTGCCGTTTTGCCCTCGAAGACCCGGATTACGGCCAGCGCAGCTACGCCGAGGGGCACATTGCCGGGGCACATTTCGCTGATCTTGAACGCGACCTCAGCGGCCCGGTCATCAAGGGCGTGACCGGCCGCCATCCGCTGCCGGAGCCGGCGGCGCTGATCGAACGCCTGCAAGCATTCGGCATCAACAATGACAGTGACGTGGTTTTGTATGACGACGGCCCGGGCGCCTATGCGGCGCGGGCCTGGTGGTTGCTGGCGTGGCTGGGCAAGCGCGACGGCGTGTTCATTCTCGATGGCGGACTCAAGGCCTGGCATGCGGCGGGATTGCCGTTGAGTCTTGATCCACCGTCAGCGGGCCGGGGCAGCTTCAGCGGCCAGCCGGACATGAGCCTGCTGCTCAGCGCCGAGCAATTGCAGCAGCGCCTCGGTCAGCCGGCCCTGACCCTGCTCGATGCCCGCGCCTTGCCGCGTTTCAAGGGCGAAGTGGAGCCGATCGACCCGGTCGCCGGGCACATTCCCGGCGCGCAATGCGCGGCGTTTACCGACAACCTGGGCAGCGACGGGCGTTTCCTGCCGGCCGATCAGCTCAAACAGCGTTTCGCCGCGAAACTCGGCGAGCGTTCGCCGAGCGATCTGGTGGCTTACTGCGGCTCCGGGGTGACGGCGTGTCACAACCTGTTCGCCCTGTGCCTGGCGGGTTACCCGTTGGGTTCGCTGTATGCCGGATCGTGGAGCGAGTGGATCAACGAGCCGTCGCGCGGTATCGCTACGGGCGAGTAAGCCATCAGCGATCCAGCCGCGCACTGCGATAGGCCGCCGGGCCTACGCCATAAACCTGTTTGAACTGCCGGCTCAGATGGCTCTGGTCGGCAAATCCCAACTGCGTGGCGACTTCCACCGGCAGGCAGCCGCTCTGCAGTAAACCCCGCGCGCAGGCGATCCGCTGCTGCATCAGCCAGCTGTGCGGCGGCATGCCGGTGGCGCGGCGGAAAACCCGGGCGAAGTGGAAAGGCGAGAGATTCACCGCCGCCGCCAGTTCTTCCAGCGAGGGCGGCGCCGCCAGTTGCGCGTGCAGCAACTCCTTGGCCATCGCTACCGCGCGGTGCTCTTTGCCGGGCTTGCCGTTGATCTGCACCGCCGCGTGACGCTGCAACAGCAGCATCATCATTTCTCGCCACACCGTTTGCTGTTGCAACGCGGTGGCGGGGCTTTCCAGCAAGCGATGCAACTGACAGAAACCGTTGACCAGATCCGGATCGCGATACAGCGTCGCAGCGAAGGCCGGCATCGGTGCGGTCGGCAGTTCCAGTTCATTCAACAGCGCGACGATTTGCCCGGTGTCGGGATAAAACGCCCGGTACAGCCAGCCGTCCTCGGTGCCCTTGTGGCCGTTATGCACTTCGTCCGGATTGATCAGCACCAGCGTACCGCTGCCCGCCAGGTGTTCGGCGCCGCGATAACGGTAGCGCTGGGCGCCGGCCATGATCATGCCGATCACATAACCGTCGTGGACGTGCGGGGCGAAACGATGCTCGATGTAGCGCGCGGTCAACAGCTCGACACCGGCCAGAGGCGCGGCTTGCCAGAAACGGATCGACTCGCCCTGATCGTTCATGACTCACTCGCGCCCCGCGTCGGCCAGCCACTGTGGAATCCGTCGTTCCAGGTAATAACCCGGCTGGCGGAGTGTGCCGTCGACGAAGCCGACATGCCCGCCCTTATTCTGCAATTCGAACTGGGTCGTGGCCGACAACTCATTGGCCGAAGGCAGGCTGTGGGGGAACACGAACGGATCGTCCGCCGCCTGAATGATCAGGGTCGGCGTGCGGATCTCGCCGAGAAAGTAACGGCTCGACGCGCGGCGATAGTAATCCTCGGCATCGGCGAAACCGTGCAGAGGCGCCGTCACCCGGCCATCGAAATCCCAGAAGGTGCGCATGTTTTCCAGCGAGCCGAGGGCCGCCAGTGCAGCGAGACCGTCCTCGCGGCCGTCGTGCTGGAACTGGCGCTGCTTGTTCTTGATGTACGCCACCATCTCGCGCATGAAGTGCGCCTGATAGACCTTCGAGAAACCCTGGCCGATACGGTCGGCACATTGATCCAGGCGAAACGGCACCGACACCGCCACCGCACCGAACACGCCGCTGGCGCTGCCGGTTTCCCCCAGATGCTTGAGCAGCACGTTGCCGCCAAGGGAGTAGCCGACCGCATACAGCGGCGCCAGTGGCCGCTTGGCTTTCAGGTGGCGGAGGGTTTCGGCGAGGTCTTCGCTGGCGCCGGAATGGTAGCTGCGCGGCAACAGGTTCGGCTCGCCGGAGCAGCCGCGCCAGTTCAGTGCAACACTG
The DNA here is from genome assembly GCF_002112685.1 of Pseudomonas sp. R15(2017). Taxonomy (NCBI): domain Bacteria; kingdom Pseudomonadati; phylum Pseudomonadota; class Gammaproteobacteria; order Pseudomonadales; family Pseudomonadaceae; genus Pseudomonas; species Pseudomonas sp. R15(2017). The sequence continues at coordinate 498,170 of NZ_NEII01000001.1, forward strand.
GCCCAGCCTTGTGCGGCGAGCGCTGCCTGGATTCCGGCCACGTAAGGCGAATTGGAAGAACCGGTCAGGCCGTGCAACACCAGCACCAATGGCGCCTCGGCGCTGTGCGGGCCATACCAGTCCAGATCCAGAAAGTCGCCGTCGTCCAGCCACAGCCGTTCGCGCTGGCGATCAAGGTGCACGGTTTTACGCCACAGCGGCCCCCACAGGGTTTGCAGGTGCGGATTGCCGAGGCCGAAGGCGGGGATGAACGTTTTTGACGAAGGGGACACGATTGCTCTCGATGCAGCGCAGCGAGCCTCGGCTGAGACTCGCCGCTTTTTCAGGCCGGTCGGTTAACCGGCGATCACTGCCATACGTTGCCACAACGCGTAGTACACCCGCCCGGATTTCTGCTCGCGGTGCAGGCGCCAGTTGCCCGGCAGGCCGAGGGTCGATGGCGCGGTTTCGCTTTCAGTGTAGATCCACGAATCATCGGCCAGCCATTGGCGCTCTTCCAGCAGCGTGCACACCGCTGGCAGCAGGTTCTGGTTGAACGGGGGGTCGAGGAATACCAGGTCGAACGCGGTCGCGGTCTGCGTTTCCAGGTAGCGCAGCGCATCGGCGGTCTGCACCTGGCCGTTGGTGCAGCGCAGGGTGCCGAGGTGTTCTTTCAGGCTGGAGACCGCGACGTGGCTGGCATCCAGCGCCTGGCCCATGGCCGCGCCACGGGACAGCGCTTCGAGAAACAGCGCGCCGCTACCGGCGAACGGGTCGAGTACCTTGGCCCCGGCAACGTAAGGCGCAAGCCAGTTGAACAGGGTTTCACGCACCCGGTCCGGCGTCGGACGCAGGCCCGGCGCATCAGGGAAGCTCAGTTTTCGGCTGCGCCATTCGCCGCCGATGATGCGCAACTGGTTCACCCCGTTGTGCAGTTTTTGTACAGGTTTCTTTGGACTGGCCATTAATGCTCCGGAACCCCGAGCGGCTGCTCGGCAGGTTTATCAGATGGGGCCGGTAACGGCTTTTGCGGCACGGTCGGGCCAGCGCTGACGATGACCAGTTTATCCGTGCTCAAGTGTTTGTTCAGAACGTCGCGAACCTGCTCGACCGTCAGGCTCTGGGACTGACGCATGAAGTCGTCCAGATAGCTCAGCGGCAGGTTGTAGAAACCCATGGCGCCGAGCTGGCCGACGATATCGGCGTTGCTCGCGGTGGACAGCGGGAAGCTGCCGGCCAGTTCGCGCTTGGCGTCGTCCAGTTCTTTCTGGGTCGGGCCGGTCTTGAGGTAGTCGGCGAGCACGTCCTGCACCAGTTTCAGGGTGCCTTCGCTCATTTCCGCGCGGGTCTGCAGATTGATCATGAACGGGCCGCGAGCCTGCATCGGGCTGAAGGCCGAATACACGCCGTAGGTCAGGCCGCGTTTCTCGCGCACTTCGCTCATCAGCCGGGTGCCGAAACCGCCACCGCCGAGGATCTGGTTGCCCATCGACAGCGCGGCGTAGTCCGGGTCGTCGCGGTCGATGCCCAGTTGCGCGATCATCAGGTTGGTCTGCTTCGACGGAAACTCGATGTGGCCGATGCCGGCTTTCGGCTCGGTCGGTTGCTCGACTTTCGCCAGCGCCGGGCCTTTTGGCAGCGCAGCGGACACCTGATTGGCAATCGCCTCGGCTTCGCTGCGGGACAGATCGCCCACCAGCGCAATCACCACGTTGCCGGCGGCATACGCCTTGGCGTGGAACTCACGCAGTTGTGCCAGCGTGATCTTCGGCACGCTTTGCGCATTGCCGTCGCTGGAATGGGCGTACGGGTGATCGCCGTACAGACGCTTCATCAGCTCCAGGCTGGCGAGTTTGCCGGGGTTCTGTTTCTGGTACTCGAAACCGGCGAGCATCTGGTTCTTGATGCGCGCGAAGGAATCGGCCGGGAAGGTCGGTTTGCCCACCACTTCCGAGAACAGTTTCAGCGCCGGCTCGCGTTTGTCGGCAGCGCTCAGACTGCGCAGCGACGCGATGGCCATGTCTTTATAGGCGCCGTTGCCGAAATCCGCGCCCAGGCCTTCGAAACCTTGAGCGATGGCACCGACATCCTTGCCCGCCACACCTTCGTTGAGCATGGCGTTGGTCAGCAGGGCCAGACCTGGCGCGTTGCCGTCCTGGCTGCTGCCGGCGGCAAAGATCAGGCGCATGTCGAACATCGGCAGTTCGCGAGCCTCGACGAACAGCACCTTGGCGCCTTCGGCGGTGTTCCAGGTCTGCACGTCGAGCTTGCGGCTGGCCGGGGCCTTGCCGTCGAGTTCGGCCAGCGATTGCAGCTTCTGGCTGGACTTGGCGTTATCCAGCGCTTCGCTGGCCTTGGTGTTGTCGCTCGGCACCAGATAGAACGCAGCGGAGCCGATGATGGCCACGGCGATCAGGCCGAGCAGCAGACGTGGGGTTTTGCGCTCACTCATGAGTCGTCTCCAGTGGCAGTACGTGGGCGACGCTGAGACGTTCGCGGGTGAAATACAGCTTGGCGGCATTCTGGATGTCTTGCGGGGTGACGCTTTCCAGGTCGGCCAGTTCGGTGTCCATCAGCTTCCACGACAGACCGACGGTTTCCAGCTGGCCGATGGCGGTGGCCTGGCTGGTGATCGAGTCGCGCTCGAAGACCAGACCGGCGATAACCTGCGCACGCACGCGTTCCAGTTCTTCAGCGGACGGCGCGGTGGTTTTCAGCTGTTCCAGCAGTTTCCACAGACCGGCTTCAGCCTGGGCCATGGTCTTTTTCTTCTGGGTGTTCGGCGTGGCCGACAGGGTGAACAGGCTGTCACCGCGGGTGTAGGCGTCGTAACTCGACGAGCCGCCGGACACCAACTCTTCGCCGCGCTCCAGTTGGGTCGGGATGCGACCGCTGTAGCCGCCGTCCAGCAGCGCCGAAATCAGGCGCAAGGCGTTGACCGAGCGTTTGTCTTCGGCGGTGGCGATGCTCGGGACGTTGAAACCGAGCATCAGGCTCGGCAGTTGAGTCTGCACGTGCAGGGTGATCTGGCGTTCACCCGGTTCTGCCAGTTCCAGCGGCTTTTTCGCCGGCGGTACGTCGCGTTTCGCGATTGGCCCGAAGTAGCGCTGAGCAAGGGTCTTCACCTCGTCCGGGGTCACGTCACCGACCACCACCAGCGTGGCGTTGTTCGGCACATACCAGGACTGATACCAGTGACGCAGCTCTTCGACCTTCATCCGCTCAAGGTCGGCCATCCAGCCGATGGTCGGTGTGTGATAACCGCTGGCCGGGTAGGCCATGGCCTTGTAGCGCTCGTAAGCCTTGGCCATCGGCTTGTCGTCGGTGCGCAGGCGGCGCTCTTCCTTGATGACTTCGATTTCCTTGGCGAACTCGTCGGCCGGCAGGCGCAGGTTGGCCATGCGGTCGGCTTCCAGTTCGAAGGCCACGCCCAGACGGTCGCGGGCCAGCACCTGGTAATAAGCGGTGAAATCGTCGCTGGTGAACGCGTTCTCTTCGGCGCCGAGGTCACGCAGGATCAGCGAGGCTTCGCCGGGGCCGACTTTCTCGCTGCCCTTGAACATCATGTGCTCGAGAGCGTGGGACAGACCGGTCTGGCCCGGGGTTTCGTAGCTGGAACCAACCTTGTACCAGACCTGCGACACCACCACCGGCGCGCGATGGTCTTCGCGCACGACAACCTTCAGGCCGTTGTCGAGGGTGAATTCGTGGGTCGGTTGCGGGTCGGCCGCCAGGGCCGAAAGTGGCAGGCAGACTGTGCTGAGCAGCAGGCCTGCGGCGCGGCGGGCTAGAGCATTCATTCGTTTTTAAACCTGTTGGGCTGCCCGCTTGGTCTTAGCGTCGGCGGGCGAGAGGGTGCTAGGATACTGATCCGTTTTACCGGCGACCACGCCTATCCGGTTTTGAAACTTGATCAGGTTGTATGGGTTTGCGGCAGAAGGCTTTGGTTTATCAGCTAAACTTCGCTTTTTCGCCGATTTTGCCGGCCAGTCCTTCATTAAAACGATTCCTTTGAGGTGCCGTTGGTGCCTCGACAAAATGTTGCGCGTGAACAAGCTGGGTGAAACACAGTCTGTTCTGCATCGAATATTTATTTGCCGGGGCGCCCCTGTGGCGCGTCGCTACCGTGAGATAGCCGTCCTCCATGTTTGGTTCCAACGACGACAAGAAGACCCCAGCTGCGGCTGGCGAGAAGAAAAGCCTGTTCGGATGGCTGCGCAAGAAACCGCAGGAACCCGTTGTCGAACAGCCGACTGCCATTCCTGAACCGGCCCCTGCGCCCGCTCCCGTAATAGAAGAAGCGCCGGCACCGGTCGTGCTGCCGATCGCCGAGCCGGTGCTGCAACCGGTGGCCGAGGTCGAGCCTGAAGCGCCGGCTGCCGCCGAGTTGCCGCTGACCCCGGCCAGCGAACCGTGGCTGAGCTTACCGGTGGCGGAAGAGCCGGTGGCGCTGGTTGAAGAGGCCGCGCCGCACGTTACACCGCCGATTCCTGCGCCGGTGGCGTTCACGCCAGAGCCTGTTCAGGCGCCGGTGGTGGACGCTGCTCCTTTCATTCCAGAACCTGTGGTTGCTGCTCCGGTTGCTCCGATTGTCGAAGTGCCCGAGCCTGCACCTGCACCTGCACCTGCACCTGCACCTGCACCTGTCGCCGTAGCGCCAGTGGAATCCCAGGTTGAAACCCAGGTCGAGGCTCCGCGTACCGAGGAAACCAAGGCCGGCTTCTTTGCCCGTCTCAAGCAAGGCCTGTCCAAGACCAGCGCCAGTATCGGCGAAGGCATGGCCAGCCTGTTCCTCGGCAAGAAAGCCATCGATGACGATCTGCTCGACGATCTTGAAACCCGCCTGCTGACGGCCGACGTTGGCGTCGAGGCAACATCGGTGATCATCCAGCGCCTGACCCAGAAGGTCGCACGTAAAGAGCTGGCCGATTCCGACGCCCTGTATAAATCCCTGCAGGCCGAGCTGGCCGCAATGCTCAAACCGGTCGAGCAGCCGCTGAAGATCGCTTCCCGGAACAAGCCGTTCGTGATTCTGGTGGTCGGCGTCAACGGCGCCGGCAAGACCACCACCATCGGCAAACTGGCGAAGAAACTGCAACTGGAAGGCAAGAAAGTCATGCTGGCCGCCGGTGATACCTTCCGTGCTGCGGCTGTCGAGCAGTTGCAGGTCTGGGGCGAACGCAACAAGATTCCGGTGATCGCCCAGCACACGGGCGCGGACTCGGCTTCGGTGATTTTCGATGCCGTGCAGGCCGCCAAGGCTCGTGGCATCGACGTGCTGATCGCCGACACCGCCGGTCGTCTGCACACCAAAGACAACCTGATGGAAGAGCTGAAGAAGGTTCGCCGGGTCATCGGCAAGCTCGACGCCGATGCGCCGCACGAAGTGCTGCTGGTACTCGACGCCGGCACCGGCCAGAACGCCATCAACCAGGCCAAGCAATTCAACCAGACCGTCGAACTGACCGGCCTGGCGCTGACCAAGCTCGACGGGACCGCCAAGGGCGGGGTGATTTTCGCCCTGGCCAAGCAATTCGGCCTGCCGATCCGCTATATCGGCGTCGGTGAAGGCATCGACGATCTGCGTACCTTTGAAGCCGAACCCTTTGTCCAGGCACTGTTTGCCGAGCGGGAGCGTTCATGATTCGTTTCGAACAGGTCGGTAAACGCTACCCGAACGGTCACGTCGGCTTGCATGAGCTGAGCTTTCGAGTCCGTCGCGGCGAGTTCCTGTTTGTCACCGGCCACTCCGGTGCCGGTAAATCCACATTGTTGCGCCTGTTGCTGGCGATGGAGCGTCCGACCAGTGGCAAGCTGCTGCTGGCCGGGCAGGACCTGAGCACCATCAGCAATGCGCAGATTCCGTTCCTGCGTCGGCAGATCGGTGTGGTGTTCCAGAACCATCAACTGTTGTTCGATCGCACGGTGTTCAACAACGTCGCGCTGCCGTTGCAGATTCTCGGGCTGTCCAAGGTCGAAATCGCCAAGCGCGTCGACTCAGCGCTGGAGCGCGTGGCGCTGTCGGACAAGGCCGATCTGTATCCGGGCGACCTGTCCACCGGTCAGCAACAGCGCGTCGGCATTGCCCGGGCCATCGTTCACCGTCCGGCCCTGCTGCTGGCGGACGAACCGACCGGTAACCTCGACCCGCGTCTGGCGGCCGAGATCATGGGCGTGTTCGAAGATATCAACCGTCTGGGCACCAGCGTGCTGATCGCCAGTCACGACCTGGCGCTGATCGCGCGCATGCGCCATCGCATGCTGACCCTGCAACGCGGCCGATTGATCGGCGACGGGGAGGCCGGCGTATGAGTGCAACACGCAGTCCGAAGGTTTCCGAGCGCGTGGCCCCGAAGGCCGCCGATCCGCAACCGCCAAAGAAGAAAAAGCACGACGATGACGACGGCCCGGATTTCGCCACGTTGTTCCGTGCCTGGATCGAAAGCCATCGCGCCAGCTGGATCGACAGCCTGCGCCGTCTCGGCAAGCAGCCGATCGGCAGCTTCTTCACCTGCATGGTGATGGCAGTTGCGCTGAGTCTGCCGATGGGCCTTTCGTTGTTGCTGAACAATGTCGAGCGCCTGGGCGGCTCGTGGCAGCGCGCGGCGCAGATCTCGCTGTACCTGGAGCTCGAGGCGACTCCGGCTCAGGGCGAAGCATTGCGCGACCAGATCAAGGGCATGCCGGGCGTAGCTGATGCTGAATATGTCGGCCGCGATCAGGCGCTGGAAGAGTTCCAGCAGCAGTCCGGCTTGGGCGAAGCCCTGCGCGAGCTGCCGGAAAACCCGCTGCCGGGCGTGGTACTGGTGACGCCGAACGAGGTCGACAAGTCGACCCTGGAAGCATTAAGACAAAAACTTTCCGAGCTGCCCAAGGTACAACAGGCGCAACTTGATCTAGTCTGGGTCGAGCGTCTGGCCGCCATCCTCAAGCTCGGCGACCGTTTCGTGTTCGGTCTGACGGTGTTGCTGGTTTCCGCATTACTTTTGGTGATAGGCAATACCATTCGTCTTCATATTGAAAACCGCCGCACCGAGATAGAAGTGATTAAACTCGTCGGCGGCACCGACAGTTATGTGCGTCGTCCCTTCCTTTATATGGGCGCGCTGTATGGCTTCGGTGCGGGGCTGCTGTCCTGGGGTGTGTTGGCGTTCGGCCTGAACTGGCTGAACGATGCGGTGGTCGGGCTGGCCGGTTTGTACGGCAGTGATTTCGCACTGGCCGGCGTGCCAGTGGCCGACGGTCTGTCGCTCTTGCTTGGCGCGGTGCTGTTGGGTTATATCGGTGCATGGATTGCAGTCGCACGTCATCTCAGGGAGCTGGCGCCGAAGTAGAATCTTTTTTGCGCGTGATTGACCTTTCAGTGGTTAAGGAAACTTTCATTTGAGTTTCCGGTCAATTTTTCGCAATGCTGAAAAGCATGAGTATGTAAGTCGGAGGTTTTTCCGTATGTCCAATTCTTTGCAACCTGCGTATGCATTGGTCCCAGGCGCAAACCTGGAAGCCTACGTGCACACCGTCAACAGCATTCCTTTGCTGACGCCGGAGCAGGAGCGTGAACTGGCCGAGAGTCTCTACTATGAGCAGGATCTGGGGGCGGCTCGGCAGATGGTGCTCGCCCACCTGCGGTTTGTTGTACACATCGCCCGTAGCTATTCCGGCTACGGTCTGGCTCAGGCTGACCTGATCCAGGAAGGCAACGTCGGCCTGATGAAGGCCGTGAAGCGTTTCAACCCGGAAATGGGCGTGCGTCTGGTGTCCTTCGCGGTGCACTGGATCAAGGCCGAGATTCACGAGTTCATCCTGCGCAACTGGCGGATCGTGAAGGTCGCGACCACCAAGGCCCAGCGCAAGCTGTTCTTCAACCTGCGCAGCCAGAAGAAACGTCTGGCCTGGCTGAACAACGAGGAAGTCCACCGTGTGGCGGAAAGTCTCGGCGTCGAGCCGCGTGAAGTGCGTGAGATGGAAAGTCGCCTGACCGGCCATGACATGGCTTTCGACCCGGCTGCGGAAGCGGACGACGACAGTGCTTTCCAGTCGCCGGCCAACTACCTGGAAGACCACCGGTACGACCCGGCGCGTCAACTGGAAGATGCCGACTGGAGCGACAACTCCAATCACAACCTGCACGAAGCGCTGGAAGTGCTGGACGAACGTAGCCGCGACATCCTCTACCAGCGCTGGCTGGCAGAAGAGAAAGCCACGCTGCACGACTTGGCGCAGAAGTACAACGTGTCGGCCGAGCGGATCCGTCAGCTCGAGAAGAGCGCGATGAACAAGCTCAAATTGTCGATTGCCGCATAACCGGTAGTCCGGCAATAAAAAACGCCCCGATCAGTGATGATCGGGGCGTTTTTGTTTGCCTGTCGGAAAGTCATTGGGCCCAGGGCGCGCGGCGCGAATCATTGAGTGTGAGCAAATAGCTGTCGCCACCCAGCTGGCTCATCTGCTGGCGAATCCAGCCGGCGCGGCGCGACACATAAGCGGTCGGATGACTGGCGCTCCAGACCCGGGGATTCGGCAGCACGGCCGCCAGATAACTCGCCTGCTGCCGGGACAATGACTTGGCGGCTACGCCAAAGTGATGCCTTGCCGCCGCTTCGGCACCAAACACGCCGTCATCCCACTCGACGCTGTTCAGGTACACCTCGAGAATCCGCTGCTTGGGCCAGAAAACTTCGATCAGTGCGGTAAACCATGCTTCCAGGCCTTTGCGCAGGTAGCTGCGACCTGACCACAAAAACAGGTTTTTCGATACTTGCTGGCTCAAGGTGCTGGCGCCACGAATCGAGCCGCCGAGTTCGTTGTGGGCCAGTGCCGCCTTGATTGCACGCAGGTCAAACCCCCAGTGCTCGGGGAATTTCTGGTCTTCGCCGGCAATCACCGCGACCTTCAAGTCATCGGAGATCTCGTCCCACGGTTTCCAGGTGCGTTGCAGATCGATCGGCTCGCCGTCGACCCAGGATTCGATCTTGCGCTCGATCATCAGCGCCGTGCCCGGTGGCGGCACGAAGCGAAACACCAGCACCAGCAATACGCTGCCACCCGCGAACCAGAGCAGGGCCTTCGTGAAACGACGGAGAAATAAACGCAGCATAGAGATGGCTTGGCCGAACCGGTTGAGCGGGCCATTATACAGACCCTGCCGATCGAGTCTGACTGGAGTTCTACATGCTGCGTAGCTTTCTGATGCTGGCTGCCTTTTTTGGTTTCACCGGTGTCGGCCTCGGCGCATTCGCCGCCCATGGCTTGAAAAACCGCCTGACACCCGAATACCTGGCGATCTTCCACACCGGCGTCACCTATCAACTCGTGCATGCGCTGGCGCTGTTCGGCGTGGCGCTGCTGGCCACGCAGCTTCAGGGGCGTCTGGTCGCCTGGGCCGGCATCTCGTTCACCATCGGCATCCTGCTGTTCTCCGGCAGCCTGTACCTGTTGACCACCCTCGGCATCGGCAAGCTCGGCATCATCACCCCGTTCGGTGGCCTGGCGTTCCTGATTGGCTGGCTGTGCCTCGGACTCGCCGCCTGGCGCCTGCAGCCAACCGCTTGACGCTTGGTGCTGACCTTTAGGTCATGATCGGGCTAGAATGCCACCCCCTAAAAAGTGATGGCGGCGTTGCGCATGCGCATTCAGTTGAACGGTGAATCCTTTGAAATGCCCGACGGTGAAACCGTTGCGGCCCTGCTGACCCGTCTGGACCTGACCGGACGCCGCGTCGCGGTCGAACTCAATCTGGATATCGTCCCGCGCAGCCAGCATGCCGACACCACTTTGAACGACGGCGACAACGTCGAAGTCGTGCACGCCATCGGCGGCGGCTGATCGCCAGGCCTGCATGGGCCGAGAATTCTGCAAGACCCTCACCCCAACAGAGGATTTCCCATGAGCATCGTTCGTAGCGACAAGCCTTTCGTTCTGGCCGGTCGTACTTACCAGTCGCGTTTGCTGGTCGGTACCGGCAAGTACCGTGACATGGAAGAAACCCGCCTGGCCATCGAAGCCTCGGGTGCCGAGATCGTCACCTTCGCGGTGCGCCGCACCAACCTGGGCCAGATCGAAGGCGAGCCGAACCTGCTCGAAGTGCTGTCGCCGGATCGCTACACCTTCCTGCCGAACACCGCCGGCTGCTACGACGCGGTCGAGGCCGTGCGCACCTGCCGCCTGGCCCGTGAGCTACTCGACGGCCACAACCTGGTGAAGCTGGAAGTGCTGGCCGACCAGAAAACCCTGTTCCCCAACGTGATCGAAACCCTCAAGGCCGCCGAAGTACTGGTCAAGGAAGGTTTCGACGTGATGGTTTACACCAGTGATGACCCGATCATCGCCCGGCAACTGGCGGAAATCGGCTGCATCGCGGTGATGCCGCTGGCCGGTCTGATCGGTTCGGGCCTGGGGATCTGCAACCCGTACAACCTGCAGATCATCCTCGAAGAAGCCAAAATTCCGGTGCTGGTGGATGCCGGTGTCGGTACCGCTTCCGACGCCACCATCTCCATGGAACTGGGCTGTGACGCCGTGCTGATGAACTCGGCCATCGCCCATGCTCAGCAGCCGATCATGATGGCCGAAGCCATGAAACACGCGATCGTCGCGGGCCGCCTGGCCTACCTCGCCGGCCGCATGCCGAAAAAACTCTATGCCAGCGCCTCTTCGCCGCTGGATGGTCTGATCAAGTAAGAGCTATTGATGACTGAATCGAACGACACGCCAATCCAGACGGAAGAAGGCGACGAGCGCCAACATCGCCGCATCAAGAGTTTCGTGATGCGCGCCGGGCGCATGACCGAAGGCCAGCAGCGCGGCCTGGATCAGGGCGCGCCGAAGTTCGTCCTGCCGCTGGCCGATGCGCCGGTGGATTTCGACCAGGTGTTCGGCCGTTCCGCGCCGCGTTCGCTGGAGATCGGTTTCGGCATGGGCCACTCGCTGCTGGAAATGGCCGCCGCTGCGCCGGAGCAGGATTTCATCGGTGTCGAGGTTCACCGCCCGGGTGTCGGCGCACTGCTCAACGGCGTGCTGACTCAGGGCCTGACCAACCTGCGGGTCTACGACTGCGACGCGATCGAAGTGCTCAACCGCTGCATCGCCGACAACAGCCTCGATCGCCTGATGCTGTTCTTCCCGGATCCGTGGCACAAGAGCCGTCACCACAAGCGCCGTATCGTTCAGGCGTCTTTCGCTGAGCTGGTGCGCAGCAAGCTGAAGGTTGGCGGCATTCTGCACATGGCCACCGACTGGGAGCCGTACGCCGAATACATGCTGGAAGTGATGAACGTCGCCCCGGGCTATCGCAACCTTGCCGAAGACGGCAAGTGCGTACCCCGCCCGGCCGAACGCCCGATCACCAAGTTCGAACGCCGCGGCGAACGTCTTGGGCATGGCGTTTGGGATCTGAAGTTCGAGAAGCAGTCGTAAGTACTGCGCAGTGATCGTTCCCACGTCGAGGCGTCGAACCGTCTGCGTGGGAATGCCTCGATGGACGCTCCGCGTCCGCTTCAGGGACGCAGAGCGTCCCGGGCTGCATTCCCACGCGGAGCGTGGGAACGAGCACGTGGAGATCAGCGGCGGTCGGCGACCACGCCAATCAACACCAGCACCACCAACAACACCGGCGCCAGGCTGTAGTTGTTGAACTGGCTCAGCCCCTTCACCACCCACGGCGTCGCGTAGATCAGCGCCGCGCCGCTGCCGATCATGCACAGCAGGGCCATCAGCGGCACACGCAGGGCGCCGGCAATGCTACCCAGGCGTTGCTCGACCCAGCCCTTGAAGTCGGCGCCGAACAGCACCAGCAGACAGCCCACCAGCGCCAGCGCGATTTCCGAGAGGTTGCTGCGGCTCCAGCGGGACACGGTGGCGAGCAGGTCGAGTATCAAATCCATGCGGTTTCCTTAAGAGCGGTCAGCTCAGAAATTTCTGCAGCAAGTCGTTGAGGAACAGTTGTCCGCGCTCGGTGGCCGCCAGACGTGACGGTTCGACCTGCAACAGACCGCTTTGTTCGGCCTCGCGCCGGTGTTCGTCGAGGCTCTCCAGCGGCAGGCCGGTGCGCTCCGGGTACAGGCGCGATTCGACGCCGGCGGTCAGGCGCAGGGCGTTCATCAGGAACTCGAACGGCATCTCGTCGTTGGTCAGGGCTTTCTCGCCGGCCTGGAAGCTTTTGGCCGGGTTGAGGTAGTCCTTCGGCAGGCGCGTCTTCCAGGTGCGCACGATGCGCCCGTCCGGATGGCTGAGCTTGCCGTGGGCGCCGGCGCCGATGCCGATGAAGTCGCCGAAGCTCCAGTAATTGAGGTTATGCCGCGCCGGGCGACCCGGTTGGGCGTAGGCCGAAACTTCGTACTGCGCGTAACCGTGCTCGGCCAGCAGTGCCTGTCCGGCCTCTTGAATGTCCCACAGCGTGTCGTCTTCCGGCAGCACCGGCGGCTGGTTCCAGAACACGGTGTTCGGCTCCAGCGTCAGCTGATACCAGGAAATGTGGGTCGGCTTCAGGTCGATCGCCTGGCGCAGGTCGCTCAGGGCATCGTCCAGCGACTGGTCCGGCAGGCCGTGCATCAAGTCGAGGTTGAAGTTATCGAACCCGGCCTGGCGCGCCATGCCGGCGGCGCGTACCGCTTCATCGCCGTTGTGGATACGGCCGAGGGCCTTGAGTTTTTCCTGCTGGAAGCTCTGGATGCCGATCGACAGGCGATTGATCCCCAGTTTGCGGTAGGCGACGAACTTCTCTTGTTCGAAGGTCCCGGGGTTGGCTTCCAGGGTAATTTCGATGTCATCGGCAAACGGGATGCGCTGTTTCACGCCTTCCAGCAAACGGCCCAGGGCTTCGGCACTGAACAGGCTCGGCGTGCCGCCGCCAAAGAAGATCGAACTCAACTCACGGCCATACACCGCGTGCAGATCTTGATCCAGGTCGGCCAGCATCGCGTCGACGTACTCCTGTTCCGGCAGCACCGGGCTGGCGGTGTGGGAGTTGAAGTCGCAATACGGGCATTTGCGCACACACCACGGGATGTGGATGTACAGCGCCAGGGGCGGCAGCGTCGGCAACGGCGCCCGAGACGAGGAGGCGGCGCCGCCGATAATCAGCGACGACGCGGAGGAACTATCGGTCATTTCAAGCCCAGACGCTGGCGCAGCAGATCCATTGCACGGGCGCGGTGGCTGATCTGGTTCTTGTCGCTCGGGCTCAGTTCGGCGCTGGACACATTACGCTCCGGCACCCAGAACAACGGGTCGTAGCCGAAACCGTGCTCACCGCTGGCGGCGGTCAGAATGCGCCCGTGCCACAGGCCTTCGCAGAGGATCGGCAGCGGATCGTCGGCGTGACGCACCAGTGCCAATACGCAGACGAACTGCGCGCCGCGTTCGGCTTCCGGCACGTCCTTCAAGGCGTCGAGCAGTTTGGCGTTGTTCGCCGCATCGCCCTTGCCGTCGGCGTAGCGCGCCGAGTAGATGCCCGGCGCACCGCCAAGGAAATCCACCGCCAGACCCGAGTCGTCGGCCAGCGCCGGCAGACCGGAAATGCGCGCGGCATTGCGGGCCTTGAGGATCGCGTTCTCGACGAACGACAGGCCGGTTTCTTCCGGCTCCACGCTGCTGAATTCGCCGATCGAGCGCAGTTGCACCGAGTCGCCGAGCATGGCCTGGAGTTCCTTGAGTTTGCCGGCGTTATGGCTGGCCAGTACGAGTTGCTTGAGATTGATCATTGGCCAGGGAAAAGCTCTTGGTTGAAATTGAGGGTGTTGATCTTGTCGCCGGTCTGCACCTTGATTTCAAAGGTGCGGGTTTCCTGCTGCTCCACCGGGTACTGGGCGATGTAATAGATCGCGCCCTGTTCGGTGATCTGGCGGAAAGTCAGCGGCACGCTCTGGCTGGTCAGGTCCTTGACGGTGCCGGTGACTTGGGCGATCAGCGGCTTGCCGTCCTTGATCACCGAAACATTGATCACACCCTGGTTCTTGCTGCGGATCAGCTCGGCCGCCTTGGCGATGTCCGGCGTCAGGAAGGTCGAGTTGAAGGTGTTGTAATGCACGGTGACATCACCGAACACTTCCTTGCGTTCGCCCTTGATGGCATCGGCGGCCACGGCCGACAGGCTCAGGCAGGCGGCCAATAGCGCGGTAATCAAGCGTCCCATGTTCGTTCTCCTCGCAATGTCGTGGTTCAGACCGCGATTCTGTGATCCGCAAGCCCCGGGCTGCTGACGCGGTAGATACCGATCTCACCTAACAGATTAGGCCATAGCTTACTGGCCCACCCGTGGCGGTGCTGTTGATCCACGGCAAGCCGATCAATGACCTTCGCCTCACGTTCGCGACAAAGTTCTTCAAAGTCTTCGAAGGTGCAGAAGTGGATGTTCGGCGTGTTGTACCAGGTGTACGGCAGAAATTCCGAAACCGGCATCCGACCCTTGCTCGCCAGGTACCAGCGGCAGCGCCAGTGACCGAAATTCGGGAACGTGATGATGCACTGGCGGCCGACCCGCAGCATTTCGTCGAGGATCTTGTCCGGGTAGTGCACGGCTTGCAGGGCCTGGGTCATCACCACGATATCGAAGCTGTTGCTGGCGAAGTTGCCCAGGCCTTTGTCCAGGTCCTGCTCGATGACGTTGATGCCCTTGGCCACGCACTCGGCGATGTTGTCCGGGTCGTTTTCCAGGCCATAGCCGGTGACCTGCTTGTGGTCGCGCAGCCAGGTCAGCAACTCGCCGTCACCGCAGCCGAGGTCGAGCACGCGGCTGCCGGCGGGGATCCATTCCTGGATGATTTCCAGATCAGCTCTCATGGCTTTCTCACAACGTAATGCGGTTCATGTAATTGCCGAACGCCTGCAAATAACGCGGGATCGGAATCAGGAAGGCGTCGTGGCCTTGCGGCGCGTCGATTTCCAGGTAGCTGACGTCTTTGCGCGCCGCCATCAGCGCATCCACCAGTTCCCGCGAGCGGGCCGGGGAGAAGCGCCAGTCGGTGGTGAACGACATCACGCAGAACTTGGCTTTTGCACCTTCGAAGGTTTTCGCCAGGTTATCGTTGAAGTTCGCTGCCGGATCGAAGTAGTCCAGCGCCTTGGTCATCAACAGATAGGTGTTGGCATCGAAGCGCCCTGAGAACTCTTCGCCCTGATAACGCAGGTAGCTTTCGACCTGGAACTCGACGCTGTGGAAGTCGTAGTTGAGCTTTTCGCTCTTCAGGCCACGGCCGAATTTCTCGCCCATGGAGTCGTCGGACAGGTACGTGATGTGCCCGACCATCCGCGCCAGCATCAGGCCGCGCTTGGGGATCACGCCGTGTTCCTGGAACGAGCCGCCGTGGAATTCCGGGTCGGTGAGGATCGCCTGGCGCGCCACTTCGTTGAAGGCGATGTTCTGCGCCGACAGCTTGGGGGCCGAGGCGATGGCCAGGCAGTGGCGAACGCGATCCGGATACGTGATGGTCCATTGCAGCGCCTGCATGCCGCCCAGGCTGCCACCGATCACCGCCGCCCACTGGCCGATGCCGAGCAGGTCGGCCAGGCGTGCCTGGCTGTGCACCCAGTCTTCCACGGTCAGCACCGGGAAGTCGGCGCCGAACGGCTTGCCGGTTTCCGGATTGAGGCTGCTCGGGCCGGTAGAACCATTGCAACCGCCGAGGTTGTTCAGGCTGACCACGAAGAACTTGTTGGTGTCGATCGGTTTGCCGGGGCCGATGCAGCTGTCCCACCAACCGGGCTTGCGGTCGTCGACGCTGTGATAACCCGCAGCGTGGTGGTGGCCGGACAGGGCGTGGCAGATCAGCACGGCGTTGCTCGCTTGCGCGTTCAGCGTGCCGTAGGTTTCGTAGATCAGGTCATAATCGGCCAGCGAACGGCCGCAGGCCAGGGCCAGCGGTTCGCTGAAGTGCGCCGTTTGCGGCGTCACCAGACCAACAGAATCGGGGGGAAAGGCAGCTGGCATCGACCCTGCTCTCGTTGAAATGAGGCGTAAGTCTAAAGACCGGTGGGGTTAGCGGCAAGCAACGATCAGGCCTGATTTGCGCTCGTTCCCACGCTCCGCGTGGGAACGCCTCATTGGACGCTCCGCGTCCGCTTCGGCGGGGGACGCGGAGCGTCCCGGGATGCATTCCCACGCAGAGCGTGGGAACGATCAGCTGACTAGTCCGGGCAGATCCGGCAACTTCTTCGGCGAGCAGATCTTCACCCGCTTCTGCCGGTTCAGCTCACCACTGAGCAAACTGACCTGGCTTTTGGAAACCCCAAAAGCCTTGGCCAGAAACCCCATCAGGTAGGCATTGGCCTTGCCCTCGACCGGCGGCGCGGTCAGGCGGATTTTCAGGCGATCACCGTGCAGCCCGCAGAAATCATCGCTGCGGGCGGCCGGTTGCAGGTGACATTCCAGAATCAGGTCGTCACCGTCCCAGCGAAACCAGCTCACATCAGCAGGCGCAGGATTTCCGGCATCATCGTCATCGCCGCGAGGTTGTTGATCACCAGCATGTCGATCAGCTTCAGCACGAGGAAGGCGAAGATCGGCGACAGGTCCAGACCGCCGAGGTTCGGCAGGATGCGGCGGAACGGCGCCAGGGCCGGTTCACAGATCTGGTTCACCAGCTCGGCGCCCGGATTGTGGCTGCCAGGTGCGACCCAGGACAGGATGATGCTGATGATCATGGCCCAGAAGAAAATCTTCAGGAACAGCGCCGTCACGCCGATCAGCGACCAGATCAACAGTTGCAGCGGGTTACCGGTGGTGCCGTAGGTCAGCAGCAGGGTCAGCGCCATCAGCGCCAGTTGCACGAGGATCGCCAGCACCAGCGACGACATGTCGAGGCCGAACAGGCTCGGGATGATCCGGCGCAGTGGCTTGAGCAACGGTTGGGTGGCCTTGACCACGAACTGGCACAGCGGGTTGTAGAAGTTCGCCCGCACCAGTTGCAGGACGAAGCGCAGCAGCACGATCAGCAGGTACAGGCTGCCGAGGGTTTGCAGCACGTAGACCGCTGCGGTGTTCAATCCAATCATGTAAGGCTCCTTATTTGCCCAGTTGTTCGGCCATTTCGGCCGAGCGGTGCGCGGCGGCGCCGAGTGCTTTTTCCACCAGGGCTTCGAAGCCGCCGGTCTGGAACGATTTGATCGCAGCTTCCGTGGTGCCGGCCGGCGAGGTCACGCGGCGGCGCAGTTCGGCCGCGTCGACGTCGCTGGACACCGCCATGTGCGCGGCGCCCAGCGCGGTCTGCAAGGTCAGCTGCTCGGCGGTTTCCTTCGGCAGGCCGAGTTTGACGCCGGCGGCGGTCATGGCTTCGATCAGCAGGAAGAAGTACGCCGGGCCGGAACCGGAGACAGCGGTGACCGCGTCCAGTTGCTGCTCTTCGTTCAGCCACAGGGCGATGCCTACGGCGGACAGCAGTTCTTCAGCCTGTTGGCGTTGTTCGGCGCTCACTTTGCCTGTGGCGTACAGGCCGCTCACGCCCTGACGCAGCAGCGCCGGGGTGTTCGGCATGCAGCGCACGATCGGCTGCTCGCCGAGCCAGGCCGTCATGCTGGCGCAGGTGATGCCGGCGGCGATGGAGACCACCAGTTGATTCGGTTTCAGGCTTGGGCGAATCGCTTCGCACACAAGCTTCATGGCTTGTGGCTTGACCGCCAGTACCACCACGTCGGCGCCGTCGATGGCCTGGGCGTTGTCGGCGAAGGTTTCGACGCCATGTTCGGCGCTGACTTTGGCGCGGGTTTCTTCACCCGGATCGCTGGCGCGGATGTGTGCAGCTTCCAGACCCTTGGCCCGCAGGCCGCCGATCAGGCTGGCGGCCATGTTGCCGGCACCGATAAAGGCAATACGTGTGTTGCTCATGTCAGGTCCTTATCTGGAAATGGTCAAGATTGGGAATAGTCGCGGGCGCCGAACAGGGCCGTACCGATACGGACCCAGGTCGCGCCCTGGGCAATGGCCGACTCGAGGTCGTGGCTCATGCCCATGGAAAGTGTGTCGAGCGGCAGATCGAGGCTGGCCTGCAACTTCTGAACGGCGGCGAATGCAGCGTCCTGCTCGGCGCGATCGTCGGTCGGCTCGGGAATCGCCATCAACCCGCGCAGCTTCAGGCGCGGCAGGGCGCTGATGGCCTGGGCCAGGGCTGGCAGATCCTGCGGCGTGCAGCCGGACTTGCTGGCTTCACCGCTGACGTTGACCTGAATGCAGATGTTCAGTGGCGGCAGATCCGCCGGGCGTTGTTCGGACAGGCGTTGGGCGATTTTCAGACGATCCACGGAGTGCACCCAGGCGAAATGCTCGGCAATCGAGCGGGTCTTGTTCGACTGAATGGGGCCGATGAAGTGCCAGATCAAGGGCAGGTCGGCCAGTTCGAGCTGTTTGCTCAAGGCCTCTTGCAGGTAGTTCTCGCCGAAGTCGCGCAGGCCGGCGGCGTACGCTTCGCGCAGGGCTTGTGCCGGTTTGGTCTTGCTCACGGCCAGCAGCTGGACGCTGTTTTCATCGCGCCCGGCGGCTTTGGTCGCTGCCTGGATGCGCGAACTAACCTGGAGAATGTTGTCTGCTATCGTGGACATCAAGAGGCGCCAGCGGTCTGAAGGTTCGCGGCATTCTACTGGAATTGAGGGACGCTATGGATATCACTGAACTGCTGGCCTTCAGCGCCAAACAGGGCGCTTCCGACCTGCACCTGTCGGCCGGTCTGCCGCCGATGATTCGCGTGGATGGCGATGTACGGCGGATCAATCTGCCGGCGCTGGATCACAAGCAAGTGCACGAGCTGATCTACGACATCATGAACGACACCCAGCGGGTGGACTTCGAGAAACATCTGGAAACCGACTTTTCCTTCGAAGTCCCCGGGGTGGCGCGCTTTCGGGTCAATGCCTTCAACCAGAACCGGGGCGCCGGGGCGGTGTTCCGGACCATTCCGTCGAAAGTGCTGACCATGGAAGACCTGGCCATGGGCGACGTCTTTCGCAAGATCACCGATGCGCCGCGCGGGCTGGTGCTGGTGACTGGGCCGACCGGCTCCGGCAAGTCGACGACGCTGGCGGCAATGATCGATTACCTCAACACCCATCGCCATCACCACATCCTGACCATTGAAGACCCGATCGAATTTGTCCACGAATCGCGCAAATGCCTGATCAATCAGCGCGAAGTCCATCGCGATACCCGCAGTTTCGCCACCGCATTGCGTTCGGCGCTGCGTGAGGATCCGGACGTGATCCTGGTGGGCGAGATGCGCGATCTGGAAACCATCCGCCTGGCGCTGACCGCCGCCGAGACCGGGCACCTGGTGTTCGGAACGCTGCACACCACCTCGGCAGCCAAGACCATCGACCGTGTCGTGGACGTGTTCCCCGGGGACGAAAAGTCCATGGTGCGCTCGATGCTCTCGGAATCGTTGCTGGCGGTGGTGTCGCAGACGCTGATCAAGAAGATCGGCGGCGGCCGGGTGGCGGCGCACGAGATCATGCTGGGAACGTCGGCGATCCGTAACCTGATCCGCGAGGACAAGGTGGCGCAGATGTATTCGGCGATACAGACCGGCGGCTCGCTGGGGATGCAGACACTCGACATGTGCCTGAAGGATCTGGTGACCAAGGGCTTGATCAGCCGCGAACATGCACGTGAGAAGGCGCGTACGCCGGATAACTTCTAGGCAAAAAAAATCGCAGCCCGTGGGCTGCGATTTTTTGTTCTGATCGTTCCCACGCTCTGCGTGGGAATGCAGCCCGGGACGCTCTGCGTCCCTGCCGAAGCGGACGCGGAGCGTCCATTGAGGCATTCCCACGCGGACGGTTCGACGCCTCGACGTGGGAACGATCGGTATGGTGTTAGCGCTGAACGACGCGCATCTGCCCCTGTTCTTTCGGCAATACGCGTTTGGCCACCACGTAATGCTTTTCCCAGTACGGCTTGTTCAGTGTGTCGATGCTCACCGCTTTGCCGCGCCGTGGTGCATGGATGAAACGGTCGTTGCCCAGGTAGATGGCAACGTGATTGACCCGACGGCTCTTGATGTTGAAGAAAATCAGGTCGCCCGGCTTCAGGTCCTTGCGTTCGACTTTCTCGCCGTGACCGCTGGCCATGGCGTTCGAGGTGCGTGGCAGGTCGAACGTGGCGTCGTTGAACGCGTATTTCACCAGACCGCTGCAGTCGAAGCCTTTACTCGGGCTGCTGCCGCCCCAACGGTATGGCGTACCGAGGACGTTTACCGCGCGACTGAGGACATTACTGCTTTCCTTGGTCGCCATCGGTGGCACCAACTTGCTGCGGCCGGTGCTGCTCAGCGTGGTGTGCTTGACCTGTTTGCCTTTGTTCGAAGGAGCAGAGGCATGGGATTTAGGGGTGAAACCGTTAACGTTGGGAAGACGTTGCTCACGATTGGTGGCGTGGGCGGCCAGTGGCATTAATAGGCAAATGGTTAGCCATGTCTTGAAAAATGGACGCATTAGGCAGGGCTCTTGGTGTGTTAGCGCGCAACTTTATAACAGCTTTTTTGTCACTTCCGAGGCCGTTGGTCGATTCAATCGGGTGCCAACGGAACCAAATAAGCGGCAAAAAGACGCAATTGTCGGACAGAAGTCCGGTGCTATAAGGCTTTGACGGGACACACGGTAGCATTTGCCATACGTCGGCTACCTGTAAAAAAGTCACAAAGAATTAAAGAATATTTATCTATCGCGTGTATCGAGGTCTTAATGAACGGCTATCAACTGCCCCGTGTGAAGGAAAAAGACACCCATAGCAAGGTGATCGGCTACCTGTTGTGGATTTTCGGTTTCACAGGCTCACACCGCTTCTATTACGGCAAACCGGTGACTGGCACGATCTGGTTTTTCACCTTTGGATTGCTGGGGATCGGCTGGCTGATCGACGTGTTCCTGATCCCGGCGATGGACCGCGAAGCCGACCTGCGTTTCGCGGCGGGCCCAATTGAATACAACGTGGCGTGGATCCTGCTGACCTTCCTCGGCGCGCTCGGCGTGCACCGGATGTATCAGGGCAAGTGGATCAGCGGCCTGCTGTACCTGCTGACCGGCGGGTTGTTCTTTATTGGCGTGCTGTATGACTTCTGGACGCTGAACGATCAGGTGTCGGTGCGTAATGCCGAAGGGCGCGGTGCCTTTCAGTAAGTCATCGCTGGCAAGCCAGCTCCCACATGTTCTGTGTGTAACCTGGGATTTGTGACTGCACAAATCCCTGTGGGAGCGAGCTTGCTCGCGATTGGGGGCAACTCGGTATCAAGCCTGATGGCTGATCCGGCCATCCACCAAGGTGTAACGCACCACACCCGGCAGGCTATGGCCGAGGAACGGGCAGTTCTCGCCCTTCGACAGCCAGGTTTCGCCGGCAACGGTCGAAGCCTTCGGATCGAACAGCACGATATCCGCCGCGCCACCCACCGCCAGTTTGCCCGCCGGCAGGCGCAGGGCTTCGGCCGGGCCGGTGCTCAGGCGGGCCAGCAGGGTCGGCAGGTCCAGCAGACCATCCTCGACCAGCGTCATCGCCAGCGGCAGCAACAGCTCGACGCTGCTGATACCGGGCTCGGTCGCGCCGAACGGTGCCAGTTTGGCATCGCGCTCGTGGGGCTGGTGATGGCTGGAAATCGCCGAGACCACGCCGGACTTCACCGCTTCACGCAGGCCGTCGCGGTCGGCGCGGGTGCGCAGCGGCGGTTGCACGTGATACAGGCTGCTGAAGTCGATCAGCGCTTCGTCCGTCAGGATCAGCTGATACAGGGCGACATCCGCCGTGACTTTCAAGCCACGAGCCTGGGCCTGAGCGATCAGGGCCACGCCGCGAGCGCTGGTCAACTGGCTGAAGTGCGCGCGCACGCCGGTCTGTTCGACCAGCAGCAGATCCCGGGCCAAAGCCACGGTTTCAGCGGTTTCCGGAATGCCCGGCAGGCCGAGGAAGCTAGCGGTGGCGCCTTCGTGGGCCAGGCCGCCGTCGGCCAGGTCGTGATCCTGCGAGTTGAAAATCACCGTCAGGTCGAACGTTGCCGCGTAATCCAGCGCCCGGCACAGGGTGCGGGTGTTGCGGAAGCTTTCCAGGCCGTTGCCGAACGCTACGCAACCGGCGTCGCGCAGGGCCACCAGTTCGGCCAGCTGTTCGCCATCCAGACCTTTGCTCAGCGCGCCGATCGGGAACACTTTGGTGTTGCCGGCCTCGCGGGCGCGGTCGAGGATCAGTTCGGCCACGGCCGAGGTGTCGAGTACCGGTTTGGTTTTCGGCGGGCAGCACAGGCTGGTCACGCCGCCGGCCGCTGCGGCGCGGGTTTCGCTGGCAATGGTGCCTTTGCGGCTGTAGCCCGGCTCGCGCAGGGCGACGTTCAGGTCTACGAGGCCTGGAGCGGCGACAAGGCCTTGGGCATCAATGGTTTCGACGGCGGTGAAGCCGGCCGGTGCCGCGCCGAGGGCGACGATCTTGCAGGCTTCAACGTGAATATCGGTGATTTGATCCAGGCCGCTGCTTGGATCGATGACGCGGGCGCCGAGAATGCTGAGCTTCACTGGGCGTTCTCCTGCTCGAATTGGCGCTGGGCAGTCTGTCCGCTCATGGCCATCGACAGCACGGCCATACGGATCGCGATGCCGTAAGTGACTTGATTGAGGATCACCGAGTGCGGGCCGTCGGCCACCGCCGACTCGATCTCCACGCCGCGGTTGATCGGCCCCGGGTGCATGACGATGCAGTCGGGCTTGGCGCCGGCCAGGCGCGCGGTGGTCAGGCCGAACAGGCGGTAGAACTCGCCTTCGCTCGGCAGCAGGCCGCCGGTCATGCGCTCACGCTGCAGGCGCAGCATGATCACCACGTCGACGTCTTTCAGGCCTTCGGTCATGTCGGTGTAGACCTTCACGCCGTATTGCTCGATGCCGATCGGCAGCAGGGTCTTCGGTGCGATCACGCGGATGTCCGGGCAGCCGAGGGTCTTCAGGGCGAGCATGTTCGAGCGCGCCACCCGCGAGTGCAGGATGTCGCCGACGATAGCCACCGAGAGGTTTTCGAAGCCACCCTTGTGGCGGCGGATGGTCAGCATGTCGAGCATGCCCTGGGTCGGGTGCGCGTGCCGGCCGTCGCCGCCGTTGATGATCGCCACTTGCGGGCAGACATGTTCGGCGATGAAGTGCGCGGCGCCCGAGTCACCGTGGCGCACGACGAACATGTCGGCGGCCATGGCTTCGAGGTTGCGCAGGGTGTCGAGCAGGGTTTCGCCCTTGCTGGCCGACGAAGTCGACACGTTCAGGGTGATCACGTCCGCCGACAGCCGCTGGGCCGCCAGTTCGAAAGTGGTGCGGGTGCGGGTCGAGTTTTCGAAGAACACGTTGCACACGGTCTTGCCGCGCAGCAACGGGACCTTCTTCACGGCCCGGGCACCGACTTCGAGGAACGAGTCGGCGGTGTCGAGGATTTCCGTCAGCAACTCGCGGCGCAGGCCGTCGAGCGAGAGGAAGTGGCGCAGCTGGCCCTGATCATTGAGCTGCAGCGGGCGCTTGGTATCTAGAGGCGTCATCGCGAGGGGGACTCTCAATAGGGCGGATTAAAGGGCAAGGTCTTGTAGTTCGAGGGCCAGCTCCGGCCCGGACAGCTTGACCCGCTCGTGGGCGGCCAGCGACAGGGTCGCGCCGACCACGTTCGGGCGGATCGGCAGTTCGCCGGCGTCCAGGTCCAGCAGGCAGACCAGCGTCACGCTGGCCGGGCGGCCGTAGTCGAACAGTTCGTTCATGGCGGCGCGGATGGTCCGGCCGCTCATCAGTACGTCGTCGATCAGCACCAGATGCTGGCCTTCGATTTCGAAGGGCAGGGCGGACGGGCGCACTTGCGGGTGCAGGCCGTTCTGGCTGAAGTCGTCGCGGTAGAAGGAAACATCCAGCGTGCCCAATGGCGCGTCGCTGCCCAGCTCTGCGAGCAGAGCCTGGGCGACCCAGACGCCGCCGGTGCGGATGCCGATGTAACGCGGTTCGCTGATATCACGCTGGGCAAGGTGCGCCTTGAGGCGGGTCGCCATCTGGCTGATCAGATCGGCGGGATTGGGCAGGCTCATGGTTGCTCCTTCTTGGGGTCGAGCCGGTTCTCGCGAACCGTGGCTCGGGTTGTAACCAAAAGAAAAGCGCCGTAGCGCTTGTCAGGATTCAAATAGTGCGGTGTTTTCGTCGAGCCAGCCTTGCAGCAGCAGGGCGGCGGCGATGGCGTCCACCGGGTTGTCGCGGTAACTGCCTTTCTGTCCGCCGCGCACCAGTCGCTCGCCCTTGGCTTCGAAGGTCGTCAGGCGTTCGTCGTGGGTATAGAAAGGCAGGTTGAAGCGGCCATTGAGGCGACGGGCGAATTTCTCGGCGCGGGCGCACATCTCGCTGGGCGTACCGTCCATGTTCAGCGGCAGGCCGACCACCACGGCGTCGGGTTTCCATTCCTTTATCAGGGCTTCGACCTGATTCCAGTCCGGTACACCGTTCTGCGCCTTCAAGGTGCACAGTTCGCGGGCCTGGCCGGTAATCACCTGGCCGACCGCCACGCCGATCTGTTTGGTGCCGTAGTCGAAGCCGAGGATCAGGCGCAGGGCCATCAGGCGTGTCCTGCCTGGCTGGTCAGCAGGCTGAGGTTGATCCCCAGGTGCCTGGCCGCCGCTTCCAGGCGCAGTTCACTGCTGGTATTGAACAGGATGTCGGCGTCGTACGGGCAGGTCAGCCAGGCGTTGTCGGCCAGTTCGGCCTCCAGTTGCCCGGCTTCCCAGCCGGCGTAGCCGAGAGTGATCACGCTTTTCGCCGGGCCCACGCCGTCGGCGATGGCGAACAGCACGTCCTGCGAGGTGGACAGGGCCAGATCGCCCTCCAGCTCGACGGTGGCCTGGAATGTCTGGCCGGCCGGGTGCAGGACAAAACCGCGATCAGTCTGCACCGGGCCGCCGATGAAGATCGGCACATGCTGGCACAGCGCTGGCGGATCGATGTCCGGGCGCAATTGTTCGAGGATGTCGGCCAGATTCAGCTCTTGCGGTCGGTTGACCACCAGCCCCATGGCGCCATTGGCCGTGTGCTCGACGATGTAGGTCAAGGTGTGGGCAAAGTTCGGGTCGGCCATGTGTGGCATGGCGATCAGGAAGTGATGCTTGAGGTAGCTGGGGCTGACGTTTTTCATGTGCGCTAGTGTGGCGTTCGGGGGGCGAACTGACAAGCTGGAGCGGGCAAAAGATCGGCTCAGTTACTGGACAGCCGGTCGCCCCGGGCGAATTTCCAGGTGCGGATGATTTCCAGTCGGTCGATGTCCGACAGGTCCCCGGTAAACGGTGCGAACGGTGCCGCCAGCCGCACGATGCGTTGCGCCGCTTGATCCAGCAGCGGCTGGCCGGAGGACTCCAGCACCAGCACTTCATACAGCGAGCCGTCGCGGTTGATCGACACCATCAGGCGCAGATTGCCGTAGATCTGCTTGCGCCGGGCTTCGTCGGGGTAATTGAGGTTGCCGATGCGCTCGACCTTCTTGCGCCATTCATCCTTGTACCAGGCGCCCTTGTCGCGCATGGTCGATGCGGCGCTCAGTCGGTGGATACGCGGGCGCTTGGCGTACAGCTGTTGTTCGTTGGCCAGTTCGGCTTCGAGGCTGGCAATGTCGCTGGAGAGC
Source organism: Pseudomonas sp. R15(2017) (assembly GCF_002112685.1). Lineage (NCBI taxonomy): Bacteria > Pseudomonadati > Pseudomonadota > Gammaproteobacteria > Pseudomonadales > Pseudomonadaceae > Pseudomonas > Pseudomonas sp. R15(2017). The sequence continues at coordinate 523,731 of NZ_NEII01000001.1, forward strand.
TGCGAGCTGTCGAAGGTCGGGGCGTCGACCGTCGGTTTGGTCTCGGTCTTGGCTTCTTCTTTCTTGGTCGGTGCCTTTTTCGGTTTCGGCGCGACGGTCGTCACTGCTGCTTTGGGTGCGGCTTCCTGCACTTCCGGCTTGGCGGCGGGCGGCGGGGTGACTTTCTTGACTTCGTTTGCCTGGAACGGCGCGACCTCGGTGGTCTTGGGGATCGCCTTCTTGTCGAGGGTACCGCTGCCTTCCTGGTTTTCCTGGGCGAGGAAATCGGCCTTCGCCGGCTTCTTTTCGCTCTTGAAGGTGGCGAGGGTGATTTCCAGGGTTTTGCTGATCTGCTTGGGCTCGACCATGGTGAAACCCACGCCGAGCAGCAGCGCCAGATGGATCAGCGCCGCGAGAAACAGGGTAAATCCGAGGCGATCGACCGGGCGCACGCCTTTATGGGCGAGTTCAGCGGGCAGATCGGACGGAAGTGTCATTCGAGAAAAACCAACATCGCGTTTTTACGGGCTCGGCATGATAACGCAATGTTGGTTTTTAGCTGCAAGCTTGAAGTCTCAAGCGACAAGCTGCACACCACTGGCTTTAAGCTTGCGGCTTGCGGCTCGACGCTTGCAGCTTGCCTTCGATCGCATCCATCAGCAGGCCGCCGATGTCGGTGCCGAAGGCATTGTCGATTTCGCGGATGCAGGTCGGGCTGGTGACGTTGATTTCGGTCAGGTGCTCGCCGATCACGTCCAGGCCGACGAACAGCAGGCCCTTCGCGCGCAAGGTCGGGCCGACCTGAGCGGCGATCCAGCGATCCTTGTCGGTCAACGGACGGGCTTCGCCACGGCCGCCGGCCGCGAGGTTGCCACGGGTTTCGCCCTGGGCCGGAATCCGCGCCAGGCAGTAATCCACCGGTTCGCCGTCGATCATCAGGATGCGCTTGTCGCCGTCCTTGATCGCCGGCAGGTAGGCCTGGCCCATGATCTGCTGGGCGCCGAGGGCGGTCAGGGTTTCCAGGATCACCGACAGGTTCGGGTCGCCGGCGCGGTGACGGAAGATCGAGGTGCCGCCCATGCCGTCCAGCGGCTTGAGGATCACGTCGCCATGTTTGGCGGCGAACTCACGCAGCACGTCGGCGCGGCGGCTGACCACTGTCGGCGGCGTGCACTGCGGGAACAGCGTGGCGAACAGTTTTTCGTTGCAGTCGCGCAGGCTCTGCGGCTTGTTGACCACCAGCACCCCCGCGGCTTCGGCCTGTTCGAGCAGGTAGGTGGAGTAGACGAACTCCATGTCGAACGGCGGATCCTTGCGCATCAGGATCACGTTCAGGTCGCTCAGCGGCGAATCCTGCTCGGTGCCCAGTTCGAACCATTTTTCCGGGTTGGCGAAGACTTTCAGCGGCTTCATCCGCGCCCGTGCCTGGCCTTCACCCTGGTAAAGGTCTTTCTGTTCCATATAGAACAGTTCCCAGCCGCGCTTTTGCGCCGCCAGCAGCATGGCCAGCGAGCTATCCTTTTTATAGGAAATGCTGGCGATAGGGTCCATGACAATCCCGACGCGAACGCTCATTGGGTTTTCCTCGAAAATTGGCTACCGGATCGGTATGAAAAAAGTGCCGCCAGAGTGGCGCCGGGCGGGTTTTCGGTCAAGGAAAAACCCGTCGATAGATTGCATCTGGAGACTGTGCTAAAAAGGCTGCCATGTCGTGCTGGCCCTTGAACATCAAGGGTTTCCAGCCATTACGCATCGCAAAACGGACAAATTGATTCGCAAAGGCGACGGTAGAGCCCCCTTATGGAACAGCAGTCCAGCGCCTTGAAGGTCATGGTGATCGACGACTCGAAAACGATTCGTCGCACCGCCGAGACCCTGTTGAAAAATGCAGGGTGCGAAGTCATCACCGCGATCGACGGTTTTGACGCCCTGGCGAAGATCGCCGACCACCATCCCGGGATCATCTTTGTCGACATCATGATGCCGCGTCTGGATGGTTATCAGACCTGCGCTTTAATCAAGAACAACAACGCGTTCAAGGGCACGCCGGTGATCATGCTGTCGTCCCGGGACGGGCTGTTCGACAAGGCCAAGGGGCGGATTGTCGGTTCCGATCAATTTTTGACCAAGCCTTTCAGCAAGGAAGAACTGCTCGACGCGATTTCGGCCCATGTTCCGGGCTTCGCTGCCGCTTTGCCGCAGTAAGACACGCACAGAGACGCTCGGCCAGCGGGCCCGGTGTCGACAAGAAAAATGGGGAAGACCATGGCACGTATCCTGATCGTCGACGATTCGCCGACCGAAATGTACAAACTCACCGGCATGCTGGAAAAGCACGGGCACGAAGTGCTGAAAGCCGAAAACGGCGCCGACGGCGTGGCCCTGGCCCGTCAGGAAAAACCCGATGCGGTACTGATGGACATCGTCATGCCCGGCCTCAACGGCTTCCAGGCCACCCGTCAGTTGACCAAGGATGCGGAAACCAGCCACATCCCGGTGATCATCATCACCACCAAGGATCAGGAGACCGACAAGGTCTGGGGCACCCGCCAGGGCGCCAGGGACTACCTGACCAAGCCGGTCGACGAAGACACGCTGATCAAGACCCTGAACAACGTGCTGGCCGGTTGAACGCGCCGCCATGAGCGAGTCGCTGACCGCGTTCGAACTGTTGTGGCAGATCGACCAGCGCTGTCGCCTGCTGGCGGCGGACCTGCCGTCGCAACCGGCGCGCCAGGATCGCTGGAGCGGCATCGGCTTTCGTCTGGGCGAGCACTGGTACGTCACGCCGATGGGCGAAGTCAGCGAAGTGCTGCCCGAACTGCGTGTCACCCAGTTGCCGGGCGTCAAGCCTTGGGTCAAAGGCGTGGCCAACCTGCGCGGGCGGCTGCTGCCGGTCATGGACCTGTGCGGATTCTTCGGCCATGAGCTGTCACCGATGCGCAAGCAGCGGCGGGTATTGGTGGTAGAGCATCAGGACGTGTTTGCCGGTGTGCTGGTCGATGAGGTCTTCGGTCTGCAGCACTTCGATCAGGACAGCTTCGAACCCGTCTCGATCCGTAAACGGCAAGGCTCCAAGGGCGAGTTCGTCAAAGGGTATTTCCGGCGCGAGCAGAACTGGCGGGTGTTCAGCCTGTTTGCGCTGGCGCAGTCACCGAGTTTCATGCACGTCGCGGTTTAACAGGCGAGGACCGATGATCAAAGCAAAAACAGGCAAGCCCGCAGAAGGCTCGCGCAGCCGCTCGCAGATCATCGTGCTGTTTATCGCACTGATCGTGTTCATCATGCTGCTGTTCGCCAACTTCGCTTACCTCAACACCCAGGCCAACTACGACAAGCAGTACATCGGCCACGCCGGCGAGCTGCGGGTGCTGTCGCAGCGGATCGCCAAGAACGCCACCGAGGCTGCCGCCGGCAAGGCCGCCGCGTTCAAGCTGCTCAGCGATGCGCGCAATGATTTTGCCCAGCGCTGGGGTTATCTCAAGAAGGGCGACCCGAGCACCGGCCTGCCGCCGGCGCCGTCCGTCGTGCGCCCGGAAATGCGCGCCGTGCAGCTGGACTGGGAACGCCTGCTGAAAAACACCGACGCGATTCTCTCCAGCGAACAGACCGTGCTGTCCCTGCATCAGGTGGCCGCGACCCTGGCCGAAACCGTGCCGCAGTTGCAGATCGAATACGAAAAGGTCGTGGAAATCCTCCTGCAACGCGGCGCCCCGGCGGCGCAGGTGGCGATGGCCCAGCGTCAGTCGCTGCTGGCCGAACGGATTCTCGGCGCGGTGAACACCGTGCTCTCGGGCGATGAAAACTCCCAGCAGGCTGCCGACGCGTTTGGTCGCGACGCCGCGCGCTTCGGTCAGGTGCTCAATGGCATGTTGCAAGGCAACCCGGCGCTGAAGATCAGCCAGGTCGAAGACCGCGACGCCCGTGCGCGCTTGAGCGAAATTTCCGAGCTGTTCCAGTTCGTGTCCGGTTCGGTGGATGAAATCCTTGAAACCTCGCCGGAGCTGTTCAAGGTCCGTGAGTCGGCCACCAATATCTTCAGCCTGTCGCAGACTCTGCTCGACGAAGCCTCGCACCTGGCCAGCCGTTTCGAAAACCTGGCAGGCGGGCGCAGCACCGACACCATCGGCGGTTATGTGCTGGGCCTGCTGGCGCTGGCCTCTATCATTCTGATCGGCATGGTCATGGTCCGGGAAACCAACCGTCAACTGCGCGAGACCGCCGAGAAAAACGAGCGCAACCAGAACGCGATCATGCGCCTGCTCGACGAGATCGAAGACCTCGCCGACGGCGACCTGACGGTGACCGCCTCGGTGACCGAAGACTTCACCGGGACCATCGCCGATTCGATCAACTATTCCGTCGACCAGCTGCGCGATCTGGTCGCCACCATCAACCTCACCGCCGGCCAGGTCGCCGCTGCGGTGCAGGAAACCCAGGCCACCGCCATGCACCTGGCCCAGGCCTCGGAGCATCAGGCCCAGCAGATTTCCGAAGCCTCGACCGCGATCAGCGACATGGCCCAATCGATCGATCAGGTGTCGGCCAACGCCGCCGAATCCTCGGCGGTGGCCGAGCGTTCGGTGGAGATCGCCAACAAGGGCAACGAGGTGGTGCACAACACCATCCACGGCATGGACAACATTCGCGAACAGATCCAGGACACCGCCAAGCGCATCAAGCGTCTGGGCGAGTCGTCCCAGGAGATCGGCGACATCGTCAGCCTGATCGATGACATTGCCGACCAGACCAACATCCTCGCCCTCAATGCCGCGATTCAGGCGTCGATGGCCGGTGATGCCGGGCGCGGTTTTGCCGTGGTAGCCGACGAAGTGCAACGGCTGGCGGAACGTTCGTCCGCCGCGACCCGGCAGATCGAGACGCTGGTGCGGGCGATCCAGACCGACACCAACGAAGCCGTGATTTCCATGGAGCAGACCACCACCGAAGTGGTGCGCGGCGCGCGGCTGGCGCAGGATGCCGGTGTGGCCCTGGAAGAAATCGAAGGCGTGTCCAAGACCCTTGCGGCGCTGATTCAGAGCATTTCCAACGCGGCGCAGCAGCAGACGTCTTCGGCCGGGCAGATTTCCCTGACGATGAACGTGATCCAGCAGATCACCTCGCAGACCTCGTCCGGCTCCACGGCCACCGCCGAGAGCATCGGCAACCTGGCGAAAATGGCCAGCCAGTTGCGGCGCTCGGTGTCCGGGTTCACCTTGCCGACGACGCCTGCGCCCGTCGCGGACAAGGCGTGAGGCCTGCGGGCGAGTTCATGTCGAGCGGAGTGGTTATGGGTGACCGGCACGACTACGTGGCCCTCGAATGGGTCAAGGGTGAAATAGCCGAGACGCTGAGGCAGGCGCATCAGGCCATCGAAGCCGTGCTCGACGATCCGCAGTCGGTGCCGGGACTGGGCGAGTGCCTGGCCTGCATCCATCAGGTGCACGGCAGCCTGCAGATGGTCGAGTTCTACGGCGCGGCGCTGCTGGCCGAAGAGATGGAACACCTGGTCGAAGCGTTGCAGAACGACCGCGTCAGCCATCGTGACGAAGCGCTGCACTTGTTGCTGCAGGCGCTGGGCCAATTGCCGATCTACCTCGACCGCGTGCAGGGCGCCCGCCGTGACCTGCCGCTGGTGGTGCTGCCGCTGATCAACGACTTGCGCAGTGCCCGGGGCGAAAGCCGGTTGTCGGAAACCAGCCTGTTCAGCCCGCAACTGCCCGAGCTGTCACCCCTGAGTCCGCAAGCGCTGGCCCTGCTTGAACCGGCAGAACTGCCGAATGTGCTGCGCAAATTGCGCCAGATGCTGCAAATGGCGCTGGTCGGACTGCTCCGCGAGCAGGATGACCAGACGCATCTCGCTTATCTGGCCAAAGTCTTTACCCGGCTTGAAGCAATCAGCGGTAACTCGCCGCTGAGCCCGTTGTGGCAGGTCGCCTCGGCGCTGGTCGAAGGCATGCGCGAAGGGCGGATCGCCAACAGCCCGGCGCTGCGCAGTCTGTTCAAGGACGCCGACAAGGAACTCAAGCGCCTGCTCGAACAGGGCATGCCCGGCCTCAACCAGCCGCCACCGCCTGAACTGCTGAAAAGCCTGCTGTTTTATATCGCCAAAGCCGAACATCCCACCGGGCAGATGCTGACCATGAAAGATCGCTACTCCCTGGACGACGCGCTGCCCGACAGCGCGATGGTCGACGAAGAACGCGCCCGCCTGGCCGGCCCCGACCGCGATGCCATGCGCTCGGTGCTCGCAGCGCTGTGCGAAGAGCTGGTGCGGGTCAAGGAGCGCCTCGACCTGTTCGTGCGCAGCGACCGCCAGCACACCTCGGATCTGGACAGCCTGCTGGCGCCGCTGCGGCAGATCGCCGACACCCTGGCGGTGCTCGGTTTCGGCCAGCCGCGCAAGGTGATCATCGATCAACTGGCGGTGGTGCTCAGCCTCGCGCAAGGCCAGCGCGAACCGAACGACGCCACGCTGATGGACGTCGCCGGCGCCTTGCTCTACGTCGAAGCGACCCTGGCCGGGATGGTCGGCACCGTCGAGCCGGAGAGCCCGGAAGACTCGCGCCTGCCGACCACCGACCTGACGCAGATTCATCAGATCGTGATCAAGGAAGCGCGCATCTGCCTGCAACAGGCCAAGGACATGATCGTCGACTACATTGACGCCGACTGGGATCGCCAGCAACTGCAAAGCCTGCCGGCGCTGCTGACTCAGGTGCGCGGCGCGCTGGCGATGATTCCGCTGGCGCGGGCGGCCAGCCTGCTCGAAGCCTGCAATGGATTTATCCGCGAGCATCTGTTGCTCGACCCTCACGAGCCGGGCTGGCAGCAACTCGACAGCCTCGCCGATGCCATCACCAGCCTCGAGTACTACCTCGAGCGCTTGACCGACGATCCGCAGGCACCGAGCGAGCACTTGCTGGATATCGCGCAGAAAAGCCTCGCCAGTCTCGGCTTCTTCCCTGACGAACAGCCCGGCGAGCCGCAGGTGCCGGTGCTCGATGATGTGCTCAGCCCCAGCGAAGCGCTGGTGATGCAGGATTTGCAGGAGCTGGATGACCCGCAGATTGTGCAAACTTTGGCCGAAGTGCTGGCCAGCCCGGTCTCGGCGGTCAATCCGCCGGCGCAGACCACGCCGGGCAGCCTGCTGCCGCCACCGGCCGATGAGGAACCGGTGGACGACGAGCTGCGCGAAGTGTTCCTCGAAGAGACCGGTGAAGTGCTCGAGGTGCTGAGCGAATACCTGCCGCGCTGGTCTGCCGAGCCTGATGACCGCGCCGCCCTCAGTGAACTGCGCCGCGGTTTCCATACGCTGAAGGGCAGCGGCCGGATGGTGCGCGCGCTGGTCCTCGGCGAGCTGGCCTGGGCGGTGGAAAACCTGCTGAACCGCGTGCTGGAAAACAGTGTCGAACCCGGCCCGGCGGTGAGCCAGTTACTCGCCGACACGCTGCTGCTGTTGCCGGACCTGATCGCCGAATTCGCCACCAATGGCCAGCGTCAGCGCCACGATGTCGATCAACTGGCGGCCCGCGCCCATGCGCTGGCCAAGGGCGACACACCGCTGCCTGCCGAAGACGTGGAAGACGTCGCGGCCCTCGATCCGCTGTTGCTGGAGATCTTCCGCAACGAAGCCGAAACCCACCTCGCCAGCCTCAATCGTTTTCTCGATCAGGCTGCCGAGCATGTGCCGTTGCAGGCCAGCGACGAGTTGCAGCGAGCCCTGCACACCCTCAAGGGCAGCGCCTCGATGGCGGGGGTGTCACCGATTGCCGAACTGGCGGCGCCGCTGGATAAACTGGCCCGGGAATTCAAGGCCCATCAACTGGCGCTGGACCTCGACGAAGTGGAACTGCTGCTCGAAGCCGAGGGCCTGTTCCGTGTCGGTCTGCGTCAGCTCAAACACGATCCACTGGCGCCGATTGTCGGTGCGCAGTCACTGATCAAACGCACCGAAACCCTGCTCGACGAGCGTCTGGAATCGATCCTCAATGCCCCGAGCAGTGCGGTGCGGGTCAAGCGCGATCCGCAACTGATCAACAATTTCCTGGCCCAGGGCATGGACATCCTGCTCGACGCCGAAAACCTTTTGCAGCGCTGGCAGCAGCACCCCGGCGAACGTCAGGAACTCAGCGCGCTGCTGGATGAACTGACCACCCTGGGCGAGGGCGCGCACCTGGCGGATCTGCTGCCGGTGGATGTGCTGTGTGAAGCCTTGCTCGATCTTTACGGCGCGGTCGAAGAAAGCAGCCTGGCGGTCAGCGAGCGGTTTTTCCATGAGGCGCAGCAGGCCCACGAAGCGCTGATCAACATGCTCGACGAACTGGCCGCCGGCCAGGAAATCACCCCGCAACCGCAGCGCATCCGCGCCTTGCACGAACTGCTCGACGAGAGCCTCGATCCGTCGGCCATGGGCTTGATCCGTAGCGACGGCAGCCGCACCCCGAGCATCCGCGAACTGGGCAGCGCCACCGCAGAACTGCAACAAAACAGCCTCGACAGCGGGCCGGACGACGAGATCGTCGAGATCTTCCTCGAAGAAGCGGTGGACATTCTCGACAGCGCCGGGCAAGCCTTGCAGCGCTGGTTGAAGGATCCGGAAAACGGCGCACCGCTGTCGTCGCTGCAACGGGATTTGCACACGCTCAAGGGTGGCGCGCGGATGGCTGAGGTGGCGGCGGTCGGCGATCTGGCCCATGAGCTGGAAGGCCTTTACCGAGGGCTGGTGGATCGGCGTTACAGCCACAGCGAAGCCCTCGACCGACTGCTGCGCCAGAGCCACGAGCGTCTGGCGCAATTCCTCGAACAGTTGCACCGGCACCAGCCGCTGGACCCGGCGCAGGACCTGATCGAGGCGATCCGCCGCTTTCGTCAGGACCCGAGCGCCAGTCCCGAAACGTCGTCAGCCCGCGTCACACAGGACGGCCCCGGACACGATCCGGAGCTGCTGGAGATCTTCCTCGAGGAAGGTTTCGACATTATCGAAAACTCCGGCGCCGCGTTGCTGCGCTGGCAGGCCGAACCCGGCAATCGCCAGGAAGTGGAAACCCTGCTGCGTGACCTGCACACCCTCAAGGGCGGCGCGCGGATGGTGGAAATCGGCCCGATCGGCGACCTCGCCCACGAGCTGGAAAACCTTTACGAAAGCCTGTCCGCCGGCACCCTGCAGGGCAGCGCCGAACTGTTCGCGCTGTTGCAGCGCGGCCAGGACCGCTTGGCGCAGATGCTCGACGCGGTGCGCGCCGGCCAGCCATGTCCTCCGGCGGATCGGCTGATCAGCGCGATCCAGAATTTCAGCCATCCGCTGGTTGTGCAGACCCCGGCGCCCGTGCCCCCGGTTGCGGTCAAGGCCGAGCCTGCCGCCCCGGCGCCCGAGGCCGGGGCGGACATGGTCAAGGTCTCCGCCGAGTTGCTGGATGAACTGGTCAACCTTGCCGGCGAAACCTCGATTTTCCGTGGGCGCATCGAGCAGCAGGTCAGCGATGCGCAGACCGCCCTGCACGAGATGGAAACCACCATCGAACGCATGCGCGACCAGTTGCGCCGGCTCGACACCGAAACCCAGGGGCGGATCCTCAGCCGTCAGCAAGTGGATGCCGAGCGCCTCGGCTACGAAGATTTCGACCCGCTGGAAATGGACCGTCATTCCCAGTTGCAGCAACTGTCACGAGCGCTGTTCGAGTCCGCCTCCGACTTGCTGGACTTGAAGGAAACCCTCGACCGGAGCACCCACGACGCCGAGAACCTGTTGCAGCAGCAGGGGCGGATCAACACCGAGTTGCAGGAAGGCCTGATGCGCACGCGCATGGTGCCGTTCGAGCGCATGTTGCCGCGTCTGAAGCGCATCGTCCGCCAGGTCGCCGAGGAGCTGGGCAAGGACGTGGCGTTCAGCGTCGGCAACGCCGAAGGCGAGATGGATCGCAACGTCCTCGAACGCATGGCAGCACCGCTGGAGCACATGCTGCGTAATGCCGTCGACCATGGTCTGGAGTCGGCCGAAGTCCGGTTGGCGGCGGGCAAACCGGCGCAAGGGCAGATCAGCCTCGACCTGTCCCGCGAGGGCGGCGACATCGTGTTCGACATCCGCGACGATGGCGCCGGTGTGCCGCTGGATGCCGTTCGGCGCAAGGCGATCAAGCGCGGCTTGCTGGCGCCGGACGCCGAGATCAGCGACCGCGAGGTGTTGCAGTTCATTCTCCAGCCAGGCTTTTCCACCGCCGAGAAAATCACCCAGATTTCCGGGCGCGGCGTGGGCATGGACGTGGTGCACGAAGAAGTCCGGCAACTGGGCGGCACCATGAGCATCGACTCGGTGCCGGGGCAGGGCGTGCACTTCCGCATTCGCCTGCCGTTCACCGTGTCGGTCAACCGTGCGTTGATGGTGCAGTGCGGTGAGGATCAGTATGCGATTCCGCTGAACACCATCGACGGTATCGTCCGCGTGCTGCCGAATGAACTGGAAGGGCATTTCCGTCTCGATCCGCCGAGTTATCAGTACGGCGGCCAGCGTTATGAACTGTGCTACCTGGGCGAGCTGCTGAAAACCGCACCACGGCCGAAACTGTCCGGCCAGAGCCTGCCGGTGCCGGTGTTGCTGGTACAGTGCGGCGACCGGCACATCGCCGTGCAGGTCGACACGATGGCCGGCACCCGCGAGATCGTGGTCAAGAGCCTCGGCCCGCAGTTCGCATCGGTGCAGAGCGTGTCCGGGGCGACGATTCTCGGCGATGGTCGGGTGGTGCTGATTCTCGACCTGCTGGCGCCGATCCGCGCGATGCAGGCGCGGTTGCCGCAGCGTCCGGCCGGCCATGAAATCGAGAGCGAACCGCACAAGCCGTTGCTGGTGATGGTGGTCGACGACTCGGTGACGGTGCGCAAGGTTACCAGCCGTCTGCTCGAACGCCACGGCATGAACGTGCTGACCGCCAAGGACGGGGTCGATGCGATGTTGCTGCTGGAAGAACACATGCCGGACCTGATGCTGCTAGACATCGAAATGCCGCGCATGGACGGCTTCGAAGTGGCGACTCAGGTGCGCCAGGACGAGCGCCTGCAACATCTGCCGATCATCATGATCACCTCGCGCACCGGGCAGAAACACCGCGACCGCGCGATGGCCATCGGCGTCAACGACTACCTCGGCAAGCCGTACCAGGAATCGGTGCTGCTCGAAAGCATCGCCCTGTGGAGCAAAAAACATGCATGAACGCCGGCACAACCAGCGCACCAGCCAACTCACCGGGCTGCTGCTGCCGCTGGCGGATCGCAACCTGATCCTGCCCAACGTCGCCGTCGCCGAGCTGATCGACTACCAGTCCAGCGCCTTCGATCTCGACACACCGCCGTGGTATCTCGGTCGGGTGACCTGGCGCGAGCGGCGGATTCCGCTGCTGAGTTTCGAGTCGGCGTGCGGCAACAAGATCGTCATCGGCGAGCGGGCACGGATCGTCATCCTCAATGCCCTCGGCGGGCGGCCGGAATTGAAGTTCATTGCGCTGCTGGTGCAGGGGATTCCGCGCTCGTACAAGCTCGACAGCCAGTTGAGTTATGTCGATGTGCCGCTGTGTACGCTGGAGCAGGCGGCGGTGCAGGTGGGGGAGCAGGTGGCGAAGGTGCCGGATTTGTTGGCATTGGAGAAATTGTTGGTGGATGCCGGACTGGTTCACTGAACCAGGGTCTGCGGCGATCTCACTGGCCTCATCGCTGGCAAGCCAGCTCCCACAAAGTTCTAGGTCGTTCACAAAAACTTCGATCACCACAATCACTGTGGGAGCTGGCTTGCCAGCGATGAGGCCAGCATTCGTTACGCTGAGCGTAACGGTTCGCCACCGCGCTTGATTGATGCCCCTCCATCACACTCCTAAGGTAGCTCCACGACAGCGAACCCCGTGGAGTGAGCATGACAACAACAATATCCCCCGATTCGCGCTGGACGCGGCGGCGTGACGAGAAGCAGCGGCGCCTCGACAAGGTGCGCGGGCTGGCCGACGGTGCGGTGTTGCCCACCGACAGGATCGTCGCGGCGCTTGAGGCGCTGATCCTGCCCGGCGACCGTGTGGTGCTGGAGGGCAACAACCAGAAGCAGGCGGATTTCCTTTCGCGCTCTCTGGCCATGGCCGATCCGGAAAAGCTCCACGACCTGCACATGATCATGCCCAGCGTCGGCCGTTCCGAGCATCTGGACCTGTTCGAACGCGGCATCGCCCGCAAGCTCGATTTCTCCTTCGCCGGCACCCAGAGCCTGCGCATCAGCCAGTTGCTCGAAGACGGTCTGCTGGAAATCGGCGCGATCCACACCTACATCGAACTCTACGCCCGGCTGGTGGTGGATCTGATCCCCAACGTCGTGCTCTCGGCCGGGTTCATGGCCGACCGCGCCGGCAACATCTACACCGGCCCAAGCACCGAAGACACTCCGGCGCTGATCGAACCCGCAGCGTTCAGCGACGGCATCGTCATCGTCCAGGTCAATCAACTGGTGGACGATGTCAGCGAGCTGCCCCGTGTGGACATCCCCGCGTCGTGGGTCGATTTCGTGGTGGTGGCGGACAAACCGTTCTACATCGAGCCGCTGTTCACTCGTGACCCTCGCCACATCAAGCCAGTGCACGTGTTGATGGCGATGATGGCGATCCGCGGAATCTACGAAAAACACAACGTGCAGTCGCTTAACCACGGCATCGGTTTCAACACCGCCGCCATCGAGCTGATCCTGCCGACCTACGGCGAATCCCTCGGCCTCAAGGGCAAGATCTGCCGGAACTGGACGCTCAACCCGCACCCGACGCTGATCCCGGCTATCGAGAGTGGCTGGGTCGAAAGTGTGCATTGCTTCGGCACCGAACTGGGCATGGAAAACTACATCGCCGCCCGTCCCGACGTGTTCTTCACCGGCCGTGACGGCTCGCTGCGTTCCAACCGGATGTTCTGCCAACTGGCCGGGCAATACGCGGTGGACCTGTTCATCGGCGCGACCCTGCAAGTCGATGGCGATGGTCATTCCTCCACCGTCACCCGAGGTCGCCTCGCCGGTTTCGGCGGCGCACCGAACATGGGGCACGACCCACGCGGTCGGCGCCACGGCACTCCAGCCTGGCTCGACATGCGTCATGACGACTCGCAGCAACCGATGCTCGAACGCGGCAAGAAACTCGTGGTGCAGATGGTCGAGACCTTCCAGGAGGGCGGCAAACCGACCTTCGTCGAAACCCTCGACGCGGTGGAGGTGGCGAAGAAAAGCGGCATGCCGCTGGCGCCGATCATGATCTACGGCGACGACGTCACTCACCTGCTCACCGAAGAAGGCATCGCCTACCTGTACAAGGCGCGCTCGCTGGAAGAGCGTCAGGCGATGATCGCTGCGGTGGCCGGCGTCACCGCCATCGGACTGCGGCACAACCCGAAAGACACCGAACGCATGCGCCGTGAAGGCCTGATCGCCTTGCCCGAAGACCTCGGCATCCGTCGCACCGACGCCACCCGCGAATTGCTCGCGGCGAAGAGCGTGGCCGATCTGGTCGAGTGGTCCGGCGGCCTCTACAACCCGCCCGCCAAGTTCAGGAGCTGGTAATGCACGCACTCAACCTGCAACCGAAAACCATCACCCTCGCGGAACGGCTGGCGGATCTGGCCGTGGACGCGCTGATCGACGAGGCCGATCTGTCGCCGAAACCGGCGCTGGTCGACCGGCGCGGCAACGGTGCGCACACCGATCTGCATTTGGGATTGATGCACGCCTCGGCGCTGGCGCTGTGGCCGGCGTTCAAGGAAATGGCCGAAGCCGCGCTTGAGTTCGGCGAAATCTGCTTGCCGCTGCGCGAAGCCATCGGCCGCATCGGCCGGGAAGGCGAGCAAGCGATGCTCGCCACCACCCACGGCGTGAACACCCATCGCGGGGCGATCTGGGCGCTGGGCCTGCTGGTCACGGCGGCTGCGCTGGATACCAAGTCCACCAGCGCTGGCGCCGTTACTCTGCGCGCCGCACGTCTGGCATTGCTCGATGACCGTTATGCGCCGCGCCCGCTGAGTCATGGCGCGCAAGTCGCCCAACGCTACGGCGCTCGCGGTGCCCGGGAAGAAGCGCAACTCGGCTTCCCGTCGGTGGTGCAACGTGGTCTGCCGCAACTCAAGCGCAGCCGCGCCGCCGGCCATGGCGAACAGAACGCCCGGCTCGATACGTTGCTCGCAATCATGACCGACCTCGCCGACACCTGCGTCCTGTACCGCGCCGGCGAACAGGGCCTGCACGCCATGCAGCACGGCGCCCAGGCAGTGCTCGACGCCGGCGGCAGCGCCAGCCTCACCGGTCGCCGTCGCCTGCACGAACTGGATCAACAACTCATCGCATTGAATGCCTCGCCCGGTGGCGCCGCCGACTTGCTCGCCGCCACTCTGCTGCTTGATCGAATCGAGCGCGCCGGCATCCTTCAGGGAGCGTTTTGATGGAAACCTTATCCTTTGAATTCCCCGCCGGGCAGCCGCCACGCGGTCGGGCGCTGGTCGGCTGTGTCGGTTCGGGCGATCTGGAAGTGCTGATCGAACCGGGCCTGGCCGGCAAGCTGACGATCAATGTGCAGACCTCGGTCAACGGTGCCGAGCAGCGCTGGCAGCATTTGTTTGCGCGGATGTTCGACGGCACCACACCACCGGCGATGGCCATCGATATCCACGACTTCGGCGCGACCCCGGGCGTGGTGCGTCTGCGCCTGGAACAAGGCTTCGAGGAGATCGGCCATGACTGACACCTCAGCGCTTCTGCACAAACATTCGTTCGTCGAACTCGGCGCACGGCAGCGGGCAAAAGCCTTGCTCGACGCTGGCACCTTTCGCGAACTGCTCGACCCGTTTCAACGCGTCATGTCGCCGTGGCTTGAACGTCAGGGCGTGGTGCCGCAGGCCGATGACGGCGTGGTGATCGCCAAGGGCAGCCTCGACGGTTTACCGGTGGTGATCGCTGCCATCGAAGGCGCGTTTCAGGGCGGCAGCCTCGGTGAAGTCGGCGGCGCAAAAATCGCCGGCGCGCTGGAACTGGCCGCCGAAGATAACCGCAAAGGCATCCCGACCCGCGCCATCCTGCTGCTGGAAACCGGCGGCGTGCGCTTGCAGGAAGCCAACCTCGGCCTGGCGGCGATTGCCGACATCCACGCGGCGATTGTCGACTTGCAGCAGTACCAACCGGTGGTTGGCGTGGTGGCCGGCAGCGTCGGTTGTTTTGGCGGGATGTCGATTGCCGCTGCGCTGTGCAGCTATTTGCTGGTGACCCAGGAAGCGCGCCTCGGTCTGAACGGCCCGCAGGTAATCGAACAGGAAGCCGGGATCGAGGAATACGACTCCCGCGACCGGCCCTTCATCTGGAGCCTGACCGGTGGCGAGCAACGGTTTGCCAGTGGTCTGGTGGACCGTTATGTCGCCGATGACGTGGCGCAGATTCGCCAGCAGGTCGGCGAGTTGCTGCAACAAGGCCTGCCAGCGCAACCGCGCAGTCAACGAGCCGAGTGGTTCCTGCAACGCCTGACGAGCCTGGACACTGACAAGCAAATCGAGCCTTCAGTGGTTCGCGATCTGTATCAAGGAGAGCGCTCATGAGCGGGTATTCCGTGCGCGGTTTGAACTGGTTCAACGCCTTGAGCGCTGGCGCGAATGCGGTTGAAGGTTTGCCGCCATCGCTGAAGGTCGCTGACGGGGCACTCGGGCGTTTTATCGCGGTGGTCGCCGATCCGCACAACCGTTTCCCTCGCGCTCGCAACGGCGAAGTCGGTTTGCTCGAAGGCTGGGGTCTGGCCAAGGCTGTGGATGACGCGATCACCGCCGACCGTGACAAAGCGCAAAAGCGTCCCTTGATCGCCATCGTCGATGTGCCGAGTCAGGCCTACGGTCGCCGCGAAGAAGCCCTCGGCATTCATCAGGCCCTGGCCGGTGCGGCAGATGCTTATGCCCGCGCGCGGCTGGCCGGGCATCCGGTGATTGCGCTGCTGGTGGGCAAGGCCATGTCCGGGGCGTTTCTGGCTCACGGCTACCAGGCCAACCGCTTGATCGCTCTGCGTGATCCGGGGGTGATGGTGCATGCGATGGGCAAGGCGTCGGCGGCGCGGGTGACCTTGCGCAGCGTTGAAGAACTGGAAGCCCTGGCGTCCAGCGTGCCGCCGATGGCCTATGACATCGACAGCTACGCCAGCCTTGGGTTGCTCTGGGAAACCCTGTCGGTGCAGCAGATCGAACAGCCGACAGCGGAGGATCTGGCGCGGGTCGGCGAATGCCTGAAGCAAGCCATCGGCGATATTGCGGCGACTGATTTGAGCAATCGTCTCGGCGCGAAAAACCGCGAAGCCTCCAGCCGCGTACGTGAGCTGCTGAGGGCGCAGTGGTGAACAGCGTTCTCGCCCACGACTTGCTGTGGGGCATGACGCCTGAGCAACTGCCGGCGGATGCGCCGCAGTGGGCGATTGATTCGCTGGCTGCCGGGCAACCGGTGGTGGTGCGGCGGGCGTTGAGTGAAGACGGATGCGTGGCGGTGGGCGTGCGCGGTCGGTTGCGCGAGCAGCGGCTGGCGGCGTTTATGTCTGTGGATTCGATTGCCTGTCGGGTCAGCCCGGAAGCGCTTTGTCAGGTCGAGAGCGCGCGTGATCTGCCGGTCATGCAGGCGCTGCGGCAATTGCGGCCGGTGCTCGACGATTGCGGTTGGACCTGGGGTGTCAGTGGCAGCGTCGGGTTTGAGCTGGCCAGTGGATTTACGGCAATGCACGAGCGCAGCGATCTCGACTTGATTCTGCGTACACCGCAACTCATAACCCGTAATCAGGCGCGCAAGTTGGTCGCGGTTTTCGATCAGGCAATCTGCCGGGTCGACCTGCAATTGCAGACGCCGTTCGGTGCTGTCGCCCTGCGCGAATGGGCCGGAAATGCTTCGCGGGTGCTGCTGAAAAACGCCCATGAAGCCTGTCTGGTGTCTGATCCGTGGAACCCGCAGGAGCAGGCAGCGTGAGCAGTCTGCTGGTGTTTCCCGGCCAGGGCGCGCAGCAGCCCGGCATGCTCCAGTGTTTGCCTCGGCAAACGCTGATCGAGGCCAGCGACAGCCTCGGTGAAGATGTCTTGCAGTTGGATTCCAGCGAAGCGTTGCGCAGCACGCGGGCGGTTCAGCTCTGTCTGTTGATCGCAGGGGTCGCAGCCTCGCGGCGATTGTTGCAGGACGGCCTCACCGCAGATTACGTCGCCGGTCTGTCCATCGGTGCCTACCCGGCAGCGGTGGTCGCCGGAGCGTTGAGCTTCAGTGATGCGTTGCATCTGGTCAGCCTGCGCGGCGAGTTGATGCAGCAGGCTTATCCACAGGGCTTCGGCATGACCGCGATCATCGGCCTGCAATTGTCCACAGTCGAAACGCTGCTGGCGCAGGTGCACAGCGCAGAAACACCGGTGTACCTGGCCAACATCAACGCCGATAACCAGGTGGTGATTGCCGGCAGCGACAAGGCGATGCAAGCGGTCGCCGAGCTGGCGCGCAGTCGTGGTGCCGGGTTGGCGAAACGTCTGGCGGTCAGCGTGCCGTCGCACTGCCCGTTGCTGGATGAGCCTGCGCAAACCCTCGCCGAAGCGTTCACCAGGGTTGAACTGAAATCACCGAAAATCGCTTACCTGAGTGGCAGTCGCGCAAGGCCTGTGATCCAGGTAGAAGCGCTGCGCGACGACCTCGCCTTCAACATGTGCCGCGTGGTGGATTGGCGCGGCACCGTGCAAAGCGCCTATGAGCGCGGCGTACGTCTACAGATCGAACTGCCGCCCGGTGCGGTGCTGACCGGGCTGGCGCGCCGGGTGTTCGAACAGGGGACTGTCACTGCCTTCGACAGTGCCCGGCTCGACACCTTGCAGGCGCTGTTGCGTGAAGAGGAGGGCCGACGACCCTAAATCACCGACTCAGGCTTCGAACAACAAAAACAATTCGACGATGCACTTTGAGGACTACAACAATGATTATTTACGGTGTGGCGCTGCTGGCGATCTGTACGCTGGCAGGGGTGATCATGGGTGACATGCTCGGTGTTCTTCTGGGCGTCAAATCCAACGTCGGCGGGGTCGGCATCGCCATGATCCTGTTGATCTGCGCGCGGTTGTGGATGCAGAAACGCGGCGGCATGACCAAGGATTGCGAGATGGGCGTCGGCTTCTGGGGCGCCATGTACATTCCCGTGGTGGTGGCGATGGCCGCACAACAGAACGTCGTCACCGCCCTGCACGGCGGCCCGGTGGCGGTGCTGGCGGCGATCGGTTCGGTGCTGGTCTGTGGCTGCACGATTGCCCTGATCAGCCGTACCCACAAGGGCGAACCGTTGCCCGACGAACCGGCGGAAATCTCCCCGGTCGGCACACCGGTAGGAGGTCGCTGATATGTGGGATCTCATTGAAAAAGGTCTGGAACACAACGGTCTGATCACCGCGTTCGCCTTCGTCGGCGTGATCATGTGGGTTTCGGTGATTCTCTCCAAACGCCTGACCTTCGGACGGATTCACGGCTCGGCGATTGCCATCGTCATCGGCCTGGTGCTGGCCTGGGTCGGCGGCACCATGACCGGCGGGCAGAAAGGCCTGGCGGACCTGACGCTGTTCTCCGGCATCGGCCTGATGGGTGGCGCGATGCTGCGGGATTTCGCCATCGTTGCCACAGCGTTTGAAGTGCAGGCGACCGAGGCGAAGAAGGCCGGGATGATCGGCGTGATCGCGCTGTTGCTGGGCACAATCCTGCCGTTCATTGTCGGTGCGTGCATGGCTTACGCGTTCGGTTATCGCGATGCGGTGAGCATGACCACCATCGGCGCCGGTGCGGTGACTTACATCGTCGGGCCAGTGACTGGTGCAGCGATTGGCGCGACGTCGGATGTGATGGCGCTGTCGATTGCCACCGGGTTGATCAAGGCGATTCTGGTGATGGTTGGCACGCCGGTGGCGGCGCGCTGGATGGGCCTGGATAACCCGCGTTCGGCGATGGTGTTTGGCGGGCTGGCCGGGACGGTGAGTGGCGTGACGGCGGGGCTGGCGGCGACGGATCGGCGGTTGGTGCCTTATGGGGCGTTGACGGCGACCTTCCACACTGGGCTTGGCTGCCTGCTTGGGCCTTCGCTGCTGTTCTTCATTGTTCGCGGAATCGTTGGCTAGGTTCTGAAGATCGTTCCCACGCTCTGCGTGGGAATGCAGCCCGGGACGCTCCGCGTCCCAAAAGCGGACGCAGAGCGTCCATTGAGACATTCCCACGCGGAGCGTGGGAACGATCATCAGCCGCGATCATTGTGAGCCTTGGCGATTCGCATACATCCGACACTCCGCCAGCAACGCCAGCAAATTCGGATCCCGCTCCTTGGCCTTCAAAAACACCACCCCGATGTGCTGCTGCAACCGGTACTTCTCCTGCAACGGAATCAGCTTCACCCGGTTCTCGTACACCGCCGCGATCCTCCCCGGCAGCAAGGCATAACCGACCCCGGAACTGACCATGCTCAGCAAGGTGAAGATGTCGTTGACCTGCATCGCCACCTTCGGCTCGAACCCCGCCTGCCTGAACACTCGAATACCGTCCTGATGGGTGGCGAAGCCTTGGGTGAGGGTGATGAAGGTTTCGTCGCGCACCTCCGCCAGGTCCACTTCGCTGCGTTGGGCGAAGCGCGAATCGGCCGGGGTGGCGAGGAAGATGTCGTCGGAAAACAGCGGAATCTGCTCGCAGTCCGGGTCGTTGACGGTGTCGTCCAGCGACACCAGGATCGCGTCGACTTCCATGTTTTTCAGCTTGTAGAGCAGGTCGATGTTCGAGCCGAGGATCAGGTCGATATTGAGTTCGCTGCGGCGGATCTTCAGGCCCATGATCAGCTGCGGCACGGTTTTCACCGTCAGCGAATACAACGAGCCGAGCTTGAAGCGTTCAGCCGAGAACCCGGCGGCTTCGCGGGTCAGGCGTACGCTTTCGACCACGTCCTGAATCAGCTTCTGCGCCCGCTCTTCGAGCACGTAGGCGCTTTCCAGCGGTGTCAGGTTGCGCCCTTCGTGCTTGAACAGCGGACAGCGCAGGGCGCTTTCCAGCGAATGGATCGCGCGGTGCACGCTGACGTTGCTGGTCTGCAGCTCGGCGGCGGCGCGGGCGAGGTTGCCGGTACGCATGAAGGCGAGGAACACCTCGAGTTTCTTCAGGGTCAATTCTTCGTCGATCAGCATGGCGCGGACTCTTCTTGGTATCGCTCGATTGTGCCCAAATATCAGGACAGGTGCCTGCCCGTGTTGAACGGAAACATTGCGCTTTTACGCTCAAGGCCCGAGCCTTGCGCGCTGCGGTAAATGAAATCGAGGTGTGCGACACATGTATCACGGAGAAAAACTGAACGCCTGGACGCATCTGGTCGGGGCGGTAGCGGCGTTTGTCGGGGGCGTCTGGATGCTGGTGATTGCCAGCCTCGACGGCAGCCCGTGGAAGATCGTCAGCGTGGCGATTTACGCCTTCACCTTGCTGGTGCTCTACAGCGCGTCCACCGTGTACCACAGCGTGCGCGGGCGCAAGAAAGCGATCATGAAGAAGGTCGATCACTTTTCGATCTACTTGCTGATCGCCGGCAGTTACACGCCGTTCTGCCTGGTGACGCTGCGCGGGCCGTGGGGCTGGACGTTGTTCGGGATTGTCTGGGGGTTGGCGCTGATCGGCATCCTGCAGGAGATCAAGCCGCGCTCGGAGGCGCGGATCCTGTCGATCGTGATCTACGCGGTGATGGGCTGGATCGTGCTGGTGGCGGTCAGACCGCTGATCGCGGCGCTGGGGACGGCGGGGTTTGCCTGGCTGGCGTCGGGTGGCGTGCTGTACACCGTGGGGATCATCTTCTTCGCCCTCGACCATCGGTTGCGGCATGCCCACGGGATCTGGCATCTGTTTGTGATCGCCGGGAGCCTGCTGCACTTTGTGGCGATTCTGTTTTACGTCCTTTAGAACAGCCCAAATCCTGTGGGAGCGGGCTTGCCCGCGATGACGGAGTGTCAGTCACTCAGGTGTTGATGGGGCCACCGCAATCGCTGGCAAGCCAGCTCCCACAGGGACCAGGGTTTGCAGTTGTATCTGTGCGCGACTGGCGAATATCTGCAACAGATCGTCGAGGGTATGCGGCGGCGGTTCGGTGGCGCGGGTCACCGCGTAAAGTGTGATCGGCAGCGGCGGGGCGAGTGGGCGGATTACGGTGTTGGTCGGCGAGGCACCGAGTGCCGTGAACGGATCGATCACCGCCACGCCGGCGCCGGATTCCACCATCGCCCGCGCCAGTGAGTAAGTCTGCACGGCGATCCGCACACGCGGCGGCGGTTCGACCGCTTCGAGATAACTGTCGAGGCGCGCGGCCAGTGGATCGGCGCTGGACAGCCCGATCAGCGGCGCTCCCGCCAACGCCATCAGCGGCAACGGCTGACCGGAGTCTTCCTCCGGCCAGTAACCTCTCGGCGCCAATGCCACCAGAACCCCCGAGGCCAATGCCTGGGCCTTCAGCCCCGGATGGTCCGGCAACTGCAACGTCAGGGCCACGTCCACTTCGCGCATCAGCAGGTTCTGCATCAGCTCGCGGCTGTGGGCGCTCGACAGTTCGCAGGCGATGTCCGGGAACTGCGCCGTCCACTGCCGGATCGCCGGCGGCAGCAACGACAGCGCCAGCGCCGGGGTCGCGCCGATCCGCAGGCTGTGGCCGGGTTCGCGGCGCAGGCTCTGGGCCAGACGCCGCACGCCTTGCAGGCTTTCGGTGACCTTGTCGACTTCGCGCTCCAGCTCCAGCGCTTCCGGGGTCGCCTGCAACTTTCCGCGCACCCGCAGAAACAATGGAAAGCCCAACTGCTGTTCGGCGTGCTGCAGCACTTTCGTCACCGCCGGTTGTGAGACGTGCAGCAACTGCGCAGCAGCGCTGACCGAGCCGGTCTGGCGGATGGCCTGGAAAATCTCGATATGACGAAGGCGCATGACGATCCCATAACCTTTGTTTATAGGTTTGGCATCTTTATTCATTGTTCGGCGCCTGTCACCTCACCCTAACCTCGGCCTCGTCTTCAAACAGCATTAAGGACGGACATGGCTCAGCGTGTGTGCATCATCGGCGGCGGCGTGATCGGGTTGGCGACGGCCTGGGCGCTGGTGCGCGACGGTTTCGAGGTGACGGTGGTCGAGGCGCGGCAGTCGCTGGGCAGCGAAACCAGTTTTGCCAACGGCGGCCAGTTGTCCTATCGCTACGTCGCGCCGCTGGCCGATGCCGGCGTACCGTTGCAGGCGATCGGCTGGATGCTGCGCGGCGATTCACCGCTCAAGTTGCGCCCGCGCCTGGACCCGGCACAGTGGCGCTGGATGGCCTCGTTTCTCGCTGCGTGCCGCACTTCGGTCAACCGTGAAAACGCCGCGCATCTGTTGCGTCTGGCGCTGTTCAGCCAGAGCACGCTGAAACGCTGGCGCGAGGACGACGGACTCGCCGGCTTCAACTGGCGGCGCAACGGCAAACTGGTGAGCTTCCGCCATGCCGCCAGCTTTGAGCATGCGCGCAAGGGGCTCGCCGATCCGCAGCAACAGCAGGTGTTGTCCGCCGCCGAATGTGCGCAACTGGAACCGGCACTGACCGATGCGCCGTTTGTGGGCGCGATCTACACGCCGGATGAAGAAGTCGGCGACTGTCATGGCTTCTGCCAGCAGTTGGCGGCGCGCTTGAAGGCGTCGGGTCGCTGCGAGTTTCGCCTCGGTCAGGCAGTCACGGGCATTCGCCACAGCCACGGCGCGGTAACGGCCATTGAACTTGGCGACGAAACCCTGCCGGTCGAACAACTGGTGATCGCCGCCGGCCATCGCAGCCCGTTACTCGCGCTGCCCGGCCTGCGCCTGCCGCTGTATCCGCTGAAGGGCTACAGCCTGACCGTGCCGATCGGCAACGAGCACCGGGCGCCGGACGTGAGCATCACCGACTACGACCGCAAGATCGTCTACGCGCGTATCGGCGAACAACTGCGCGTGGCGGCGATGGTCGACATCGTCGGTTTCGACCCGGCGGTGGACCCCGAGCGACTGGCGCTGATCACGCGTCAGGCCCGCGACACCTTTCCCGACGCTGGCAACTACGATGCGGCCGTGGAGTGGGCCGGCATGCGCCCGGCCACCCCCACCGGCGTTCCGCTGCTGGGCGCCACCGCGTATCGCAATCTATGGCTCAACCTCGGCCACGGCGCGCTGGGTTTCACCCTGGCCTGCGGCAGCGGGCAGTTGCTCAGCGAGCTGATTGGCGAGCAGCGCACATCCATTGATCTGCACGGGTTCAATCCCCGTGCGGCGTGACAGTTTCTGCTAAAACACCCCACCCACAACGGAGAATAACAATGCAAAAAATCACGTTGCTCGGCTGCACTCTGGCGCTGGTTTTCGGCGCTCAGGCGCAGGCCAATGAAGTGCCGCTGACCGGTACGCTCGGCAAGATTGCCAGCACCAACAGCATCACCCTGGGTTATCGCGATGCGTCGGTGCCGTTCTCGTATGTGGGCGATCACACCGGGCAGCCGATGGGGTATTCGGTGGAGCTTGCGGGCAAGATCGTCGAGCGCATCAGGCAGCAACTGGCGCTGCCGGAGCTGAAGGTGAAGTACAACCTGGTGACCTCGCAGACGCGGATTCCCCTGGTACAGAACGGCACGGTCGACCTTGAATGCGGCTCCACCGGGGTGACCGCCGAGCGGCAGAAGCAGGTCGCGTTCTCCTACGGTTTCATCTACGTCAAAGGGCAGTTGCTGACCGCCAGGGACAGCGGCATCCACAGCTTCGATGACCTTCGCGGCAAGAACGTGGTGACCACCGCCGGCACCACCAACGAGCGCTATCTGAAGAGCTACAACCTCGACCACAAACTGAACATGTTCGTGATCAGTGCCAAGGATCACGGCGAGGCGTTCCAGATGCTGCAATCGGGACGTGCGGCGGCGTTCTACATGGACGATGCGCTACTTTACGGCGAGCGGGCCAAGGCGCGCGATCCGCACAATTGGGTCGTGGTGGGGGAGGAGCAGTCGCGGGAAATCTACAGCTGCATGGTGCGCAAGGATGATCCGCAATTCCTCGCGCTGGTCAACGGTGTGCTGGCCGACCTGTACAGCTCTGGGGAGATCAACGGGATCTACCGCAAGTGGTTCGAACAGCCGATCCCGCCGAAGGGCCTGAACCTTGAGTTCCCGATGACCAGCGAACTCAAGGCAATCATCGCCAGACCAACCAGTGATCCGGTGCAGTGACGGGTTAGAAGTCACCCCACAGTTGCTGCGCCACCGCCAGTGCCACAACCGGCGCGGTCTCGGTGCGCAGCACGCGCGGGCCGAGGCGGGCGGCGTGGAAACCGTTGGCCTTGGCTTGCTCGACTTCGGTGTCGGACAGGCCGCCTTCGGGGCCGATCAGGAACGCCAGGGTCGATGGTTTGGCATGGCTGACCAGCGGCTCGGCCACCGGGTGCAGCACCAGTTTCAGTTCGGCTTGCGTCTGTTTCAGCCAGTCAGCCAGCAACAGTGGTGGATGAATCACCGGTACTCGCGAACGACCGCATTGCTCGCAAGCGCTGATCGCCACCTGACGCCAGTGCAGCAGGCGTTTGTCGGCGCGTTCGTCCTTGAGGCGGACTTCGCAGCGCTCGCTGAAGATCGGGGTGATTTCGGTCACGCCCAGTTCGGTGGCTTTCTGGATCGCCCAGTCCATCCGCTCGCCCCGGGACAGGCCCTGGCCGAGGTGGATCTGCAGCGGCGATTCGACCTGACCGGCGAACTGCTCGTCGATCTGCACCACCACGCGTTTCTTGCCGACCTCCACCAGCGATCCGCGAAACTCGTGGCCGGAACCGTCGAACAACTGCACCGCATCGCCCTCGGCCATGCGCAGCACGCGGCTGATGTAATGCGCCTGGGCTTCCGGCAGTTCGTGTTCGCCGGTGCTCAGCGGGGCGTCGATAAAGAAGCGGGACAGTCTCATTTCGGGTCTCTCTGATTAGATCGTTCCCACGCTCCGCGTGGGAATGCAGCCCGGGACGCTCTGCGTCCCAAGAGCGGACGCAGAGCGTCCTGTGAGGCGTTCCCACGCAGAGCATGGGAACGAGCCGTCAACTTAAGTGTTTGGATCAGCCCGGATCACGAAACCCGGGATGGAAATCCTTCGGCACTGCCACGCTGACGCTGTCGCGGGTGGCGATGTCGATGCCTTCGCTGGCGACTTCGGCAAGAAAGTCGATCTGCTCCGGGGTGATCACGTACGGCGGCAGGAAATACACCACGCTGCCCAGCGGGCGCAGCAACGCGCCACGCTCCAGCGCATGCTGGAACACCTTCAGACCGCGACGTTCCTGCCACGGATAAGCCTCTTTCGTGGCTTTGTCCTTGACCATCTCGATCGCCAGCACCATGCCGGTCTGACGGACTTCCGAAACATTCGGATGATCCACCAGGTGCGCCGTCGCCGAAGCCATGCGCTGCGCCAGCGCCCGGTTGTTCTCGATCACGTTGTCCTGTTCGAAAATATCCAGGGTCGCCAACGCCGCCGCACACGCCAGCGGGTTGCCGGTGTAGCTGTGGGAATGCAGGAAGGCGCGCAGGGTCGGGTAGTCGTCGTAGAACGCGCTGTACACCTCGTCGGTGGTCAGGCACGCGGCCAACGGCAGATAGCCACCGGTCAGGGCTTTCGACAGACACAGGAAGTCCGGGCGGATGCCGGCCTGTTCGCAGGCGAACATGGTCCCGGTGCGGCCGAAGCCGACGGCGATTTCGTCGTGGATCAGGTGCACGCCGTAACGGTCGCAAGCTTCGCGCAACAGCTTGAGGTACGCCGGGTGGTACATGCGCATGCCGCCCGCGCCCTGGATCAGCGGCTCGACGATCACCGCAGCGACGCTGTCGTGATTCTCGGCCAGCGTCTGCTCCATCGCCGCGAACATATTGCGCGAGTGTTCTTCCCAGCTCATGCCCTGCGGGCGCAGGTAGCAATCCGGGCTCGGCACCTTGATGGTGTCCATCAGCAAGGCTTTGTAGGTTTCGGTGAACAACGGCACGTCACCGACCGCCATCGCCGCCATGGTTTCGCCGTGGTAGCTGTTGGTCAGGGTGACGAAGCGTTTCTTGTTCGGCTGGCCGCGGTTGAGCCAGTAGTGAAAGCTCATTTTCAGCGCGACTTCGATGCAGGACGAGCCGTTATCGGCGTAGAACACTCGGTTCAGACCTTCCGGCGTCATCTTCACCAGTCGCTCGGACAACTCGATTACCGGCTGATGGCTGAAACCGGCCAGAATCACGTGTTCCAGCTGATCGACCTGATCCTTGATGCGCTGGTTGATGCGCGGGTTGGCGTGGCCGAACACGTTGACCCACCAGGAGCTGACCGCGTCCAGATAACGCTTGCCTTCGAAGTCTTCCAGCCAGACGCCTTCACCGCGCTTGATCGGGATCAGCGGCAGCTGTTCGTGGTCTTTCATCTGGGTGCAGGGATGCCACAGCACCGCGAGATCGCGTTGCATCCACTGGTTGTTCAGGCCCATGTTCAGTCTCCTCGAGGCGGCTCGCGTCAGGCGCGGGCAAACAATCGCGCAAGCCTATGCAATGCGTCGCGCCGGAACAACCCATTGTGTCGATTGAGCTACTTTGTATGGGCCGATAGACGTCGCTGGCGGCGTTTTGATGGCTGACGTATTCTTCGCGGTTCTTTGGGTCGTCTGACCCGCAAAACTGCTTTTTCCTACGTGTATTTCCGGAGTTCGCTGAATGTCTGTCGGTTGGCTGCGCGCCTGTGCGCTGGTGGTGTTGGGGCTGTTCAGCGTTACGGCGCTGGCCAAGGATAAAACCGCAATCGTGATCGGCGGCGGCCTGTCGGGCCTGACGGCGGCTTACGAACTGCAGAACAAGGGCTGGCAGGTCACGCTGCTCGAAGCCAAACCGAGCCTGGGCGGTCGTTCGGGCATGGCCACCAGCGAGTGGATCGGCAACGACAAGACTCAACCGGTGCTGAACAAGTACGTTTCGACGTTCAAGCTGAGCACCACGCCGGCGCCTGAATTCGTTCGGACCCCGGGTTACCTGATCGATGGCGAGTATTTCTCCGCCGCCGACCTGACCACCAAACAACCTGCCACGGCCGAAGCGTTGAAGCGCTACGAGAAAACCCGTGACGATCTGGCGCGTTCGATCGACGATCCGCAAAACCCGGCGGCGACCAACACTCTGCACGCCCTCGACCAGATCAACGTCTCGAGCTGGCTCGACAAGCAGAACCTGCCGGCCACCGCGCGTCAGTTGATCAACCAGGATATCCGCACCCACTACGACGAGCCTTCGCGCCTGTCGCTGCTGTACTTTGCGCAGCAGAGCCGGGTGTACCGCGGCGTGTCCGACCGTGACCTGCGCGCTTCGCGTCTGGTCGGTGGCAGCCCGGTGCTGGCCCAGGCCTTCGTCAAGCAGCTGAAAACCATCAAGACCAACTCGCCAGTATCTGCCATCACTCAGGACAAGGACGGCGTAACCGTCAAGGTCGGCAGCGTCGGCTACCAGGCCGATTATGTAGTGCTGGCGGTGCCGTTGCGCGCCCTCAACAAGATCCAGCTGACCCCGGCGCTGGACGCCCAGCACTTGGCTGCGATCAAGGGCACCAACTACGGCTGGCGTGACCAGATCATGCTGAAGTTCAAGACGCCGGTGTGGGAAAGCAAGGCGCGGATGTCCGGCGAGATCTACAGCAACACCGGCCTTGGCATGTTGTGGATCGAGCCGGCCCTGAAGGGTGGCGCCAATGTGGTGATCAACCTGTCCGGCGACAACGCTCGCGTCATGCAGGCCTTCGGCGACAAGCAGATGGTCGATCAGGTGCTGATCCGTCTGCACGCGTTTTATCCACAGGCCCGTGGCGCATTCACCGGTTATGAAATCCGTCGCTACAGCACCGACCCGTCGACCGGCGGTTCCTACCTCGCCTTCGGCCCTGGCCAGATCAGCAAATTCTGGCGCCTGTGGGAGCGTCCGCTGCAGCGCGTAGCGTTTGCCGGCGAACACACCGACACCTTGTACCCGGGCACCCTGGAAGGCGCACTGCGCACCGGCCAGCGCGCGGCCAGTCAGGTTGAAGACCTGGCGGCGGGCAAATCGTTTGAGCCGGTCAAGGTCGGCCCGGCAGCGGCCACCGCCGCAGCAGCGGGTGCGGGCGCGGCAGTAGCGGCGAAGAAAGGCAACTTCTTCACCAACCTGTTCGGCGGTTCGGACGACGACAAGAAACCAGAGCCAGTGAAAGCGCCAGAGCCGGCACCCGCTCCAGCCGCTCCAGCGCCTGCACCGACCCCGGCTCCTGCGCCAGCTCCGGTGGAAGCACCGAAGCCAGCGACCCCGGTGAAAGCCGAGCCGGCGAAAAAAGCGGCAGCCAAGCCAGCAGCGAAGAAACCTGCGGCGAAGGCCGAGGCGAAAAAAGCCCAGGCCAAACCTGCAGCGAAAAAGGCTGAGCCGGCGAAGAAGCCAGCGGCCAAACCGGCGGCAAGCACCGAGACCACAGCGCAGTAAGGCTTTGCGGTGAATGAAAAAGCGCGGCTTTCAGGCCGCGCTTTTTTATGGATCAACCATTTTGGTTAATCTGCCCTAGGTTGGGCTTCAAGCTCCATCGGATAAGAGCCGAGGAGACAGTTCAGCGCTTTTCTTTGTGCTGAGCAGATGGAGCTGATGAAGAAGAATGCTGCTGAGGAGATGCTTTGAGTGCCTCTTGCTTCCAAGAAGGCCATTGCTCAACAGTACGGCGAGATTCCGCTAAATGGTTGAGAAACTCTTCTTTAGTGGGCGTCATTTTGGCTTTCCTCTAGGTACCTTGATAGGAGGGTTGCAGCTATGGTTTCGCGTTCAATGTACTAGCAAGGCAGCATTTGGGTGCGTAATTTAGCATCGGACTCATTCCAGTCAAGAGCCTGACCATCCTCGGATTTTCTGGTTACTGGATAGCCACTACCGAGATTAGTGGAGAATAGGTTGAAAAAGCTTCGTGGGCCAACTCCGATAAACGGTGCAAATACAACGTTGTTGCTTCTCTGATTTAGTGATATGGAATCTGAGTGGAAATCCAGTGCCTTGCTTTTCGGGTATGGCTCAACATATACGACTCTCTTGATTCCAGCCGCAACGATATGCTTTGCGCAATTGTGGCAGGGAAACGTTGTGCAGTATAAGTCGCTGCCTGATGTGCTAATGCCCAATCTTGAGCTTGAAAGAAGTGCCTCCATTTCTGCATGAACAACTCTTCCATATTCGGTGATGTCTTTTATTTTGCTGCCCTTGATCAAGGGCTTTAGTTTTTCTTTGTATTCCTCTGGGATTACTTCAAGAATGCTGTCAATGATCAATTTTTTCTGTGTGGCGTTAGAGTCTTCTCCTCTCATGTAGTCACGCCCATCCTTTGCGTCGACGATTTCCTGGGTAACGTCGTCTACTTCAGGCCAGTACAGCCCTCCGTGTGCTTTTGGTACATCGTTAGCTCCAGTCGAGACGATGCACCTGTCTTTTGTTAGAACCGCACCCACCTGCCGAGAAAGATCAGCAGATCTTAGTGAGGCTGAGAAGGCCATGAACATTGCGTATTCATCGAATGTAGGCGTAACGTAGGGTTTGCCAAAAAGCAGATCAAAAACTCGCCATATCTGTTTTTTCAATGAGTCGGAGTTGCCGTTGTAGTCGATGAAGAAGTCGGATAGGTGATAGGTGTCTTTCGTGTGCTGCCCATAGTCATCACGTTCATCTGCATCTCTGTCGATTAATTTAGAGGCTTGCTCTTCTGGAATCGATTTTTCTTTTGTCAGATAGTCATGTCGTCTTGTGTGGTCAGCGTGGACACCAATCAAGAAAAAACCGTTCGAGTATATTTTTCGTAGTCTTTGTACTTCGGCTGGATTTTTCAGTGAGTTGATAATAAAAGCTTTTCTGCGCAAGGCCTCTTGCTTTCCTCGTAGGAAGTTGATCCTGGCAGCAGCCCCGAGAGCAAGTATTGAGTTGTCTTTACTGTTTTTTCTAAGATTGTTTCCTTCCTCCATAAAGGAACTGATCCTGCCAAATTCATCTGTGCTTGAAAGTGGGGAACCCAATGTAGAGATTATATCTGTAGATATTTTTATACTTTCTGTCGTGTAGTTGAATTTAGACAGGCGTTCGTTTATGAGTCTTGCAATTTCGTTTAAGTTGGTGCCAATCGTCCCAACCAGGCCGATAACCAACTCAGAGTCAGAGTAGGAATCATCGAGAAAATATGCGCCTGTCTCTGTCGAGCTTGTAGATAACTCAGCGAAAGCAGCTTCTACCTCTATCGAGGTTCGTTCGATGTGTGGGTGTTCCGAATCAGTGCCGCTGATCAGCAATCCTTCAACAAGTAGTCTTAATTGTTCGGCGGATCTCGGGTTTCCTTGAAATGTGATACTCCCCGTTGAGGGGAACCAATTCATGATCCCCTTACTATTAGCTCTGAATTGATATTGGTTTGGATTGACGACTCTCCATTCTCCAGCATGCCGGAGAGAGCTTAATTTTTGTTTTAGTTCTTCGAGTTCGCCGTCAAAACGCATCTTTTTTCCCTGTGTTGAATTGCGGTCCGTTAGGCATTGTTCCGGCTTCTGGACGATGGACTTACGTTTGCCTCACCTGAGAGTAGTAGCCACTCTGTCGTAGGTCCAGATGCGAAAGCCCCTTCGAATTTTTGGTTCCGATGGTTAAAACATCGCATAGCTCCAGTCCTGCTATCCCACTCAACTCGCTTTGAGTGCCTAAATGAATTGAGGATATTTCTGGCGAGCGACTACCTCAGAGGGTGGCGGGTTTGTATGATTTTTCTCGCTAAGACGTGTGATTCTGCTATGGGTTAATCTTTCCTTAACGCGACGGTCAGAAGCTCTTGATCGTATTTCTCGATATTTCAAAGCGAAATTTTCCGCTTTAATTCGATAGATAACTCGCTAGTCTTGGTTCGCAGTTCTCACAGGATTTGGGCAATGCAGCTACGTAACTCTTCTTCGCGCTACGGTTGGGTCAGCATCTTCATGCACTGGGGTGTGGCGCTGGCGGTCTTCGGGCTGTTCGCGCTGGGTCTGTGGATGGTGGGGCTGGATTACTACAGCACCTGGCGCAAAGACGCGCCGGATCTGCACAAGAGCATCGGTCTGGTGCTGTTGGCTGTGATGGTGTTGCGGGTGTTGTGGCGCTTTGTCAGCCCACCGCCGCCAACGCTCCAGAGCTACAGCCGCATGACCCGCATCGGCGCCAAGTTCGGCCATGGGTTTCTCTACCTTGCGCTGTTCGCCGTGATGATTGCCGGTTACCTGATTTCCACCGCAGACGGTGTCGGGATTCCGGTGTTTGGCCTGTTTGAAGTTCCTGCACTGGTTTCCGGACTACCGGATCAGGCAGATACCGCCGGTGTGATTCATCTGTACCTGGCATGGGCGCTGGTAATTTTTTCCGGCCTTCATGCGTTGGCAGCATTGAAGCACCACTTTATCGATCGTGATGCGACCCTGACACGAATGCTGGGACGCAAAGCCTGATGTTCAACCTCGACTCCAAAGGAAAACAAAGCATGTTGAAAAAGACTCTGGCCGCTCTGGCAATCGGCTCTGCCGTCCTGTCCGCCAATGTGATGGCCGCTGACTACGTAGTCGACAAAGAAGGCCAGCACGCCTTCGTTGACTTCAAGATCAGCCACCTGGGCTACAGCTACATCACCGGTACCTTCAAGGACATCAGCGGCAAGTTCAGCTTCGACGCCGCCAAGCCTGAAGACAGCAAGATCGAGTTCGACGTGAAGACCGCCAGCGTGTTCACCAACCACGCCGAGCGTGACAAGCACATCTCCAGCAAAGACTTCCTGGACGTGGGCAAATACGCTGATGCCAAGTTCGTCTCCACCAGCGTCAAGTCCACCGGCAAGAACGCCGATGGCAAAGACACTGCCGACGTGACCGGTGACCTGACCCTGCACGGCGTGACCAAGCCTATCGTGGTCAAGGCCACTTTCCTGGGTGAAGGCAAGGATCCATGGGGCGGCTACCGTGCCGGCTTCGAAGGCACTACCAGCATCAAGCGTTCTGATTTCGGCAAGATGATGGACCTGGGTCCACAGTCTGACAAAGTCGACCTGTACATCTCGTTCGAAGGTGTCAAAGCGAAGTAATTTTCGCCGGCCATACAAAAAACGCCCCCGGTCTTGCGATCGGGGGCGTTTTTTATTGCCTGCCGCCACTTTCGTTTCAGCGGCGCACAAAAAATGCCCCGGTTTTCAGGCCGGGGCATTTTTCATTGCAGTCGAAAACTCAGCGATTGCGGGTCAGCAAGGCCGGTTTTTCACCGCGTGGACGGCTTGGCAGTTGATCCAGTTGCTCAGGCGTCGGGAAGCGGTCGGCTTTCGATTCCTTGTGCATGATCTTCGGCCCGCTGCTGCGCGGGTTCTGCACGGCCGGTTCAGCGCGTTGCTGATCATCACGGGCCGGGCGGCGGTTGCGCGAGTTTTCGTCGCGGCGACCCTGGCCGTCACGCGGTGCACCGTTGCGTGGGCCACTGCGTTTGCCTGGCGGCGTGCCGGTGCTCGAGCCGTTGCTGTTACGCGGGCCGTTCTGGCGACCTTGCGACTGACCGCCGCGGGGTGCGCCTGAACCTGCGCCTTGCGCCGGAGCGCCTGGACGACGGTTGCGACCACCGGTCGGAGCCTGCTTCGGCACGTAGTCGACGCGGTTACCGAAGTTATCGATATCGTCGTCGAGGAACTCGTCCGGAGCGCGATCAGCAGCGGCGCGTGGCGGCTGGCTTGGCTGGCGTTGTTCGCGGGCCGGGGTGCCTTCGCGCGGCTTCTGTTGACGGGCTGGACGCTCGCCACGTTCGCCGGCCGGTTTTTCCTTGCCCTTGTCTTTGCCTTTGTCTTTACGACCGCCGCCACCGCCGCCGCCATTAGGGCCGTCACCGCGTGGGCCGCGGGCATTGCGCGGGTTGCGCATGTCCGGACGCTCGCGAACTTCAGGCTTCTCGGCCTCGATGGTACTGGCATCGAAGCCCATCAGGTCGCCGTCGGCGATTTTCTGCTTGGTCATGCGTTCGATGCTTTTCAGCAGTTTTTCTTCGTCCGGTGCGACCAGCGAGATCGCCTCGCCCGAACGACCGGCCCGGCCGGTACGGCCGATACGGTGGACGTAGTCTTCATCGACGTTCGGCAGTTCGAAGTTGACCACGTGTGGCAACTGGTCGATGTCCAGACCGCGTGCCGCGATGTCGGTGGCAACCAGAATGCGCACTTCACCGGCCTTGAAGTCGGCCAGGGCTTTGGTGCGGGCGTTCTGGCTCTTGTTGCCGTGGATCGCCACAGCCGGCAGGCCGTGTTTGTCCAGGTACTCGGCCAGACGGTTGGCGCCGTGCTTGGTGCGGGTGAACACCAGCACCTGTTCCCACGCGCCAGCGGTGATCAGGTGGGCCAGCAGCGCACGCTTGTGGCTGGCCGGCAGACGGAAGACGCGTTGTTCGATGCGCTCGACCGTGGTGTTCGGCGGCGTCACTTCGATGCGTTCCGGGTTGTGCAGCAGTTTGCCGGCAAGATCCGTGATGTCTTTGGAGAAGGTCGCCGAGAACAGCAGGTTCTGGCGCTTGGCCGGCAGACGGGCGAGGACTTTCTTCACGTCGTGGACGAAACCCATGTCGAGCATGCGGTCGGCTTCGTCGAGCACGAGGATTTCGACATGGGACAGATCGACACTGCCCTGGCCGCACAGGTCGAGCAGACGACCGGGGCACGCCACCAGCACGTCAACGCCACGGGACATGGCCTGAACCTGCGGATTCATGCCGACGCCGCCGAAGATGCACGCGCTGACGAATTTCAGGTCACGGGCGTAGATCTTGAAACTGTCGTGAACCTGCGCCGCGAGTTCGCGGGTAGGGGTCAGCACCAGCACGCGCGGTTGGCGCGGGCCGTGACGCTGGGATTTGTCCGGGTGACCGTTGGGGAACAGCCGCTCCAGGATAGGAAGGGCGAAACCGCCGGTTTTACCAGTACCTGTCTGAGCCGCAACCATCAGGTCGCGACCTTGCAACACGGCGGGAATGGCCCGCTGTTGCACCGGAGTAGGCTCGGTATAGCCCGCGTCTTCGATAGCGCGGACCAAAGCCTCGGAGAGACCGAGGGAAGCAAAGGACATGAGTAATCCTGTTTTAGTTAGGGCTTGGCCCAATGGGAGTCTTGCCTGGCGCGAATGGCGTTTAAGAGGACGCAATCCCGTCCGGTCCTGCTGCGGTTCCGAAGGCACGTCCGGAGCGCTCGCGCGGGCTGAAAAGCTGCGCTGTAGCGGGTCAGGAGGCCTGTTACGGTTCCGGGCGTCCGGGCGTGAGCCTGGCGGG
This sequence comes from Pseudomonas sp. R15(2017), assembly GCF_002112685.1. Lineage (NCBI taxonomy): Bacteria > Pseudomonadati > Pseudomonadota > Gammaproteobacteria > Pseudomonadales > Pseudomonadaceae > Pseudomonas > Pseudomonas sp. R15(2017). Next base: position 558,084 of record NZ_NEII01000001.1, read on the forward strand.
AACGCCGGAGTATAACAGAGCAATCACTGCGCGCCGCTTTCCTGCTGCTCAACGGTTTTGCCGCTGGCGGTGGCGGTGCCCAGTGGCGCCGTCAGGGCGGGGGCCGCGCCGTAGCGGGCACTGAGCTCGGTATAGGCCGGTTCGCGCTTGAAACGCTTGAGCTCGGCACCGAAGCGCTGCACCAGCAAATCCATCCCGGCGTTGCGCCGCACGGCCAGAAACTGGCTCTGGCGGCTGATGACGGTCGGGTTCTCAGTGATCTTGTCGCGAATGCCCAGTTCATCGAGCAAATGCTGACCCACGCGGCGATCGGTGATCAGCAGGTCGATGCGCCCGCGCACCAGTTTGCCGAAATTGGCTTCGTGGGTCGGGGCCGGTTCCCGAGTAAACAAGGTCGATTCGCGAAAATCGGGGCTGTACAGATAGCCCGGTGAGGTGCCGATGGTCAGACCCTTGAGGTCTTCGAGGCTGCGAAAAGGGTGCGGGCGGTCGTTGGCATAGAACATCACGAATTCGACGTCCGACAACGGTTCGCTCGGGTAGAGCAGGGTGGCGTCGCGCTCGTCGCTGTGAAAGATGTCCAGTGCGCCGTCGGCCTGGCCGGTTTCGAGCATCGACAGGCAGCGTTTCCACGGCAAAAACTGCCATTCGACTTCGATGCCCAAACGCTTGAACACGATGGCGGTGGTTTCGTAGTCCAGGCCGAGGTTCTTGCCGTCTTGTTCATAGACGTACGGCGCCCACGGTTCGGTGACGATACGCAGCTTCTCGCCCCGAGCGGTAAAGCTCAGGCAAGCAAAAACCAGCACGGCGAATAACTGCGTGATCAAAGGCATGGCTTGAGATTACGACGAGAAACGGCAAAGAGCCAGAAACTGGCCGCAGAAGCTCTGTTTCGGGCGTTAAAAGCAAAAGATCGCAGCGGCGAAAGCGCTGTAGGCACTGTCGTGGCTGCGATCTTCTGGTTCTGCGTTTACGTCTTTTTAGCGCGGCAGCTTCAGGTTGTTCCAGATCGCCAGGCTCGGTTCGGCCTGGTTCATGGAATAGAAGTGCAGGCCGGGCGCGCCGCCTTGCAGCAGGCGTTCGCACATATCGGTGACAACTTGCTCACCAAAGCGCTGAATGCTCTGGCTGTCATCGCCGTAGGCTTCCAGCTGCTTGCGGATCCAGCGCGGGATTTCCGCACCGCAGGCATCGGAGAAGCGCGCGAGTTTGCTGTAGTTGGTGATCGGCATGATCCCCGGCACCACCGGAATGTCCACGCCCAGCGCCTGCAAACGGTCGACGAAGTAGAAGTAGCTGTCGGCGTTGAAGAAGTACTGGGTGATCGCGCTGTCGGCGCCGGCACGGGCCTTGCGCACGAAGTTGGCGAGATCGTCTTCGTAGTTGCGCGCCTGCGGATGCATCTCCGGGTAGGCGGCGACTTCGATGTGGAAATGATTGCCGGTTTCTTCACGAATGAATTCAACCAGTTCATTGGCGTGACGCAGCTCGCCGCTGGTCATGCCCATGCCGGACGGCAGGTCACCGCGCAGGGCGACGATGCGCTTGATGCCGGCAGCCTTGTACTCGTTCAGCAGGCCGCGCAGGTCGTCCTTGCTGTCGCCGACGCACGACAGGTGCGGTGCGGCGGGGATTTTGACTTCGCTCTCCAGCTGCAGAACGGTGTTCAGCGTGCGGTCACGGGTCGAACCGCCCGCGCCGTAGGTGCAGGAAAAGAAGTCAGGGTTGTAGGTGGCCAGCTGACGGGCAGTGGCGAGCAGTTTTTCATGCCCAGCATCGGTCTTGGTCGGGAAGAACTCGAAGCTGTAGCGACGGTCTTGGGACATGGAGGAAGCCTCCAGTTACGAGCGGCAAGCTACAAGCTGCGAGAGAAGCGGTGGTGCGCTGATCTATCGAGCGTGAAACCGGCTGCCTGAAACTGTTTTGAAATAGGGGCAGAGCTTTCAAGCTTCGTACGGCAAGTCCGGCTTTTGACCTTGCTTGCCGCTTGAAGCTTGAAGCTCGCAGCTGCTCTTAGTAGCGGTAAGCGTGCGGCTTGAACGGGCCTTCGACGGTCACGCCGATGTAGTCAGCCTGTTGCTTGGTCAGTTGAGTGACCACGCCGCCGAAGCCGCGAACCATTTCCAGGGCCACTTCTTCGTCGAGTTTCTTCGGCAGTACTTCAACGGTCAGACGCTCGGCTTTCTGGGCTGGCGACAGGTCGGCGTACTTCTGGCCGAACAGGAAGATCTGCGCCAGAACCTGGTTGGCGAACGAACCGTCCATGATGCGGCTTGGGTGACCGGTAGCGTTACCCAGGTTCACCAGACGGCCTTCGGCCAGCAGGATCAGGTAGTCGTCGTTCTGTGGATCGAACGAGCCAGCGCCGGTACGGTGGATCTTGTGTACCTGTGGCTTCACTTCTTCCCATGCCCAGTTCTTGCGCATGAAAGCGGTGTCGATTTCATTGTCGAAGTGACCGATGTTGCAGACAACGGCGCGCTTCTTCAGGGCTTTGAGCATGTTTGCGTCGCAAACGTTGACGTTACCGGTGGTGGTCACGATCAGGTCGATCTTGCCCAGCAGCGCTTTGTCGATGCTCGCTTCGGTGCCGTCGTTGATACCGTCGATGAACGGCGAAACCAGTTCGAAACCGTCCATGCAGGCTTGCATGGCGCAGATCGGGTCGACTTCGGAGACTTTGACGATCATGCCTTCCTGACGCAGGGACTGGGCCGAACCCTTGCCCACGTCACCGTAACCGATGACCAGCGCTTGCTTGCCGGACAGCAGGTGGTCGGTACCACGCTTGATGGCGTCGTTCAGGCTGTGACGGCAGCCGTACTTGTTGTCGTTCTTGGACTTGGTCACCGAGTCGTTGACGTTGATGGCCGGGATTTTCAGCTCGCCCTTGGCCAGCATGTCCAGCAGACGGTGTACGCCGGTGGTGGTTTCTTCGGTCACGCCGTGAACACGGTCCAGGACCTGTGGGTATTTCTTGTGCAGCAGCTCGGTCAGGTCGCCGCCGTCGTCGAGGATCATGTTGGCGTCCCATGGCTGGCCATCTTTCAGGATGGTCTGCTCCAGGCACCACTCGTACTCTTCTTCAGTCTCGCCTTTCCAGGCGAAAACCGGGATGCCGGCAGCGGCGATGGAAGCGGCGGCCTGATCCTGAGTCGAGAAGATGTTGCAGGACGACCAGCGCACTTCGGCACCCAGGGCAACCAGGGTTTCGATCAGCACGGCGGTCTGGATGGTCATGTGGATGCAGCCGAGGATTTTTGCGCCTTTCAAAGGCTGCTCGGAAGCGTACTTGCGGCGCAGACCCATCAGGGCCGGCATTTCCGACTCGGCGATGATGGTTTCGCGACGGCCCCAGGCAGCCAGGGACATGTCGGCAACTTTGTAATCGTTAAAATCTGCAGGCGTGATAACAGCGCTCATGAAGAGCCTCCATTCGTAATGTATGCGAATGGGCGCCGTTGTGCGTTTAGTGTCCGGCCTGAGCCGGTCAACGCCCCATCCGAGCCTGACAGGTTGAACCTGCTGCAGCGCCCCTCGGACAGGTGGCGGGAAAACGGTATCAAGTGAAGGTTACCGTTTTGAAACGGGGGCGATTATAGCCGTCTAGACTGATCTTCCAAAGGGTTTCTGTCGGCCAGATGAAGATCGCCAATCGCGACCATAGTAGATGCCTCATGGAGCATGACCGCTCAGTCTGCCAAGATGGCCCCATCATTCGGCAAGACGCTCAGGAGTGAAGATGAATTTCCACACCCGCAAGTGGGTAAAACCCGAAGACCTCAACCCCAACGGCACCCTGTTCGGCGGCAGCCTGCTGCGCTGGATCGACGAAGAAGCGGCGATCTACGCCATCGTGCAACTGGGCAACCAGCGCGTGGTGACCAAGTACATTTCCGAAATCAACTTCGTCAGCGCCTCGCGCCAGGGCGACATCATCGAACTGGGCATCACCGCCACCGAGTTCGGCCGCACCTCGATCACCCTGACCTGTGAAGTGCGCAACAAGATCACCCGCAAGAGCATCCTGACCGTCGAGAAAATGGTCTTCGTCAACCTCGGCGAAGACGGCTTGCCGGCGCCGCACGGGCGAACCGAGATCAGGTATGTCAAAGACCAGTTCAAGGATGACGTGCCCGTTACCGAGTAATCGCGTCACACCGGCGAACGGAAGCCGAGCGGCGCGTGTCGTAGCCTTATGACCCCGCCACCGGTTTCCCGCCATGACCACACCAACAGACGGCAAGACCCCCGATCTCTCGGCCAAGGAACAACACGAAGTCGAGAAAAACCAGCCGCCCCGCGCGGCGGTTCTGCATGAAATCATCCGCAAACAGGGCGACCAGGAACTGGAGCGCAGCATCGCCGCGCTGTGGTGGTCGGCGCTCGCGGCCGGGCTGACCATGGGCCTGTCGCTGATGGGCATGGGCCTGCTCAACTCGCGTCTGCCCGAGGGCGATGAATTCAAGGTGATCGCCAGTTTCGGCTACTGCGCAGGCTTTCTCGCGGTGATCCTCGCCCGCCAGCAACTGTTTACCGAAAACACCCTGACTGCCGTGCTGCCGGTGATGACCAAGCCGACCCTGGCCAATTTCGGCCGGTTGATCCGGCTGTGGACGGTGGTGCTGTTCGGCAACCTGTGCGGGACGATTCTGGTGGCCTACGTGATGCTCGAACTGCCGATCTTCGACAGCAAGACTGACGTAGCCTTCCTCGAAATCGGCCGCAAGGTCATGGAGAACCATGCGAGTCAGATGTTCGCCAAGGGCATTGTCTCGGGCTGGATGATCGCCACCATGGTCTGGATGATTCCGTCCATGGAGAGCGCGAAGATGTGGATCATCATCCTCATCACCTATCTGATGGCACTGGGCGATTTCACTCACATCGTGGTGGGGTCGGCGGAGGTGTCGTATCTGGTGTTTGCCGGCGAGCTGCCATGGAGTGACTTCTGGGCGGTGTTTGCCGGGCCGACCCTGGCGGGGAACATCATCGGCGGCAGTTTCATCTTCGCCCTGATCAGTCATGCGCAGATCCGCAGTGAAAGCGGAAAGCCGAAAGAGTCTGCGGATCAGGCCGAAAAGCCCGATCCGCAGCAGATCAAGAAATGATCAATGGTGCGCGGGCTCGGCAGCGCTCGCCGGCTCGTCGCGCGTTGCATGTTTGACCAGTTTGCCGATGGTCAGGCCCTGCAACAGGATCGATGACAGCACCACGATGTAGGTGATGCTCAGCAGCAGATCGCGCTCCGGGCCCAACGGCAGGGCCAGGGCCAGTGCCACCGAAACACCGCCGCGCAAACCACCCCAGGTCAGAATCCGGATAGTGCCGCGCGGCACGGTGCGCCAGCGCCGCAGCAAGACGATGGCCGGGGCCACGGTGAGCAGGCGCGACAGCAGAATCGCCAGCGCCAGCAGACTTGCCGCCGCCACGTGCAGCCAGTTGAACGGCAGCAGCAACAGCTCCATCCCGATCAGCGCGAACAGCAGGGCGTTGAGCATGTCGTCGAGCAATTCCCAGAAACCGTCCAGGTATTTGCGGGTCATGTCGTTCATCGCCAGGTTGCGACCGAGGTTGCCGATGATCAGACCGGCGACCACCATCGCGATCGGCGCCGAGACGTGCAGCTCGGTAGCCATCGCCGAACCGCCGATCACCAGCGCCAGGGTCAGCATGACCTCGATCTGGTGCTGCTCGATGCTTTTGATCATCAGGTACACCAGATAACCGATCAGCCCGCCGAACAGCACGCCGCCGATGGCTTCATGGGCAAACAGCATGGCCGTGGCGCCGACGGTCGGGGTTTCGCCCAGTTGCGCGATGCCCAGCAACACGGTGAACACCACCACGGCGGTGCCGTCGTTGAACAGCGATTCGCCGACGATGGTGGTCTTCAGCGGCTTCGAGGCGTTGGCCGTACGCAGCACGCCGAGTACCGCAATCGGGTCGGTCGGGGAAATCAGCGCGCCGAACAACAGGCAGTAAAGGAAGCTCACGTGCCAGCCGAACAGGGCAAAAATGTAGTAGGCGAGGCTGCCGATCACGGCGGTGGCGATCAGTACGCCGAAGGTCGCCAGCAGGCCGATGGGCCAGCGGTAGCTGCGCAGGTCGTTGAGGTTCACGTGCAACGCACCGGCGAACAGCAGGAACGAGAGCATCCAGTTCATCAGCAGATCGCCGAAGTCGATCTGGCCGATCAGTTGCTGTACGCGCTCTTCGAGACCGGGGTAACCGAGCAGGCTCAGGCCTTGCAGCAACAGGGAAAACATCAGTGCGGTAACCATCACGCCGATGGTTGGGGGCAGGCCGATGAAGCGGAAATTCACAAAGGTGAGGAGGGTGGTGAGGCAGATGAAAGCGGCGACGAGTTCAAGCATCCGGGGTCCTTTGGATGGGGGTGGAAAGACATCGCGCCCGTTCATGGACGCAAGGGTTGGATGGACTGACGCCGGGTGGGGACACAATTGTGTCCCCCGGGAAAATCAGCCGGACACATTGACCGCAGCGACACCCCGACGTTGCAGGTAGATGAAAAACAGCGCCGTCAGCACCGTTAGCACGCCCACCAGCGCGCCGGTCCACGGCAAGTCCGCCAGATCCGCGCCGCTGGCTACTACCAGTCCACCGATCCACGCCCCGGCGGCATTGCCGAGGTTGAACGCGCTCTGGTTCAGGGTCGAGCCTAGGTTCGGTGCTTCATGCGCCTGATCGATGATCAGCAGTTGCAGGATCGGGCACAGGGCGAAGGCAAAAATTCCCCACAGCACCAGCGTGATCGCCGCGGGAACCACCGAGCGACTGGTCTGGCTGAACGCCGTCAGAATCACCACCACCGCCAGCGCGACACCCACCAGCGACGGCAGCAGACGACTGTCGGCCAGGCGCCCGCCGAGCATGCTGCCGCCGGTCAGGCCGACGCCGAACAACAGCAGCATCACGGTCACTCCGTGAGGGCTGACGCCGGTGATGTCCTGCAGAATCGGCGCGATGTAGGTGAACACGCTGAACAGACTGGTGGAGGCCAGAACGCTCATGCCCAGCGCCAGCAACACGTTGACCTTGCCCAGCACCTTGAACTCGCTGGCGAGGTTGGCCTTGTCCATCGGGATGTGTTTCGGCAACCACAGCCATTGGGCGAGGGCCGCGATCACACCGATCACCGAGACCGCCCAGAAGGTCGAGCGCCAGCCGGCGTACTGACCGAGCGCAGTGCCCAGCGGTACGCCAAGGACGTTGGCCAGGGTCAGGCCGGTGAACATCATGGCAATCGCCTGCGCCCGTTTGTTCGGCGCGACCAGCCCGGCGGCCACTACCGAACCGATGCCGAAGAACGCGCCGTGGCACAGTGCGGTGACGACCCGCGCCGCCATCAACGTTGCGTAGTTCGGCGCCAGCGCGCACAGCACGTTGCCGAGGATGAACATCAGCGTCATGCCCAGCAGCGTGGCCTTGCGCGGCATGTTGGCGGTACCGATCGCGAGGATCGGCGCACCGAACACCACGCCCAGGGCGTAGCCGGTGATCAACAGGCCCGCATGGGGAATGCTCACCGCAAGGTCGCGGGCGACATCGGGCAGCAGGCCCATGATGACGAATTCAGTGGTGCCGATGCCAAAAGCGGCAACAGCGAGTGCAAGCAAGGCGAGTGGCATGCGCAAGGTCTCTGTCGGTAGTCTTGACGCTTTGATCAGGCATACGCAGGCCGGCGACCGGTCTCGGACGAGAACGGGGCAGGCAGGAATTATTGGAATTTGTCTGTGCGCAACTGAGTGCGGCGTGGTCGCTTGCAGTATAAACAGCTGCTGACACATCGCGAATCAATAATCTGACTAATTGGCTCAGGCTCAACAACAAGAACAAAGGAGTGGCACGTGCTGGCGACAGCTCTGGTGTTGGTGGCGGCGCTGTTGCACGCAGCGTGGAACACGTTGATCAAGTTCAGCGCCGAACGGCTGCTGGTGGTGGCCTGCATGGACAGCGTGGCGCTGTTGTTCGTCGCGCTGGCGTTGCCTTTCATCAGCCTGCCGCCGCCGGAAATCTGGCCGTGGATTCTGGCGTCGGCGGCGTTCGAGCTGCTTTATCGCTATCTGTTGATCCAGGCCTATCGGGTTGGCGACCTGGGGCTGGTCTATCCGTTGATGCGCGGACTGTCGCCGCTGGTGGTACTGGCGCTGACCCTGATCTTCGCCGGCGAGGTGCTGACCACCCAGCAAATCTTCGGGATCCTGCTGATCCCGCTGGGCATGGCTTGCCTGCTCTGGCAGGGCGGCGGCGGGAAACATTTGCCGTGGGCGATGCTGCCGGTAGTGGCGCTGATCGGCTTGTGCATCGGTTGCTACACCTACATCGACGGTCAGGCATTGCGGCGCTGGTCGCATCCGCTGGATTACCTGGTCTGGGTCACGCTGCTCAGTGCCTGGCCATTCCCGTTGCTGGCGGGGGTAGCGAAAAGGCCGGCGTTCAAACTGTTCTGGCGCGAGCAATGGAAGCTGGGGCTGGCGGTCGGGTTCTGCGTGTTGTTCAGCTACGCTCTGGTGCTGTGGGCGATGAAGTTGGGCTCGATTGCCGAAGCGGCGGCGTTGCGTGAAATCAGCGTGATCCTGGTGGTGCTGTTCGGCATGCGTTACCTGAAAGAACCTTTCGGCCGGCCGCGGCTCTTAGCCTGTGGGCTGGTACTGGTCGGCATGCTGGTGATGAAGTTCTGACCGCCCGGCAACTCTAAAACTCGAAAGAAGGACGGTGTTATGACGGTGGCTTTGTGGTGTGTGTTGATCGCGATCTTTCTGCCCTATCTGTGCACCGTCGTGGCCAAGGCCTCGGGTGGTTTCAGACTGCGGGACAATCATGATCCCCGGGACTTTCTGGACAGCGTGGATGGTGTGGCGCGCCGTGCCCATGCGGCGCAGCTGAACAGTTTTGAAGTGACGCCGGCGTTTGCGGCGGCGGTGATCGTCGCGCACCTGGTGGGCACGGCAGAGCTGGTGACGGTCAATGTGCTGGCGGTGCTGTTCATCACCAGTCGCCTGCTCTACATCATTTGCTATCTGGCGGACTGGGCGGCTTTGCGCTCGTTGGTCTGGTTCGTCGGGATGGCGCTGATTGCCAGCTTCTTCTTCGTTTCGGTCTGAACCTGAAAAGATCGCAGGCTGACGAGGCCTGCGATCTTTTGCATTGTACTTACGGCTTGTCGGCCACCTGCGGCACTTGCGGCAACGCCGCGCCTTTCGGCCAGAGCATCCAGATCTGCCCTTGCTGCTTCATGTCGCCGGCCAATTGTCCGGCGGCATCACCGGTGCCCCAGAACAGATCCGCACGAACTTCGCCGGCAATCGCGCCGCCGGTGTCCTGTGCCGCAACCGGGCGTACCAACGGCGTGCCGTCCGGGCGGGTGGTCGACAGCCACAGCAGGCTGCCCAGCGGAATGACCTTGCGGTCCACCGCCGCGCTGTAACCAGCGGTCAGCGGCACATTCAGCGAACCGCGCGGGCCTTCGTTGCTGTCCGGGTTGCGGGTGAAGAACACGTAGCTCGGATTGCTCGCCAGCAGTTCCGGAATGCGCGACGGGTTGGCCTTGGCCCAGTTGCTGATCGCGCCCATGGTCACCTCTTCTTTTTTCAGCTCGCCCTGTTCCACCAGCCAGCGGCCGATCGGTCGGTACGGGTGACCGTTCTGGTCGGCATAGGCGATGCGCAGCTGGCGACCGTCCTCGGTCTGGATCCGCCCCGAACCCTGAATCTGCAGGAATTGCAGGTTCATCGGATCGGTCAGCCACGCCACGACCGGCGCCTTGACGCCCTGGCTCTCGATGGTCGCCGCGTCGTCGTAAGGCTTGAGCACACGACCTTCGAGGCGTCCGCGCAGACGCTTGCCTTTCAGCTCCGGGTAAATGCTGTCCAGCGACACAATGATCATGTCTTCGGGCACGCCATACACCGGCACGTTGGCGGTGGCGGTTTGCGTCAGGCTGCCGGGGTACACCGGTTCGTAGTAGCCGGTGATCAGGCCGTTGGGATTGTCGTTCTCGGCGCGCAGGCCGAACACGTCAAGGTTCTGCTTGAGGAAGGTGCGAATGTCGCCAGCGCTCTGCGGCACGTTGGCAGCTGCCGCGCAGGTCGGGCCCCAGACCGGGTCAGCCTTGAGCCGGGTGCAGGCGCTGCGCCAGGAACCGAAACCGGCGACCAGATCGCTATCGGACACCGCCGGCAGGGCTTCCCAGGTGGCGCTGGAGTAGGTGGCCAGGGCGTGGGTTTTCGGCTTGGCGCTGTCGCCACCGGTGCAGCCGGCGAGGATCGCCAGCAGCGGGAGGGTAGCGATGAGCGGATGACGCCAGGCCTTGAAACGGCTGTTCATGGAGAATTTCCTGTGCCGGTTGCAGAAGTGCTCCATGCGCTCAAGCAACCCTTATTGTTAATAGGGCTATTGGTGTTTGGCGGTGACCCGAGGATACTGGCCGCCGATTTCCGTGACCTGAAGCCACCATGACTCTCAAAAGAATTTCTGTTGTATTGCTGGCCTGTCTGAGCTTGTCCGCCTGTGGCGGTGTCGACCCGAATTCCCCGCTGGGTCAGCGCAAGGCGATCTTCAAGCAGATGCTCAAGACCGGTGAAGACCTGGGTGGCATGTTGCGTGGGCGCATCCCGTTCGACGGAGCGAAATTCGCCGAAGGCGCGGTCAAGCTCGATGCGTTGTCCCATGAGCCGTGGAAACATTTCCCGCAGGTGCGCGAAGAAGATCACACCAGCGCCAAGGATGATGTCTGGCAGAAACAGGCGCGCTTCCAGGAAATGGCCCGCACCCTTGAAGCGGCCACCGGTGAACTGGTGATCGCCAGCAAGGTTCAACCCTACAAAGCCAGTAACCTGGGGCCTGCCGTGCAGAAAGTCGAAGATGCCTGCAGTGCCTGCCATAAAGAGTTTCGCGACCACTGATGTTCAAGGGATCACGGTTTTTGGCTGTGATCCCCGGCTTTCTTACTTGTCGAGTTCGTCCAGCGCGTCCTGCAATTCCTTGCGCGATTCGGCGAGCTTGTTCTTGCGCTTGTCGATCTTCTCCGGATCGCCTTTCTTCATGGCCTTGTCCAGATCAGCCTGACGCTTGCTCACTTCGTGCTTGGCGTCGAGCACCTTGTTTTCGCGTTCTTTCTTCAGGCCGGCGTCGGTGCAGTGCTCGGTGACTTCGCGCAGGGCGGTTTCGAGGCCGGCCTGCTGGTCGGCGTTGCCGCGGGACTTGGCCTGTTCGATCTGGTTGATGATGCCCTGCTTCTTGGCGGCACAACCGGTCAGGCCCGGCGCGTCTTCGTCGGCCATCACGGGGGCGGCGAGGACTGCGCAGAAAGACAGCAGGGCGAGCGGTGCGAGAAATTTCATAAAAGCTCCATGTGCAAAGGCAATCGTATCGGTGAAGCACTGCGCTGTTGGAGCGCTCCGGCGGACATTGGGTTCCCGGTTGGCCGGGGATTGCGCATTCAGAAGCCGTCGACACCGGCGGCTTGCAAGGTTTTACTCAGGGCCAGCACCTGCGGGTCGCGAAAAAAGGCGCTCAATTGCGCCGCACGGCCCGGGCCGATCCCGGCTTCTGCCTGCCATTGTTCGGTATTGCGTTGTGCCAGCGCCTGCCATGAATCGGCAAGTGTTGCCTGACCTGTCGGCGGCAAACCCAGGGCTTTGAGCCACTGCGCAAACGGTCGTTGGCGGGCGCTGTGAAAACTGTGCAGCAGGCGGGCACTGCTGCGCTCGCCGAGACCGGCAATGTTAGCAAGCTCCGGGCCGTCGAGGGTCAACCAATCCAGCAGGCTGTTCAGGCGGCCTGTTTCCAGAAGTTTCTCCCAAGTGCCGCGACCGACATGCGGCAGCGCCAGTCCCTGCTTGCCGCTGAGCCAGGTCAGGCGCGCGAGGAACTGGCTTTCGCAGCCCGGCGTCGGTTGCCAGCAGCTCAGGGCGTGAAAGTCGCTGGCCAGTGGAACATCCAGAACAGCGCGTTCGGTACTGCGCAGTACCACGCTGTCGAGGCGCGGAATCGTCAGCCCGGCCAGGCTGATTGCGACCTGATCGCCGGGGCGGATGTCCAGTTCCTGCCAGCGCCTGAGCGAACTGACGCTGACTCGTTTGATCTGCCGGTCATCGAGCATCACCGGCGACAGCTCGAGCACCGGCGTGATGCGCCCGGTACGGCCGACCTTGAAGTTCACCTTGCGCACATCGGCCAGTGCCTGGGCGAACGGGTATTTCCAGGCGACAGCCCAGTAGGGCGGACGAGCCTGCCAGCGCTCGGCGGGCGGTCGCAGGCTCTGGCGCAGAACCACGCCGTCCGTGGCGAATGGCAATGGCGAGCGATACCAGTGATCGCGCCAGTGTTGCGCGTCGTTCAGGCTGGCGACGGCCTGGGTGTAGGGCTCCGTGGTAGGAAAACCGAATTGTGTCAGGGCCGCGATTCGCTCCGGCAAGTCCTTCGGCCCTTGCGGCCAGTCCCAGACAAACAGCCCGATGCCGGCGGCGTGTTCCGCGTCGAGATCCTTGCGTCCCAGCAGGCCGGCCACGGTGGCGCGGGCGTTGGCGCTGCCGGCACGTGCCTGCATGTGTCCGTTCAAGCGCCAGTAGAGTTCGCCTTGCACCAGCAGATCCTGCGGTTGCGTCAGCTGTTGCGGAATGGCTCCGATCTTTTTGGCCGACGCCGTCCAGTCCTGCCCGCGAACACCATCCCCGCGACTGATCGCCTGATGCAGTCGGCCGTCGCGATAGATCAGGGTCACCGCCACGCCATCGACCTTGGGTTGTACCCAGACGTTTTGGCGGTCGCGCAGCCAGGTGGCGATGTTCGCCGCATCATGAAGTTTGTCCAGGCCGGTGTGCGCGACCGGGTGCGCAACCGGGCCTGATGCACGCACCGGCTCGGGCGGTGAAGGAAGTTTGAAGCACTGGCGCCATTGGTTCAGGCGCAGGCGGGACTGATCGTAGAGCTCATCGGCGATCACCGAGCGGCCTTCGCGATGATAGGCGTCGTCCCAGCGATCGATCTGTTGTTGCAGGGCGGCGACTTCGCTCGATGCCCGGGCGGCGGCCCAGTCGGGGCAGTCGCCAGCGAAGGCGTTGAGGTGGAAAACCGGCAGGAAAAACAAAAACAGGCGCAGTGTGGCAAGCATCGTGAGCGTCCTTGCTCAGGGAGATGCTTGAAGGCTAGGCGAGGATTTGTTGTTGAGAGAGGTGGGTGTTTTGCGAGCTGTTTCCGATCCGGATGTGATGTTGTTGACTCGGGCCTCTTCGCGAGCAAGCTCGCTCCCACAGGGTACGAATGAAAAAGCCCCGCACGGCGAACCGTGCGGGGCTTCTTGTACCACCAGGAAAATTACAGGCCGGCAGCGGAACGCAGAGCGTCGGCGCGGTCGGTTTTTTCCCAGGTGAACGTGGAGAAGGTGTCTTCGCCAACGGTCTTGGTCTGCGGAGCACGGCCGAAGTGGCCGTAGGCTGCGGTTTCCTGGTACATCGGGTGCAGCAGGTCCAGCATGGTGGTGATCGCGTATGGACGCAGGTCGAACACTTCACGGACCAGTTTGATGATCTTGTCATCGCTGATCTTGCCGGTGCCGAAAGTGTTCAGCGAGATCGAGGTAGGCTGGGCCACACCGATCGCGTAGGAAACCTGAATTTCGCAACGCTCGGCCAGGCCGGCCGCCACGATGTTCTTGGCAACATAACGGCCAGCATAGGCCGCCGAACGGTCAACCTTGGATGGATCCTTGCCGGAGAACGCGCCGCCGCCGTGACGGGCCATGCCGCCGTAGCTGTCGACGATGATCTTGCGACCGGTCAGACCGCAGTCACCTACCGGGCCGCCAATGATGAACTGGCCGGTCGGGTTGATGTGGAACTGGGTGTCCTTGCTCAGCAGTTCGGCAGGCAGCACGTGCTTGACGATCAGCTCCATCACGCCTTCGCGCAGGTCGTTGTACGACACTTCCGGGTTGTGCTGGGTCGACAGAACCACGGCGTCGATACCGACAACCTTGCCGCCTTCGTAACGGCAGGTCACTTGCGACTTGGCGTCCGGACGCAGCCAAGGCAGCAGACCCGATTTACGGGCTTCGGCCTGACGCTGTACCAGCTGGTGCGAGAAGGTGATCGGGGCCGGCATCAGCACGTCGGTTTCGTTGCTGGCGTAGCCGAACATCAGGCCCTGGTCGCCGGCGCCCTGATCTTCAGGCTTGGCACGGTCAACACCCTGGTTGATGTCAGGGGACTGCTTGCCGATGATGTTCATCACGCCGCAGGTAGCGCCGTCGAAGCCGACGTCGGAGCTGGTGTAGCCGATGTCGCAGATCACGTCACGAACGATCTGCTCCAGGTCAACCCAGGCGCTGGTGGTCACTTCACCGGCAACGATGGCCACGCCTGTCTTGACCAGGGTTTCCACCGCAACGCGTGCGTGCTTGTCCTGGGCGATGATGGCGTCCAGCACTGCATCGGAAATCTGGTCGGCGATTTTGTCCGGATGTCCTTCAGACACGGACTCGGAGGTGAAGAGGGAGTATTCGCTCATCTCGATGTTTTCCTGAATTTACCGATGGTGAGTGTCGCCAGCCGGTCGCTGAAAATGGCGAACCTGGATCTGGAAACCATTACGTAAGCCTACATAGAGGCTTTCCCCGGGAACGAGTCCCGCAGCGGTGGCCCAACGGGCCAGATCGTCCTGTTCAAACCCCAACCACAGATCACCGCAGGCCTCCCTGGCCCAACTCTGGTTGTGGCTACATAACTCTGTCACGAGCAGGCTACCGCCCGGTTGCAGCAGGCTGGCCATGTGCTTGAGCGCTTCGGCCGGCGCGGCGAAATGGTGCAACACCATGTTCAACACCACGCAATCGGCCTGAAGGCTCACGCCATTCAATGCATCGGCCAATTGCAGGCTGACGTTAGCCAGCTGTTCACGTTCACATACCTGGCGGGCCAGTTCGAGCATCGCCGCACTGTTGTCCAGTGCGGTTACGGTGCCGAAGCGGCGCGCCAGTTCCGGCAGGAATGCACCATCGCCGGGGCCGACTTCAATGGCCGTGGCAGCGCCATTGAAGTTCAGTTTGTCGAGCAGGGCCAGCACGCTTTCACGGTACTGCGGCAGGCCGGCAATCAAATCCTGCTGGGCGCGGAATTTCTCCGCGACCCGGGCGAAAAAGTCCTGGCTGTTGGCCGCGCGTTGCCCGTGAACCTGTGCGATCCGGGTTTCCACGTCCGCCGGCAGTGCCAGATTGTCGACTTCTTCTAACAACGCAGCGTGCAACTTGCCGCCCAGCAACTCAGTGTGAGGCAGGGCGCGGCGATAGAACACCGCATTGCCTTCGCGGCGAGTCGCCACCAGATCCGCCTGCGCCAGCACTTTAAGGTGATGGCTCATGCCGGACTGGCCGATACCGAAAATCTGCGCCAGTTCCAGTACGCCGAACGAGTCGTTGGCCAGAGCGCGCAATACATTCAGCCGCAGCGGATCGCCGCCGGCCTTGCACAGGGCCGCCAGCTCGTCGCAATCGTCATGGCGAATGGAAGGCACGCGTAAGTTCATAGGGCTGGCAGTCTAGTGACGGCCGGAAGGCATCGCAAGGTCTATATCAAAAAGTTTTGATATTGCTCGATGGATGGCGTATTCGATTGCACTTCTCACTGCCCGGTTAACTCTACAAACGAACAGCGGAAAGGTTTCACCAACCGAAACCGATGTTATCCATTGGAAAAACGCCTCCGGATGACTATCTGTCATTGCCCCGAGGCGCTCCGGTGAGGGAAAATGCCCTCCTTTTTTCCGTTTCAATCTATTCACACCCAGGAGATCAGCGATGCCTAGCCGTCGTGAGCGTGCCAACGCCATTCGTGCCCTCAGCATGGATGCCGTGCAAAAAGCCAACAGCGGCCATCCCGGTGCCCCCATGGGTATGGCAGATATCGCCGAAGTGCTTTGGCGCGACTACCTCAAGCACAACCCGAGCAATCCATCGTTCGCCGACCGTGACCGCTTCGTGCTGTCCAACGGCCACGGCTCGATGTTGATCTACTCGCTGCTGCACCTGACCGGCTACAACCTGTCGATCGACGACCTCAAGCAATTCCGTCAACTGCACAGCCGCACCCCGGGTCACCCGGAATTCGGTTACACCCCGGGCGTTGAAACCACCACCGGCCCGCTGGGTCAGGGTCTGGCCAACGCCGTGGGCTTCGCCCTGGCAGAAAAAGTCCTGGGCGCGCAGTTCAACCGTCCGGGCCACAACATCGTCGACCACCACACCTATGTGTTCCTGGGTGATGGCTGCATGATGGAAGGCATTTCCCACGAAGTCGCTTCCCTGGCCGGCACGCTGGGCCTGGGCAAGCTGATCGCCTTCTACGATGACAACGGCATCTCCATCGACGGCGAAGTCGAAGGCTGGTTCACCGATGACACGCCGAAGCGTTTCGAATCGTACAACTGGCAAGTGATCCGCAACGTCGACGGTCACGACCCGGAAGAGATCAAGACCGCCATCGAGACCGCTCGCAAGAGCCCGCTGCCGACCCTGATCTGCTGCAAGACCACCATCGGTTTCGGTTCGCCGAACAAGCAAGGCAAGGAAGATTGCCACGGCGCCCCGCTGGGTGACGCGGAAATCGCCCTGACCCGTCAGGCGCTGAACTGGAACCACGGCCCGTTCGAAATCCCGGCCGACATTTATGCCGAGTGGGATGCCAAGGAAAAAGGCCGCGCTGTGGAAGCCGAGTGGGACCAGCGTTTCGCTGCTTACTCCGCCGCGTTCCCGACCGAAGCCAACGAACTGATCCGCCGCCTGAGCGGCGAGCTGCCGGCCGACTTCTCCGAGAAGGCTGACGCTTACATCGCCGACGTTGCTGCCAAAGGCGAAACCATCGCCAGCCGTAAAGCCAGCCAGAACGCCCTGAACGCGTTCGGCCCGCTGCTGCCGGAAGTGCTGGGCGGTTCGGCTGACCTGGCCGGTTCCAACCTGACCCTGTGGAAAGGCTGCAAAGGCGTCAGCGCCGAAGATGCCAGCGGCAACTACATGTACTACGGCGTGCGCGAATTCGGCATGACCGCGATCATGAACGGCGTTGCCCTGCACGGCGGTCTGGTGCCTTACGGCGCGACCTTCCTGATGTTCATGGAATACGCCCGCAACGCCGTGCGCATGTCCGCCCTGATGAAACAGCGCGTGATCCACGTCTACACCCACGACTCCATCGGTCTGGGCGAAGACGGCCCGACGCACCAGCCGATCGAGCAACTGACCAGTCTGCGCAGCACGCCGAACCTCGACACCTGGCGCCCAGCCGATGCCGTTGAATCGGCGGTGGCCTGGAAAAACGCGCTGGAGCGCAAGGACGGCCCGTCGGCGCTGATCTTCTCGCGTCAGAACCTGCAGCACCAGACCCGTGATGCCGGCCAGATCGCCGACATCAGCCGTGGTGGCTACGTGCTGAAGGACTGCGCAGGCGAGCCTGAGCTGATTCTGATCGCCACCGGTTCGGAAGTTGGTCTGGCCGTTCAGGCCTACGACAAACTCACCGAGCAGGGCCGCAAGGTGCGCGTGGTTTCCATGCCATGCACCAGCGCGTTCGACGCTCAGGACGCCAGCTACAAGCAATCGGTCCTGCCGTTGCAGGTCAGCGCACGTATTGCGATCGAAGCGGCTCACGCCGACTTCTGGTTCAAGTACGTGGGTCTGGAAGGTCGCGTGATCGGCATGACCACCTACGGCGAATCGGCTCCGGCCTCGGCACTGTTCGAAGAGTTCGGTTTCACCCTGGAAAACATCCTGGGTCAGGCTGAAGAACTGCTGGAAGACTAAGGCACATCGCGGTGATCTCATGATCACCGCAATCCTTGTGGGAGCTGGCTTGCCAGCGATAGGGCCATCCGCTTCAACATACATGTTGCCTGACCGGACGCTATCGCTGGCAAGCCAGCTCCCACATGTGATGTGTCGCAAATAAGCATTGCGTCTGCCTGCGTATATCGAGAACCCCCATGCCTCAACCGCGTCCCTACAAAGTTGCACTCAACGGCTACGGCCGGATTGGTCGTTGCGTCTTGCGTGCGTTGTTCGAGCGAGGCGAGAAGGCCGGGTTCGAGATTGTCGCGATCAACGATCTGGCCGACATGGCCAGCATCGAATACCTGACACGCTTCGACTCCACCCACGGCCGGTTCCCCGGCGAGGTGAAGGTCGACGGCGATTGTCTGCATATTAATGGCGACTGCGTGAAGGTTTTGCGCAGTGCCACCCCCGAAGGCATCGATTGGGCGTCGCTAGGTGTCGATCTGGTGCTCGAATGCTCCGGCGCTTACCACACTCGCGCAGACGGCCAGCGCTTTATCGACGCCGGCGCGCCACGAGTGCTGTTCTCGCAGCCGATGGCCAGCGAGGCGGATGTCGACGCCACCATCGTCTACGGCGTCAATCAGGATTGCCTGACCGGCGACGAACTGCTGGTGTCCAACGCCTCCTGCACCACCAACTGCGGCGTGCCGCTGTTGCGGCTGCTGGATCAGGCGGTCGGTCTGGATTACGTGTCGATCACCACGATTCACTCGGCGATGAACGATCAGCCGGTGATCGACGCCTATCACCACGAAGACCTGCGCCGCACCCGCTCGGCGTTCCAGTCGGTGATTCCGGTGTCCACCGGTCTGGCGCGTGGTATCGAGCGCCTGCTGCCGGAACTTGCCGGGCGAATTCAGGCCAAAGCCGTACGCGTGCCGACGGTCAACGTGTCCTGCCTCGACATCACGATGCAGACCGCGAGCGACACCGACGCCGGAGAGGTCAACCGGATCCTGCGCGACGCCGCCACCAGCGGCCCGCTCAAAGGTCTGTTGGCCTACACCGAATTGCCTCACGCCAGTTGTGATTTCAACCATGACCCACATTCGGCCATCGTCGATGCCAGTCAGACCCGCGTTTCCGGCCCTCGGCTGGTGAACATCCTGGCCTGGTTCGACAACGAATGGGGTTTTGCCAACCGAATGCTGGATGTTGCAGAACACTATCTGCAAACAGCGACTTCAAAAAAACCGTAGGAAGTGCGACCCATGACCGTGTTGAAGATGTCCGACCTCGATCTGCAAGGTAAGCGCGTATTGATCCGCGAAGACCTCAACGTCCCAGTCAAGGACGGTGTTGTCACCAGCGATGCGCGTATCCTGGCTTCGCTGCCGACCATCAAGCTGGCCTTGGAAAAAGGCGCGGCCGTGATGGTCTGCTCGCACCTGGGTCGTCCGACCGAAGGCGAATTCTCCGCCGAGAACAGCCTCAAGCCTGTCGCCGACTACCTGAGCAAGGCTCTGGGCCGCGAAGTGCCGCTGGTGGCTGACTACCTGGGCGGCGTTGACGTCAAGGCCGGCGACATCGTGCTGTTCGAAAACGTGCGCTTCAACAAGGGCGAGAAAAAGAACGCCGACGAACTGGCCCAGCAATACGCTGCCCTGTGCGACGTGTTCGTGATGGACGCTTTCGGCACCGCGCACCGCGCCGAAGGTTCGACCCACGGCGTGGCCAAGTTCGCCAAGGTCGCTGCTGCCGGCCCGCTGCTGGCTGCTGAGCTGGACGCACTGGGCAAAGCCCTGGGCGCCCCGGCCAAGCCAATGGCTGCCATCGTTGCCGGCTCCAAGGTCTCGACCAAACTCGACGTCCTGAACAGCCTGAGCCAGATCTGCGATCAACTGATCGTCGGCGGCGGCATCGCCAACACCTTCCTCGCGGCGGCCGGTCACCCGGTCGGCAAGTCGCTGTACGAGCCGGACCTGCTGGACACCGCGCGCGCCATCGCCGCCAAGGTCAGCGTGCCGCTGCCGGTGGACGTGGTTGTTGCCAAGGAGTTCGCTGAAAGCGCCGAAGCGACCGTGAAGCTGATCGCTGATGTTGCTGCTGACGACATGATCCTCGACATCGGCCCGCAAACCGCGGCCAACTTCGCCGAACTGCTGAAGTCGTCGAAAACCATCCTGTGGAACGGCCCGGTCGGCGTGTTCGAATTCGACCAGTTCGGCAACGGCACCAAAGTGCTGGCCGAAGCCATCGCCGAAAGCGCGGCGTTCTCGATTGCCGGCGGTGGCGACACCCTGGCGGCCATCGATAAATATGGCGTGGCGGAAAAGATCTCCTACATTTCCACCGGCGGTGGCGCGTTCCTCGAATTCGTCGAAGGCAAGGTGCTGCCGGCCGTTGAAGTCCTGGAAAGCCGGGCCAAGGCCTGAGGCCGCCCGATTGGCCAGGCAAAGGAGTGTTCAGATGGTCAAGTCGTTAGCGCTGTTGTTGCTGACCGGTACATTGGCGGCCTGCGGGAGTAACCCGAAGGCCGAGCCGACACCGGCACCCGGCGAGGCACAGAAAGGCTGCTACCAGGCCGACTGGCAGGCCGAAACCAACCCGGTGCTGAACAAGCGCTCGGGCCCGGACGGTCTGGACAAATACGAGACGCAAACCCCGGCCAAGGAACATGGTTGTCCTTGACCGGTCTGACTCTTTACTCAAGTCCGGCGGCGTGCGCTGCCGGTCGAGGAACACGGATGAAAGGCCTGATCGCCGTTGCGGCACTGGGATTGTTGGGTGGTTGCGCGCAGTGGAACCCGTTCCAGTCGTCCGCCCCTGTCGATAACTGGACCACCTGGACCTGCGACAGCCAGGCCAAGGTGCTTTGGCGCTTCACCGATGCCGCCCGCAAGGAAGTCGATGTGCGCCTGGGCGGTGGCGATCAGGTCTATCGACTGAAAGAAGAGCCGGGCGCCTCGGGCGCGCTGTACAGCGATGACATGCTGGCGTTTCACATCAAAGGTGAGGAAGGCCTGGTTTACTGGGTCGCCACCAATGATCTGATCGGCCGGGGCTGCAAAGCCGAATAAAACAGAATTTGCTGTATCGAATCACCAGGCCGGGCCTCAACCCCCGATCTGCAATCACTTGAATAGCCGCCGCCGCTCCGGCAGGCTGGCACGATTAACGACCCAAACCGGGAGAGAGACACACAATGGCACTTATCAGCATGCGCCAGATGCTGGACCACGCAGCCGAGTTCGGCTACGGCGTTCCAGCCTTCAACGTCAACAACCTTGAGCAGATGCGCGCCATCATGGAAGCCGCTGACAAGACTGACTCCCCGGTGATCGTTCAGGCTTCGGCCGGTGCCCGCAAATACGCCGGCGCCCCGTTCCTGCGTCACCTGATCCTGGCGGCGATCGAAGAATTTCCGCACATCCCGGTGTGCATGCACCAGGACCACGGCACCAGCCCTGACGTCTGCCAACGCTCGATCCAGCTGGGCTTCAGCTCGGTCATGATGGACGGCTCCCTCGGCGAAGACGGCAAGACCCCGACCGACTACGAATACAACGTCCGCGTGACCCAACAAACCGTAGCCATGGCTCACGCCTGCGGCGTTTCGGTTGAAGGCGAGCTGGGCTGCCTGGGTTCGCTGGAAACCGGCATGGCCGGTGAAGAAGACGGCATCGGCGCCGAAGGCGTTCTGGATCACAGCCAGATGCTGACCGACCCGGAAGAAGCGGCTGACTTCGTCAAGAAGACCCAGGTTGATGCCCTGGCCATCGCCATCGGCACCAGCCACGGCGCCTACAAGTTCACCAAGCCACCTACCGGCGACGTGCTGGCAATCGACCGCATCAAGGAAATCCACAAACGCATCCCGAACACCCACCTGGTGATGCACGGTTCCTCGTCGGTGCCACAAGAGTGGCTGGCGATCATCAACCAGTACGGCGGCGACATCAAAGAAACCTACGGCGTACCGGTTGAAGAAATCGTCGAAGGCATCAAGCACGGCGTGCGCAAGGTCAACATCGACACCGACCTGCGTTTGGCGTCCACCGGCGCCATGCGTCGCCTGATGGCCACCAACCCGAGCGAGTTCGACCCACGTAAATTCTTCGGCGAAACCGTGAAGGCCATGCGCGATGTATGTATCGCTCGTTACGAAGCTTTCGGTACTGCCGGCAACGCTTCAAAGATCAAGCCGATCTCGCTGGAAAACATGTATCAGCGTTATCTGAAGGGTGAGTTGAACGCCAAGGTCAATTGAGACTGTATGTTGAGCTGATTGAATAAGAAATCCGCCGAAAGGCGGATTTTTTTTGCCCGGAAGCTGGACCTCGGCGCCGTATGAGCTGTAACTCGTCTGTAAACACGGGTTATTCCATCAATAATTTGGAGCTCAGTAGATCATTTAAAATTTATGAATTCATAAATTATGATGCTCTGCTTTGGACTTGGTGCGGTGGCAAAAAAACTCGACGTATCAAGTACTGTTAAAGGAGTAACGTCTTTTAGATGGTAAACTATGAGTTTTGCCGGAGAACTGGGAGCTGAGGCTATAATTGCTCCCGCTTTAGTATCAACTCCTTTGAAAATCATCTTTTGGTGAATTTTCCCATTATGTTCAAATGTTACTTCTTCGCCTTCTTCCCAAGCCCATGGTTGTTTGGCCATTTTCCTGATCTCCATTCCGAATGTTTTAGTCTTTATTTATTCATGTGAGCGGCTATGGGTGACTGCATATATTTAAGTGCTTGGTTGATGGTTTGAGAAATGATCAATGTGTTATTTGAGTTGCTGGAATTGCCAAGGCTGCTTTCATCAATAATTATCGGACCAAACACGTTTTTTATTGCAACTATAGAGGTGGCTGTGGGAACAGGCGTGGAGATACCGGTGCGCTCGTCTTTCACAATGATTGTCTCATTGACGGTGTCGAAGCCAATAACTTCGCCAGCAACTAGCGTACCGTCCGACAGCCAGACTAATACAAAAGCGCCAACCGAAATAAGCGCTATTGGTATTGGCTGCGTTGTAGGTGCAGCTGTTGGCTGTATAGCAATGTAATTTGTTGATTTGCCTGTAATAATACTGATCATTTGAGTCACCATTGATATTTGATTCGACTGTATTTTGGATCCAGCCGTTTATTAAAGCTCATCACGATGTTCAGGGTTTTTCAGGTCTTTGAAATCAAATCCGATCGGATCGTATTTGATCATGGGGACGGACTGATAAAGTTGCGAAGCCAGCGTTGTGGTGAAGTTTTGCATGACAAGTCCTGTGTGTTAAATGTTTTAGCGCTCAAGGTTTAAGCTGTGTCTTTACCTTGATCTCCAAGATGTCAGTTGAAACTGCTGGCTTGTCCAGATTGGAGGTCGCAACGTGAGAGCTGTTATCAGATTATATTTGCCTTAGTCTATTCCCCCAAAGTTCGACTACTTCAGTGGTTTCGTCAGCTTTGATTGTAGCGGCAAACTCGTAGTTTGGATGAGGATCAAGTCTCGCAGTCATTAACGTTAATTTTTGCCAAATATAGGACTGATTCAGCTCTTTACCTTGGGTGCCACTGACATAAGCTGGATTGGTTTGAGTATCCCAGTCTTTCTCAGTATATTTGCCACCTTGTTGCTGGATGTAGGACGGTATTAAGAGTGGACGTAGATTGGGTTCAGTCCCCCGTTGACCAGGGTTAACTTCACGAATTTCGGCAGAAGTTACAGTCCATGTGATACCTGGCGTGTTGTTATGTTGAGCATCAGTATCATTTCTACTCGATGCACAACAGTCGGACACAATAAGAATTTCGTTGTTCTTATTCGTTTGCAGGATGAGTGCCTGAATATCCTTTGGACGGATCTCTATTAGACTGTCATTTTCATCAACTACTATGATTTTTTCTTTCTGAATTTCTTCAATGGTTCCACTTCGT
Source organism: Pseudomonas sp. R15(2017) (assembly GCF_002112685.1). Taxonomy (NCBI): domain Bacteria; kingdom Pseudomonadati; phylum Pseudomonadota; class Gammaproteobacteria; order Pseudomonadales; family Pseudomonadaceae; genus Pseudomonas; species Pseudomonas sp. R15(2017). The sequence goes on from NZ_NEII01000001.1 coordinate 581,810, forward strand.
AGCCTGTTTTTGACAATTGCATTAAAGGCAACATAATTTCGATATAGAACGAGAACATTTTTATTCATTTTCTTTACCTCCCTTTAGCATCTACGATGCGGTATTTCTTCTGGCATTGGAACTGTCACATCTGACAGGTTTTTATACCGGTTCGCTATGTCACCGAGTCCGATCAGTAATAGCTGTGTGAAAACGCAGTCTTCCGTAGAAGCCAGCCTTGATCATCGGGCGTATTGCCGAGGCGATGACTCAGGCCTTGGCGAATCATCAGGGCCGAGTGAACGGTGAGTTGTTTGCTGATATACAGCGGGAATGGGATGCAGGGCGGCTAGTGGCACTGAATGACTCTGTCGGCTAAGTATGAAGCGCGACCCGTATTTGATTCCTGTCGGCTGAGTTGAAACCAGGGTAGAGCCGGGGGCAGATTCATGTAATCGATCAGAAGATAAATAAATCTGTCCCTTCTATTCTTAAATTAGTCCCGCTTTTCTTAGTTTCAGGAAGGTGCATATTTGGTAAGGGTGAAAGTAACGGGCATTTCCGATGTTTCTATTGTTTTTTTTGCGAAAACGGTTACGGTCAGTATTTTTTCAGTCAAAGTTGGCTGCGGGTAGCTGTTCTTCGTAGATGTTGATGAATCATTATTGAATTTTTTGTCCCAGTCGGCGGACGAGATGCCGGCTGGTGGATGGATGACGCGAGTTGCTGGTAAAACCTCAAGGGGTTCTTCATTTACTGTGATCGACTGGACTTTCCACGTTAGTATTGGTCCGAAGTTGGAGTAGGTGGCTTGCCTTGAATCATATTTACCCGGTATACCTGGGATAGTAGAGTTGTCACCAGCAACAAAGAGTTCACCATAATGTAATGAATTCGCCGGGTTTTGGTAATCCAATGTGGAAGCGGGTGGCTTATGGGATAATTGATTTCCAGCACCAAAGTTTCCATTAGAAACAATTGGGAGGTCTATTCTCGTCATAAAACCGCTTAATGTGTTTTGCGTTGGCGGATAAACGTGCTCTGTGTTTGGCTGGTCGATGATTATCGCTTTTATTTGTGATGCGGGGATGTTAACAGCCTGGCCGGTATTCGGGATGATAAGGATAGAGTCAGTGTTTATTTCTGCTATTTTTCCATTCACTAATTTTATTTTATTATCTGATTGTGCTATCAATTGAATGATATTGGATCGAAAGTAGCTCACGCTAATGGTGTCATCGTTAATGCTCATTAGGATTCTCCATTAAAGAACAGAAAAAAGTGACAGATTTTTTTGTTCCGATTTTGATTTCAGAAAAATAAATCTGTCACCTTTGATTCTGGTCACCTTTGATTCTCACCTTTCATGCTGCTGGGGTATTTTTCTTTTGTTGATTTTTTTGTTATTAGCTTAAAACTAAGACAAAAGGATTTTTTAAAGCTCTCATGAGCAAGAAAAAAGGATCCATGAAAGGTGCTTTATCCCAAGTGTATACGCACGAATCGGTTTGTTTTTTGATAATGACAATATTGCTGGTACTGGTAAATTGAGGTTCGAATACTGGGGACGTTTGGGTCGGTGTTGACGAGGCGTGCCTCACATCATTTAGGTCGGGTGGAGAAAAATTTCTAGATGTATCGAAGTTAAATTCGCTTACTATAAAAGCGCGGTCATTAATTTCTTCATAATTTACTTTTTGTATGTCATCAAGGTTTACGATTTTTCTGATGTTATTTTCTGATTCCAACTCTAAAGTTCTTAGTTTGCTGTTGACGGACCTGAGTTTTCCTTTCAGTACTTTAGGTTTTTTGTTGTCTAATGATATCAAGCTGATCTTGCTGTCAAGCATATAAAAAATATAAATCATATTTAGTTTGTTATCTGATTCGCTCATTTTTTCAATCTCCTTGAAGGGTGTTGCGTCAGATTGGATTCTTTTTTCGGCGTCGGCCACAGGGATTACATAAGTCCGTCCCCTTATCTAATGAAGAATGGAGGAGGGCGGACGGTAGTTGCCATGACGTTTACCTTCCATGCTGTTGGGATGTTTTTCTTAAGTTGATTTTTTATTACCTTGCAGCTAATAATAAATCAGATTCTTGCATTGATTGTGCGTGTGAAATAACATCATCAAGGTTAGCTGAAAAGCTTACTGATTCTATAGTTAATAATTCGTTCATGTCGTACCTGACAGTAAGTAAACGTTGGGGTGCTTGAGGTGGTTTTGGCGGGGCGTTCTCAACATCAACTAGGTCGTCCATTAAAGAATCTACGTTTTTATCGGTGCTCAATTTTCTGAACATGAGAGCTTTGAATTTTTCATCAAGGAGCACATATTCTATGCTTTCTAACTTCACGGTCCATGGGGTGTTTGTAGTTTTTAAAGTTAAATCTAAAGTTCCTAGTTCTTTGTCGATGGACTTGATTTTGCCTTCCATTAATTTACGTTTTTGGTCTTCTAATACTATCACGCAGATATTGCTGCCAGGGGTGAAAAAGATTTTTGGCTTGTTACCTGAGTCGTTCATTTTTTCAATCTCCTTGAAGGGTGTTGCATCAGATTGAATTCTTTTTTTGTTGATTGAAACTGTCAGAGTTGACAGTTTTTTATGATTTTTTGATCTGGGCTCTATTCAGTCCGGAAATATCTAACAGGATTGAATTGAGGGTGTTTCACATTTGTTGATAAAAGATGATTCAAACAACAAGTGAGGGTAAACCAAAGAACCCGCCATTGGCGGGTTCTTGGTTTCTCGCTTGCAGATCAGTGATTACATTCTTGGCAGGACATGATCCAGCGTCTGATTTACAGCCAGCTCCGCAATTATCACCACTAGCGATACCCAGTGCGGTTTTGCGGTGGTATGGCGGCAGTATCGCGGCGAAGTGTAATCTGAACGTTTATATCAGGTCGCCAGGTAGGTTCTTGAGTTTGAAATGCCTACCTGCTGTCCTGATGAATTGCTGTGAATGCATCTCAAGTCATAGGTGCCTGGCTGCGTAATCAGTTGTTTAATTAGAAGTTCATACCAGTACTGGCTTCCCTTGTAATTGATATAAGAATTTAATAGTGGCAGATCCAGGGTCCGGGTGTGAATGACGGTGGAGCTAAATGTCTGGTCAATAAGTTAAAATGTCAATTTGTCGTTGATTCGCGTATAGAGGGGAAGTATATAAACTAGATTGTAGTAAAGTGGATTCGCGGATGGGGAATTATTTGGTTCTTGTAATATCGGTGAGGTCGCTGGGCGCGATCCTGGTGGTACTGGTGGGCCAGAAGCGATCGCTGTTGTCAGTAATGGTGCAGTCGGGAATGGAATGGCTGGAGGCTGTTCAGTGTAGGTTGTCATTTTGGAACATTCCTTTGTTGTTGAGGGGGCGCAATCAAGATGATATGCATCAAGCGTTTGGCCCGTGTGTAAAGGGATTGATGAGTTAATAGCCCAGTGAGTTCATCTAACTTCTGGAATTGCCCATTGGGTTTTCCATATCGTGTATAAGCGACGTTTTGGGAATCCTTAGGGTGTCTGGATATATTTGTCGATTACCATGAGCCAAAGCTGTATCGGGTCGGTTTCAGATCACTCAGCGCAATCCATATCATGGCTTTTGAAACTCTAACGTTCTCGGACTGATGATATAGACCCGGTTACCTGAGGTGATCGATCCATATAACCAAAACTTACCCACTCCCAGTTTTTCCATTTCTGCTTTCGTCACATATAGGCGCTGACGGGTATTATTGGTTACTACGATATTGTAGATAGAGATATAGGAGGGGATTCCCCTGTCACTTTCAATGTAAAAATCCAGCTGATCACCGCTTTGGCTTTTTGTTGCGTCATCCAACAGAATGCTAAATCCTTGGAATCTTTGAAAAGTGCCGTAGTTCTTGTTGTAGAGTGTGTAGGCAACATTCTTTGTGTCTTTATAGTCAAATCCGAGTATCGGTCCGGCTTTTATCGGTCCGTCAGAGTAGTAGATTTCCGGTGCCGGTGTTGTGATGAAAGTTTGCATGCTAGTAGCCTCCTGCTGGTTCGGAAGTTGTTTTTGGCAGGGGTCCTTAAAAAATACTAACTTCCTTTTTCTCTACATCAACCAAAGCTTTAAATCGTTGGGTTTGAACGATCAAGGGAGCTGCATGGTTGCGTTTTTCGTGGTGAAGATGTAATAAGTATCGTTGGGCTGGTCATACATGTTTCCGTAGAAATCCCAGAGTCCGGGACCAACTATCAACATTTCAACGGGTTTAACATAAAATACCACGGAGGTTGCATTGGCGGTCGTCACCGTGTAACTGTAAGTGTTGTTGGGGAGACCTGTTGTTACGTTGTCAATGTAGAGGGACAAAGCCCCTGCATCTGGTGTGTTGGGGGGGAGTTTCATGCTGATGCCGGATAGGCGCTGGTAAGGTCCATAAGGTAGTCCGTGAATTCGGTAGGCGGCATTATTCTGGTCTTTCATGTTAACCCCGAATGGTGAGTATAACGGGTGATTTTGGGAGTCGCTGTAAAAAAGTTTTACTTCTTGGAGTACGACGTACTTGGCCATGATGCTCTCTCTCTCTCTCGGTTAACAGAAAGTTGTTGGTTTGTGCGTCAACAGAGTGAGTTGTTTTCTGGATTTTTTTAACTGTCATATCTGACAGTTTTTTATATCGATTCTTTATTGCTTTAAAAGCGAATGGATATATGTTGATGCTGGTTATCTTTTGACGGCGTGAATTCTATTGAGATTGGCTGGTATACAAGCTGGGTGGCTCTGTTCGTGTGATGCTCAACGGGTCATTTAGCCATCGTCGGCTCAGTGCTTTTTTACGCGTGCCTCAGAAAGTGCCCCAATCAAGCTGGAGCATTTTTCTGAGGCTTATTCAAAAGAGTTGAATGGATTTACAGTGCAGAAGCGCTTGTTTCGCTTCACTCGGCTGGCATTACTCCTTTGGCTCTACGTGATCCAGCGCCTGATTCACTGCCAGTTCCCCCAGCATCACCAGTTGTGCAATGCCTATCGCGGTCTTGCGGTCGGCGGGGGTGAGGGAGGCGGCGAAGTTGTTGAGCATTTCGCTGGCGGAGCCGAGGGTTTCGCTGGCGTTGGCCAGCAGGGATTCGGTGTTGTAGGCGGGGTTGGCGAAGTACATGCGGTCGGGTTCGTTGACCGTGGCCATGATGCGGGCGCCGGGGCAGAGGTAATGGTCGAGGGCGCGTTCGGCGGCTTCGTTGAGTTTTTTGGGGTCGAGGGAATCGTAGGGGGAGGCCGGGTCTGCGACCGGTGGATGAGGCGTAGATTTAATCATTTGCTCGAAACCTGATTGGAGTGCCTCCGCTCTGGCTACTAATCAAAGTGGAGGCAACTGTACGCAGGTTAGTAGACCGGGGTTTCGAGCAAGCCGGCGCACCCGAAGGTGCCCTGCGCACAGTCGCCATCGAGTGCAGGAATCAAAAATTCCTGACTGACAGATGCTTGTGCACCAAGCTTGAAACCACGGGCTACTAAACCCGATCACTGCGAATCAGTGACCCGAATCAAGTTACCGATGGCCCTCCAGGCGCACAAGCCGGCGGATTCTGGCGTAGTGGTAGGCAGCGACGCAAGCCGTTGTAGGCTTCGGGACGTTACGCGCACTGCCTTTAAACAGCAGCCTTAAACGGTCGCGCGGCTGCTATTTATCGTGATCAATATCCAGCTTGCTGAACGTCACCTGCCCACCCTCACTGGTGTACCCGGTGTTGTCCTGCACATACACGCCAGCCTTGAAATACAGCGGTTTGTTGCGCCACGTCGCGCTGATCTGCGAATCCCACTGATACCCGGCCGCACTCACGCCCAGTGCACCGCCGGGGCTCAGGTGAATGAGGTAGTTGAATTCGCGATTGAGTTTGATCCCGGTGGCGAGGGTGATGACCCGGCTTTCGTCCTGATCCGGATGGGTGCGCAGCTTGATCACCAGGTTGCCGGTCTCGGTTTTTTCTTTGTATTGGTATTCAAGCTTAAGCATCGGCTTCTGGCTTTCATAGGCGTGGATCTGGCCGATGACGATCTTGCCGGAGCTGGGCACCTTGTTGACCGAAAGGGTCGCGCGCAGCAGGTTGTCGGCGTCGGGGTAATACCAGTTGCGCAGCGTTCCATTGCTGTAGGTCTCGCGCAGTTCGGTGCGCGGGTAGATGGCGTTTTCGGTTTTCGAACCGGTCACCGGGGACCAGAAGAACAGGGTGCCGGTGTCGGAATGGAAGTACTGATCCTTGAAGCCGTTCACCAGTTTGGAGGTTTCGACGGTGTAGGGCGGGCTGCCAACGGGAACGCTGAGGTTCCAGGTTGCGAGGTCGATCATGTCGGTTCTTCCACTCTGTTTCTCTTGCACGCGCGTGCCAGAAGCTCTAGCCCGCGCCTCTTGGGGGCGGCCTTTATAAGCGTAGAGGGATTTTTTGTTAACGGCCGTCTGGCGGATGATTGGCGTCAACATCCTGTCGAAATGCCACCTTTCCCGGAATTCGGGCCTTGCAGCCGTGACCGTTAGTCGGCTGATGACCGGTTTGGTTAAATGATGGCTGGATGACAGCTATTGCTTTTACAGATCCCGGACTAGAGTGAAGGCTCAGTGACTGTACGGTTTTCACGAGGAACCGCCCGGAACGCTGATCCGAGATGCCCCGACACGAGATGTCCCGACAAGAGAAGCAGCATGGAATGCGCGCAACCCCAGCCAGGTGAAGGCAGCTCAGTCCTTTTGATCGTTGATGACTACCCTGAAAATCTGATCAGCATGCGCGCATTGCTGCAGCGCCAGGACTGGCAGGTGATTACCGCGGCTTCCGGTTTTGAAGCCCTCAGCCTGCTGCTCGAACACGACGTTGATCTGGTGCTGCTGGATGTGCAGATGCCGGGTATGGACGGCTTCGAAGTCGCGCGCCTGATGCGCGGCAGTCAGCGCACGCGCCTGACCCCCATTATTTTCCTCACCGCCAACGAGCAGTCCCAGGACGCCGTGATCAAGGGTTATGCCAGCGGTGCGGTGGATTATCTGTTCAAACCGTTCGATCCGCAGATTCTCAAGCCAAAAGTCCAGGCGCTGCTCGAACACCAGCGCAATCGTCGGGCCTTGCAGCGCTTGAGCCAGGATCTGGAATCGGCGCGGGCCTTCAATGCTTCGGTGCTGGACAACGCTGCCGAAGGCATTCTGGTGTTGGGCGAGGATGGCTTGATTCGCTTCGCCAACCCGGCGATTTCCCGGCTGCTCAATGCGCCGGTGAAGGAACTGGAAGGGCAGGAGTTTCTCGATTTCCTGCAGAAACCGCACATTCCGCTGTGGGCCGATTCCGAGTTTTATGCCAGTTACAAACGTGGCGAGACGTTGCGCTTACACGACGCGTTGCTGCGTACCGCGCCGGGCCAGCAAGTGCCGGTGGCCTTGTCCTGCGCGCCGCTGCCGAGTGAACAGCACGCGATGGTGGTGACGGTGCTGGACATGTCGGTGGTGCGCCATCTGCATCAGCAGCTGGAATTTCAGGCGGTCACCGATCCGCTGACCGGGCTGCTCAATCGCCGGGGTTTCTACCAGACTGTGGAAAACCTGCTGCTGCGCGGTGAGCGCACGGACAGCAGTTGGGTGTTGATGTACCTCGATCTCGACGGCTTCAAAAGGGTCAACGATTCCCTCGGCCATGATGCCGGGGACCGAGTGTTGCGCTGGGTCTCCGAACAATTGAAAGCCTGCCTGCGACCGTTCGACATTCTGGCGCGGATGGGCGGCGATGAATTCACCGCGCTGCTGGATCTGGAATTCCCCGAGCAAGCGGCGAAGATTGCCGAGAAACTCATTGAGCGGGTGTCGATCTGTCAGCAGATCGAAGGTCTCGATATTGCCCTGGGCGCGAGCATCGGCATCGCCACTTACCCCGATTGCGGCAACAACCTCGACGGTTTGCTGCGTGCCTCGGACATTGCCATGTACGAGGCCAAGCGTGCCGGGCGTCAGCAATATCGCTTCTACGATCATGAAATGAATGGCCGTGCGCGGTCGCGGCTGATGCTGGAAGAGAGTGTGCGCAACGCCATCGAGAATCGCGATTTCAATCTGGTGTATCAGCCGCAGGTGGCGATTGGTGATGGTCGCGTTCGTGGTTTCGAGGCGTTGCTGCGCTGGCAGCACCCGAGCGTCGGCGACGTGCCGCCGGGGTTGTTCCTGCCGTTGCTGGAAGAGGCGACGCTGATCAGCCGCCTCGGCAGCTGGATCTATCATCGCAGCGCCGGGCAGCGTAAGGCGTGGGAGGCCGAATTTTCCAAGGAACTGGTGATCGGTGTGAGCCTGAGCAACACCCAGTTCGGCCTGCCGAATCTGGTCACCGAATTGCGCCAGGTGCTGGAGCGCCATGGTTTGCAGCCGCACCAGATGGAAGTGGAAGTGACTGAAGAGGCGCTGACGATCAACCCGGACGAGACCCGCAAGCAGTTGAAGCTGCTGCGCAATCTCGGGGTGCGGGTGGCGCTGGACGATTTCGGTTCCGGGGCCTGCTCGCTGGCGCATTTGCGCGATCTGGAACTGGACACTCTAAAGCTCGATCGCCACCTGATCGCCCGATTGCCGGACTCGTCCCGTGATGCTTCGCTGGTGCGCACGGTCATCAATCTGTGCAAGGAATACGGCTTGCTGGTGATTGCCGAAGGCGTGGAAACCGTTGAGCAATACCGGTGGCTGCAAGCTCATGGTTGTGAGTACGTACAAGGCTTTCTGGTGGCGCGGCCGTTGGTCGCCGAGGACACCGCACGCTTTACCGAGCCGTTCGACTGGAGCGCGTTGGCCGGTTGAATTCGCTACACTGGCGGCCTTTTCATGACCCGTGCCGCCCCATGACTGCGTTGAAATACCTCCAGGCCTATCCCGCGAATCTGCAGGATCAGGTGCGCCAATTGATCGCTGACAACCGCCTCGGTGATTACCTGAGCCAACGCTATCCGGGCCGCCACGATGTGCAGAGCGACAAGGCGTTGTACGGCTACGCGCTGGACTTGAAGCAGGAATACCTGCGCAACGCCCCGGCCATCGACAAGGTGCTGTTCGACAACCGCCTCGACCTGACCCATCGTGCCCTCGGCCTGCACACCACGGTGTCGCGGGTGCAGGGCGGCAAGCTCAAGGCCAAGAAAGAGATTCGTATCGCCTCGCTGTTCAAGGAGGCCGCGCCTGAGTTTCTGAAGATGATCGTCGTGCATGAACTGGCGCACTTCAAGGAGTCGGATCACAACAAGGCGTTCTATAAGTTATGTGAGCACATGCTGCCGGGCTACCACCAGGTCGAGTTCGACCTGCGGGTGTATCTGACCTGGCGAGACATGCAATAAAAGATCAAACAGCGGAGCGCATGCATGGACGTAAGCAAGACCAAGAGCAGTTTCTACCGGCGCTTGTACGTGGCGTACCTGATCGACAGCGGCCTGGCCAGCAGTGTGCCGGCGCTGACCGAGGTCACCGGCATGCCCCGGCGCACGGCGCAGGACACCATTGCGGCGCTGGCGGATCTGGATATTGTCTGCGAGTTCGAACAGGAAGAGGGCGCGCGCAATCATGCGGGGCGCTATCGGATTCGTGATTGGGGGGCGATTGATCGGGGGTGGATCGAGCGGAATTTGCGGCAGATAAAAGCTGTTCTCGAGTATCCCTGAGTCCTGTGTTGACAGGGCTGGCGCCATCGCTGGCAAGCCAGCTCCCACAGGGATCTTCAGTGAACACAGTCATTGTGAGCGACAGATAAACCTGTGGGAGCTGGCTTGTCGGGCCGCCGCATCGCAGCGATGAGGGTTTCAGGAACGCCGCATCCCGATGTGCGGAATGTCATCCTCCAGATATTCCTCACCCGCCACGACAAACCCGTACCGCCCGTAATACCCCTGCAAATGCGCCTGGGCCGACAGATAGATTGGCACTTCAGGCCAACGCCTCTGCGCCTGTTTCAGCGCCTGTTCCATCATTTCATGCCCCAGTCCTTTGCCACGCCCGGCCGGCGCCGTCAGCACGCGGCCGATCACCACGTCGCCGCCCTGGGATTCCGGGTCCAGCAGGCGCAGGTATGCCACCAGCTGATCACCGTCCCAGCCCATCAAATGGCAGGTGTCACCGTCCAGATCCTGACCGTCCGGATCCAGGTACGCGCAGCGCTGTTCGACCACGAACACTTCCGAGCGCAATTTCAAAATGGCATACAGCTGCTCCAGTCCCAGATCGCTGTGATGTTTGCAGACCCACTCGATTGTCATCTTCCGATTCCTTGAACTACGTCGCCCGATACTAAGCGCCGCGTCGAAATATGTCTGTATGGCTGAGAAATCTGTGACAAAGGCCAAAATGCCATCATTCCAATATCGCGGCCCGCCGTACTTTGTGTAATCTGCTGGGAAGCGCTGTGCGATGGCTTCAATGAGCTAATGTTAGGGCCTGGGATTCGCCGGTAAGGGGCCTTGGGGTTTTGACTGAAAACACGCCGGGCGGCCCGCCCGCTAAGGATTTTCAAGCATGCCGCGATTGCATCGAGCCTTTGCTTTGATCGGATTGCTGTTGCTGGGTCAAAGCGCGGCAGCGGAGAAATTGCGTCTGGTGTTCGACGTCTGGCCGCCCTTTACCGATGACACACTGGTCAACGGTGGGCTGGCGACCGACATCGTCAGCACGGCCCTGGCCCGTGCCGGTTATGCCAGCGGTTATGAGCAGGTGCCGTGGGCGCGGGCGTTGATGGGGGTTGGCGAAGGACGTTACGACGTGCTGGTCAACGCCTGGTACAACGACGAGCGCACGAAGCTGGGCCAGTTTTCCGCCGAGTACCTGCTCAATCGCGTGCGCTTCCTCAAGCGCAAGGACGCACCCATCGAATACAACAACCTGCAGGAGCTGCACACCTATCCGATTGCGGTGGTGCGCGGCTATGCCTATTCGGCGCCGTTCGATGCTGACACCGCGTTGCAGAAAGTCCCTGTGCATAACTTTGCCATGGCCGTGCGCATGCTGGCGGCGGATCGGGTCAAGCTGACCCTGGAAGACGAATACGTCGCCCGCTATTACCTGGCCCGGGAATCACCGAAAGTGCGCAACGCGGTGGAGTTTCTGCCCAAGCCGCTGAGCGAGAACAGCCTGCACATCCTGGTCAGCCTGAAGAACCCGCAGCACGAACAGATCGTGGCCGGGTTCGACAAGGCGATTGCGTCGATGAAGGCCGATGGCAGCTATGACAAGCTGCTCAGGCAGCACGGGATGTAAGGGGCTGATCCAGAATTTGCGGTGTGATTGATTGCCTCATCGCTGGCAAGCCAGCTCCCACAGGTACAGCGGTAGTCCACATATTTTGTGTACCACACCGACACTGTGGGAGCGGGCTTGCCCGCGAAGAGGCCTGTCCGGCCAACTCAATTCTCGGCGGTGTCCTTGATCAGATGCGCCGCCAGCGTGCGCAATGGGCCGAGCTGGCGGCAGATCAGCGCCAGTTGCGTCTGCACCAGCCGCTGGCCTTCGTCGATTTCGTCCGGCATCTGCTCCAGCTCATTGGCCAGCGCTTCTTCCTCATCGCTTTGAATCGCTATCGGCTGTTTGCTCGCCAGACCCTGGGCGATCTCATCGATGCTCGCCGCCAGACTCACCCCGGCGCCGTCGATCAGGTGTTCGCGCACCTCGGCCGGCAACTGGGTTTCGCGGTGTGCGCCAAGGCCTGACAGATAGCTGAGCAAGGTGTGCGACAGCACCAGGAAGCGGAAGCCCACGTCGGCTTCCTTCCGGAAATGCCCCGGCTCCATCAGCATGTTCGCCAGCGTGGTCGACAGTGCCGCGTCGGCGTTGTGCGCGTTGCGCCGGGCCAGGCGATAAGCGAGGTCGTCGCTCTTGCCGGCGGCGTATTGCTGCATGATCTGGCGCAGGTAAATGCTGTTACAGGTGAGGGTGTTGGCCAGCACCTTATTCAGGCGCCGACCCTGCCAGTCCGGCAGGAACAGGAACACCGCGAGCCCGGCGATCAGGCTGCCGAGCAAGGTATCGAACAACCGCGGCACAAACAGACCATAACCATCGCCGACCTGGTTGAAGCAGAACAGCACCATGATCGTGATCGCGGCAGTGGCCACGGTGTAGCGGGTGGTGCGGTTGGTAAAGAACACCACGCCGGCGGCGATGGCGAAGCACGACTGCACCAGCGGATTCGGGAACAGATCGAACAGCGCCCAGGCAATCGTCAGACCGATCGCCGTGCCGAAAATCCGCTGACCGAGTTTGCGCCGGGTGGCGCCGTAGTTCGGCTGGCAGACGAACAGTGTCGTGAGGATGATCCAGTAACCCTGCGACGGGTGAATCAAATGCACCATGCCGTAGCCGATGCTCAACGCCAGCGGCAAGCGCAGGGCGTGACGGAACAGCAGCGAGGTTGGCGTCAGCTGCGTGCGCAAGCGAATCCACACGTCCTTGAAGTTGCGCGGCGAGCGGTCGAGCAGGCTGCTGTCGGTGGCATCGGCCAAGGCGTCGGGGTTGCTGGCGTCGCTGAGCAAGCGGTCGAGGGTGCCGAGGTTGGCCGCCAGTGCGCGCAATGAACGCAGCAGCCCGCGCCAGGCCGGGTTGCTTTGGATGCGCAGGTGTTCGAGGGAGGCGTGCAGGTCGCTCAGGGCTTCGGCGAAACTCGCGTCGTAGATGAATGGCTGGCGCATCTGGATCGATTCGGCCAATGCACGGCAGACCTTGCCTTGCTGGCGCAACAGCCGCTGGCAGCGGAACAAGACATCGCTGTGGAAAAACGCATCGGCCAAGGCGTTGTAGGGGTAGTGGGAAGAGCTGGCGCGTTCGTGGATGTCTTGCGCCAGGAAGTACAGCTTCAGGTAACGGCTGACTTTCGAGCCAGGACGACCGTTGCCGACCCGGTGCAGGATGATTTCCTTGGCGCTGTTCAGGGCTGCGACGACCCGACCATTCTGCTGGGCCAGCTCTAGTCGCCGCGCCTCCACGTCCAGCTGACGGATCGGCTCGAACAGCGAAGATTTCAGCTTCAGGTAATAGCCCAGTTCGCGGAACAACCGCGCCAGACTCTGCTGCACCGGCTGATTGGAAAACATCGCCTGCCACAGCACCGACAGCAGGCCGTACCACGCGGCGCCGGCCACCAGCAGCATCGGCTCGTGCCAGAAATCCGTGACCGCGCCGCCGCGCTGATCCACGCCGATCATGGTGTAGACGGAAAGAATCAGGGTCGCCGAAGCAATCGCACCATAACGCTCGCCGAGCGCCCCAAGCATGGTCAGGCCGAAACTGGCCAATGCCAAAGCGATGACGAACACGATGGGGTAGGGGAACAGCAATTCCACGGACAGCGCCGCAACGCTGAAACACACCAGTGTCACCGCCAGTGCGTTGAGGCGGCCCTGCCAACTGTCGTCGGTCTCGGCCAGGGCGCTGGCGATAATCCCGAGGAATAACGGGATCAGCAGCCCCATTTCATCCTGATACCAGCACAGCGCCATGCTGCCGGTCAGGGCGATGAACACCCGCACGCTGTAGCTGAATTTATCCAGCGCCCACAGGCGCCGCAAAGACTGACGAAACGAGGTCGAGGACATGAAGTGCGAAGGCCTTCCGAGGCGATGCCGCTAAATTGAGCCAGTAATGACGCCGACGCAATGGCGCCGATCACATCTGACAGCAAAAAGTGTTCCTTTGGGTCGTTGTGTCGAACTCAATTTCCAGGTTGGAAAAGAAACTGTGGGAGCTGGCTTGCCAGCGATGAGGCCGGCAGCTCCAACATCACTGTTGAATGTCAGCCCGCTATCGCTGGCAAGTCGAATCGTCGCACCGCAGCTCCCACAGGTTTTTGTATTTAGTGTCGGGTCAGACGTACTGCGCGGCAGCGTAGCCAGAGGCCCATGCCCACTGGAAGTTGAATCCGCCCAGATGCCCGGTGACATCCAGCACTTCGCCGACAAAGTACAGGCCCGGGCTTTTCAGCGATTCCATGGTCTTGGACGAAACTTCGCGGGTGTCGACGCCACCCAGCGTCACTTCGGCAGTGCGGTAGCCTTCGGTGCCGGCCGGGACGACTTTCCAGCTGCCCAGCTTCTCGGCGATGTCCGCCAGTTCGGCATGGGTGTACTGCTTCATCGGTTTGGAGACGAACCAGTTGTCCGCCAGCAGGTTGGCCATTTTCTTGGTGAAGATTTCGCCGAGCAGCGTTTTCAGTTCGCTGTTCGGGCGTTCGGCAGTCTGCTGTTGCAGCCAGCTTGCGGCGTCGTGATCGGGCAGCAAGTTGATCTCGACCGTGTCGCCCGGCTCCCAGAACGAGGAAATCTGCAGAATCGCCGGACCACTGAGGCCACGGTGAGTGAACAGGATGTTCTCGCGAAAGCTCTGGTCGTTGCAGCTGACCAGACAATCCACCGAGGTGCCGGACAGTTCGGTGCACAAATCCTTGAGCTGATCGGTGATGGTGAACGGCACCAGACCGGCGCGGGTCGGCAGCAGGTCGTGGCCGAACTGTTTGGCGACCTGATAACCGAAACCGGTGGCGCCCAACGTCGGGATCGACAGGCCACCGGTGGCGATCACCAGCGACTGGCACTGGATCTGGCCGAGGGTGGTGTCGAGCAGGTAACCGCCCTCGACCTTCTCGATGGTCTGGATCGAGGTGTCGAGGTGCAGGTTGACGCCGACCTGATCGCACTCGTCCAGCAGCATGCCGAGGATGTCGCTGGATTTGTTATCGCAGAACAGTTGGCCGAGCTTCTTCTCGTGATACGGCACGCCGTGCTTGGCGACCATGCCGATGAAATCCCACTGGGTGTAGCGGGCCAGTGCGGATTTGCAGAAGTGCGCGTTCTGCGAGAGGAAATTGCTCGGTTCGGTGTACATGTTGGTGAAGTTGCAGCGCCCACCGCCGGACATCAGGATTTTCTTGCCGGCCTTGTTCGCGTGGTCGAGCAGCAACACCTGACGCCCACGCCCGGCGGCGGTCAGTGCACACATCAACCCTGCGGCGCCAGCGCCAATGATCACGACTTCGGTAGAGCGCAAAACGGTGTCCTCACACAATGACCACGCAGATCGTTCCCACGCTCTGCGTGGGAATGCATCCTGTGACGCTCCGCGTCACGATTTAAAAGCGGACGCAGAGCGTCCATGGCGGCATTCCCACGCGGACGGTTCGACGCCTCGACGTGGGAACGATCATTTAAGCGTTCTTACAAAACCCGGACGCGCAGCGAACGGCCCTTGATCTTGCCGTTGTTCAAACGCTGCAGCGCCTGCATGACCACGGTGCGCTCGACGGCCACATAGGACTGGAAGTCAAAGATCGCGATCTTGCCGACCTGGGCGCCCGGGATGCCGGCTTCGCCGGTCAGTGCGCCGAGAATGTCGCCCGGACGGACTTTGTCCTTACGCCCGCCAGCGATGCACAGCGTGCTCATCGGCGGTTGCAGCGGGGCACCGCCCTGGGACTTGAGGTTGTCCACCTGATCCCAGTTCAGCGGGGTCTTCTGCAGTTGTTCGATGGCTTGCGCGCGGTGCGCTTCGGACGGCGCCACCAGGCTGACCGCGATGCCTTTCTCGCCGGCACGACCGGTACGGCCGACGCGGTGAATGTGGATTTCCGAGTCGCGGGCCAGTTCGACGTTGATCACCATGTCCAGCGCGTCGATGTCCAAACCACGGGCGGCAACGTCGGTGGCAACCAGTACCGAAGTACTGCGGTTGGCGAACATCGCCAACACCTGATCGCGGTCACGCTGTTCCAGATCGCCGTGCAGGCCGACGGCGGAAATGCCTTTGGAGGTCAGGTGATCGACGGTTTCCTGAACCTGCTGCTTGGTGAAGCAGAAGGCCACGGTGGAGGCTGGGCGGAAGTGATGCAGAACCTTGGTCACCGCGCTCATGCGCTCTTCCGGGGAAATCTCGTAGAAGCGCTGCTCGATCTGCGTGTCGTCGTGGAACGCTTCGGCCTTGACCGTTTGCGGATCGCGCATGAACTTCGACGCCAGTTGCTTGATGCCCACCGGGTAGGTGGCCGAGAACAGCAGGGTCTGACGGCGGGCCGGGGTCTGTTCGATGATGTCTTCGATGGCGTCGTAGAAGCCCATGTCGAGCATGCGGTCGGCTTCGTCGAGGATCAGCGTGTTGAGGCCGTCGAGGACCAGCGAACCCTTGCGCAGGTGCTGCTGGATGCGCCCCGGCGTGCCGACGATGATGTGCGCGCCGTGCTCCAGCGAGCCGATCTGCGGGCCGAAGGACACGCCGCCGCACAGGGTCAGGACCTTGATGTTGTCTTCGGCGCGGGCCAGGCGACGGATTTCCTTGGCGACTTGGTCGGCCAGTTCGCGGGTCGGGCAAATTACCAGCGCCTGGCAACCGAAGTAGCGCGGATTGATCGGGTTCAGCAGGCCGATGCCGAACGCGGCGGTCTTGCCGCTGCCGGTCTTGGCCTGGGCGATCAGGTCCATCCCCTTGAGGATCACCGGCAAGCTCTGCGCCTGGATCGGCGTCATCTGGGCATAACCGAGGGAGTCGAGGTTAGCCAGCATGGCGGCGGACAGCGGCAAAGTATTAAAAGCGGTGGCGATGGTGGTCACGGGACTGGCCTGCAAAACAAAATGTCGCGCAGTGTAGCAGCCTCTGGCCACTTTCCTCGAAAGTTCTGGACGAACGCAAAGCCTGTGACGAGGGCCGGTTCCCTCGCCACGCAGACCCCGGTCAATGCTCGATATGTTCTTCCCGGCGTTTGGCGCGCCTTCCGTCCTCTTTCGACAGCTGCGAGAAAATCGTCGCCGCCAGCATCGCCATGATCCCCACGGTCACGAACGTGAGCTGAAATGCGCCCAACACGGTCTCAACGCCGTCGTTGCCGACTTCCGCCGTAAAGCCGCCAAGCAGCGCACCGGCGCACGCCACACCGAGGCTCAGCGACAACTGCGCCACCACCGACAGCAGGCTGTTGCCGCTGCTGGCGCTGGCGTCGTCGAGATCGATCAGGGTCACGGTGTTCATCGCGGTGAATTGCAGCGAGTTGATCGCCCCGAGAACCGCCAGCAGGCACAGCAGCAGCCAGTACGGCGTCTGCTCGCTGACCAGACCCATGCTCGCCAGCATGATTCCCAGAAGCAGGGTGTTGCCGGTCAGCACGATGCGATAGCCCAAGCGCTCGATCAGTGGCCGCGCGCCCCACTTGGCAACCATCGCCGCAGCCGCCAACGGCAGCATGCTCATCCCGGCCTGGGACGGCGAGTAACCCAGCGCCACTTGCAACAGCAACGGCACCAGAAACGGCAGGGCGCCGCTGCCCAGACGGGCGAACAGGTTGCCGAGAATGCCGACCGCGAAGGTGCGGGTCTTGAACAGCGACGGCGCGAACAGCGGGTTTTCAATGTGCCCGGCGCGCAGCCAGTACGCCGCCAGACATGCCATGCCGCCGAACAGCAACAGCATCACCCGCAGGTGCGGCAGGTGCAGTTCGCCGAGGCCTTCCATGGCGATGGTGATCAGCACCATCGCCGCGCCGAACAGCAGGAACCCCAGGCTATCGAAACGCGTACGCTCGGTGCCGCGCAGGTCGGGGATGAATTTCCACACCGCGTAGCAACCGATGACGCCGACCGGCAGGTTGATCAGGAAGATCCAGTGCCACGTCAGGTATTCGACCATCCAGCCGCCCATGGTCGGACCGATCAGCGGGCCGAGCAGGCCGGGAATGGTGATGAAGCCCATGATCCGCACCAGTTCCGAACGCGGGTAGGCGCGCAGCACCACCAGGCGTCCGACCGGCAGCATCAGCGCACCGCCGAGGCCCTGGATCACCCGCGCGCCGATCAGCATGCTCAGGCTGCTCGACAAGGCGCAGAGCAGCGAGCCGAGGCTGAACAGCAGGATCGCGCCGAAGAAGATTTTCTTGGTGCCGAAGCGGTCGGCGATCCAGCCCGAGGCCGGAATCAGCAGGGCCACGGTGAGCATGTAGGCGATGATCACGCCCTGCATGCGCAGCGGGTCCTCGGCCAGATCCCTGGCCATGGCCGGCAGGGCGGTGTTGAGGATGGTCCCGTCGAGGGACTGCATGAAGAAAGCGATGGCGACGACCCATGGCAACCAGCGGGCGGTGATGGCGTCGAGAGGCGGGCGGTTGGGCATGGAACCTCTTGTGGGTTGTTGGATGATCGTTCCCACGTCGAGGCGTCGAACCGTCCGCGTGGGAATGCCGCCATGGACGCTCTGCGTCCGCTGTAAAGTGACGCGGAGCGTCACGGGATGCATTCCCACGCAGAGCGTGGGAACGATCAGGTCCGGGATTTACAGGGTCAGGGTCAATCGGCTCACCAGCGCCCCCGGCAACAGCGCCGACGAGGTATTGCGCTGGCTGTAGGTGCTCGCCGACAGCAGCAGCTCGCGCTCGGCGGTCAACGCTTCCAGCTGCGAACCCAGCAGGCTGTAGGCGCTGTCGTCGAAACGCATGGTGCTGACCGGCGCCTGAATCTCGCCGTTCTCGACCCAGAAGGTGGCAAACCGGGTCATCCCGGTCAGGCGCGCCGCCGGTTGATCGGAGAAGTTCAGGTACCACAGGTTGCTGATATACAGCCCGGTGCCCAACTGCTTGAGGATCTCGGCCTGGGGTAGGTCACCTGCGCCCATGTTCAGCGCGCTCGGCGATTCGCCACCGCCGGCGCCGTTGGCCGTCAGACCGTACTCGGCGGCACTGCGCGAACCGACCAACTGATCACCTGCCTTGCCTTCGATGATCAGCCGCAGATCGCTGCGCGGGTAACCTTCGCCGGAAAACGCCGGGCTCAGCGAGTCGCTGACTTTCTCGTCGAGGGACACCAGCGGGCTGAACGCCTGATCGCCGGCATACAGCTTCTGCAACGGGCTGCTCTTGCTGGCAATCGACTGCGCCGAGAAACCACCCCAGCACAACATGCCCATGATTTCTTCCAGGGCTGCGGGCGCCAGATAGGCGCGGTATTGGCCGGGCGGCAGGGTGCGCAGCGGTCGACCGAGAAACTCGAGTTGTTCGCGGGCCTGCTGGATGCGTCTGGCGAAGTCTTCGCTGTTCCAGTCATGCCCGGCGTAGCTGGCTTTCACCGCTTCACCGTTCTCATGGAACAGACTGAAATCGAAGTTGAAGCTGTTGGCCTGATGCCAGCCGAAAGCGCCGGAAGAGCTGGCAAAACCACGGCTGATCGGCCCTGCGGCATAGAAGCCGACCAGATCCAGGCCTTCGGCCGCCTGGGCGATTTCCGCCACCACCTGCTCGGTGTCCGGCAGCGGATGCTCCTGCACATTCTGGCTCTGCCAGCCGTTGTGGTTGAGCAACAGGTACGGATCCTGCGGCAGCAGCGGCAGGGTTTCGCGCAGTTGTTGCAAACCTTCGGCGAGGCGTTGCAGGTCGGTGGCCTGCTCACCGGACAGGGTAATGTGCAGGTCGGCATGGCGACCGTCGTCGATCAGTTTCAGACCGATACCGGCTTGCTGCACTTGCCCGGCCTGACGCACCCTGGCGTGGTTGAAGCGGACGAAGGCCGACGATTCGGCGTCGTAACTCAGGGTGAACTGTTCCGGCTCGCGCACGGCATCGCGCAGCCAGTTGACCAGCACCTTGAACGCCTCGGACGGGTTCTTGGAAATACTCATCAGGCGTCTCCCCCAAACACATCTACATTACTGAACACGCAGGCCGGCGAAGCGTGGCCGACGCGGATCACCTGGTTAGGTTCGCCCTTGCCGCAGTTCGGCGTGCCCAGCACCTTTGTGGTGCCGGCGTTGCCGACGGCGCGCAGGCTCTTCCAGAAGTGCGCGGAAATGCCCCGGTAGTTTGGATTTTTCACTACACCCTTGAGTTCGCCGTTTTCGATCAACTGGCCCCATTCGCAGCCGAACTGGAATTTGTTGCGTGCATCGTCGATCGACCAGGAACGGTTGGTGCTCATCAGAATGCCGTTTTCGATGCCGCCGATCAGTTGCTCCAGCGGCTGGTTGCCCGGCTCGATGTTGAGGTTGGCCATGCGGTCGATCGGTGGACGGTTCCAGCCGCAGGCGCGGCTGTTGGCGACGCCGTCCAGGCCCGCGCGAAATTGCGACAAGGCACCGCCCAATGGACGGACCAACAGGCCTTCGCGAATCAGGAATTGCTTGCTGGCGGCGGTGCCTTCGTCGTCATGGCCGTAGCTGGCGAGTTCTTCCGGGATGCCCGGATCGAACGTCACGTTGAGCAGTTTCGAGCCGTATTGCAGGCTGCCGAAATCCGCGGCTTTGACGAAACTGGTGCCGGCGTAATTGCGCTCGTCGCCGAGGATGCGGTCGAGCTCCAGCGGGTGGCCGATGGATTCGTGGATCTGCAGCATCATCTGGTCGGGCATCAGCAGCAGGTCGCGCGGGCCTTGTGGCGTATTCGGCGCGAGCAGCAGTTGCAGCGCCTGATCGGCGACTTGCGGGCCGGCACCGATCAGGCCGCAACGGCTGATCACATCGGCGCCGCCCTGCTGGCCGAAGTTCTCGCGACCGAGGCTGCGGGTCTGGCTGTCGTTGCCGTCGTAGGCGGTGACGCTCAGGCCCGGATAGACGAAACGCTGGGCCTGGCGCAATTCGGCGCCGGCGCTGCTCAGGTAGATCTGTTCGACGTGGGTGATGCCGATGCTCACTTCCCAGTTCACCAGGCGCTCATCCTTTGGCACCGAGGCGGATTCCGCGCCGAGCAGCTCGAAGCATTCGCTCAGGGACGGGAAGGGTTGTTCCAGATTGGGTGAAAAGTAATCGGCGCGGTCGCTGGACACCGGCTGCTTGCTCAAGTCGAGCAGGGCGTGCGGTTTGATCCGACGGGCCTGTTGTTCGGCACGCTCGAGGGCGGCTTGCAGGCCTTGTTGCGACAGGTCATTGGTCGCGGCGTAGGCTTCGACGCCGTTGACCCGGACGGTGAGCATCGCGCCTTCGTCGCGGCTCAGGCTCGGCGGTTCGGCAACGTTCTTGCGCACCGACAGGTACTGGCCGGATTCGCGTACATACCGCAGGGAAAAAAACTCGGCGCCCGTGCGCAAGGCAGCAAAGCGCTGCTTGAGCTGGGGGTGGAAATCGAACATCAGGGAACCTCCTTGTCATGGGAGCGGCGGCAAAGCGAATTCGGCGGGGAGGGGGAACGATTGGGCGAGGACTAGAGTAGGCCTGCGTGGGGGGGACTATCAAGGGTAGCGCCTGAGAGGGAAATACATTCTGTGAGTGACCGTCATCGCCGTCAGGCAAAAGGGGCGTACTTGAGCAAGCGTGTCCAAGGGCCCCTGGTCGGCTCTGCGGTAAAACTTCAGTTATTCAAATAGACGAATGCGAGTACGTAAATCAGCAGGCTGGCAAAGAAACCTGGCAGAATTTTTCGGGTTCTGGCCACGACGACAAATGTTCCGACTAACAGCAGCAGTTTCAGCGCATCCAGAATCTGAAACTGTTGCATCAGACTCGGGCCATCAAGCCTGGCAAATGCCGTGTCATAAATGATCACTCCCAACATCGCCTGGGCGCTGTAACTGACGAAGCGGTAAAAAGAACCTTCGGTGCGCGTCAACGCCGTGGTGTTTTTGAAAGCAAACGGTAATGCACGAAATGCAAACGCCGTGATTGCGGCAAAGCCGATCAGCATCCAGAGAGTCATTGCGAAGCCGTTCCTTGGCGAGTACGGGTATTTTCAATCATTACGAGCATGCCGCCGATCACAAACGGCGTAATCAGCAAGTTGTAGTCCTTGAAGAGCAACACCAGCAAAGGGGCACCGATGAATCCCAGCCAGTAGCTGGAGACCTCCATGTAGTGCGGCCAGTGCTTGCCGGCCAGCGCAGTGAACTGAAGTGGCAAGAGCATCGTCATGGCGGCTGCAACGGTCGGTGACGCAAAATCTGCGCCGGCGATAAAGCCGACGTAAGTGCAGATGATCGACAAGGCGAAGATGGGTGCGCCTACGCCAACAAAATACGCGAACGGGAAACTCGTCTTGTGCTTGAAGCGCGTTATGCATGCCGTGAAGATCGAGGGTGTCAGCAGTATCAATGACGCGAGAGTCTTACGCGTCGACGTCTGCTTGAGGTGCGGTGCCAACGTCGCTGAAAGCAAAACAAATCGGGCGTTGAGTGCCAGAATAATCGGGATCAGCAACCATCCGTCGTTGTAGTTTTGTATGAGTAGAAACTGTAACGGTGTCGAAAAAATCAACAGGGTCGTTGCCATCGTCTGACTCAATGTCAGCGCTTGAGCAGCGCCCACCATTCCGATGGATAAATACAGAAAAATGAACGCGATGCCGAAGGTGATAGCGTCGCGCCCTCCCGCCTTGAGCGTTTGCGCGAAGGTGGAGTCGGATGAAGACTGGCAGCCGTTCATCAAGCCGCTCCTCGGACTGCGTGCTTTTCGTCCAGCGAGTAATACTGCTTGCGAGGCCCTTTGCTGCGAAACAACAAGCGCGGCGTAGTGGTCAACGTCGAAGTTGCGGCTTGCAAGCGAACCTCATCGGCGCTGATATTCAGAGTGGGGCGAGCATGCAATATCTTGTTATTGGCAACGATCAGGAACGTGCCGGTCTGCGCCGTGGAGACATTGCACTTGGCAGTGGGCAGCCCTGCGCGGATTTTGTCCAACACCTCTTGACCGCCGTTGAGCGCACGCATTCGCTCGCCGCTGTGAATGTCGATACGGAAATCAAGTGAAAACCGGTAGCCATACAGTTCACTGTATTCAACGACATTTCGAACGCGCTCTTTTGAGCCTTTGACGTTTTTACCTGAAACGAAAATCGCCTGCATGCCAAGTAAGGTTTGAATTTCTTCATCATCAAGTGATAGCAGCAAGTCGGCTGGAAAATAATAGGCGGTCGGCGTGCGAGTAGTGTCCCGGCACACCGTGAGTGCAAGATAGTCAACGTCCAGGCTTTCATACAAGTCATCTGAGTGCGGGGTGATGTCCCCGTAACCATTACCCCATTCCCGATACTTTTCAGCGGAGGGTTTCATGTACAGCGCTTTATGGTCTTCGTATTCGTACTTGATATCAGTCAAGTGGAACAGGTCGGCCAGCGCCTCATGGACGGTGAGGGCCAGTGCGGGGCAGTCGATGCTGAAAATATTTCTGATGCACACCGCGGCAATGCCTTTGTTGGTGCCGACCTGGTCAAAGTAGAGGGTGTCTTCCGGGTGGAGATAATTAATGAATAAATTTGTAAGTTGTATTTTTAGGGTGTGCAGGTTTTGACCCTTGTTCTTTTTCCACCACGACTCGATAACGCCGCTTAAATAGCTGAAGTCCAAAGTGATGGTTTTTTCTTTGGATAATGCATGCCGAAAGAAGCTGGCGGACATATTCTCATTTGCGTAGTTGAATGGCATTGTTCTTCCTTGGTTTGTACTTTGGAGGCGCGCATTCTAGTGTGTTTGATCGAGAGGTAAAGTTGGTAAGTATTGCGAGTTTTGTTCGGCTGAAGTTGCACTTTTAAATAGTAGGGAGGGTTAAATAAAAAACCGCCAGCCTCTGAAAGAGGTGGCGGTTTTTAGTGGCGGTGCCAGTAGGTTGTCAGTGAGCGGCAGGCGTTACATCACGCATCGCCTTGCCTTTCACCGGCGCATCGCCAGCGACATAGTACGGTGCGTTGCTGCGCGGCAACGGCTGGCGGCCACGGATCTTGTCGGCGATTTTCTCGGCGATCATGATCGTCGGCGCGTTCAGGTTGCCGGTGGTGATGATCGGCATGATCGAAGCATCGACCACACGCAGACCCTGCATGCCATGCACGCGGCCTTCGCCATCCACTACTGCCATTTCGTCGGTGCCCATCTTGCACGAGCAGGACGGGTGGAACGCGGTTTCGGCGTGCTCGCGGATGAACTTGTCCAGCTGCTCATCGGTTTGCACTTCGATGCCCGGGCTGATTTCGCGGCCACGGAAGGCGTCCAGTGCAGGCTGTTGCATGATTTCACGGGTCAGGCGGATGCCGTCGCGGAACTCCTGCCAGTCCTGCTCGGTGGCCATGTAGTTGAACAGGATGCTCGGGTGCTGACGCGGATCCTTGGATTTGACCTGGACGCGACCGCGGCTTGGCGAACGCATGGAACCCATATGCGCCTGGAAACCGTGCTCTTTCACACCGTTGCTGCCGTTGTAGTTAATCGCCACCGGCAGGAAGTGATACTGGATGTTCGGCCACTCGAATTCCGGACGGGTACGGATGAAACCACCGGCTTCGAACTGGTTGCTGGCGCCGATGCCGGTGCCGTTGAACAGCCACTCGGCACCGATGGCCGGCTGGTTGTACCAGAGCAGCGACGGGTACAGCGAGACCGGTTGGGTGCAAGCGTATTGCAGGTACAGCTCGAGGTGATCCTGCAGGTTTTCACCGACGCCCGGCAGATCGTGAACCACCGGAATGTCGAGGCTTTCCAGCAGTTTCGCCGGGCCGACGCCGGAGCGTTGCAGCAGTTGCGGCGAAGCGATCGCGCCGGAGCAGACGATGACTTCCTTGCGGGCGCGGGCTTCAACACGTTCTTCAGCGGCACCGACCAGGTAACGCACGCCAACGGCACGCTTGCCTTCGAACAGAACCTTGTCAGTCAGGGCGTGAGTGACGATGGTCAGGGTCGAACGCTTCTTGGCCACGTCCAGGTAACCACGGGCGGTGGAAGCACGGCGGCCGTTCGGCGTCACGGTGCGGTCCATCGGGCCGAAGCCTTCCTGCTGGTAGCCGTTCAAGTCTTCGGTACGCGGGTAACCGGCCTGCACGCCAGCTTCAACCATGGCGTGGAACAGCGGGTTGTTGCCCGCTTTCGGAGTGGTCACGCTGACCGGACCGTCGCCGCCGTGGTAGTCGTTCGGGCCGATGTCGCGGGTTTCCGCTTTGCGGAAATACGGCAGGCAATCGAGGTAGGACCAGTCTTCCAGGCCTGGCAGTTTCGCCCAGCCGTCGTAGTCCATCGCGTTGCCACGGATGTAGCACATGCCGTTGATCAGCGAGGAGCCGCCAAGGCCCTTGCCGCGACCGCATTCCATCCGGCGACCGTCCATGTGTGGCTCCGGATCGGTTTCGTACGCCCAGTTGTAGCGACGGCCTTGCAGTGGGAATGCCAGGGCTGCCGGCATCTGCGTGCGGAAATCGAGACGGTAGTCCGGGCCGCCGGCTTCGAGCAGCAGGACGGTGACGCCTTCGTCTTCAGTCAGACGGGTCGCCAGGGTGTTACCGGCAGAGCCGGCACCGACGATGATGTAATCGAATTCTTGGGACATTGAATGCACCCTCTTTAGATGTGGTCAGATCGGGCCTCGGCGAGTGCTATGCACTCGAATCGCTGGCAAGCCAGCTCCCACAGGGATTGGGAGTTGCCACGGATTTGATGGACGACCCCAAACCTGTGGGAGCGGGCTTGCCCGCGAAGAGGCCCTCGCAGGCAATACGAGACTCGGGTCTTAGAACACCGAGACGTAATCGCCCAGCTCGACCTGTACCGATTTGATGCGAGTGAAGTTGTTCAGCGAGCTGATGCCGTTCTCACGGCCCACGCCCGACTGCTTGTAACCGCCAACCGGCATTTTTGCGTCGGACTCGCCCCAGGCGTTGATCCAGCAGATACCGGCTTCCAGCTGATGAATCACGCGGTGGGCGCGGTTCAGGTCGCGGGTGACGATACCGGCGGCCAGGCCGAAGTCGGTGTCGTTGGCGCGGCGGATCACTTCTTCTTCGGTTTCGTAGCTCAGGATCGCCATCACCGGGCCGAAGATTTCTTCACGGACGATAGTCATGTCGTCGGTGCAGTCGGTGAACACGGTTGGAGCCACGAACGCGCCTTTGGCGAATTCGCCGTCGGTCAGACGCTCGCCACCGCACAGAACGCGGGCGCCTTCTTCTTTACCCTTGGCGATGTAGCCCAGCACGCTTTCCATGTGCGGGAAGCTGACCAGCGGGCCGAAGTTGGTGTTTTCGTCTTCCGGGTTGCCAACGCGGATGCGGGCAACGCGCTCGACGATCTTGGCTTCGAAAGCGGCTTTCAGGTGGCTCGGCACGAACACGCGAGTGCCGTTGGTGCAGACCTGACCGGAGCTGTAGAAGTTGGCCATCATGGCGGTGTCGGCGGCGCGATCCAGGTCGGCGTCGTCGCAGATGATCAGCGGGGACTTGCCGCCCAGTTCCATGGTCACGTCTTTGAGCGACGAAGCCGAAGCGCTGGCCATGACCTTCTTGCCTGTGTCGGTGCCGCCGGTGAAGGAGATCTTCTCGATGCGCGGGTGCTCGGTCAGCCAGGTGCCGACTTCACGGCCGCTGCCGGTCAGTACGTTGAACACGCCGTTCGGAACGCCGGCTTCGGTGTAGATTTCGGCCAGTTTCAGGGTGGTCAGCGAGGTGACTTCGCTTGGCTTGAAGATCATCGCGTTACCGGCCGCCAGGGCTGGAGCGGATTTCCACAGGGCGATCTGAATCGGGTAGTTCCACGCGCCGATACCGGCGACGACGCCCAGCGGCTCGCGACGGGTGTAGACGAAGGAAGTGTCACGCAGCGGGATCTGCTCGCCTTCGATGGCGGGTACCAGGCCTGCGTAGTATTCCAGTACGTCGGCGCCGGTGACGATGTCGACGTATTTGGTTTCGGAGAAGGCTTTACCGGTGTCCAGGGTTTCCAGGGCAGCCAGTTCATCGTTGCGCTCGCGCAGGATGTCGACGGCGCGACGCAGGATGCGCGAACGCTCCATGGCGGTCATCGCGGCCCAGATTTTCTGGCCCTTTTCGGCGCTGACCACAGCGCGCTCGACGTCTTCCTTGGTCGCGCGTTGCACCAGTGCGAGGACTTCACCGTTAGCCGGGTTGATGGCTTCGAAGGTGGCATCGCTGCCGGCGTCGGAGTACGCGCCATCGATGTAGAGTTTTTGCAGTTCGAAACGGGCCATAGTGTCCTCGCAAGTGCATTAGTGGTTGGCGTTGGTCACCGGGTGAGCCATGTAGCTGTGGCATCGCTGGTCGGTGACAGTTCAGGGGCCGAGCGTTTTTTCTGTGCTCTAGCTCACCTGCTTGGCCAATTGGAAATCCATGTATTCGTAAGCGATCTGTTGCGCCTGCGCAGTGTCGAAAGCGTCTCCCGACAGCGCGCCGCGCAACCACAAACCGTCGATCAGAGCTGCCAGTCCACGGGCGGCGGTGCGCGCATCTTCGAGCGGCAACACACGGCGGAACTCGCAGCACAGGTTGGAATACAGACGGTGATCGTTGATCCGCTGCAACCTGTGCAAAGACGGCTGGTGCATGCTGGTGGCCCAGAAGGCCAGCCAGGTTTTCATTGCCGGGCCATTGACCTGGCTGGCGTCGAAGTTGCCTTCGATGATCACCTGCAGATGCGCCCGGGGGCTGCTGTCTGCCAGCGCCTGACGGCGCGCGGTGACGTTCTCGCTGAGGACGCTCATCAGATACCGCATCGTGGCGGCAATCAGGCCGTTCTTGTCCTGAAAATAGTGACTGATGATGCCATTCGAGACACCGGCCAAACGGGCGATCAGCGCAATGCTGGCGTCCCCCATTCCGACCTGATCAACCGCCTGCAAAGTGGCTTCGATCAGTTGTTGGCGGCGGATGGGTTGCATACCGACCTTGGGCATCTTGCACATCTCCTTAGGCCTTCCGACGGACGACAAACGCCGATCGGATTGAGGGCCAGTCTATTTTGTTTTGATTGAACGTTCAATCAACAAAGAATAAGATCTGCGACAAATCGTCGCTGCCTACAGAATTTTCTTACGTGTAAGTGGCGATAAAACCGACATCCGAAAATGCTCGAAACCTGCGCGGGGCAAGGCGCGGTTCGACGTTCGATGGACGTGTTGAATGGGCAAGACGCTCAAGGCCAGGTTTCGGATGAACGTCCAAGCCTCGGCCACGACGGCGATTCGCGGTGCCAACTCTGCAGGTTCGGGCTTTTTTCGGGGTGTCTTTATATCACCCGCCGGTCGGCTGCCAACTAACCGATTGGTCGGGTTCCGTGTTGCCTTGTGTTCTTCTCTCGCACTGCCTGGAGCATTTGTGCCATGAGTTCTGCCTCGCTAATAAAGACCCCGCCCGAGAAGGTGACGGTCAACGGTTGGGTGTTCTACACCTCTACCGCGCTGATTCTGTTGTTGACCGCCATTCTGATCATCGCCCCGCAAGAGGCCGGCAGAATGCTGGGAGTGGCTCAGGCCTGGTTGTCCCGCAGCTTCGGCTGGTACTACATGGTGGTGATCGCCGCTTACCTGGTGTTTGTGGTGGGCCTGGCGTTTTCCTCCTACGGCAAACTCAAACTGGGTAGCAAGGACGACACCCCGGACTTCAGCTACGGCGCCTGGGCCGGGATGCTGTTCTCGTCGGGTATCGGTATTTCGCTGCTGTACTTTGGCGCCTCCGAGCCGCTGGATCACTACTTCAATCCGCCGGAAGGTGCGTCCGCGACCAACATGGCGGCACGTCAGGCGGTTCAGCTGACCTTCCTGCACTGGGGCCTGCACGGCTGGGCGATCTACGCGCTGGTCGGTCTGGCCGTGGCCTATTTCGCTTACCGTCATAACCAGCCGCTGGCCCTGCGTTCGGCGCTGTACCCGCTGGTGGGCGAGCGTTGGGTCAAGGGCGCAGCCGGTCATGCGGTGGACGGCTTCGGCATGTTCGTGACCCTGCTGGGTCTGGTGACCAACCTGGGGATCGGCTCGCTGCAAGTGTCCTCGGGCCTGGAAAACCTGTTCGGCATGGAACACAGCAACACCAATCTGCTGATCGTGATCATCGTGATGAGCACCGTGGCGACCATCGCTGCCGTGTCCGGTGTGGAAAACGGCATCCGTCGTCTGTCCAACCTCAACATCATCCTGTTCAGCGGCCTGCTGATTTTCGTTCTGCTGTTCGGTCCGACCCTGCACTTGCTCAACGGCTTCGTGCAGAACATCGGCGACTACCTCAACGGCGTGGTGCTGAAGACTTTCGACCTGTACGTCTATGAAGGCGACAGCGAGAAATCCGACCGCTGGCTGGGCCTGTGGACGCTGTTCTACTGGGCCTGGTGGATTTCCTGGGCCCCATTCGTCGGCATGTTCATCGCGCGGATTTCCCGTGGTCGTACCGTGCGTGAACTGGTGGCTGGCGTGTTGCTGATTCCGCTGGGTTTCACCTTGGCGTGGCTGTCGATCTTCGGTAACTCGGCGCTGGATCTGGTGATGAACCAGGGCGCGGTGGAACTGGGCAAGACGGCGCTGGAACAGCCGTCGATGGCGATCTATCAGTTGCTGGAACACTACCCGGCGTCGAAAGTCGTGATCGGTGTTTCGATCTTTGTTGGTTTCGTGCTGTTCCTGACCCCGGCCGACTCCGGCGCGGTGATGATGGCGAACCTGTCCTGCAAGGGCGGCAACGTCGACGAAGATGCCCCGCACTGGCTGCGGATCTTCTGGTCGGTCGTGATCACGCTGGTAACCATCGGCCTGCTGTTCGCCGGTAACTTCGAAGCCATGCAGACCATGGTGGTGCTGGCCGGTCTGCCGTTCTCGGTGGTGCTGGTGTGCTTCATGTTCGGCTTGCACAAGGCGATGCGCCAGGACATGCAGATCGAACAGGAGCAGGCGCAACTGGCCGAGCGCGGTCGTCGTGGTTTCAGCGAGCGCCTGACCCAGCTGGATCTGCAACCGAGCCAATCGGTGGTTCAGCGCTTCATGGACAAGCACGTCAGCCCGGCACTGGAAGATGCCGCTGCGCAAATGCGTGCACAGGGTCTGGAAGTGCAGACGCTGCTGGGCAAGTCCAAGCGCTGCATGGGCGTGCGGGTCGAGATGGAAGAGGGCAACCCTTTTGTCTACGAAGTGAGCCTGGACGGCTACCTGGCGACCCCGAGCGAGTCGGTCCAGTCCGATGAAGCGCGCCAGCGTTTCTACCGCGCCGAGGTGTACCTGCACAACGGCAGCCAGGACTACGACTTGATGGGCTTCACACAGGATCAGATCACACGCGATGTGCTCGATCAGTTTGAAAGCCATCGGCAGCTCCTTGGCCGGGTGTATAGCTGAGTTGTAATTCAGGATCGTTCCCACGTCGAGGCGTCGAACCGTCTGCGTGGGAATGCCTCAAGGGACGCTCCGCGTTCCAGCCACGCTGCCGATTTCACGCTTGGCACCAATGGGACGCGGAGCGTCCCGGGCTGCATTCCCACGCAGAGCGTGGGAACGATCAAAACAAAAACGCCGCGATCTCTCGCGGCGTTTTTGTGTCTGCTCTCTTTACCCCAGGTTCTTGCCGAGCAGTGCGTGATACAGCTCGCTGTCCCCGAGAATCCCCACCACATGGTTGTTGTCGTGAAGCACGAGTTTGTTGCCGGTCTGGTAACGGATCTGCAACGCGTCGCGCATGCCGATGTTCGAGTCCACCAGCGTCGGTTTGCGCTCCAGCCCTTCCACGGCTTGCCCCGGCGCCCAGTTCTGCAGGTTCAGCACCGAACCGTTTTGCCGCGCACCTTTGATGGTGTTGCCTTCGGCCAGGTCCAGCCACGAATCGCCGCCCGGATCCAGACACACCGAGCCGTTGATGCGTTTGCAGTTGTCCAGGGTGCGCATCAGGCTGCGACCGCACAGCACGTTCAGCGGGTTGGTGTGGGCGACGAAGGTGCGCACGTAATCGTCCGCCGGGTTGAGCACGATCTCTTCCGGCACGCTGTACTGGATGATCCGGCCGTCTTTCATGATCGCGATGCGACTACCCAATTTGAGCGCTTCGTCGAGGTCGTGACTCACGAACACGATGGTCTTGCTCAGCTTGCGTTGCAGTTCCAGCAGTTCATCCTGCAGGCCCTGACGGATCAGCGGGTCGAGGGCGGAAAACGGCTCGTCCATCAGCAGAATGTCGGCGTCCATCGCCAATGCGCGGGCCAGGCCGACACGCTGCTGCATGCCGCCGGACAGCTCGTTGGGCTTCTTGTTGCGCCACTGGGTCAGGCCCACGAGCTCAAGCTTGTCGTCGACCAGTTTGCGGCGTTCTTTCTCGGGGCGGCCCTGCATTTCCAGACCGAAGCTGATGTTTTCGCGCACGGTCAGCCAGGGCATCAGGGCGAATTTCTGGAACACCATCGCAATGCGCTTGGTGCGCATCATTTTCAGTTCGGCAGGGCTGCAGGACGCGATGTCGATCTGCTTGCCTTCGTGCTCGACGAACAGCTTGCCGCGGCTCACGGTGTTGAGGCCGTTGATGCAGCGCAGCAGGCTGGATTTTCCGGAGCCGGACAGGCCCATCAGTACACAGATCTCGCCCTTCTCGATATCCAGGCTGGCCTTTTCAACGCCGACAATCTGCCCGGTCTTTTTCAGGATCTCGTTACGGGTCATGCCCTGATCCAGCAGCTTGAGCGCCTCGCGTGGATCCCTGGCGAAGATAACGTCAACGTTATCGAAGCGAATAATGCTCATGCGTCACCCCCTACTTTGGCGTCGGGTTGTTTGCAGATACGGTCGAGCATGATCGCCAGCAGTACGATCGCCAGGCCCGCTTCGAAGCCCAGGGCGATATCAGCAGTGTTCAGTGCGTTGACCACCGGTTTGCCGAGTCCGTCGGCGCCCACCAGTGCCGCGATCACCACCATCGACAGCGACAGCATGATGCACTGGGTGATGCCGGCAGCGATGCTCGGCATGGCGTGAGGCAGTTCGATCCGTGAAAGCAGTTGGCGACGCGAGCAGCCGAAGGCCTTGCCGGCGTCCATCAGTTCTTCCGGGACATCGCGGATGCCCAGGTAGGTCAGGCGGATCGGCGCGGCGATGGCGAACACCACCGTCGAGATCAGGCCCGGCACCACGCCCAGCCCGAAGAGGGTCAGGGTAGGAATGAGGTAAACGAAGGTCGGTACGGTCTGCATCAGATCGAGTACCGGCCTCATCAAAGTGTAGAACATCGGTTTGTGCGCGGCGACGATGCCCAGCGGCACGCCGATGACCACGCAGACCAGGGTCGCGAACATGACCTGGGCGAGGGTTTCCATGGTTTCCTGCCAGTACCCCAGGTTTAGGATCAGCAGGAAGGAGGCGACCACGAACGCGGTCAGGCCCCATTTGCGTTGAATGAAGTGGGCCAGCAGGGCGATGAGGCCGATCAGCACCAGCGGGTTGAACCAGGTCAGCGCAAACGTCACGCCGTGGATCATCGTTTCCAGTGTCACGGCGATTGCGTCGAAGGTGTTGGCGCCGTGTTGCGTCAACCATTCAACGAAGCCCGCGATGTACTGGCCTAAAGGGATTTTCTGATCAATCAGCATGGTAGTGAACGTCCGCATGCAAGGAAATAAACAGCCCGGACGGCTTAGGCCGTCCGGCATAAGCGATGCTCTCTAATTCAAGGCTGGTTGAGTTTGGCTTTCACGGCCTCCAGGCCTGGTTTACCGTCAATGGTGGTCACGCCAGCGAGCCAGGTATCGAGCACCTGTGGATTCTTTTTCAGCCAGGCCTTGGCGGCCGCGTCAGGCTTCATCTTGTCGTCCAGGATGTTGCCCATCAGTTCGCTTTCCATGTCGACGGTGAACTCCAGGTTTTTCAGCAGCTGGCCAACGTTGCTGCATTCCTCGGCGTAGCCCTTGCGGGTGTTGGTCGCCACGGTGGCGGCGCCGAAATCCGGGCCGAAGAAATCGTCACCACCGGTCAGGTACTGAATCTTGAAGCGCTTGTTCATCGGGTGCGGTGCCCAGCCCAGGAACACCACGGCGGTGTCGCGTTTTTGTGCGCGGTCGACCTGCGACAGCATGCCCGCCTCGCTGGACTCGACGACCTTGAAGCCGGCGTCTTTCAGGCCGAAGGCGTTCTTGTCGATCATGCTCTGGATCAGACGGTTGCCGTCGTTGCCCGGCTCGATCCCGTAGATCTTGCCGTCGAGTTCTTTCTTGAATTTGGCGATGTCGGCGAAGTCGTGCAGGCCCTTGTCATACAAAGCCTGGGGAACGGCGAGGGTGTACTTGGCGCCCTTGAGGTTGGTGCGCACGGTTTCCACGGTGCCGGCGTCGCGGTAGGCCTTGATGTCGTTTTCCATGGTCGGCATCCAGTTGCCGAGGAACACGTCCATGTTCTTGCCGTCGGCCAGCGACTTGTAGGTCACGGGTACGGAAATCATGGTGGTCTTGGTCTTGTAGCCGAGGGCGTTGAGCACAACGCTGGTGGTGGCGGTGGTTGCGGTGATGTCGGTCCAGCCGACATCGGAGAAGTTCACGGTACTGCACTGCGCCGGTTCTGCGGCTTGAGCCAGTAACGGCAGACTCAGCATGGCGGCCAACAACAACGACGGGGAACCTTTCATGAATGGACTCCTTGGTGTTTTTTTTGGCAGTGTTCCGATTGGACCACCGCACTTATGGGTTGCGGTTGGATGGCGTTCTGGAGACAGCTCTACCGCAGCGCCTTGCAATCGAGTCGATACGATCATGTACCAGTGAAAATCTGACGCCTACAGGGTGCGTCGTATCCAGTACAGGGATGGTCGCATCCAGTGTCAGTGACGTCGTTTACAGCTTTTTTCTGCCCTTTCTGGCCATCTGAACCGCATAAAAACGGCGAAAACACGGGCTGAAACCGGCACGGCGTTGGTGGGCATGAGTACGTCGGTGTCAGACGCCGAACGACCCGGGAAAAGCCTGATGATGCGGGCATTCCGGCGGATCGCAGCTTGAGCGTAGCAGCTCCGCCAGCGGGCGTTTCACGCCCCGGACCGGCACTCTCAGGAGCTCTGCAGCAATGGCTATCAGCGTTTTCGACCTGTTCAAAATCGGCATCGGCCCTTCCAGTTCCCACACCGTCGGGCCCATGCGCGCCGCCGCCCTGTTCGTCGAGTCGTTGCGCGACAAATATCTACTGGAGCAGGTGCGCCGCATCGAGGTGCAGCTGTTCGGCTCGCTGTCGGCCACCGGTGTCGGTCACGGCAGCGACAACGCGGTGATCATGGGCCTGATGGGCGAGTGGCCGGACGCGATCGACCCGTCGCAGATCGGCCCGCGGATTCAGGCCCTGCGCGAAACCCACACGCTGTTGCTCGACGGTCGTTTGTCGGTGCCCTTTATATGGGGCCGGGACATGCGCCTGATCGACGAGAACCTGCCGTTCCACCCCAACGCCATGACCCTGGTTGCCGAAGGCGATCACGGCGAGTTGCATCGCGACACCTACTATTCGGTCGGCGGCGGTTTTGTGGTGGACGAGGCGCAGGCCTCCAGCGGCGTGGTGGATCTGGATCGCACCGAGTTGCCTTACGATTTTTCCAGCGCGGTGGAGTTGCTGGAACTGTGCAAGACCCACAACCTGCGCGTGGCCGAATTGATGATGGCCAACGAGAAGGTCTGGCGCAGCGAAGAGGAAATCCGCGCCGGCCTGATGAAACTCTGGCGGGCGATGCAGGATTGCGTCGAGCAGGGCCTCAAGCACGAAGGCATCCTGCCCGGCGGCCTCAACGTGCGCCGCCGCGCGGCGAAGTTGCACCGCAGCCTTCAGGAATTGAACAAGCCCAACGTGATCGGCTCGACCCTCAGCGCGATGGAGTGGGTCAACCTGTTCGCCCTCGCGGTGAACGAGGAAAACGCCGCCGGCGGGCGCATGGTCACGGCACCCACCAACGGCGCCGCGGGGATCATTCCGGCGGTGCTGCACTACTTCATGAAATTCAGCGAGGCGGTGACTGACGCCAACGTGGTCGACTATTTCCTCGGGGCGGCGGCGGTGGGGATTCTGTGCAAGAAGAATGCTTCGATCTCCGGCGCCGAAGTCGGCTGCCAGGGTGAAGTCGGTTCGGCCTGTGCGATGGCGGCGGCAGGGCTGGCGGAAATCCTCGGCGCGAGTCCTGAGCAGTTGTGCAACGCGGCGGAAATCGGCCTCGAACACAACCTGGGTCTGACCTGCGATCCGGTGGGTGGCCTGGTGCAAGTGCCGTGCATCGAGCGCAATGCGATTGCGGCGGTGAAGGCGATCAACGCGGCACAGATGGCGTTGCGCGGGGACGGTCAGCACTTTATTTCGCTGGACCGGGTGATCCGCACCATGCGCGATACCGGCGCCGACATGCATGACAAATATAAAGAGACATCGCGGGGCGGGTTGGCGGTCAGCGCGGTGGAATGCTGATACCTGGTCGCCCCAATCGCTGGCAAGCCAGCTCCCACAGGGTTTTGAGGTGTTACCAAAATAGCAGCAACACCAAACAAACTGTGGGAGCTGGCTTGCCAGCGATGAGGCCGCGGTTGAATGTTGAGTCAGTAAATTTGAGGTGTGGCCTTCGCGAGCAAGCCCGCTCCCACATTCGATCGCATTCCGGCAGAGGAACCCGCTCAATTGTGGGAGCTGGCTTGCCAGCGATGAGGCCGGACCAGTCAAAACTGCGCGTTAAGTGCACACCGGAATCAAAACGCGCCACCTTTTGGCGCGTCGTTATCAGATAAGAGCCTTTCCCACCTCCAGCGCCTGATTCGAAGGCGCTACCGTCCGTCACCTGTGCCTGCGGTGACACTGTAGGACAATCGTGCGCAGGCCAGTTCCCACAAGTGCTACCGATTTGCTCACACGCTCCGGGGCAGGGCATTCGCGGCCGCTGATGGCACTTCGAATCACCTCTCATCGGAGCGCTTGTATAGACGCGTCGCGACGTCGTTTTCAGGAGTTATTGAACAGCCATTCAATTTTAGGCATGGCAATTGCTCTGTCATAACAAAGCCCGTCTCACGCAAGAGAACGATGGCAATAACAAGAGCCTCCGCCTGAGGCCATCACCCGCTTTGTGTGAGGAGATACCGCGATGACGTCGTTCAACTCCGGGGCTCAACCCCAGAACCGTGCGCCTCAATCCATCGGCTTTCTGCTGCTGGACAATTTCACGCTGATTTCCCTGGCATCCGCAGTCGAACCCCTGCGCATGGCCAACCAGTTGTCCGGTCGCGAGCTGTATCGCTGGACCACCCTCACTGTCGATGGTGGCCAGGTCTGGGCCAGTGACGGTCTGCAGATCACCCCCGACGCTTCCATGCACAAAGCCCCGGCCCTCGACACCGTCATCGTGTGCGGCGGGATCGGGATTCAACGCACGGTTACCCGTGAACACGTGTCTTGGCTGCAAAGCCAGGCGCGTCAGTCGCGCCGCCTCGGTGCGGTGTGCACCGGCAGTTGGGCCCTGGCCTGCGCCGGCCTGCTCGATGGTTTCGATTGCAGCGTGCATTGGGAATGTCTGGCGGCGATGCAGGAAGCGTTTCCTCGCGTTGCGATGAGCACCCGTCTGTTCACCCTCGACCGCAACCGTTTCACCAGCTCCGGCGGTACCGCACCGCTGGACATGATGCTGCACCTGATCAGCCGCGATCACGGCCGTGAACTCTCCGCCGCGATCTCCGAGATGTTCGTCTACGAACGCATCCGCAACGAGCAGGATCACCAGCGTGTGCCGCTCAAGCACATGCTCGGCACCAACCAGCCGAAACTGCAGGAAATCGTCGCGCTGATGGAAGCCAACCTGGAGGAGCCGATCGACCTCGACGAACTGGCGGTGTACGTCGCCGTGTCCCGTCGCCAGCTCGAGCGCCTGTTCCAGAAATACCTGCACTGCTCGCCGTCGCGCTACTACCTCAAGCTGCGCCTGATCCGTGCGCGGCAACTGCTCAAGCAGACGCCGATGTCGATCATCGAAGTGGCGTCGGTCTGCGGGTTTGTGTCGACGCCGCACTTCTCCAAGTGCTACCGCGAATACTTCGGCATTCCGCCGCGTGACGAGCGCGTCGGCTCCAACACCACCCAGCAGGTGGCGATGATGCCGCTGCCGCAGGCCATCGTGATGTCGCCGCTGTCCGGGCCGATGTCGGCGCTGAGTCAGGCACGCAACGAATCCACATTCGCCAGTGTGAGGCTCTGATAAGTATCGTTCCCACGCTCTGCGTGGGAACGCAGCCCGGGACGCTCTGCGTCCCAAAAGGCCGAACGCGGAGCGTCCGTTGAGGCATTCCCACGCAGAGCGTGGGAACGATCAGGTGAGCAACGTCAGGCGCTATGGGTTTGTTGGTATTGCGCCAATGCCGGCAACAATTGTTTGTCGATGGCCTGACGCACTGCAGGCTGGATGCTGGCGCCGCTGGTGTACAT
This sequence comes from Pseudomonas sp. R15(2017), assembly GCF_002112685.1. Lineage (NCBI taxonomy): Bacteria > Pseudomonadati > Pseudomonadota > Gammaproteobacteria > Pseudomonadales > Pseudomonadaceae > Pseudomonas > Pseudomonas sp. R15(2017). Next base: position 618,868 of record NZ_NEII01000001.1, read on the forward strand.
GTCCTTGACCATCTTGCGCAGTTCAAAGGCGCGAACGTTATCCAGACCGCGCACCGCATACTCACAGGCCTGCTCGGCAGTTGAACCGCCCGGCACTTGAAAACCCAACGACTTGAGCTGGCCTAACAGGTCTTCCTGATCGATCAAATCGGCATACATCATGACGCGAATCCTTCTTCGGCAACGGAGGTCGTGGCTCGATTCTGGTAGGCATGCCCAGGCACGGCAAGGGCGATTTGTCGCAGTGGCCGCGACGGCTATGAACAGGTCGTTTTCGGCTAACTTGCCGGCAAGGGGAGTGGGCACACTGGCCTCAGCTTGCTTCACGAAGGTTTGGTCACCCTCGCCACGGCAGCTCCTCAACAGTACCCTCGCCCCGATCCTGTCACGGCTTGTATCGGGGTTTTTTTTGCCTGCGATTTACGCTGACGCGGTCTAGCGCTGCAACACCAGAATCCGCGACAGCAGCTCATCCCGGTCGATGTAGCAGCCCTGAAAATGCCGGGCCCCGGTGGCCGGGTCGAACGCATTGCGTGCGTGCAGGGTGCGGCGGTTGTCGAAGCACCACAGCTCGCCCGGATTGAGCCGCTGCATGACCCGGAAACGTGGCTCGCGGGTCATGGCGATGAAGCGTCGGTAAGCGCGATACAGCAGGGGCATCTGCTCCACGGACGTGTCGAACGCGCCGCGCAGGAAGTTGGCCATGCGGATTTCCGCGACCCGGCCCAACGCGTCCAGGGCGATGATCGGCGCCAGGCAGCGATAGTCGCTGTGGCGGTCCTTGTTGCGAAACTCCACCGGGATCTCGCACAGGGCCTTGAATGATGCGGGATCTTCCTGACGCAACGCTTCGGCAATCGCAAAACCGTCGACGAAAATACTCTCGCCACCCTCGGCGTCGTTCACCAGGCAATGCAGAAATTGCAGCCCCGGTTGCAGCTCGCGGGTCGGCAGGTCGGTGTGCAATGGCAGGTTGAAAGCGGTGTAGGCATTGCTGTCGGCGTCGGCCTTGGATTGCACGTTGAACAGCACGCCGAAGTTGCTCTCGCGGATGAACGAAATGCGCTGGGCGATCAGCTTCAGCGAGCCGGGTTCGGTGGGTACGCCGCGCACTTGAGTCAGGCCGATGTCGCGCACTGCCAGCAACCATTGCAGCAGTGCGGCGTTGTCGTTCATCAGGGCTGCATAGTCGAACACCGGCAACTGCAAATCGCCGCGCCACAGGAAGGGTTTCGGCTTGGCGGCGAGGCGTTCGGCGCGGGATTCATCATCGTAGGCGTGGGCGCGCAACCAGCCGGCATCGAAGCGGCTGAGGTGGTCGTCCTGCCAGTCGATACGCAGGCAGCCATCGGTGTCGATGTGCACCGCGGATGGCGTCAGGTCGGGAGCCGCATCGATGATCTCGAACACCTGCTCACGCGTGACGCTGTAGACGCACTGCGGACACGGACAGTTGTCGCGCAGCCACACGTGGTGGAACGGGCTGACACGCCCGTCGGCCCATTCGATCAGGACGCGATCCGCCAGGTTCTGCACGCCGTTCAGCGCGCTGATCAACGGATAAGTACGGAAATCGGCAACTGCAGCGGCGGTTTGCATGGCGGCTCCTTGTGAGGGACGGATTTACCGGGCTGGGGGCAGGGCGATGACCCGGCCGATGTAAGCGGGAGCGGGCAGATCGGCCTGCTCGGCGACGATGGCTTGCAGACGGCCCAGGGTGTCCGGGGTAAACGGCGCGGAACGTGGCCCGGCCAGATCGACGTGCAGCAGCATCTGTTCGTTGCCGGCCAGCTCCTTGTCACCGCCGGCCAGGTGCAGGCTGTGATAGAGGTGCAGGCGTTTCTGGTCGTGGCCGATGATCTGCGTGCGCACTTCGACTTCGGCGTCGAGCTTCACTTCGTGCAGGTAGTTGAGGTGCAGTTCGAGGGTGAACAGCGAGTGTCCGCTGGCTTCGCGGTTGTTGCTGTCCATGCCGAGGCGATCCATCAGGGCGTCGGTGGCGTAGCTGAAAATCAGCAGATAGAAGGCGTCGCGCAGGTGGCCGTTGTAGTCGACCCAGTCGGGGATGATGCGGGTTTGGTAGGTGGTGAGGGTGGGCATGTTTATCTCCAGACACGAGCGTTCCCACGCTTTGCGTGGGACGCTCAATATGCGATTACTCGCTGAAACTCATTCCATGCTTTTCTTTGGTGGTCTTCACCGCCTCAAGCACCGCCAGCAGGCAATCATCACGATAGCGTTCCAGCGCCGAAATACTGTGCCGGCCCAATTGATCGCTGGTGCCATCCACCACATCGTCGATCAACTTGTCGGTCAGCTCCGGCGCCGGCAGGTATGTCCACGGCAACTGCAACGCCGGGCCGAACTGCGACATGAAGTGGCGCATACCAGCATCGCCACCGGCCAGGGTGTAAGTCAGGAACGTGCCCATGAACGACCAGCGCAGGCCAGCGCCAAAGCGGATCGCATCATCGATTTCACCGGTGGTCGCCACCCCGTCGTTGACCAGGTGCAGCGCCTCGCGCCACAGCGCTTCGAGCAGGCGGTCGGCGATGAAGCCCGGCACTTCCTTGCGCACATGCAGCGGTCGCATGCCGAGGGATTCGTAGACTTTCATCGCGGCCTGCACGGCTTCGGGCGCGGTGTTCTTGCCGCCGACCACTTCCACCAATGGCAGCAGGTAAACCGGGTTGAACGGGTGACCGACCACGCAACGTTCCGGGTGAGTCGAACTCTCGTAGAACTCGCTTGGCAACAGACCCGAGGTGCTGGACCCGATCAGGGCATTCGGCTTGGCTGCCGCACTGATTTTGCTGTGCAGATCCAGTTTCAGTTCGAGGCGTTCCGGGGCGCTTTCCTGGATGAAGTCCGCATCGCGCACGCATTCTTCAATGGTTGCGACAAAGCGCAGGCGATCCTGCGACGCGCCGGGCGCCAGACCGTTTTTCTCCAGCGCGCCCCAGGCGTTGGCCACGCGTTTGCGCAGCGCCGCTTCGGCACCCGGCGCCGGGTCCCAGGCCACCACGTCGAGGCCGTGGGCGAGGGCGCGGGCGACCCAGCCGCTGCCGATGACGCCGCTGCCCAGTGCTGCGAAGGTTTTGATTTCGGTGATAAAGCTCATGGTCATGTCCTAAAGAGTTCGCAGAACCCTGTGGGAGCGGGCTTGCCCGCGATAGCGTCGGTACTACCGAAAAAATCTGTCGGTAGAAAAAACCTCATCGCGGGCAAGCCCGCTCCCACAGGATCAGAGGTGAATTCGAATCAGCCGCGCTGGGTCAGGCCCATCTTCTTGCGACCTTCAGCCGGGGTCAGCACGCGGGCGCCGAGGCGGCTGAGGATCTCGGTGGCGCGTTCGACCAGTTGGCCGTTGGTCGCCAGCACGCCTTTGTCCAGCCACAGGTTGTCTTCCAGGCCGACCCGCACGTTGCCGCCGAGCAGCACCGCTTGCGCGGCCATCGGCATCTGCATCCGGCCGATGCCGAACCCGGCCCACACCGCGTCGGCAGGCAGGTTGTCGACCATGGCTTTCATGGTGGTGGTGTCGGCCGGCGCGCCCCACGGGATGCCCAGGCACAGCTGGAACAGCGGATTGTCGAGCAGGCCTTCCTTGATCATCTGTTTGGCGAACCACAGGTGGCCGGTGTCGAAAATCTCCAGCTCCGCCTTCACGCCCAGCTCGGTGATGCGCTTGGCACCGGCGCGCAGCTGGGCTGGGGTGGAGACGTAAATGGTGTCGCCGTCGCCGAAATTCAGGGTGCCGCAATCCAGCGTGCAGATTTCCGGCAGCAGTTCTTCGACATGGGCCAGACGGGTCAGCGGGCCGACCAGATCGGTGTTCGGGCCGAACTCCATCGGGTTCTCGCCCGGGCCGATTTCCAGGTCGCCGCCCATGCCGGCGGTGAGGTTGACGATGATGTCGACGTCGGCTTCGCGGATGCGCTCCATGACTTCGCGGTACAGCGCCACGTCGCGGCTGAACTTTCCGGTCTGCGGGTCACGGACGTGGCAGTGCACGACCGTGGCGCCGGCCTTGGCCGCTTCTACTGCGGCAGCGGCGATCTGTTTCGGGGTGACCGGCACGTGAGGGCTCTTGGCGGTCGTGTCGCCAGCACCGGTGAGTGCGCAGGTGATGATGACGTCGTGGTTCATGGTGCGTTTTCCTTCAGGCGTGATGGGTCTGTTCGCAGCCCGTGGCGGCCTGCGAAGTGGTTCGTTCGTTGCGGTTTATTTGCTGGTGAGCTGGAGGTTTTCTGCCGCCGGTTTGCCATCGAAGGTGGTGACGCCTTCGAGCCAGCGCTGTTTGTCCTGCGGGTGATCCTTGAGCCATTGTTTGGCTGATTCGAAAGCGTCCTTGTGATCGAGCAGCGGCTGCATCATCCGGCTCTCGTCTTCGGCGGTGAACGTCAGGTTGCTCAGCAGGCGGCTGACGTTCGGGCATTGTTCGGCGTATTTCGGTGCGGTGACGGTCCACACGGTGGCCATGCCTTCGTTCGGGCCGAGGGCGTCGTCGCTGCCGGTCAGATAAGTCATCTGCACGTTGACGTTCATCGGGTGCGGTGCCCAGCCGAAGAACACCACGGCTTCCTTGCGGCGCACGGCGCGATCGACGGCGGCGAGCATGCCGGCCTCGCTGGACTCCACGAGCTGGAACTTGCCAAGGCCGAACTGGTTCTTGGTGATCATCGCCTTGATCTGGGTGTTGGCGCCCGAGCCAGGCTCGATGCCGTAGATCTTGCCGCCCAACTCTTTTTCAAACTTGGCGATGTCGGCGAAGGTTTTCAGGCCCTTGTCCGCCAGATAGGTCGGCACGGCGAGGGTGGCGCGGGCGTCCTTGAGACTTGGCGCTTCAAGCACCTTGACCTGGTTGGCCTCGACGAACGGGGTGATGGTCTGGGTCATCAGCGGGTTCCAGTAGCCGAGGAACAGGTCCAGACGCTGGTCGCGGATGCCGGCAAAGACGATCTGCTGGGAGGCGCTGGTCTGTTTGGTGCTGTAGCCGAGGCCGTCGAGCAGAACCTGGGCCATGGCGCTGGTGGCGATCACGTCGGTCCAGTTCACCACGCCCATGCGCACGTTCTGACACGATGGGGAATCGGCCGCCATGACACTGGCGCTTAAAAACGCGGTACCGCTGAGTGCGAGAACACAGCTGCTGATCAGTCGTTTCATGTCGGGTTCCTCGGCAGGTCGTTATTGTGGGGCCCGGCATCTGTCGTGCCGGTGATGCTCAAATTACGCAGCAATGCCCCCGCAAAAACGCACTGCGGCGACCAGCTCTTGCACTGCAGCGACCTGTGCTCTTGAATGCCGCCGACAACTGGCGTATCAACGTTGCACGCTACCCGCGATTCGAGTGCGCGCCATGTCCCAGGATTTCTACTTTCTGTTGATGCCGGGTTTTTCCGCCATCGGTTTCATCTCTGCGATCGAACCGCTGCGGGTGGCCAACCGCTTTCGCGGCGAGCTGTACCGCTGGCACGTCTTGAGCGCCGATGGCGGGGCGGTGCTGGCGAGCAACGGGATGTCGGTCAACGCCGATGCGGCGCTGGAGCCGCTGAAGAAAGGGGCGACGCTGCTGGTGGTCGCCGGTTTCGAGCCGCTGAAATTCGCCACCCCGGCGCTGGAGCACTGGCTGCGACGGCTGGACAACGAAGGCGTGACCCTCGGCGCCATCGACACCGGCAGTTTCGTCCTTGCCGAAGCCGGTCTGCTCGATGGCCATCGCCTGACCCTGCACTGGGAGGCCATCGACGCCTTCAAGGAATCTTATCCACAGCTCAGCGTCACCCAGGAGCTGTTCGAGATCGACCGTCGGCGCATCACATCCGCCGGCGGCACCGCGTCCATCGACCTGATGCTCGACCTGATTGCCCAGGCCCACGGCCCGCAACTGGCGATCCAGGTCAGCGAGCAGTTTGTATTGGGGCGGATTCGTCCGCGCAAGGACCACCAGCGCATGGAAGTTGCCACGCGCTACGGCATCAGCAACAAGAAGCTGGTGCATGTTATCGGCGAGATGGAGCAGCACAGCGAACCGCCGCTGACCACCCTGGAGCTGGCGGAATCGATCAAGGTGACGCGCCGGCAACTGGAGCGGTTGTTCCGTCTGCACCTGAACGACACACCGAGCAATTTCTATCTGCGCCTAAGACTGGAAAAGGCCCGACAGCTGCTGCGCCAGACCGACATGAGCGTGCTGGAAGTCAGCATTGCCTGCGGATTTGAATCACCGTCGTATTTCACTCGCAGCTACCGGGCGAAGTTTGCCCGGTGTCCACGGGAGGACCGGCGACGGGAGGCCGTTTGACGGACGATTATAGTTAATTATACTTCCAGGTATAAATTACAGTCGTTTGAATAATTGAGTGTAAAACCATGTCCCGAAACAACGGCTTCGTTTTCCGCCGCCCCGCTCTGGCCCGCAGCGTTGCCGATGGTCTGGTGGGTGCAGGTCTGCAGGATTTCACCTCCGGCCTGTTTCTGGCAGCGCCGCGTCGCACCGGCAAAAGTACCTTTCTGCGCGAGGATCTGATCCCGGAATGCCAGGCCCGAGGCTGGCTGACGGTTTACGTCGACCTGTGGGCCGACAAGGAAAAAGACCCTGCTGACCTGATCGCCAGTGCCATTGCAGGCGCGTTGGTCCCCTTCGAAAAGGGCATTCGCAAACTGGCGAAGAATATCGGCATCGAAAAACTCAGCTTTCTGCGCACCTTGTCCTGGGATTTCACCAAGCCGCAACTGCCGGTCGGCGCGACCCTGACGCAAGCACTGGAACTGCTCCACAGCGCCGCCGAAAAATCCGTAGTGCTGGTGATCGATGAGGCCCAGCACGCGCTCACCACCGCCGCAGGCATCAACGCGATGTTTGCCCTGAAGGCAGCGCGGGATCAGCTCAACCAGGGACGGGAAGGCGAGGGCAGCGGTTTGCATCTGGTGTTCACCGGTTCCAATCGCGACAAACTCGCGCACCTGGTGCTGGGCAAGAGCCAACCGTTCTTCGGCTCGAGCATCACGCCCTTTCCGCTGCTGGGGAAAGAGTTCACCCAGGCGTACACCTTGCACCTCAACGCCCATCTGGCCGAGACCAACCAGTTCAGCGCGGCTGATATCGACGACGCCTTTGAATTGGTGGGGCGACGCCCGGAAATGTTGCGCACCATCATCGGCGAAGTCGCGCTGGAGCTGGGCGAGGCCAGCAATCTGGGGCAACTGCTGCAAAGCCGTGCCGAATTGTTGCGCGCAGGCGTATGGACCGAGTTCGAGAGCGCGTGGAACGCTCTGACAATTCCTCAGCGCGCCGTGCTGGAGGTGATGGTGGAGCGCTCACAGAACAACGAGCCCTTTGCACCGTTCACTGACAGCACGCTCATGGCGGTCGGCAAGGCACTGGAAAACATGGGCAGCGACGTGGTGCCGGGCACCCAGACCATTCAGGCCTGCATCGATGCCCTGCGCGACAAGGAACTGGTGTGGAAGTCGAGCCGTGGTGGCTATGCGCTGGAAGACAAGTCCTTCGGCGACTGGCTGAGCGCACGAAAAGCGCGCTAGCTACTTCTTCACCAATGCCGAGCACGCTGCCTTGTAGGCTTCATGCTGATACTTGTTCAGCGTGCCTGGCAGCTCGAAATTGTGCTTCTTGGCCTGGGCATTGATCGTCTGCGGTGACAGCAGCGTCACCTCGCAACCGTCCAGCAACTGAAACACGCCCTCGATCTTGAACGTGGTCGGCCCACCGGCGAATTCACCCTTCTTGCTGCGTTTCTTGATCGCGATGCGATCGATGGAGTTCTCGCGCACGAACGACGCCACCTGAGCGGCGAACAGCTTCACGTTGGCCGCCTCGTCGTCATCGTCCAGCGCGATTTTCTTGGTGTTCAACGCGACATGGCTCAGCACCGAACCGTCGAGGGACGCCACGGCGATGATCGCTTCACTGCCTTTGATTTCGATACCGCAGATGTTCATGTGAATCCCCTGATTGGCTGAAGAGGTGCAGCTTACAGCTCAAGCTGGTTGGCGGTGATGCCAAATGCCGCTGCAATCTTCGCGCAAGTAGCCTTGCACCGGCGCTCGGTTAGGGCAACGCCGAATTTCCGTTTGTCGGATACAGCCCGCTACCTGTTATTTCTGACAGTAGATCCTTATCGACATTGCTTCGAAGATTGATGCGAGGGCCATCACCGGCTCTGAACCCAAGAACGACTGTTCCGGCAAAGGAGTCGCACAATGATCGTCAGGAAAAACATCCGCTCGCATACGGCCGTCGAGCGGGCCGCATTCATCAACTGTCTGCTCACCCTCAAGCGCAATGGGGGGTACGACAAATATGTGCACTGGCATCACCAAGTGATGAAACCCACTGTGCATCCTTGGGAACCGCAAGATCCTGAGTATCGAAACGGAGCCCACCTCGGTCCGGCATTTCTGCCATGGCATCGAGAAATGTTGATGCAGTTCGAGGCGGACTTGCGTGCGATTGATCCTCAAGTGACTCTGCCGTATTGGGATTGGACTCAGGACACGTTTGATCCGACAAACTCACCCGTCTGGAGTGATGAATGGATGGGCGGCAATGGCAGCCCAGGTGATCATGATCGAGTACAGACCGGGCCTTTTGCTCACCAGTACGGAAACTGGCCGGTTCCGGCCTACCCGGAAAACGGTGAGACGGAACCTGGTCTCAAGCGTCAGTTCGGCGTTCTTGTGACCTCGCTTCCGACGTCTGCAGACGTAGACATGGCGATGCGAGAGTGGTTGTACGATACGCCGCCTTACGATTCCGGCCCATACACCAGGGGATTTCGCAATCGACTGGAGGGGTGGATCACGCAACGAGGTGATCCTCAGGTCACAACCCCGGGTTCGCAGCTGCACAACCGCGTCCATCTGTGGATAGGGGGCAACATGTTGGCCATGACCTCCCCTGAAGATCCGGTGTTCTTCCTGCACCACTGCAATATCGACAGGATCTGGGCGAATTGGCAGGCACAAATGGCGCTGGACAATCCGCAATGGGCTCCGCATTACACGCCGATCAGTGGTGGGCCACCCGGTCATAACCTTGATGACACGCTGGCGCCATGGACGAGAACCGTCAGACACGTCATGGACATCCGCGCGTTGGGTTATGAATACGCGCCCATCCCGTCGTTGCAGAAGCGTCCCTTCAAGTCGCCTTTCATGGCGTCATGAGAATGGGGTGTCATCGTTCCTGCCCATTCGTGCGGGAACGCTCCTCACTCCTGCCCGATCGACTCCAAAAACTCCGACCGCTCGTCACTCATCCGCGCCACGCAATCGTTCTGCGCAATCTTGAACGCCTTGCTGCCGTCCGTCGCCGGGAAGGCTTCAACGGCGCAGTCGGCGTCGCGGGTTTTCAGCCATTGTTGCTGGGCGGCCTTGATTTTGGCGGTGATGTCGGCCAGTTGCGCCGGGTTCTTGCCGTAGGTGGTCTGCATGCGCTCGTTCAGGCTGGCGTAGTTGTCCTTGAGCAGGTCCTCGGCGGTGGTGCGGCTGTAGGTCGAGCATTCCAGGGTCTGGATGTCGTTTTCCACCGCGTCGCACGGGTTGTTGTCGGACTCTTCGGCGGCGTGTACGCCGGTCGCAATCAGGGCCAGGGCCAGGAAGATCGATTTCATTGATGTCGCCGCTCTAATCCAGTGGTGTTTCCGGGATGCGGCAGATTCTGGCTCAAGCTCGCGGGCTTGAACAGGTGGCCGGTCGGACCGGTTGGCGACCCTTTGTCGCGGATTGACGCTTTCGGCAATTCCCCTGTCGTTTTTGCACCCGGCTGGTCGCGCACCGAGGCATATGCTGGCCCCAAAGCGCCGGCAGACGATTCGGCGCATGAATCGCCAATAAGGGGACGCCTGATGAGCCCAGCCGAATTACACGCCGACAGCATCGTTATCGACGGTCTGATCATTGCCAAATGGAACCGCGAGCTGTTCGAAGACATGCGCAAGGGCGGTCTGACGGCGGCCAACTGCACCGTGTCGGTGTGGGAGGGCTTTCAGGCCACGGTCAACAACATCGCCGCCAGCCAGAAACTGATTCGCGAAAACAGCGATCTGGTGATCCCCGTCCGCACCACCGCCGACATCCGCAAGGCCAAGGAGCAGGGCAAGACCGGCATCCTCTTCGGCTTCCAGAACGCCCATGCGTTCGAAGACCAGATCGGTTATGTCGAGGTGTTCAAGCAGCTCGGCGTCGGCATCGTGCAGATGTGCTACAACACCCAGAACCTGGTGGGCACCGGTTGCTACGAACGTGACGGCGGCCTGTCGGGCTTCGGTCGCGAAATCGTCGCCGAGATGAACCGTGTCGGCGTCATGTGCGACCTGTCCCACGTCGGCTCCAAGACCTCCGAAGAAGTCATCCTCGAATCGAAAAAACCGGTCTGCTATTCCCACTGCCTGCCGTCGGGGCTGAAAGAGCACCCGCGCAACAAGTCCGATGAAGAGCTCAAGTTCATCGCTGACCACGGCGGTTTCGTCGGCGTGACCATGTTCGCGCCGTTCCTGGCCAAGGGCATCGATTCGACCATCGACGACTACGCCGAAGCCATCGAATACACCATGAACATCGTCGGCGAAGACGCCATCGGCATCGGCACCGACTTCACCCAGGGTCACGGCCAGGACTTCTTCGAATACCTGACTCACGACAAGGGCTACGCCCGCCGTCTGACCAACTTCGGCAAGATCATCAACCCGCTGGGCATCCGCACCGTCGGCGAGTTCCCGAACCTGACCGAAACCCTGCTCAAGCGCGGCCACTCCGAGCGCGTGGTACGCAAGATCATGGGCGAAAACTGGGTCAACGTCTTGAAAGACGTTTGGGGCGAGTAAGCCGCCGCTTCCCGAATACTTTCCCCCGGCCGTCCGCGCCGGGGGCAACACCAAAATTTTTCTGGAGTTAAGTTTCCATGGCCAAGATCGCCCCGCAATTGCCAATCGAAGTCGACAGCGAGACCGGTGTCTGGACCTCCGACGCCCTGCCGATGCTGTACGTGCCCCGGCATTTCTTCGTCAACAACCACATGGGCATCGAGGAAGTGCTGGGCGCTGACGCCTATGCCGAAATCCTCTACAAGGCCGGCTACAAATCCGCCTGGCACTGGTGTGAAAAAGAAGCCGAGTGCCACGGCCTGGAAGGCGTCGCGGTGTTCGAACACTACATGAAGCGCCTGTCGCAGCGCGGCTGGGGCCTGTTCAAGATCCAGGACATCGACCTCGACAAAGGCACCGCCAGCGTCAAGCTCGAACACTCGGCGTTCGTCTACGTCTACGGCAAGGTCGGGCGCAAGGTCGACTACATGTTCACCGGGTGGTTTGCCGGTGCCATGGACCAGATCCTCGCCGCTCGCGGCAGCAAGATCCGCACCGTGGCCGAGCAGGTCTACGGTGGCTCCGAAGAAGGCCACGACGACGGCCTGTTCACCGTCAAGCCGTTGTAAGTCGAGGAACCCGCCATGGCTTTCGAAGCAATGTTCCAGCCAATTCAAATTGGCAAACTGACCATCCGCAACCGCGTGCTCAGCACCGCGCACGCCGAGGTCTACGCGACCGACGGCGGCATGACCACCGAGCGGTACGTCAAATATTACGAAGAGAAAGCCAAGGGCGGCATCGGCCTGGCGATCTGTGGCGGTTCGTCCGTGGTGGCGATCGACAGCCCGCAGCAATGGTGGAGTTCGGTGAACCTGTCCACCGACCGGATCATCCCGCACTTCCAGAATCTCGCCGACGCCATGCACAAGCACGGCGCCAAGATCATGATCCAGATTACCCACATGGGTCGTCGCTCCCGTTGGGACGGTTTCCACTGGCCGACCCTGATGTCGCCGTCGGGCATCCGTGAACCGGTGCACCGCGCCACCTGCAAGACCATCGAGCCGGAAGAGATCTGGCGGGTGATCGGCAACTACGCGCAAGCCGCGCGCCGCGCCAAGGCCGGTGGCCTGGACGGCGTCGAACTGTCGGCCGTGCACCAGCACATGATCGACCAGTTCTGGAGCCCACGCGTCAACAAGCGTACCGACGAATGGGGCGGCACTTTCGAAGGCCGGATGAAATTCGGTCTGGAAGTCCTGAAAGCCGTACGCGCCGAGGTAGGTGACGACTTCTGCGTCGGCATGCGCATCTGCGGTGACGAGTTCCACCCGGACGGTCTGTCCCACGAAGACATGAAGCAGATCGCCCAGTATTACGACGACACCGGCATGCTCGATTTCATCGGCGTCGTCGGCTCGGGTTGCGACACGCACAACACCCTGGCCAACGTGATTCCGAACATGAGTTATCCGCCGGAGCCGTTCCTGCACCTGGCGGCCGGGATCAAGGAAGTGGTCAAGGTTCCGGTGCTGCACGCGCAGAACATCAAGGACCCGAATCAGGCTACGCGGATTCTCGAGGGCGGTTATGTCGACATGGTCGGCATGACCCGCGCCCACATCGCCGACCCGCACCTGATCGCCAAGATCAAAATGGGTCAGATCGACCAGATCAAACAATGTGTCGGCGCCAACTACTGCATCGACCGTCAGTACCAGGGTCTGGACGTGCTGTGCATCCAGAACGCCGCGACCTCCCGTGAATACATGGGCGTGCCGCACATCATCGAGAAATCCACCGGGCCGAAACGCAAGGTGGTGATCGTCGGTGCCGGCCCGGCGGGGATGGAAGCTGCCCGTGTGGCGGCCGAACGTGGCCACGACGTGACCCTGTTCGAGAAGAAAGAATTCATCGGCGGCCAGATCACTACGGCCTCGAAAGCGCCGCAGCGTGACCAGATCGCCGGTATCACCCGCTGGTTCCAGCTGGAGCTGGCACGCCTGAAAGTCGACCTGCGTCTGGGCACTGCGGCGGACGCCGACACCATCATGGACCTGCGTCCGGACATCGTGGTGCTGGCCGTAGGCGGGCATCCGTACCTGGAGCAGAACGAACACTGGGGCGCTGCCGAAGGGCTGGTGGTCAGCAGCTGGGACGTGCTCGACGGCAAGGTCGCGCCGGGCAAGAACGTGCTGGTCTACGACACGATCTGCGAGTTCACCGGGATGTCGGTGGCCGACTTCCTCGCCGACAAGGGCAGCCAGGTCGAGATCGTCACTGACGACATCAAACCGGGCGTGGCCATCGGCGGTACGTCGTTCCCGACCTACTACCGCAGCATGTACCCGAAAGAAGTGATCATGACCGGCGACATGATGCTGGAGAAGGTCTACCGCGAAGGCGACAAACTCGTCGCCGTGCTGGAGAACGAATACACCGGCGCCAAAGAGGAGCGGGTGGTGGATCAGGTGGTCGTCGAGAACGGCGTGCGCCCGGACGAAGAAATCTACTACGCCCTCAAGGACGGCTCGCGCAACAAGGGCCAGATCGACGTCGAGGCGCTGTTCGCGATCCAGCCGCAACCTTCGCTGAGCAGCACCGGCGACGGTTACCTGCTGTTCCGCATCGGTGACTGCGTGGCGCAGCGGAATACCCACGCCGCCATCTACGACGCCCTGCGATTGTGCAAAGACTTCTAAACGCTGATGGACTGATCGTTCCCACGCTCTGCGTGGGAATGCAGCCCGGGACGCTCCGCGTCCCAAAGCGGACGCAGAGCGTCCATTGAGGCATTCCCACGCAGAGCGTGGGAACGATCGTCACGTGTTTCTCCAGGCTGTACTGGTGGGAGCTTCACCATGTTGAACACCCTTCTTCCAATCCTGTTGTTCGCAGCCCTGGCCCTTGCGGTGCTGGGGGCGTTGCGACGGGTAGCCATGTGGCGTCGGGGCCGGGCCTCGAAGGTCGATCTGATCGGCGGCCTGTTCGCCATGCCCAAGCGTTACATGGTCGATCTGCACCACGTGGTGGCGCGGGACAAATACATTGCCAACACCCACGTTGCCACGGCGGGCGGGGCGGTGGCGTCGATTGTGCTGGCGATTCTGGTGCACGGTTTCGGCCTGCATAACCGCATTCTTGGCTACGCGTTGCTGCTGATGACGGCGGTGATGTTCGTCGGGGCGATCTTCGTTTATCGGCGCCGGCTCAACCCGCCGTCGCGGCTGTCGAAAGGCCCGTGGATGCGCCTGCCGAAAAGCCTGCTGGCGTTCTCGGCCTCGTTCTTCCTGGTGACCTTGCCCGTGGCCGGAATCCTGCCGGAGAACTTCGGCGGCTGGGTGCTCGCAGCAATTCTCGGGATCGGTGTGCTGTGGGGCGTGTCCGAGTTGTTCTTCGGTATGACCTGGGGCGGGCCGATGAAACACGCCTTCGCCGGTGCCCTGCACCTGGCCTGGCACCGTCGCGCCGAACGTTTTGGTGGCGGCCGTTCCACCGGTTTGAAACCGCTGGACCTGAATGATCTGACCGCGCCGCTGGGCGTGGAGAAACCCAAGGATTTCACCTGGAACCAGTTGCTCGGTTTCGACGCCTGCGTGCAGTGCGGCAAGTGCGAAGCCGCGTGCCCGGCGTTCGCCGCCGGCCAGCCGTTGAACCCGAAAAAGCTGATTCAGGACATGGTCGTCGGCCTCGCCGGCGGCACCGATGCCCAGTTCGCCGGCAGCCCGTATCCGGGCAAACCGGTGGGCGAACACAGCGGCAATCCGCATCAACCGATCGTCAACGGTCTGGTCGATGCCGAAACCCTGTGGTCGTGCACCACTTGCCGCGCCTGCGTCGAGGAATGCCCGATGATGATCGAGCACGTCGATGCCATCGTCGACATGCGCCGACACTTGACCCTGGAAAAAGGCGCGACCCCGAACAAGGGCGCCGAAGTCCTGGAAAACCTGATCGCCACCGACAACCCTGGCGGTTTTGCCCCGGGCGGACGGATGAACTGGGCGGCGGACCTGAACCTCAACCTGCTCAGCGAGAAGAAGTCCACCGACGTGCTGTTCTGGGTCGGCGATGGCGCTTTCGACATGCGCAACCAGCGCACTCTGCGGGCGTTCGTCAAAGTGCTGAAAGCGGCCAAGGTCGACTTCGCGGTGCTCGGGCTGGAAGAGCGCGACAGCGGCGACGTGGCCCGACGTCTGGGTGACGAAGCGACTTTCCAGCTGCTCGCCAAGCGCAATATCCAGACCCTGGCCAAATACAGCTTCAACCGCATCGTTACCTGCGATCCGCACAGTTTTCATGTGCTGAAAAACGAGTACGGCGCGTTCGACGGCAACTACCTCGTACAGCACCACAGCACTTACCTGGCGGAAATCATCCAGGCCGGCGCGCTGAACCTCGGTCAGCACAAAGGCAACAGCGTGACCTATCACGATCCGTGCTACCTCGGCCGCTACAACGGAGAGTACGAGGCGCCGCGCGAAGTGCTGCGCGCCCTCGGCATCGAGATCAAGGAGATGCAACGTTCCGGCTTCCGTTCGCGCTGCTGCGGCGGCGGTGGCGGGGCGCCGATCACTGACATTCCGGGCAAGCAGCGGATCCCCGACATGCGCATGGAAGACATCCGCGAGACCGGTGCCGAGCTGGTGGCCGTGGGTTGTCCACAGTGCACGGCGATGCTCGAAGGCGTGGTCGAACCGCGTCCGCTGATCAAGGACATTGCCGAACTGGTGGCCGACGCGCTGCTCGAAGACGCCGCGCCGAACAAGCCTGCCACCCCGGCCAAACGTGAACCTGCGGAGGCCCACTGATGAGCGACATTATCCGCCGCGACCCCCGCGCCGAATGGATCGCACGCAACCGCCTGCACCCGCTGCACGCGGCCATGCAACCGGCGCAACACAGCTGGATGGGGCCCAATGGGATCATCCGCAAGAATCCGCACGGCATCGGTTTCATCGGGCCGAACGGCATCAAGCGCATCGACCGCAGCGGCGCCCAGCAGGGCGGGGCGGTCAAACGCTCGGCCGCGGTGGAAGTGCAACTGCCGCTGCATCAGGTGCCGGCCCCGGCGTTTTACATCAGCGTGGTGCCGGACATGGTCGGCGGCCGCTTGAGCAGCCACGACCGCGACTTGCTTGGCCTGGCCCATCAACTGGCCGGCAGCGACGGCGCGGTGCTGGCGGTGGTGTTCGGTGAGCATAAGGAAAACGCTTTCGCCACGGCGGGCGTTGACCGCTTGCTGGTGCTGGAAGGCGAAGCGTTCAGCGGTTATGCACCGGAGCAACGGATCCAGGGCCTGCGGGCTGTGGATAACCAGTTCAACCCGCGTCACTGGCTGCTGCCGGACAGCCGCAGTGGCGGCGGCGAACTCGGTCGGCGCTTTGCTGCCGCACTGGGTGAACGCCCGGCGACACGGGTGTGGCAGGTCAAGGATCAGGAGTGCATCGGCCGCGCCGGTGCCGGTCTGCAGGATCTGGCCCGCCCGGTGGCGCGGTTGATTCTGGCTTCAGCCGAATGCGCGGAACCTGTCAGCGAAACCCGTCACGAAGCGCTGCCGGTGGAGTTATCCACACCCGTCGCACGCAGCCTGTCGCGGATCGAGGATCTGGGCGCCGTGGCGGTGGACCCGGCGGCGATTCCGATGGCCGAAGCCGAATTCATCTTCTCCGGCGGCAACGGGGTCAAGGACTGGGAGCTTTTCCACAAGACCGCCGCCGCCCTCGGCGCTACCGAAGGCGCTTCGCGGGTGGCGGTGGACGATGGCTTCATGGCCCGCGACCGTCAGGTCGGCGCGTCCGGCACCTGGGTCACCGCGCGAGTTTACGTGGCCGTGGGGATTTCCGGGGCGATCCAGCACCTGCAAGGCATCGGTGCCTGCGACAAGGTAGTGGCGATCAACCTCGATCCGGGCTGCGACATGATCAAGCGTGCCGACCTGTCGGTGATCGGTGAGAGCGCGGAAATTCTTCAGGCCTTGATCGCGGCGGTAGAGGCTTACCGCAACGAAGCCAAGCGCGATGCGGCTTAAGGAACGGTTATGAGCACAAAGATCATCAGTCTGGTTTCAATCGGCGCCCACCCGACCTCCGGCCGCCCGCGTCGCGCCGATCAGGACGCCCGCGCGGTGGAGCTCGGCCTGCAACTGGCGGGGGACAACCTGCAAGTGCTGCACGCCGGCGACATCGCGGAACCGGCGCTGCGCGCCTATCTGGGCATGGGGCTTGCGCAGATGCACGTGCTGGAACAACCGGCCGGCGCCGATGCGTTGCCGGCATTGACCGAGTATCTGCGTGATGCTGGTGCCCAGGTCGTGTTGACCGGCAGCCAGGCGGAAACCGGCGAGGGTTCGGGGATGCTGCCGTTCCTGCTGGCCGAAGGGCTGGGCTGGCCATTGGTGGTGGGGCTGGCGCAAGTCGAGTCGATCAACGACGGTTCGGCGCTGGTGCTGCAAGCGTTGCCCCGTGGGCAGCGCCGCCGGTTGAAGGTGCGCCTGCCGTTTCTGGCGACTGTGGATAACGCTGCGCCCAAGCCTCGGCAGAGTGCTTACGGGCCTGCGCGGCGTGGCGCTCTTCAAGCTAAAGACGTGGAAGTGGTGGATGACGAATTGCTCGCGGTGGCGACTCTGCAACCGGCCAAGCCACGGCCGAAACGATTGAAGGTGATCAAGGCCAAGAGCGGGGCGGACCGGATGAAGGCGGCGACGGCCAAGGCTAGCGGCGGTGGTGGGCAAGTCCTGAAAGGCGTGACGGCGCAGGCCGGTGCTGAAGCCATTCTCAAACTGCTGATCGAAGAAGGTGTTGTCCGCTGAAACCTTTGCTGACCCTCTCCCTTCGGGAGAGGGTGCTTTACCCACAATCCCTGTTGGCGGATCTGTGGATAACGTGTTCGCCCCTCCCTGTACCCCACGGCAATCAAGCTCTCCAGCCCTCAGGTCAAAAAACAACCAGTCTAACTCGCGGTTTTTTCTGAGGTTTTCCCCCAGAACAACGCCCAGACTTGCCCCCAATCTCTGTTGGCGCTTCTGTGGATAAGATGTTCGCTATCCGCCAAGAGCCCTATAAACCGCGGCTTACAAGGATCTGATCAAAAAACGTCCAATTCAACCTTTTAACCCGCCAATCCCCAAACAAACCCCGATTTATCAACGCCCTCAGCGCTTTTCCACAGCACTCGCCAAGTTACCCCCGAACTCTGTTGGCGCTTCTGTGGATAAGGTGTTCGCCATCCTCTGCAAGCCAGGTAATCCGTGCTATGTAGAGGATTGATCAAAAAACGATCAATCGCTAATGGAAACCCTGCATCTGGATAAGTCACCAATTTTCTTCACAAAACCCCGATTATTGTTCCAGTTCATCCACAGTTGTCCCCATTAGCTGTGGGTGTCTGTGTGGATAACTTGTTCGCCAAACCCTGCAGCCCCCGGCGGGCTTAGTCCAAATCGCAATTGATCAGATTTCATACAGTTCTAAGAGCCCGCCTTGACTTCGATCCGGTGCCTGTCTTCACTGCAATGGCACAAGGACAGCTGTCACTTATCCACATCTGGTTCAGGGAGAACGCGTGATGGATACCCAGCCACACCGCTTACCCCTCAGTCCCTGCACGCTCCGCGCGCTGCCGGCACCTTCGCCGCGCAAGCGCACGTTGCGTCGTGGCGTCAATCAGCACGCCCGTCTGTAGCACCTGATTCCTGCCCAAACCGTTGTACTGCCGTCGGGATTTCCCGGAGGCCAGGTGCCCGTTCGCCCATTGATTGCAGGCAACCGCAGAGTTGCCCCATCTGCCTGAGAGAGGAACCCCCTCATGACACGGATCGCAACGCCCATCAGCGAAATCAAGGAACACTACGACGTGATCGTCATCGGCTCCGGGTATGGCGGCGGCATTGCCGCGTCGCGCCTGGCCCGGGCCGGTAAAAAGGTCTGTCTGCTGGAACGCGGCCGGGAAATCCAGCCCGGCGAATACCCCAACACCATGATCGCCGCGACCGAAGAGTTGCAGGTGCACGACCCGGACGGCCACCTCGGCTCGCGCACCGGGTTGTTCGACCTGCACGTCAACGCCCAGCAGAACGTGGTGGTCGGCTGCGGCCTCGGCGGTACGTCGCTGATCAATGCCAACGTTTCTCTGGAGCCAACCGTCGATGTGTTCCAGGATCCGCGCTGGCCACTGGCCGTGCGCGAGGACCGTGACGGTTTGCTCAAGGCGGGTTACGCCAAGGCCCGGGAGATGCTCAAGCCCAATCCCTACCCGAGCACCTCGCCGAATCTGCCGAAGCTTGATGCCAACAAAAAATCCGCAGACTTCCTCAAGCAAGGCGCGCACTTCTACAAGCCGCCGATCAACGTGACCTTCGACAAACTGCCCAACAACCTCAACCACGTCGGCGTCGAGCAACTGCCGTGCAACCACTGCGGCGACTGCGTCTCGGGCTGTAACAACAAGGCCAAGAACACCACGCTGATGAACTATCTGCCGGACGCCACTAACCACGGCGCAGAGATTTTCTGCCAGGCCCAGGTGCGGCATCTGGAGCGCGACGGCAACGGCTGGATCGTGCATTTCCAATACCTGGACAGCGGCCGCGAGAAGTTCGACGCCCCGACCTTGTTCGTGAAGGCCGACATCGTCGTGGTTTCTGCCGGCACCCTCGGTTCCACCGAGATTTTGCTGCGCTCACGGGACAAAGGTCTGGTGATGTCCGGCCAGCTCGGCGAGAACATGAGCGGCAACGGCGACATCCTCGGCTTTGGCCATAACTGCGAGCAGACCATCAACGGCATCGGTTTCGGCGCGCATTCGGCCAAGGAGCTGCAACCGGTCGGCCCGTGCATCACCTCGATCATCGACATGCGCACCGAGGGTGACCGCAGCAGTCGTATGGTCATCGAGGAAGGTTCGATCCCTGGCGCCCTTGGCCGGCCGATGGTGCCGGCGATGGCCGGGTTCGCCGAGATGATCGGCAAGCCCACCGACGACAGCTTCAGCGGCAAGGTGAAGTACAAAGAGCGCGAAGCCGAAAGCTTCCTGCGCGGCCCGTATCACGGGGCGCTGCACAACCTGCAGACCTACCTGATCATGAGCCACGACAGCGGTCAGGGACGCATGGTTCTCGACAGCAAGGATCAACTGCGCATCGACTGGCCGGGCGTCGGCGAGCAGGAAAACTTCAAGATCGGCAACGAACGGCTGTACCAGAGCACCAAGGCCCTGGGCGGGATCTGGGTCGAGAATCCGATCTGGACCAAACTGCTCAAGCACAGCATCGTCTCGGTGCATCCGCTGGGCGGTTGCGTGATGGGCGAAGACGCCGCGCAAGGCGTGGTCAACCACAAGGGCCAGGTGTTCAGTGGTGCGACCGGCACCGATGTCTACGCCAACCTCTACGTGACCGACGGCGCGGTGATCCCGACGTCACTGGCAGTCAATCCGCTGCTGACCATCTCCGCCGTGAGCGAGCGCAACATGGGCCTGCTGGCGGCCGACCGTGGCTGGACGATCGACTACACGCTGCCGTCGGCGCCGCGCAAGCAGACCGCGTCGCCGACCCTTGGCGTGCAGTTCACTGAAACCATGAAAGGCTACTTCTCCCGCGCCTTCACCGCCGCGCAAAGTACCGACCTGAAGGTTTACGAGGCGGCCGCCAAACGTGGCGAGGCGGACAACTCGCCAATCGATTTCACCCTGACCATCACCGCCAACGACCTCAACCGGATGATCAAGGAGCCGGAACACGCCGCGACCATCGTCGGCACGGTGATCGCTCCGGCGCTGTCGCCGGAACCGCTGACCGCCAGCAACGGCGTGTTCAACCTGTTCGAGCAATTCGAGCAGCAGGTCGATACGCGTCACATGAAGTACGACATGAAACTGACCGCCGAAGACGGCAACGACTATTTCTTCAGCGCCTTCAAGACCGTGCCGGAAGACAACGGCGTGCTGAATATCTGGCACGACACCAGCACCCTCTACGTCACGCTGTATCGTGGGCCGGACAAGACCGGCGAGGTGATCGGCTCCGGAGTGATGCACATCAAACCGACCGACTTCGCCAAGCAGATGACCACCATGAAAGTCCTCAACGCGCGCAACGAGCGTGAGCGGATCGAAGGGCTGGCGCGGTTCGGCAAGTTCTTCGCCGGAATTCTCTGGGAGAGTTATGGCGGGGTGTTTGCCGGTGACAAATACTTCAACCCCGACGCGCCGCCACGGCTGAAACGGCCGCTGGATGCGCCGGCGCCGGCCGTGCATTTCTTTTCCACCGAAGATGGCGTGCAGTTGCGCCTGACCCGTTATCAGGCCGGCAGCAAAGGCCCGGTAATGCTGGTGCATGGTCTGGGTGTGGGCTCGAATATCTTCTCGACCGACACGATCCAGACCAACCTGCTGGAGTTTCTGTGCAAGCACGACTACGACGTGTGGCTGCTGGATTTCCGGGTGAGCATCCTGCTGCCGGCAAGCAAGAAGGAATGGAACGGCGACCAGATCGCCCAGTACGACTTCAAGGCCGCCATAGCACAGATCCAGCAGGAAACCAAAGCCAAAGACGTGCAGTGCGTGGTGCATTGCTACGGCGCGACCACGTTCTTCATGTCGCTGCTCGCTGGTTTGCAGGGCGTGCGTTCGGTGGTCTGCTCGCAGATTGCCGCCGACACTGTGGTCGCGACCGCAACGGGGTTGAAGGCCGGGCTGCACCTGCCGGGGATGCTCGATGCGATCGGCATCAAATCGATGACCGCTTACGCCGACAGCAAGGAGAACTGGTTCAACCGGCTCTACGACAAGGCGCTCAACGGCTACGCGCGGATCGAAGCCCAGGGCTATTGCACCAACCCGGTGTGCCACCGCATCACCTTCATGTACGCCTCGCTGTATCGCCACGACACCCTCAATGAAACGCTGCATGACAACCTGCACGAACTGTTCGGCGAGTCGAACATAGAGACCTTCGAGCACCTGGCGCTGATCGTGCGCAAAGGGCATCTGGTGGATTTCAAAGGGCGCGATGTGTACATGCCGCACTTTGATCGGCTGACCATGCCGATCTGCTTCATCAGCGGTGCCGACAACCAGTGTTATCTGCCGGAAAGCACGCTCAAGACCTATCAGCGGGTTTGCGAGAAGCACGGGCCGGAACGCTACAGCCGGCATGTGGTGCCGGGTTACGGCCACATCGATTGCATGTTCGGCAAGAACGCGGTGGTCGATGTGTATCCGATCATCCTTGAACACCTGGAGAAAACAGCCCTCGGATAGCCCCCGATCGTGTCGATCGTTCCCACGCTCTGCGTGGGAACGCCGCCATGGACGCTCTGCGTCCGTTTTTGTGACGCGGAGCGTCACGAGATGCATTCCCCCGCGGACGGTTCGACGCTTCGACGGGGGAACGATCTGGGGAACTGATATGGACAGCTACATCCGCTGGTTTCAACGCTTCATCTGGCTCGGCATTGCGATGAACATGGTGTTCGCGATCCCGGCGCTGTTCGCGCCGGGGTTGCTGACATCGGTGGTCGGCCTGCCGCCGCAGCTCTCCGACCCGTGGCTGGAAAACGCCGGGATGCTGCTGGTGGGCATCAGCGTGTTCTACATGCCGTCGGGCTTCAATGCGCCACGCTACGTGGTGCATTCCTGGCTGTGCGTGCTGACGCGGCTGATCGCCGTGGCGTTCTGGATTTACCTGATCAACACCAGTAGTCAGGGTTCGGTGTTCGTGCCGATGCTGATGGGCGACCTGAGCTTTTTCCTGATCCTCGGCATCCTGCTGTACCTCGGCACCACCCCTGAAAACCGACCACTGGCCCTGCTGTGTGACGGCTGGCGCGAGTGGCGGGCGGCGTGGGCGCGGCAGTGGCAGAGTCACGCGTTCAAGGTCGGCACGCTGGTCGTGGTGGCTTTGCTGGCGTTCATCGGTTACCAGACCTGGTATCAGATGCTGCGCGTGGTGCCGGAGCAGGATTACGCCTCCGACGAAGATCACTACAAATACGCCGCGATTGGCCTGGGTATCGAGGCGCGGATTCCGTATTACCTGTTCTCCGTGCTGCCGCAGATGTGCCCGGAAAAACTGCCGAAACCCGGTGGCTGGGAAGTCTTCGGTTTCCTGTTCGAGAACGGCAAGGACCTGCCGATCGGCATGGCCAAGCGGCAGATCGGATACCCGACCGTCGAGCCGAACTGCGCGCTGTGCCACACCGGCTCCTACCGGGCGAATGCCAGCGACGTTGCAGTCAACGTGCCGAGTGCACCGGCCAACACCCTGCAACTGCAGGCCTTCCAGTGGTTCGCCTACGATTGCGCCAGCGATCCGAAATTCACCACCGACGCGGTGATGGCGGCGATCAACAGCAAATTCCAGCTGGGCTTTTTCGAGAAGCTCTACAACCGCTACCTGATCATCCCGATGGCCAAGACCGCGCTGCTCAAACAGAAGCAGGCCTACGCCTGGCAGAAGCTGCGCCCGCAACAGGGACCGGGCCGTACCGACACCTTCAACCCGACGAAAATGGTGGTGTTCGGCTTCCCGGATGACTCGACCATCGGCACCGTCGACCTGCCACAGGTGTGGAACCAGAAACCCCGGGAATCGATGTACCTGCACTGGGACGGCAATAACAACAAGATTCACGAGCGCAACTATGCCGCTGCGATGGCCGTAGGCGCGACGCCGGAATCGGTGCTGCCGCCGAGTTTCAACCGGGTGACCAACTGGCTGCTCGGGCACAAGGCGCCGGCGTGGCCATGGGCACTGGATCAGGCCAAAGTCGCCCAGGGCAAACCGATCTGGGAAACCAATTGCGCCAGTTGTCATGATTTCGGGCGTACCGACACCGGGCAGGTGACCACCAACATCGACCAGCTCGGCACCGATCCGCATCGGCTGAACTCGTTCACCACCGGGCTGGTGGCGGCGTTCCACACCTTCAAGAAACCGCCGTTCGATTTCGGCGCCTACCGCAAGACCCAGAGCTACAGCAACACGCCCACCGACGGCATCTGGCTGCGCGCACCTTACCTGCACAACGGTTCGGTACCGACCCTGTGGGACTTGCTGCAACCGCCGGAAAAACGTCCGCAGGTGTTCATCACCGGCTCCGATGTCTACGACCCGGTCAACGTCGGCTTCGTGACCAGCGGCGCCCAGGCCAAGGCCTCGGCGGACTTCACCTACGACACGCGCCTGGAAGGCAACCACAACAGCGGTCACCTGTACGGCACGACGCTGTCGGACGACGACAAGCGTGCACTGATCGAATTCATGAAAACCCTGTGAACCCTTACGGATAGAGGATTTCGCCATGTCAGCGGTCGGGCATCTGAAACACGAATACGACAAGGTCAAGCTGCGCCTGCACGGTTTGTTCACGCGCATCGAAATGGCCTGGATGAAGCTCATCAGCGAGCTGGAGCCGCAGGAGTTTCAAGCCATCATCAAATTGCTCCAGCGCGGTCATGATCAGGCGCAATACGTGCTCAAGCACGGCGAGCTGCCGGACGACGAGCCGGCGGTGCCGTGGGAACTGTCCCACGGCTTGTCGATCCTGCGCATCGGCAACGCGACGCCGTTGCCGCAATCGCCCGATCAATTGCAGACCAAGGTGCTCAAGGACGGCACGCTGCTGGGCTGCCGCAAATGGGAGCTGCTGGATCTGTTGTGGAGCGAGGCGCTGCTGAAGTGGATCGAGAACCTGCGCCATCACGCGACTTTCGGCACCGATCCGGCGCTGGTGACCATGGAGCGCGAAGTGACGCTGGCAATTGCCGGCGACTGGGGCACCGGGCCGTTCAACAGCCATGCGCCAGCGGTGTCGGTGGCCAACCAGATGCAACTGGCCAATGCCGATTTCACCATTCACCTGGGGGATGTCTATTACGCCGGCACTCACTCCCAGGAAGACACCGACATGGCCGGCTGGCCGATGGGCACCCACGGCTCGTTCACCCTCAATTCCAACCACGAGATGTAC
Organism: Pseudomonas sp. R15(2017); assembly: GCF_002112685.1. Taxonomy (NCBI): domain Bacteria; kingdom Pseudomonadati; phylum Pseudomonadota; class Gammaproteobacteria; order Pseudomonadales; family Pseudomonadaceae; genus Pseudomonas; species Pseudomonas sp. R15(2017). Next base: position 643,670 of record NZ_NEII01000001.1, read on the forward strand.
AGCGGCGCCCACGGTTACTTCAAGGAACTGGCGGCGCGTTTTCCGGGGCAGCAGGGCACCAGCTACTTCGCCCTGATCAACGATGACTGGCTGATTGTCGGGCTGGACACGGCGTACGCCTCGGACGTCATGAACCTGTACATGGACGGCACGTTGAACAAGCCGCAGATCGAATGGATGAAGGGCCTGCCGAAACGCAAGAAACTCATGGTGCTCAGCCACCATCAGGGCTTCGACATCACCGGGCACCACAAGACTGCGCTGTATCAACCGGTGTGCGATGCGCTGGGGCGTGAGCCGGATTATTGGTATTGGGGCCATTTGCACAACGGCATTGTCTATGCGCCGCAGGGTGGACTGCATGCGCGCTGCGCCGGGCACGGAGCGATTCCCTATGGCACCACCAGCGAGCTGAACGGGCATTCGCGGGTGTTGTTTTCGGAGACGCAGGATGCGAACGATCCGGACTATCCGCTGCGGGTGTTGAACGGGTACGCGAAGATCAGGTTGGTGGGGGAGGAGATTTTCGAGGAGTTTATCGGGGAGGATGGCTCGGTGAGGTGGTCATCGCAATGATGCGGTTGCTATAAGGACGCCATGATCGTTCCCACGCTCCGCGTGGGAATGCCTCAATGGACGCTCTGCGTCCGCTTTTGGGACGCAGAGCGTCCCCGGCTGCATTCCCACGCAGAGCGTGGGAACGATCGGTCAGATGCAATCAGCCTTGGACCGGCACGCCTTTGAGGTACGGTGCAGGCTCGGCGCCGAGGTTGCTCAGCATCCGCTCGCTGTACCAGTCCACGAAGTTGACCACGCCGAACTCATAGGTTTTGGAGTACGGGCCCGGCTGGTACGCGGTGGAGTTGATCCCGCGCTGGTTCTCTTCGGCCAGGCGACGGTCCTGATCGTTGGTCGCGTCCCACACCTGGCGCATGCGTTCGACGTCGTAGTCCACGCCTTCGACCGCATCCTTGTGCACCAGCCATTTGGTGGTGACCATGGTTTCCTGGGCGCTGATCGGCCACACGGTGAACACGATGATGTGGTCGCCCATGCAGTGGTTCCACGAGTGCGGCAGGTGCAGGATGCGCATCGAGCCCAGGTCCGGGTTCTTGATCCGGCCCATCAGCTTGGCGCAGCCCTGTTTGCCGTCCATGGTCATCGACACGGTGCCCTTGAGCAGCGGCATGCGCACGATGCGGTTGCGCAGGCCGAAACTGGCGTGGGCGTAAGGGATCTTTTCGGCTTCCCACGCGGCAGCGGAGGCGGCGACGTGATCCTTGAACGCCTGATCGGCACGCGGGTCGGTGACGTCGTCCCATTCCAGCAGGGTTTTCAACAGTTCCGGGTGAGAACCGCTGCAGTGGTAGCACTCGCGGTTGTTTTCCAGCACCAGTTTCCAGTTGGCCTTCTCCATCAAGGTGGTTTGCACCGCCACCTTGGTGTTTTCCATGTCGTACGGTTCCATGTAGTGGTTCAGGGTCGACAGGAAGTCATCGATGGCCGGCGGGTTCTCCGCCAGGCTGATGAAGATGTAGCCGCCGGCGGTCTTCACGTTCACCGGTTTCAGACCGTACTGCTTCATGTCGAAGTCGGCACCCATTTCGGTGCCGGCGAACAGCAGGCGACCGTCCAGCTCATACGTCCACTGGTGGTAGTGGCAGACCAGTTTGGCGACCTTGCCCTTGTCGCTGGTGCACAGGCGCGAGCCACGGTGACGGCAGACGTTGTGGAAGGCGTGCACCACGCCTTCGGCACCGCGAATGACGATGATCGGGTTCTTGCCGATCTGCAGGGTGATGTAGTTGCCCTTTGCCGGAATCTCGCAGGTCATGCCGGCGATCAACCACTCCTTCTGGAAGATCTCCTGCATGTCGATATCGAACAGGCGCTCGTCACTGTAGAACGGTTGCGGCAGCGAATAGGTGCGCTCGCGTTCCTGGAGCATTTGTGCGGTGGCCTTGCGTGCGGGTTCCAGCGGGTCGCCCAGGCTGATTTTTGCGGTGTCCATCGATGAATTCCTCAAGGCCATCTGCGTGGCCGCGAAAGTGGCTGATCAGGGTTGCAGCGCAAGGTGTAAAGAATCTGTTTGTGTTGGGGGCGAGTGTGGGGCCGGCGCTGCCCGGAACCTTATCCATGGGCGACATGGTGCAATCTGTTCCCGACGCGCAACCCCCGGTGGTTGGGGGCTGGTCGCGATAAGTATGTGAATGTCGCGGATAGGTAAACGGGCCGTCTGCGCTATACGCAGAATCGCCACATGAAGGCCGACAGTCGGCCGTGGAGAACAGCATGTCGAACAGCTTCCTGAATCCGGTCACCACCCAGACCTGGGCCAATGGCCGACACATCGTCCGTTGCGTCAAAGTCATCCAGGAAACCTGGGATGTGCGCACCTTCTGTTTCATGGCCGACCAGCCGATCCTGTTCTTCTTCAAGCCCGGACAGTTCGTGACCCTGGAGCTGGAAATCGAAGGCCAGCCGATCATGCGTTCGTACACCATCTCCAGCTCGCCGTCGGTGCCGTACAGCTTTTCGGTGACCATCAAGCGGGTGCCGGGGGGCAAGGTGTCCAACTGGCTGCACGACACGCTGCATGAAGGCCAGGAACTGGCGGTACACGGCCCGGTCGGGTTGTTCAACGCCATCGATTTCCCGAGCCCGAAAGTGCTGTACCTGAGCGGTGGTGTCGGCATCACACCAGTGATGTCCATGGCGCGCTGGTTCTACGACACCAACGGCAACGTCGACATGACGTTCATCCACAGCGCCCGCTCGCCGAAAGACATCATTTACCACCGCGAGCTGGAACACATGGCGTCGCGGATCGACAACTTCAGCCTGCACCTGATCTGCGAGAAACACGGACTCGGCGAGCCGTGGGCCGGCTATCGCGGCTACCTCAACCACAAGATGCTCGAACTGATGGTGCCGGACTTCCTCGAGCGCGAAGTCTTCTGCTGCGGCCCGACGCCGTACATGACCGCGGTCAAGCGCCTGCTGGAAAACGCCGGCTACGACATGAAGCGCTATCACGAGGAATCCTTCGGCGCCACGCCGCCGGAAGCTCGTGCCGACGCGGTGGAACAGGCCGAGCAGGCAGCGGAAGCACCGGAAGTCCCGGCGGCGGATCTGCACCTGGTGGAGTTCACCTCTTCGGACAAGAGCATCCGTGTCGCGCCGGGCGAGACCGTGCATGCGGCGGCTGCCAAGGTCGGCCTGATGATCCCGAAAGCCTGCGGCATGGGGATCTGCGGGACGTGCAAGGTGCTGAAGCTGGGCGGCGAGGTGGAGATGGATCACAACGGCGGGATCACCGAGGACGACGAGGCGGAGGGGTACATTCTTTCTTGCTGCAGTGTGCCGAAGGGGGATGTTCGGATCGAGTATTGAGGTTAGTTTGCAGGCCTTCTTGTGATCTCCCATAGGGGAAATCACAAGAAGGCATTAGTTGCTGTTTTTAAATGACTTCGAATACGGCGAGAAGCCCAAAGAATACAAACATGAAGCCTGAAATTCGCTGATATTTATACAGTGTCAGCAGCGTGCGTTTAAAATCTGGTGGAAAATTTATTATATCGGTTGCACTCAATTTTCCTTGGTAAATGTAGACTTCCGGGCGTTTCAGGAAACCAAAAATTTCTCCCATCATGTAGATCCGCCCATGTATCCCGCCATGCCATAGCATGATGAGGCCGCTTAATATTGAGCTGTTCTGAAGGCTGCTGATAATTAGCTCTATTTTTGTTTTTGCGATATATAGCGATATGCAGTTTATTATTATGAGTGTGGCGAAATTTATGATGTTTAGAATAATGAATGCTTCTCTTGCAGTTGCATAACTCATCGGATTTTCTCGTAAATCAATTCACCGGCGATTTCGCCGCCTTTTTCGCCCACAGAGCCGATCGTAAAAGATCCGGCTCCCGCAACCAGTACCCCACACAGCACCCCAGCGATACCTGCGGTCGATACCCCGATTGCTACGCAAATGGTGGAGGCCGCGCTTGCACCCACAGCAGAACCGACAGCTCCACCCAGAAAACTTCCGGCTTCAGTGTATTTCACCTTTTTGCATGCCTCGGCACTGCCGTTCGTACAGACATCTTGAACCTTCATTGCCGAGGCTCCGCCACCCACGGCCGTACCAATCCAGCCACCGTATTTGATGTATTGCGAGGCTTTCACTACGCCTTGAATGTGAGTGGAGTACCCGGGCGTCTGGCCGATGCCGCCAGCCTTTCTCCAACGGTGCACCCGGTGAGGATGCTCAATACCTAAAGCGATTTTAAGGTTTGGGTAATCAGGGAGGCCGATGGCTCTCTTGGTCAATCCGGTGAGCTGTCCGTCCAGCCGTTGAAGTAATCCGGCGCGGCGCTTTTTGAATGCCTTTGAATTCAGGCTGCCATTGGCCTTGATCGTGCTGGTATGCAATTCCTCAATATCTTTCAAAGCGGCTTTTATGCCATCCAGATGGTTAGCGGCCATAGCGGTACCAACCCCAATAACTTTCGACCCATCTGAAAGCGTCCGTCTGATGACCTCATAGTGCTGGGCAAAAAAGTCCGCTTCCTCCACCGTCAACGGCGCCAGCGCCATGCTGACGATGTGCGCGGTTTCCATCAGCAGTGATTCTTCATAGGTGCATTGCTGATTGTCCGGGTCGCTCAGGACAATCAGCGTTCCGGCTTTCACCACGTCGTCCAGCTGATTGAGGCTTTTGAATTTGGCGATGACATTCGGCTTGGGCGACGGAAACAGTTGCGCCTGCAGTTTCTCGGCGGACAGACTTTTGGGCACGATGTAGAACCCAGGCTCCTCCGGTGCCGGCAATTCCTGGGGCCAGTGTTCGCGGGGGAAAAATCGCAAGTCGTTGACTGGATGCACAGATGAGAGCGGGGCTGAGTTCAGGCGCGTCACTCTCAGATTCTGCTGGCGAACGGCCCGCAGTAAACGGTGCGGATCGGGGCTTGCCGCGGCATGTGGAAGCATCGACAAGTGTGGTGTCCTGGCCGCGCCGGTGAGCGTGCCGTGTCTGTTCTGCTGCAGGGCTCGGGACTGGATCAACAGGTTTCGTTGTTCCTGCGCAAGCGCATTGATCCCTTGCTGCGGCGTCAGGCGTCCGTCCGCTACCTCCTCGGTAATTTGCTTGGCGAAGTACGCGACTTGTTGATGAAATTGCACACGTGCAATGCCAAATGCCAGATGACGGTTTCCGATGGTCAGTGCCTGTCCAAGCAGGTTGCCGGCAGCGTCCTGCACATCGCACAGATCATGCTGCCGTGAACTCAACCCGCTTCGCCCCACGAGGTATAGCCAGTGGTGCCTGCAATGTGGTGTACCCAACTGATGCCGCGGTAACGAATGGCCAGTTGTTCTTGAGGCTGGGCATCATTTTGCAGAATCACGTGCGGCACATCCTGCGACAGTTCAGCGAGAACCGCCCCGTCGAGGGTGATCGAATAGAATTTTTCCTGCTGCCCCTGGGGCGAAGTGCGGTAGAGGCTGATCGTGCAGTCCAGTTCTTCGCTGGTCGAATGCGCCTGAGCCAGCAGTGGGGAAGATTTGTCGACCGCTTTGGTGATGATGACCGGCCGGTGGACGGGTTTTCCGAGATTGGCGTCGCGGCGCATTTCATGGCTCAGGGCGAACACCATGATTTCATCGGTATGGGCCGTCTGGTATTTGTTGCCGACCGATTCCGGCGTCGAACATCCGGCTGAAATAAGGCCTTGGGTCTTGCCGGTGATGGTCATGTAGGCAGGGTTCGCCATAGTCTGCGCTCCTCGAAAATGGAGTCGGCAGTCTATGGCGAGGCCTGTTTGGTTTATGTAGGCCCTGGCGTAGGTCGTTTCTGAAAATGCTCAGTCGATAAACAGGTCTGTCATCAACTTCGCATCACTCCCCGGATCAAAGCGGTAATGATCGAACTCGGTTACGCCGCTCTCCTGCAAAATCTCCTCATCAATCAGCAACCGCCCGGTAATCCGCCGCCCGCTGCTACTCAAAATCACATGCGCCGCATCCGCCATGATCTGCGGCGTGCGCGCATGCTTGAACGACTCCCGATTGCCCAGCTGAAATTCGATGGCCGCCGTGGCGATCATGGTCTGCGGCCACAGCGAATTGACGCTGATCCCGTAGTTGGCGAATTCCTCGCTCATCCCGACCGTCAGCATGCTCATGCCGTACTTGGTCACGGTGTAGGGGCTGTACTGGGCGAACCACTTACTGGCCAGATTCAGCGGCGGTGACAGGTTAAGGATGTGCCCGGAGGATTTCTTCAGGTAGGGCAGGGCCGCCTGGCTGCACAGCAAAACCGCGCGGGTGTTGATCTGGTGCATCAGGTCGAAACGCTTGAGCTCGATGTGCTGCACACCGGTCAACTTGATCGCCCCGGCGTTATTCACCAGCGCATCAATCCCACCGAAATGTTCATTGGCCTGAGCCAGCGCCTGTCGCACCGCCTCCTCATCCCGCACATCCAGTTGAAGCGCCAAGGCCTTGCCGCCGGCCGCTTCGACTTCAGCGGCGACGCTGTGGATGGTGCCGGGCAACTTGGCGTGCGGCTCGGCGCTCTTGGCCGCGATCACGATATTGGCCCCGTCCCGCGCGGCCCGCAGCGCAATCTCGCGCCCGATGCCACGGCTGGCGCCAGTGATGAACAAGGTTTTGCCTTTTAGCGACATGCGCAAGCTCCTGCTTATTGTTATGTGAGCGATGGCTCGACAGACAATGTAGACCAAGCAGTGAAGGTAACGCGGTCTCAGATCGTTCCCACGCTCCGCGTGGAAATGCAGCCTTTGATGCTCCGCGTCATGACGGTGCCTGGCGTTGCATCGGCGGTGCGGCAGGAACGCGGAGCGTCCCGGTATGCATTCCCACGCAGAGCGTGGGAACGATCAGGAAGCGATCTGCGTGTGGGATATCAGGGGCTTCAGTACCAGCGCTGAACCTCGATCAACCCATCCAGCCCTGCATAGTTTCGGGCGCTCGAATACCGCCAGTGCTCCGGCAGCTCCACATAACCACGCTTTACCGGGTTGTTGTGGATGTAATCGAGTTTCTGGCGCATGACTTCTTCGCTGTAGTCCATCTCCGCGTGAGCACCTTCCTGCCACATCTGATACACCCGATCTTCCTTGTGTGCCCGTTTGCTGAAGCGAAGGCGCTTCAATGCTCTTTCTGCACCCCTGTTTTGCAGGTCATCGATGATCTGTCGGGCTGTGAAGGATTTGAACTGGCTCAGGCATTTGCTCAGGTCAGGCGCCTGGGCGACGAAGTGCAGGTGGTTTTCCAGGATCACGTAGCCGTAGAGTTTCAGTTGCCGGTGGGTTTGTTGATAGCGCCAACAGTTGAGCAGGTGGTCGACGAGGTAAGGGCGGACGAACAGTGGCAGCCACTCCACCAGCGTGCAGGTCAGGAAGTGAGGCTTTTCGGGTTCGGTGATGGTGTAGCGGCTTCGGCCCATGGGATTCATCCTTGAATCTTGCGGTGCTGTTGAGAGGAACGCGGAGCGTCCCCGGATGCATTCCCACGCGGAGCGTGGGAACGAGAAGAGTGGGGTCGATAAAGTGATCTCGCTAGCAGAGACGTCTGTAGTGAAGGTGGGAAAAGTCAACATAGAGTCGGCGTTTGATCGTTCCCACGCTCTGCGTGGGAATGCAGCCCTCGACGCTCCGCGTCATGGCGGTGGCAGGCGTTGCATCGGCGGTGCGGCAGGAACGCGGAGCGTCCCGGGAGGCATTCCCACGCGGAGCGTGGGAACGATCAAGGAGGAGGCGATCAGGCCGACATGACGTCGCGGATGTCGCGTGCCAGTTCGCGTACGCGTTCTTCCTCGGTGTCCCACGAGCACATGAAGCGGGCGCCGCCCTTGCCGATGAAGGTGTAGAAGCGCCAGCCGCGAGCTGTCAGGGCGGCGATGGCCGGTTCCGAGAGTTGCAGGAACACGCCGTTGGCCTGGACCGGGAACATCAGTTCCACGCCCGGGATGTCGCTGACCAGTTCAGCCAGCAGTTGCGCGCAGTGGTTGGCGTGGCGGGCGTATTTGAGCCAGGCGTCGTTTTCCAGGATGCCGACCCACGGCGCCGACAGGAAACGCATCTTCGAAGCCAGTTGCCCGGCCTGTTTGCAGCGGTAGTCGAAGTCTTCGGCCAGTTTGTGGTTGAAGAACAGGATCGCCTCACCCACCGCCATGCCGTTTTTCGTGCCGCCGAAGCACAACACGTCGACGCCGGCCTTCCAGGTCAGGTCCGCGGGTGAGCAGCCGAGGAATGCGCAGGCGTTGGAGAACCTCGCGCCGTCCATGTGCAGGTTCAGGCCCAGTTCCTTGCAGGTGTCGCTGATGGCACGGACTTCTTCCGGGGTGTAGACACTGCCGACCTCGGTGGCCTGGGTCAGCGTCACCACGCGCGGTTTCGGGTAGTGGATGTCCTGGCGCTTGAGGGCGACTTCGCGGATCGAGGCCGGGGTGATCTTGCCGTTTTCAGTGCCGGCGATCAGCAGTTTCGAACCGTTGGAGAAAAATTCCGGTGCGCCGCATTCGTCGGTTTCGACGTGGGCGGTTTCCGAGCAGATCACGCTGTGGTAACTCTGGCACAGCGACGACAGCGCCAGCGAGTTGGCGGCGGTGCCGTTGAAGGCGAAGAACACTTCGCAATCGGTCTCGAACAGCTTGCGGAAATCATCCGAGGCGCGGGCTGTCCATTCATCGTCGCCATAGGCGCGCTGGTGGCCGTGGTTGGCCTGTTCCATGGCAGCCCAGGCTTCAGGGCAGATACCGGAGTAGTTGTCGCTGGCGAATTGTTGGCTCTTGTCGGTCATGGCCGGCTTCCGTGATCGGTGCGCTTGTGGCGCTCCGTTGGTCAATGAGGGTGCGCACTTTACCGAAGATCATCCGGGGAGCACACGGGATGTCGCTGTCAGAACTTTACAAGGATGCGAGCCGATTATGCACCTGAGCCAGCGTGACGGCGCACTCGATCTGCTCAAGTGGCTGGCGCTGCTGAGCATGCTGCTCGATCACCTGCGATATGTCGGGATCAGCGCCGATTGGCTGTATGTGCCGGGGCGGCTGGCGTTCCCGTGGTTCTGCCTGGCGATGGCGGCGAATCTGGCGCGGGACGGCACGCGCAAGACCGAATGGCGCTATCTGGGCTGGTTGCTGCTGTTCAGCCTGCTCAGCGAGATTCCCTACCGTTTGTACATTCCCGAGCCCGACACCTTGAACGTGATGCCCACGCTGGCGCTGGGTTTGCTGGTGGCGCGGGGCTGGCAGGATCAGGCACTGGTTTCGCGATTGCTGGCTGTCGGCGCCTTGCTGGTGGCCGCGTTGTTCCCGGAGCGACTGATGTTCGGTCTGTTCGGCGTCCTGCTGCCGCTGGCGACGCTGCTGGTGTTTCGCAAACCCTGGTATTTCAGCCTGTTGCCGGGCCTGCTGTGTCTGGCCGCGAATCAATGGCGGGTGCTCTACGAATCCGCGCAGTTCGGCAACATGGTCGCCATCCTCGGCATTGCCACCTGTCTGTTTGCGCCAATGCTCGGAATGTTCCTGTTGCGACATGGGCGACATCTTCAGCCACCTCCGATGCACCGCTGGGCGTATGCCCTCTATCCCGCGCATTTCCTGCTGCTGCTCGCCGTCCGCCAACTCTTCACATAACCCTGTGGGAGCTGGCTTGCCAGCGATAGCGGTGGGTCAGCCACCATCAATGTCGGATGTGCCGCCGCCATCGCTGGCAAGCCAGCTCCCACAAGGTTTTCCGGTGTTTTCGAGATCGAGTCTGGCAATGGCATTTCGGGCCATGTCGTAAACGCACCTTTGCGTGGCGTCCGTAGGCATTTGACCTCCCTGCGCCGGCCATACCATCGCATCAAAGGGCACTGGCTGAGCGCCGTGCCTTACCGAGACGAATGGCGCACAGATGCCGCTGGGAGAGACGCGATGTTCAGCAAGCAAGACCAGATCCAGGGTTACGACGATGCACTGCTGGCGGCGATGAATGCCGAGGAGCAACGTCAGGAAGATCACATCGAGCTGATCGCGTCGGAGAACTACACCAGCAAACGCGTCATGCAAGCGCAAGGCAGCGGCCTGACCAACAAATACGCCGAAGGCTATCCGGGCAAGCGCTACTACGGTGGCTGCGAGCACGTCGACAAGGTCGAAGCGCTGGCCATCGAACGCGCCAAGCAACTGTTCGGCGCCGATTACGCCAACGTCCAGCCGCACTCCGGTTCTTCGGCCAACAGCGCCGTGTACCTCGCGCTGCTGCAAGCGGGCGACACCATTCTGGGCATGAGCCTGGCCCACGGTGGTCACCTGACCCACGGCGCCAAGGTTTCGTCCTCGGGCAAGCTGTACAACGCCGTGCAGTACGGCATCGACACCAAGACCGGCCTGATCGATTACGACGAAGTCGAGCGTCTGGCTGTCGAGTGCAAACCGAAGATGATCGTCGCCGGTTTCTCGGCCTACTCGAAAACCCTCGACTTCCCGCGCTTCCGTCAGATCGCCGACAAGGTTGGCGCCCTGCTGTTCGTCGACATGGCGCACGTCGCCGGTCTGGTGGCCGCCGGTCTGTACCCGAACCCGCTGCCTTACGCCGACGTGGTCACCACCACGACGCACAAGACCCTGCGCGGTCCACGTGGCGGCCTGATCCTGGCCAAGGCCAACGAAGAAATCGAGAAGAAGCTCAACGCGGCGGTATTCCCCGGCGCTCAGGGCGGCCCTCTGATGCACGTCATCGCCGGCAAGGCCGTGTGCTTCAAGGAAGCGCTGGAGCCTGGCTTCAAGGCCTATCAGCAACAAGTGATCGACAACGCCCAGGCGATGGCGAGCGTATTTATCAAACGTGGCTACGATGTAGTGTCCGGCGGCACCGACAATCACCTGTTCCTGGTCAGCCTGATCCGTCAGGGCCTCACCGGTAAGGACGCCGACGCCGCCCTCGGTCGCGCTCACATCACCGTCAACAAGAACGCCGTACCGAACGACCCGCAGTCGCCGTTCGTGACCTCCGGCCTGCGCATCGGCACCCCGGCGGTGACCACCCGCGGCTTCAAGGTGACCCAGTGCGTGACGCTGGCCGGCTGGATCTGCGACATCCTCGACAACCTCGGCGATGCCGATGTCGAGGCCAACGTCGCCCAGCAGGTTTCGGCCCTGTGCGCTGACTTCCCGGTTTATCGCTGAGCGTTCTGGAGTACATGACTATGCAACGCTATTCGGGCTTCGGCCTCTTCAAACACTCCCTCAGCCACCACGAAAACTGGCAGCGCATGTGGCGCACGCCGACCCCGAAAAAGGTCTACGACGTGGTCATCGTCGGCGGCGGCGGGCACGGTCTGGCGACGGCCTACTATCTGGCCAAAGAACACGGCATCACCAACGTGGCCGTGGTCGAGAAGGGCTGGCTGGGCGGCGGCAACACCGCGCGCAACACCACCATCGTTCGCTCCAACTACCTGTGGGACGAGTCGGCGCACCTGTACGAACACGCGATGAAACTGTGGGAAGGCCTGTCTCAGGACCTGAACTACAACGTGATGTTCTCCCAGCGCGGCGTCTACAACCTGTGCCACACCCTGCAGGACATCCGTGATTCCGAGCGTCGGGTCAGCGCCAACCGCCTCAACGGCGTGGACGGCGAACTGCTCAACGCCAAGCAAGTCGCGGACGAAATTCCGTACCTCGACTGCTCGAAAAACACCCGCTACCCGGTGATGGGCGCAACCGTTCAGCGTCGCGGTGGCGTGGCCCGTCACGATGCCGTGGCGTGGGGTTTTGCCCGTGCCGCCGACGCACTCGGCGTGGACCTGATCCAGCAGACCGAAGTGATCGGTTTCCGCAAGGAAAACGGCGTGTGCATCGGTGTTGAAACCAACAAGGGCTTCATCGGCGCCAAACGCGTCGGTGTGGTCACCGCCGGTAACTCCGGGCACATGGCCAAGCTGGCCGGTTTCCGTCTGCCGATCGAGTCGCACCCGTTGCAGGCACTGGTGTCCGAGCCGATCAAACCGATCATCGACAGTGTGATCATGTCCAACGCCGTGCACGGTTACATCAGCCAGTCCGACAAGGGCGACCTGGTGATCGGCGCCGGTATCGACGGCTACAACGGCTACGGCCAGCGCGGTTCGTACCCGGTGATCGAGCACACCATCCAGGCCATCGTCGAGATGTTCCCGGTGCTGTCGCGAGTGCGCATGAACCGTCAGTGGGGCGGTATCGTCGACACCACGCCGGATGCGTGCCCGATCATTTCGAAAACCCCGGTACCGAACATGTTCTTCAACTGCGGTTGGGGCACTGGTGGCTTCAAGGCCACACCTGGCTCGGGCAACGTGTTTGCCGCGAGTCTGGCCAAGGGTGAAATGCACCCGCTGGCCGCTCCTTTCTCCATCGACCGTTTCCACAACGGTGCGTTGATCGACGAACACGGCGCTGCGGCTGTCGCCCACTAACAGGAGAAATCCCCATGTTGCATATCTTCTGTCCTCACTGCGGCGAACTGCGCTCCGAAGAGGAATTCCACGCATCCGGTCAGGCGCACATCCCGCGTCCGCTGGATCCGAACAGCTGCACCGACGAGGAGTGGGGCAACTACATGTTCTTCCGCGACAACCCTCGCGGTCTGCACCACGAGTTGTGGGATCACGTCGCCGGTTGCCGCCAGTACTTCAACGTCACCCGCGACACCGTGACCTACGAGATTCTCGAAACCTACAAGATCGGCACCAAGCCGCAATTCACCGACAAGGCTGACACTGCGAAAACAGCCACGACGGCGCTGGGAGAGAAGGTATGAGCCAGACCAATCGCCTGTCCAACGGTGGACGGATCGACCGCAACAAAGTGCTGAGCTTCACCTTCAACGGCCAGACCTACAAAGGTTTTGAAGGCGACTCGCTGGCCGCAGCCCTGCTGGCCAACGGCGTTGACATCATTGGCCGCAGCTTCAAGTATTCACGTCCGCGCGGCATCTTCGCCGCCGGTGCCGAAGAGCCGAACGCGGTGCTGCAGATCGGTGCTACCGAAGCCACCCAGATCCCTAACGTGCGCGCCACGCAACAGGCGTTGTACCAGGGCCTGGTCGCCACCAGCACCAACGGCTGGCCGAGCGTCAACAACGACATGATGGGGATTCTCGGCAAGGTCGGCGGCAAGCTGATGCCGCCGGGCTTCTACTACAAAACCTTCATGTACCCGCAATCGTTCTGGATGACTTACGAAAAGTACATTCGTAAGGCCGCAGGTCTTGGTCGTTCGCCGACCGAAGTCGATCCGGACACCTACGACTACATGAACCAGCACTGCGACGTGCTGATCGTCGGCGCCGGCCCGGCCGGTCTGGCCGCTGCCCTGGCTGCTGCCCGCAGCGGTGCCCGGGTGATCATCGCCGATGAACAGGAAGAGTTCGGCGGCAGCCTGCTCGACTCCCGCGAAAGCCTCGACGGCAAGCCTGCGATGGAGTGGGTCGCCAGCGTCATCGCTGAGCTGAAGAATACTCCGGACGTGCTGCTGTTGCCGCGCGCCACGGTCAACGGTTACCACGACCACAACTTCCTGACCATTCATGAACGCCTCACCGATCACCTCGGTGACCGCGCGCCGATCGGCCAGGTGCGTCAGCGCATTCACCGCGTCCGCGCCAAGCGTGTGGTGCTGGCGACCGGCGCTCACGAGCGTCCGCTGGTCTACGGCAACAACGACGTGCCGGGCAACATGCTCGCCGGTGCGGTGTCGACTTACGTGCGCCGTTACGGCGTGGCACCGGGCAAGAAACTGGTGCTGTCGACCAACAACGATCACGCCTACCGCGTGGCGCTGGACTGGCTCGACGCCAGCCTGCAAGTCGTCGCCATCGCCGACGCCCGCAGCAATCCGCGTGGCGCACTGGTTGAAGAGGCGCGCGCCAAAGGCATTCGCATCCTCACCGGCAGCGCCGTGATCGAGGCCCGTGGCAGCAAGCACGTCACCGCTGCCCGCGTGGCGGCGATCGATGTCAAAGGCCACAAGGTCACCAGCCCCGGCGAATGGCTCGACTGCGACCTGATCGCCAGCTCCGGCGGTTACAGCCCGGTGGTTCACCTGGCGTCGCACCTCGGCGGCAAGCCGATCTGGCGCGAAGACATCCTCGGTTTCGTACCGGGCGAAGCACCGCAGAAACGCGTGTGCGTCGGTGGCATCAACGGCGTCTACGGTCTCGGCGACTCCCTGGCTGACGGTTTTGAAGGCGGCGTGCGAGCGGCGTCCGAAGCCGGTTTCCAGACCGTTGAAGCCGTGTTGCCGAAAGCCCTGAGCCGTCTCGAAGAACCAACCCTGGCGCTGTTCCAGGTGCCGCACGAGAAAGGCACTTCCCGGGCGCCGAAGCAGTTCGTCGACCTGCAGAACGACGTCACCGCCGCCGCCATCGAACTGGCGACCCGCGAAGGTTTCGAGTCGGTCGAACACGTCAAACGCTACACCGCGCTGGGCTTCGGCACCGATCAGGGCAAGCTCGGCAACGTCAACGGTCTGGCGATTGCCGCTCGCTCGCTGAACGTGACCATCCCGCAGATGGGCACCACGATGTTCCGTCCGAACTACACGCCGGTGACGTTTGGCGCGGTAGCTGGCCGTCACTGCGGGCACATCTTCGAACCGGTGCGTTACACCGCACTGCATCAATGGCACCTGAAAAACGGCGCCGAGTTCGAAGACGTCGGTCAGTGGAAGCGTCCGTGGTACTTCCCGAAAAACGGCGAAGACATGCATGCCGCCGTCAAGCGCGAATGCAAGGCCGTGCGCGACAGCGTCGGTCTGCTGGACGCTTCGACCCTGGGCAAGATCGACATCCAGGGCCCGGACGCCCGCGAGTTCCTCAACCGCGTGTACACCAACGCCTGGACCAAGCTCGACGTGGGCAAGGCCCGTTACGGCCTGATGTGCAAGGAAGACGGCATGGTCTTCGACGACGGTGTGACGGCGTGTCTGGCCGACAACCATTTCGTCATGACCACTACCACCGGCGGCGCGGCTCGCGTACTGCAGTGGCTGGAGCTGTACCACCAGACCGAATGGCCGGACCTGAAGGTGTACTTCACCTCCGTCACCGACCACTGGGCGACCATGACCCTGTCCGGCCCGAACAGCCGCAAGCTGCTCAGCGCCGTGACCGACATCGACCTGGCCAATGAAGCGTTCCCGTTCATGACCTGGAAAGAAGGTCTGGTCGGCGGTGTGCCGGCGCGGGTGTTCCGCATCTCGTTCACCGGTGAGCTGTCGTACGAAGTCAACGTCCAGGCCGACTACGCGATGGGCGTGCTGGAAAAAATCGTCGAGGCGGGCAAGCAGTACAACCTGACCCCGTACGGCACTGAAACCATGCACGTCTTGAGGGCGGAGAAGGGCTTCATCATCGTCGGCCAGGACACCGACGGCTCGATGACCCCGGACGACCTGAACATGGGCTGGTGCGTCGGTCGCACCAAGCCGTTCTCGTGGATCGGCCAGCGCGGCATGAACCGTGAAGACTGCGTGCGTGACCAGCGTAAACAACTGGTGGGCCTGAAGCCGATCGATCCGAACGTCTGGCTGCCGGAAGGTGCACAGCTGGTGTTCAACACCAAGCAGTCGATCCCGATGACCATGGTCGGCCACGTGACCTCCAGCTATGCGCACAACTCCCTCGGCTATTCGTTTGCCATGGGTGTGGTGAAGGGCGGTCTCAAGCGCATGGGCGAGCGGGTGTTCGCACCGCTGGCGGATGGCAGCGTGATCGAGGCGGAAATCGTTTCTTCGGTGTTCTTCGATCCGAAAGGCGATCGCCAGAACATTTGATACTGATCGTTCCCACGCTTTGCGTGGGAATGCATCCCGGGACGCTCCGCGTCCCAAGAGCGGACGCAGAGCGTCCATGGCGGCATTCCCACGCAGAGCGTGGGAACGATCAAACAAAAGAATAGGTGTTTTATGACCGCAGCCAACGTTTACCAACAACGCCCGACCACCGGGGCCAAGGCCGAGTCGTCGCTGCATCATGCCGACCTCGCCAGCCTGGTCGGCAAGGGCCGCAAGAACGCCGGCGTGACCGTGCGCGAGAAGAAACTCCTCGGCCATCTGACCATCCGTGGCGACGGCCACGATGCCGCATTCGCTGCCGGTGTGCACAAAGCGTTGGGCATCGAATTGCCGGGTGCCCTGAGCGTGATCGTCAAAGGTGAAACCAGCCTGCAATGGATGGGCCCGGACGAGTGGCTGCTGATCGTGCCGAGCGGTGAAGAGTTCGCTGCCGAGCAGAAACTGCGCGAAGCGCTGGGCGATCTGCACATCGCAATCGTCAACGTCAGCGGCGGCCAGCAGTTGCTCGAACTGAGCGGCCCGAACGTGCGTCAGGTGCTGATGAAATCCACCAGCTACGACGTGCACCCGAACAACTTCCCGGTCGGCAAGGCGGTCGGCACGGTGTTCGCCAAGTCGCAGCTGATGATCCGCCACACCGCCGAAGACACCTGGGAACTGCTGATCCGCCGCAGCTTCTCGGATTACTGGTGGTTGTGGTTGCAGGATGCGTCCGCCGAATACGGCCTTAGCGTTCAGGCCTGATCAGGAGAAAACGATGAGCCGCGCCCCGGATACATGGATTCTGACCGCCGACTGCCCCAGCGTTCTCGGCACCGTGGACGCGGTGACGCGTTTTCTGTTCGAGCAGGGCTGCTACGTCACCGAGCACCACTCGTTCGATGACCGGCTCTCGGGCCGCTTCTTCATTCGGGTGGAGTTCCGTCAGCCCGACGGTTTTGACGAGCAGTCCTTCCGCGCCGGCCTCGCCGAACGCGGTCAGGCGTTCGGCATGATCTTCGAGCTGACTGCGCCGAACTACCGGCCAAAAGTGGTGATCATGGTCTCCAAGGCCGATCACTGCCTCAACGACTTGCTCTATCGCCAGCGCATCGGCCAGTTGTCGATGGACGTGGCGGCGGTGGTGTCCAACCATCCGGACCTCAAGCCGCTGGCCGACTGGCACCAGATTCCCTACTACCATTTCCCCCTCGACCCCAACGACAAACCGGCCCAGGAGCGGCAGGTGTGGCAGGTGATCGAAGAGGCCGGCGCTGAACTGGTGATCCTCGCCCGCTACATGCAGGTGCTGTCGCCGGAGCTGTGCCGCAAGCTCGATGGCAAGGCGATCAACATTCACCACTCGCTGCTGCCGGGCTTCAAGGGCGCCAAGCCGTATCACCAGGCCTACAACAAGGGCGTGAAACTGGTCGGCGCTACCGCGCACTACATCAATAACGACCTGGACGAGGGGCCGATCATCGCCCAGGGCGTCGAGGCGGTGGATCACAGTCACTACCCCGAGGACCTGATCGCCAAGGGCCGCGACATCGAAGGCCTGACCCTGGCCCGGGCTGTCGGGTATCACATCGAAAGAAGGGTTTTCTTGAACGCCAACAGAACCGTCGTTCTTTAGATCGCCATTGCGAGCAGGCTCGCTCCCACAGGGTTTTGTGTCGTTCACAAAATTTGAATCCAACCAGAATCCCTGTGGGAGCTGGCTTGCCAGCGATGAGGCCATAACAGGCAACACAAGCATCAGCATCTGTACCCGAGCACTTAACGCGCTGCCTGCCTGGGCGGCGCGGTTCCATAAAAACAACAGCGAGGTGAAAGCATGTCTGGCAATCGTGGTGTGGTGTATCTCGGCGCTGGCAAGGTCGAAGTACAGAAAATCGACTATCCGAAAATGCAGGATCCGCGCGGCAGGAAGATTGAGCACGGTGTCATCCTGCGTGTGGTTTCAACCAACATTTGCGGCTCCGACCAGCACATGGTGCGCGGCCGTACCACCGCTCAGGTCGGTCTGGTGCTGGGACACGAGATCACCGGTGAAGTGATCGAGAAGGGCAGCGACGTCGAAAGCCTGAAAATCGGCGATCTGGTGTCCGTTCCGTTCAACGTGGCTTGCGGGCGCTGCCGTTCCTGCAAGGAGCAACACACCGGCGTCTGCCTGACCGTCAACCCGGCCCGTGCCGGTGGTGCCTACGGTTACGTCGACATGGGCGACTGGACTGGTGGCCAGGCCGAGTACGTGCTGGTGCCGTACGCCGACTTCAACCTGCTGAAACTGCCGGACCGCGACAAGGCCATGGAGAAAATCCGTGACCTGACCTGCCTCTCCGACATTCTGCCGACCGGTTACCACGGCGCCGTTACCGCTGGCGTCGGTCCGGGCAGCACCGTTTACATCGCGGGCGCAGGCCCGGTCGGTCTGGCCGCTGCTGCTTCGGCCCGTCTGCTGGGCGCGGCGGTGGTGATCGTCGGCGACGTCAACACCATCCGCCTGGCCCACGCCAAGGCTCAGGGTTTCGAAATCGTCGACCTGTCGAAAGACACCCCGCTGCACGAACAGATCGCCGCGCTGCTGGGCGAGCCTGAAGTGGATTGCGCGGTGGACTGCGTGGGCTTCGAAGCCCGTGGTCATGGTCACGACGGCGTCAAATCCGAAGCCCCGGCCACCGTACTCAACTCGCTGATGGGCGTAGTGCGCGTAGCCGGCAAGATCGGTATTCCGGGACTGTACGTGACTGAAGATCCGGGTGCTGTCGATGCCGCCGCGAAAATGGGCAGCCTGAGCATCCGCTTCGGCCTCGGCTGGGCCAAATCCCACAGCTTCCACACCGGTCAGACCCCGGTGATGAAGTACAACCGTCAGCTGATGCAGGCGATCATGTGGGACCGCATCAACATCGCCGAAGTGGTGGGCGTGCAGGTCATCAGCCTCGACCAGGCGCCGGAAGGTTACGGCGAGTTCGATGCCGGCGTGCCGAAGAAGTTTGTGATTGATCCGCATAAGTTGTTCAGTGCGGCGTAAGTTGCATAGATGAAAAAGGGCAGCCCGTCGGGCTGCCCTTTTGCGTTGCATACGCTTCAAAAATTAAGTTGTTTGGCTCGTTACTGGAACGGGCAGTCCCCAACGTTCCCGCTCTTTGTCGCACACTGATCGTTCTTCCAGTTCAGACCGGAAGGCGTGATGGGTTTCCCGGGTTTCCAGACCAAAGATGCCGCTAGTGAGGGACGATTTTTCCCATCTTCGTACTGGCAGACGGCCCTGGCGTTATCCTTATCATCTTTTTCCTTGAGGCGTACAGCGGTGAAGAGAAGGCTCCGGACCTCCGATTCACTGGCAGTGGCAGGATCGACGTCAACCGGTATCGCTAATTCGGGGTTCATCTGCGCGACGAACCTGCCGTCCGGCAGTTTTATAAATGTTGTGACAGCGGGGCAATCGGCATAGGCCGTGCTGGTGAGAGCAACGGCGACCAGCGCAGCAGCAAATGTTTTTTTCAACATTACTCGTACTCCGTTACGGGATTGAGCTGTAATGCTGTCTGTTAATGTTCCATTCGTTAACTGTCATAAATGACAGGTTTTAAGCATTTTTCGAAATAACCGCTGTCGGTTTTTAAAATTTCTGAGCTAAAGGCCGTCGTCTTGTGGCGTTTCTTTAAAGGAAAATGATCTTTACCGGCTGGAACATGCCGACGGTCCTCCGGTCAAACCGGCAGTTTGAGCGCCTGTATCCGGCGCAATCCACGCCACAAGAGGATGTCTGAATGAAGATTTCACGCGGTTTTGCCCTGGCATCGCTCCTGACCCTGGCGGCAGGGCCGGTGTTTGCCGGTTTCAGTTTGAATGACGTGGCCGGTGCGGTATCGGGCATGCAAGGCGGGGACAAGGCCGCCGCCGCGGCACCGACCTCGGAAACCGCCGGTCTGTTGAGTGCCTTGAGCGCGCTGAACGTCACGCCGCAGCAAGCGGTCGGCGGCACCAGTGCGATGTTGGGACTGGCGAAGAACCAGCTGAGCAACACGGACTATTCCGAGCTGGCCAAGGAAGTGCCGGGCATCGACAAGCTGTCGGGCGGCGCTGGCAATCTGGCGGCGCTGAGCGGTTTGCTCGGCTCGTCGGGCAAGTCCGCCGGGCTGGAAAATGCGCTGGGCAACGTCAAGGACACCAATGACCTGAACAACGCCTTCGGTGCGCTGGGCATGGACAGCGGGATGGTTGGCCAGTTTGCCCCGATCCTGCTGCAATACCTCGGTCAGCAGGGTGTCGGCGGCTCGTTGCTGCAAAGCCTGGGCAGCATCTGGGGCACCGGCACCAACGGTTGACTCAGCGGCGCTCGCCCTTGAGTTCGGCGATGCGCTGATCCTTGAGGGTCCAGAGCTGGTTGACCCAGTTCTGGACCTTCTCGCGAAACGCCGGATCGTTTTCGTAATCGCCCTGCCACAGGGCCGGATCCAGCTCGCGGGTCTGGATGTCGACGATCACGCGTGGCACGTTGCCGCTGATCAGGTCCCAGAACCCCGGAATCTTCTGCTGTGGATAAACCACGGTCACATCGAGAATCGCGTCCAGCTGTTCGCCCATCGCCGCCAGTACGAACGCCACGCCGCCGGCCTTGGGCTTGAGCAGATGGCTGAACGGTGACTGCTGCTGAGTGCTTTTGGCGGCGGTGTAACGGGTGCCTTCCAGATAATTCACCACCGTCACCGGCTGGCGCTTGAACAGCTCGCACGCGGCTTTGGTGATTTCCAGATCCTTGCCGGCCAACTCGGGGTTCTTCGCCAGGAATGCCTTGGTGTAGCGCTTCATGAACGGGTAGTCCAGCGCCCACCAGGCCAGGCCCAGGAACGGCACCCAGATCAGCTCTTTCTTGAGGAAGAACTTGAAGAATGGCGTGCGCCGGTTGAGGGTCTGGATCAGCGCCGGGATATCGACCCAGGACTGATGATTGCTGATCACCAGGTAGGAAGTGTCGCTGCGCAGGTTTTCGCCGCCGCGAATGTCCCATTGCGTGGGGATGCACAGGCGGAAGATCAGCTTGTCGATTTCCGCCCAGGTTTCGGCGATCCACATCACCGCCCACGAAGCGTAGTCGCGAAAGCGCCCCGGCAGAATCAGCTTGAGCAGGGCAAACACCATCAGCGGGCCGAACAGCACCAGGGTGTTGGACAACAGCAGCAGGGTGACGAAACAGCCGGTGAGCAGGCGGCGCATAAGCAACTCTTGGAAAACGGATGGGCGCGCCATGATAAGTGGCTTCGGCCGACAGGCCAAATCCGCCGGTGACGAATGTTTCACCTGTGGGGCGTTAGTCTGATCGTTCCCACGCTCTGCGTGGGAACGCCGCCGGGGACGCTCTGCGTCCCTGTGACGCGGAGCGTCACCTGATGCATTCCCACGCGGAGCGTGGGAACGATCAAGTAAACAACGGTCTAAAATCTCGCGTCTGACGCCCCCATTTCCCAAGGAAGCCCTTTACGTGAAATCCCTCCTTGCACTGCTTTCCCTCGTCGCCCTGCCGGTCCTGGCAGCCGAGCCGACCCTGTACGGTCGTTACGAATACATCGCGCTGCCGGAAATCGGCGGCGAAGTGCTCAAGGCCAAGATGGACACCGGCGCACTGACTGCCTCGCTGTCGGCCAAGGACATCGAGACGTTCAAGCGCGACGGCGAAGACTGGGTGCGTTTCCGTCTGGCCACCAAGGACGCCAGCAACAAGGTGTACGAACACAAGGTTGCGCGGATCAGCAAGATCAAGAGTCGCTCGGATGAAGAAGACGAGGGCGAAAGCACCGAAGTGGCCAAGCGCCCGGTAGTCGATCTGGAGCTGTGCCTGGGCGACGTCAAGCGTACCGTGGAGGTCAACCTGACCGACCGCAGCAACTTCAACTACCCGTTGCTGATCGGTGCCAAGGCCCTGCGCGAGTTCGGCGCGGCGGTGAACCCGGCGCGACGCTTCACTGCTGACAAACCTGATTGCTGAAGCAAGTGGTCTCATTGACGTAACGCCGGGCTTGGGGCACCGTTCGCGCACTTAACCCACAGGCTCGGACGCCATGCCTCATATCCTGATTGTCGAAGACGAAGCGGCGATTGCCGACACGCTGATTTTTGCCTTGCAGGGCGAGGGCTTCACCACGACCTGGCTGAGCCTGGGCGCAGCGGCGCTGGAGCATCAGCGCCAGACCCCGGCGGATCTGATCATCCTCGACATCGGTTTGCCGGACATCAGTGGCTTCGAAACCTGCAAGCAACTGCGTCGCTTCAGTGAAGTGCCGGTGCTGTTTCTCAGTGCGCGCAATGCCGAGATTGACCGGGTGGTGGGTCTGGAAATCGGCGCCGACGATTACGTGGTCAAGCCGTTCAGCCCACGGGAAGTGGCGGCGCGGGTCCGGGCGATTCTCAAGCGCATGGCGCCACGCCCGGCCATCGAGGCGTCCTCGGCGCTGTTTCGCATCGATCCCGAACGTGTACAGATCAGCTATCGCGGCCAACCCCTGAGCCTGACCCGCCACGAATTCCGTCTGCTGCAATGCCTGCTCGAACAGCCCGAGCGGGTGTTCAGCCGCGAGCAGTTGCTCGATGCGCTGGGGGTGGCGGCGGACGCCGGGTACGAGCGCAGCATCGACAGCCATATAAAAAGCGTGCGCGCCAAATTGCGTCTGGTGCGTGCCGAAGCCGAGCCGATCCAGACCCACCGCGGCCTCGGCTACAGCTACAGTCCGGGGCACAGCTGATGTCGCTGGGGCTGCGGATTTTCCTGGTGTACGTCCTGTTCATCGGCCTGACCGGGTATTTCGTGCTCAACACGGTGATGGAAGAAATCCGCCCCGGCGTGCGCCAGTCCACCGAAGAAACCCTGGTCGATACCGCCAACCTGATGGCAGAAATCCTGCGGGACGATTTCAAGGCCGGCACCCTCAACCAGAATCGCTGGCCGCAGCTGCTCCGCGCCTATGGCGAACGCCAGCCGAAGGCGACGATCTGGGGCCTGGCGAAAAACCAGGTCAACCACCGGATCTACGTTACCGACGCCAAGGGCATCGTGGTGCTGGACTCCAGCGGTGTTGCGGTCGGTCAGGACTACTCGCGCTGGAACGACGTCTACCTGACCCTGCGCGGCGAATACGGCGCACGCTCCAGCCGCAGTGACCCGAATGATCCGAATTCTTCAGTGATGCACGTCGGTGCGCCGATCCGCGACAACGGCGCGATCATCGGCGTGGTCACCGTGGCCAAACCCAACAGTTCACTGCAACCCTATGTCGATCGCACCGAACGCCGCTTGCTCGGTTACGGCGCCGGATTGATCGGCCTCGGCCTGTTGCTTGGCGCCGTGCTGTCGTGGTGGCTCAGTCGCGCGCTGCACCGCTTGACCGTGTACGCCCAGGCCGTGAGCGAGGGCCGTCGGGTGGCGGTGCCGCACTATCGCGGCGGCGAGCTGGAGCAGTTGGCGACCGCCGTGGAACAGATGCGCACCCAGCTCGAAGGCAAGGCCTACGTCGAGCGCTATGTGCACACCCTGACCCATGAATTGAAGAGCCCCCTGGCCGCCATTCGTGGTGCCGCCGAGTTGTTGCAGGACGAGATGTCGGCGGATCAGCGATTGCGTTTTGTCGGCAACATCGACAGTGAAAGTGCCCGGATGCAGCAGTTGATCGAGCGCCTGCTCAATCTTGCTCAGGTCGAACAGCGGCAGGGTCTTGAGGAACGCGTCGCAGTGCCATTGGCGGCGCTGGTGGATGAGCTGTTACAGGCTCAAATGGCACGCATCGAAGGCCGGCAACTGCGGATCGAGCAAACCATCGCGCCGGATCTGGCGTTGATAGGCGAGCCGTTTCTGTTGCGTCAGGCGCTGGGCAATTTGCTGGAGAACGCACTGGATTTCACCCCGTCGCACGGTCTGCTGCGCTTCGGCGCCGAGAAAATCGGTGAGCGGGTCGAGCTTCGCCTGTTCAACGAAACCACGCCGATTCCCGACTACGCCTTGCCGCGCTTGAGCGAGCGCTTCTACTCCCTGCCACGCCCGGACAGCGGACGTAAAAGCACTGGTCTCGGGCTCAATTTTGTCGAAGAGGTGGTCAAGTTGCACGGTGGTTCGATGCGCATCGGCAACGTCGAAGCCGGGGTGGAAGTCGTTCTGCAGTTGTAGTCTCCACACAAACTCCACATTCCTCCCACAAAACCCCCACATCCTCTTTGCAGACTCTGCCCATCGAAACAGGGAGAGTCCCATGAACAAAAGTCTGACGATAAAACTCGGGGCCATTGCCCTGCTGATCCTGGTATTGCTGGTACCGCTGCTGATGATCGACGGCATCATCGACGATCGCCAGCAACTGCGTGACGGTGTGCTCGAAGACATCGCCAGAAGCTCAAGCTACAGCCAGCAACTCAGCGGGCCGGTGATGGTTGTGCCGTATCGCAAAGTTGTTCGCACCTGGAAGACCAAAGAGAAGAGCGACGAGCGTTATCAGGAAATCGGCGAAGAACGCGGACGCCTGTATTTCCTCCCGGAACGCTTTGAACTCGACGGCCAGGTGCAGACCGAGCTGCGCGCGCGTGGCATTTACGAGGCGCGGCTGTTCCATGCCGATAACCGTATCAGCGGGCATTTCTCGGTGCCTGCGCAGTTGGGAGTCAAGGAAGACTTTGCCGATTACACCTTCGATGCGCCGTTCCTTGCAGTCGGCATCAGCGACATTCGCGGGATTGAAAACGCGCTGAAGCTGGAACTGGGCGCGCAGCGTCTGGACTTCGTGCCCGGCACCCAGGTCGGCTGGCTGGGCGAGGGTGTGCGAGTGACGCTGCCGGCGCTGGACACCAGCAAGACCACGGAACTGGCCTTCGGCTTCGACCTGCGCCTGCAAGGCACCGGCTCGTTGCAAGTGCTGCCGGTGGGCAAGACCAGTCGGGTGAACCTCGCTGCCAACTGGCCGCACCCAAGCTTCATCGGCAACTTTCTGCCGGCCAAACGCGAGATCAACGATCAGGGTTTCACCGCCGATTGGCAGACCTCGTTTTTCTCCACCAATTTGCAGGAGGCGATGAGCCGTTGTGTGTCGGGCAACGATTGCGAGGCGTTCAACGGGCGCAGTTTCGGCGTGAGCTTCATCGATCCGGTGGATCAGTACCTGAAGAGTGACCGGGCGATCAAATATGCGCTGCTGTTCATCGTCCTGACGTTCGCCGGGTTCTTCCTGTTCGAAGTGCTGAAAAGCCTGGCGGTGCACCCGGTGCAATACGCGTTGGTGGGTGTGGCGCTGGCGTTCTTTTATCTGTTGCTGCTGTCGTTGTCGGAGCACATCGGGTTTGCCCTGGCGTATCTGTTGTCGGCCAGCGGTTGCGTGCTGTTGATCGGTTTCTATGTCTGCCACGTGCTGCGCAGCGTGCGGCATGGCTTGAGTTTTTCGGCGGGGCTGGCGGCGTTGTACGGCTTGCTCTACGGCTTGCTGAGCGCCGAGGATTACGCGCTGCTGATGGGTTCGCTGCTGCTGTTCGGTCTGCTCGGTGTGTTCATGGTGCTGACCCGCAATCTGGACTGGTACGGGATCGGGCAGAAACCGGCCAAACCGCTGCAATTCGATATCGGAGCGGTGCAATGAGCCGGTTTGTGGGATTGCGTGAGGAGCAGCGGGAGGCCGAGGTGTTGATGACGCTGATCTTTGCCTCGTTGCCTCCCGCCCGGTGCGTCAAGCCTTCGGCATGGTCGCAATCATCGACGGCCGCTGGCTCACTTCAAAGAACCAGTTGGCCAGTTGCGGATTGGCGTCACGCCAGCCCAGATCCGGGAAGCGCAGGTCGAGATAACCCAGTGCACAGGCCACGCTGATCGCGGCGACGTCGAAGTGACAGGTCAGTTCGGCAATCGCGTCGCGCTCCAGCAAGGCGAGGGCGCGGCGGATCTTCTCGCGCTGGGCTTCGAGCCATTCGTCCCAGTGTTTTTCCGGGGCGCGCAGCACTTGCTCGTAACGCACCATGACCGAGGCGTCCATGATCCCGTCGGCCATCGAGGCCAGGGTCAGGCGCCGCCAGCGGGCCGAGCCGTCGCGGGGGATCAGCGGGTTGCCGACGTGCTGGTGGTCGAGGTAATCGAGGATCACCCGGCTGTCATGGATGACATTGCCGTCGGCCAGGCGCAGGGCCGGGATCTTGCCCAGCGGGTTGTCTGCGTTGAGGGCGGCGTCCGGGCTGACAGGGCTGAGCACGCAGTCCTGCAGCGCGACGCGATCCTGCTGGCCGGTCTCGTGCAGCAGCACCATGACTTTGCGCACGAACGGGGACAGGGTGTTGTGGAACAGGGTCATGCTGGGAGCGGACATCGGCAGGGTCTCGGTCAGGGGCAATGACGGGCAGCATAGCGCGTTGCCCGTCAGGCTCAAGCCGTTCAGCGGCGTTGCAGCAATCCGCGCAGGGCAATGACTGCCGGAATGCCCAGACCAATCCAGCTCAGGCCATCCCAGATCCCGTCGCCCAGCAACGCCGCGAACAGGCCCGCCGCACTCAGCAGCGCGATCACCAGCGGTGTGCTGAAGACCTTCCAGAAATTCGACTGACGCGGCTTCATGCAGAGGCCTGCGCCGGTTCCAGCATCGGTTTCGCGGCCTTGCGCCGTACCACCCACAAGTACACGCCGCTGGCGAGGACGATGATGGTCAGCACGTCCAATGTGGCCCAGAGAATTTTCATCGGCATGCCGCCGTAGTCACCGAAGTGCAGCGGCTGCGACATGCCCATGGCGTCCATGTACCACGGTCGTTCTGCGACCGCCGTCACTTGCAGGGTGCTGGCGTCGATCAGCACCGGGGTCAGCAGGTGCGAGGTCAGGTGGGTGCCGCCCTTCATGAACACCGAGTAATGGTGCTCGCTGGAGAAACGGGTGCCGGGGAAGGCGATGAAGTCCGGTTTCATGCCCGGTGCGACTTCGTTGGCGATATCCAGCAGTCGCGTGGCCGGGGCGAGGTGGATCAGCGGCGGGACATCGCGGTAGGGCGCGATCATGGCGTTGAGCGAATCGTTGCGCCATGCAGCGATGATCAGATCGGCGCAGGCGCTGATCACCCCGGTCACGCCGACCACCAGCGCCCAGGTCAGGGTGACCACGCCGATCAGGTTATGCAGGTCGAGCCAGCGCAGGCGGGTGGATTTGTCCTGGCGCACGGTGCCGAACGCCAAGCGGCGCATGAACGGCAGGTACAACACCGTGCCGGACACGATCGCGACCACGAACAGCAAACCCATGAACGCCAGCAGTAATTTGCCCGGCAGCCCGGCGAACATGTCGACGTGCAGGCGCAGGATGAACAGCATCAGCCCACCGTTGGCCGAAGGCATTTCCAGGGCTTCGCCGGTGCGCGCGTCGAGCATGAAGGTGTGCGAGGAATTGGGCTCGGTGCCGGCGGTCCTGGCCATGATCGTCAGCACGGCATTCGGTTCGTCGTCTTCGAAGCCGAAGTACTGCACGACCTCGCCGGGGCGATGCTTCTCCGCCGCTTCGACCAGTTGCGCCAGGTTCAGATGCGGCGTGTTCGCCGGCATCCCCCGCAACTCGGGCGCATCGCCCAGCAGGTGGTCGATCTCGTGATGGAAAATCAGCGGCAGGCCGGTCAGGGCCAGCAGCAGCAAAAACACGGTGCAGATCAGGCTGGTCCAGGTGTGGACCAAGGACCAGCGGCGAATTGTTTTACTTTTCATTTCATGACCTTCAAAAACACCCAAGCCGTCCACGAGGGACGGCCTGGTTGCAGGGCCTGTTCAGCTCAGGCGCTTACCACTTGTAAGTGGCGCTGGCGACGACACTGCGCTGGTCGCCGTAGTAGCAGTAGAAGCTGTCGCAAGTGGAGATGTAGTCCTTGTCCAGCAAGTTGGTGGCGTTGAGTGCCAGCGACGCGCCTTTGAGGCTGTTGTCCAGACGGCCGAGGTCGTAATGCACGGCGGCGTCGAACACGGTGTACGCGTCCGCCTTGCCCAGCCAGGTATTGGCTTTGTCGCCGTAGGTGTTGCCGGTGTAGCGCGCGCCGGCGCCGATGCCGAAGCCGTCGAGCACACCGCTGTGCCAGGTGTAATCGGCCCACAGCGAGGCTTGCTGATTCGGCATCAGTTGCAGACGGTTGCCCTTGTCGGCGCCGTTCTGCACTTCGGACTTGGCCAGGGTGTACGCGGCGATGACCTTCAGGTTGTCGGTGACGTCGGAGACGGCTTCCAGCTCAAGGCCTTTGACCTTCACTTCGCCGGTCTGACTGGTGATCGATACGCCGTTGACGAACGAGCTGACCGAGACATTTTTCTGGGTCAGGTCATACACGGCTGCCGTCAGCAGGGTCTTGCTGCCCGGTGGCTGGTACTTGATGCCCAGTTCCCACTGCTTGCCTTCGGTCGGTTTGAGCGATTCGGTCGACGAGGCGTCGGCGCCGGTGGTCGGCTGGAACGATTCGGCGTAGGACAGGTACGGCACGAAACCGGAATCGAACACGTAGCTGATCGCCGCGTTACCGCTGAACGCCTTGTCACGCTGGGTGTTGGTGGCGTCGCCCTTGTTGATGAATTGAGTGCTGGTGTGCACCCAGTCTTCCCGGCCGCCGAGGGTCAGGCGCCATTGGTCCAGGGCCATCTGGTCCTGAACGTAGAGGCCGGTCTGGTAGGTCTTCTGGTTGTAGTCATAGAACGCGGTGGTGCGCGCCGGACGCACGATCGGCTGACCATGGATCGGATTGTTCACGTTGATCTCCGGCGCGCTGCCGAAGATCGAGGTGTAGTTGGTGTTGCTGCGCTGGTGATCCAGACCCAGCAGCAGGGTGTGGCGGATGTCGCCGGTGGCGAAGTCGGCCTGGAAGTTGTTGTCCACGGCGAACTGGCTGATGTCTTCGTCGACGATGGTGGTGGTACGGCCGACGTTGCCGTCATTGTCCACTTGAGTGAACGGGTAGGAGCCGACGGTGATGCCCTGGAACGACAGATCCGACTTGGTGTAGCGCAGGTTCTGCTTGAACTGCCACACATCGTTCAGGCGATGTTCGAAGGCATAGCCCAGCGCGTAATAGGTGCGGTCGTAGTATTCCCAGTCCGGATCGCCCAGGTTCTTGTGATGGGAAACCTTGCCGAACGGCATGTCGATCTTGGTGCCCTGCACCGGCAGGAACTGGCTGGTGATGCCGGTATCGTCGCGGGTGAACTGGGTCAGCAGGGTGAATCTGGTGTCGTCGTCGATGTTCCAGGTCAGGCTCGGCGCGATGTTGTAGCGCTTGTTGTCGACGTGGTCGATCTGCGTGCCGCTGTCACGTACCACACCGCTGAGGCCGTAGAGAAACTGGCCGGCGTCATCGATCTTGCCGGTGCTGGCGAAGTTGATCTGGCGGTGGTTGTCGCTGCCGTATTGCAGTTGGATTTCGCTGCTCTGCACATCGCTCGGGCGACGGCTGACCATGTCCAGCAGGCCGCCCGGCGGGGTCTGGCCGTAGACGGACGAGGCCGGGCCGCGCAGCAGGGCGAGGCGATCGAGGTTCCAGGTTTCCTGTTTCGGGTTGGCGTACACGCCTTTTGGCAGGGGCAGGCCGTCGAGGAACTGAGTCGGTTCGAAACCGCGTACGCGCAGCCAGTCGGCGCGGGTGTCGCTGCCGTAGCTGCTGGCGGTGATCCCCGGCATATAGCGCACGGCGTCATCGAGGCTGTGCACGCCGCGGTCTTCCATTTGCTGGCGTGTGGCGACCGAAATCGAACGCGGTGCTTCGACCAGCGCGGTGTCGGTCTTGGTGCCGGCGGCGGTGCGGGTGGCGGTGTAGCCTTCGACCGGGCCCCAGGCGCTTTCGAAGTTTTCCACGCCGATCACCGAGGTTTCCGGCAGAGCCATCGCGCCTTCCGGCACGGCGACCAGGGTGTAGGTGCCGGTGCTGCTCTGTTCCAGTTGCAGACCGGTGCCGCGCAGGGCCGCGCGCAGGGCGCCGGCCGCGTCATATTGGCCGTTGACCGGCGCCGAGGTCTTGCCCGCCGCCAGCGACGGGTTCAGCGACAGCGTGAGGCCGCCCTGGCTGGCGATCTGATTCAGGGTGGTCGACAACGGAGCCGCCGGCAGGTTGTAGGCGCGTACGCTCGACGCCTGTTCAGCGGCGATCAGTTGGCTGCTGGCCAGCGGGGTGCAGAGGGCAATGGCGACCGCCAGCAAACTGGGGCGCAACAAGGTGTCTAGCGAACGGGACATACGGCGGCTCCTGAATGGAAATATTTCTCAATTGCCTGTGTGCCGGACGAGATTCGAAAAGTGATAGGGCTGGATGAAAATAATTTCGATTAACGAACGGCATCGCTGCGCAAGTCAGCAGAAAGTCCGTTTTCAGGGGGGGCAGGTGGCCTGTCGCGGGCAGGCAGCACCGAATGTCAGGGCTTCGGATCCGCCTTGGCCACGGTCACCCACCATGGCGTGTGCTGTTCGATCTGCACCGGCAAAGTCGGCAGCAGGGCGTTCAGCGCCTTGTCGGTGTCGTGCAGCGGGAAGCTGCCGGTGATGCGCAGGTCGGCGACTTCCGGCGCGATGCCCAGATGGCCGCGACGATAGCGCCCGAGTTCATGCACCAGGTCTTCCAGGCGCGCGTTGTCCACTACCAGCATGCCGCGGGTCCAGGCATCGGCGCCGGGGTTGAGCGCCACCACCGAATCCAGACCGTTATTGCGGATCAGCACTTGCTGGCCTTCGCGCAGGATCTGTTCCTGCGGATCGGATTGCGGATGCGCCGCCACCGCCGACTGCAACACGCTCAGGCGCGTGCCGGCGTCTTCGCGCTTGACCAGGAACCGCGTGCCCAGGGCGCGCATGCTGCCCTCGGCGGTTTCGACGATGAACGGCCGTGCATCGCCGTGACCGGTTTCGACGAGGATTTCGCCTTCCTGCAACACGATCAGGCGTTGTTTTTCATCGAAGCGGACATCCACTGCGCTGTGGGTATTGAGGTTGAGCACGGTGCCGTCGGTCAGGCGCACGGTGCGCTGTTCGCCGGTGGATGTGCGTTGATCCGCGAGCCAGTAGTCCAGCGGCAGATAACGTTCACCGGCAAACAGCGCCAGCCCAACCACCGCCACGACACTGGCCAATCCGCTGCCCAGCTTGCGCACCCGGCGGCGGATGCCTTCGCGCGATTGCAGCAACGCGCTGCGTGCCGGGCCCTTGGCCACGCTGAAACGCTGGTCGAGCATGCCCAGCTGGCGCCAGGCGCGGGCGTGTTCTTCGTTGGCCGCGTGCCATTTGGCGAACTCTTCGCGCTCCAGCGGCGTGCTGGAATCGAGGGTCAATTGCCAGGCAATCGCCGCGTCCAGCACATGGGCCGGGACCGGTCTAGAACTGGCCGGGCTCATGTTGGCTCACCGTACAGCGCGATGTAGCACTGTCGAATACCTTGGGCCAGGTACTGGCGCACGCGCGGGACCGACACGCCGAGTTTGTCGGCGATCTCGGCGTGGGTCAGGCCGTCGAGGCGGTTATAGAGGAAAGCGGCGCGGGCCTTGGTCGACAGCTTGCCGAGCATGCGGTCGATGGCCTTGAGGTCTTCGAGGATCAGTTGCTGTTCTTCGACCGAGGGCTGCTCGCCCTCGGGGATCAGCATCAGTTCGGTCAGATACGCCTGTTCCAGCGCCGCCCGGCGGAAGTAGTCGAACAACAAGCCTTTGGCAATGGCCACCAGAAACGCCCGGGGTTCGCGCGGTGTCAGCAGTTCGTCGCGGCCGAGCAGGCGGACGAAAGTGTCCTGGCTCAGGTCTTCGGCCCGTTGCGGGCAAGCCACGTTACGCCGCAGCCAAGCCAGCAGCCAGCCGCGGTGGTCGCGATACAACGCACCGACGAGCTCACTGTGAGGGCTTTGGGCTGAAGACACGACGACACCGACTGGGAAGTGTTAACTAACGAGAATTGTTCGCGATTGTGGCAGAGGTGGGAATGGTTAGCAATTGGCCACCGGTCGGGTTGTCGGGCGACAACCCGGATTCAGAACGAATGCGTCTGCTGGCGGCGCTTCCACTGACTCAGGCGTTGCTGCAGATTCAGCGGACTGTGGATCTGCTGCTGGCGCGCCCGACTGAACAGGATCAGCGCCAGTTCCGCGGTGGCCAGAGCATCGGCGCTCGCATGGTGGCGCTCGAACACTTCGAGCTTGAACCAGTCGATCCACTCGTCCAGCCCCGCCTCGCGAATATGTGCCTGCGGGCAAACCAGCGGGGCGATCTGCGCCACATCGAGAAACACCGTCTGCAACTTGTGCCCGAGATGTTCCTTCAGTGCGCGGCCGAGCATGTGCTGGTCGAACGAAGCGTGAAACGCCAGCACCGGACTGTCGCCGATAAACTCCAGCAACTCGACCAGGGCTTCGGTGGGCTCGCTGCCGGCGGCAATCGCGCTCGGGGCCAAGCCGTGAATCAACACGCTCGGGCCGAGTTTCAACTCGTGACATTGCAGGGTGCGTTCGAATTGCTGACTGAAGTCGATCGCACCGTCCTCGATCACCACCGCGCCGATCGACAGCACCCGATCCTTGCTCAGGTTCAGCCCGGTGGTTTCCAGATCCAGCACTACCCAGCGTTGCTCGCGCAGGCTGCACTCGCGCAGTTCGCCGATGGCCGGCAGTTTCGTCAGGCGCTGTTGCAGGTCGTCCGGCACAACGGGGCTGGCCGGACGCAGCCACGAGAACAGGCTCATAGCTGATACCGCAGGGTCAGGCTGCTTTGCAGGCGCTGGGCCTGGCGCAGGGATTCACGCAGGATGCGCCGGTCCAGATGATTGAGGCTGTCGGGATCGACCCGGTTCGAATACGGCAGGTTTTCCCGGGTCTGCAATTGATGCTGCTGCATGCGCGTCTGCTGAATGAAGTGGTACGCCTCTTCGTACGCGGCGCCATCCAGCCGGTCGATGACTTCTTTATCCACCAGTTGGCGGAAGCGTTCGAGGGTGTTGTTGGCGTCGATGCCGTTGGCCAGTGCCAGCAGGCGCGCACCGTCGACAAACGGGGTCAGGCCCTGAATCTTCAGGTCCAGGGTGGCTTTCTCGCCGTTCTTGCGGGTCAGCACGAACTCACGGAAACGTCCCACTGGCGGGCGGTTGCGCAAGGCGTTCTCGGCCATCATCCGCTGGAACAAACGATTGTCGCCGACCTGATCGAGAATCCCCCGGCGCAATTGTTCGCAACCCTGTTCGTCGCCCCAGACCACGCGCAGGTCGAAATAGATGCTGGAGCCCAGCAGGTTCTCCGGCGTCGCCTCGCGAATGAACGCGGAAAACCGTCGGGCCCATTCGGCACGGGACAGGCACAGCTGCGGATTGCCGGCCATGACGTTGCCCTTGCACAGGGTGAAACCGCATTGCGCCAGGCTGGTATTGATCTGCTGGGCGATGGGCAGCAGCTTGCCGCGAATCTCCGCCGCATGGACCGCATCCCGCGCATCGAACAGAATGCCGTTGTCCTGATCGGTGTGCAGCGTCTGCTCGCGCCGGCCTTCGCTGCCGAAGCACAGCCAGCTGAACGGCACACCGGGATCGCCTTTTTCGGCGAGGGTCAGTTCGATCACCCGGCACACGGTGTGATCGTTGAGCAGGGTGATGATGTGGGTGATCTGGGTCGACGAGGCGCCGTGAGCCAGCATGCGCTCCACCAGTTGGCCGATCTCGCCGCGCAGGGTCACCAGTTGTTCGACCCGCTGGGCGCTGCGAATGGTCCGCGCCAAGTGCACCAGATCCACCCGCTGCAGCGAGAACAGATCCCGCTCGGAGACCACGCCGCACAGGCGCCGATCCTTGACCAGACAGACGTGGGCGATGTGCCGTTCGGTCATGGCAATCGCCGCGTCGAAGGCGCTGTGATCCGGCGACAGATAGAACGGCGAGCGGGTCATGTGACGGTCGATCGGCTCGCTGAAATCGCCAACCCCTTCAGCCACTACATGCCGCAGATCGCGCAGGGTGAAAATCCCCAGCGGCGCCTTGTGCTCATCCACCGCGACGATGCTGCCGACCTGTTGTTCGTGCATCAGCTTCACTGCTTCGCGCAGTGGGGTGGAAGAGCTGCAGGTCACCGGATGGCGCATGGCCAATTCGCCGAGACGGGTGTTTAGCGAGTATTGGGTGCCGAGGGTTTCCACGGCTTTCTGCTGGACTTGCTGATTGACCTGATCCAGCAGGCTGCTGACCCCGCGCAGGGCGAAGTCGCGGAAGGTGTTGGAGAGGGCGAACAGCTTGATGAACGCCAGTTTGTTCAGTTGCAGGCAGAAGGTGTCTTCGCCAGCCAGATGCTCGGTGCGGGTCGCCCGTTCACCGAGCAACGCGGCAAGGGGAAAACACTCGCCGGTGGTGATTTCAAAGGTGGTTTCGGTGCCGCCCTTGGCCGTGTGCGGACGTTCGCCGACTACCCGGCCCTGCTTGACGATGTAGAAGTGTTCGACCGGCCCGTCGGCGGGTTTGATGATGCTCTCGCCCTGACCGTAGAAGCGCAGCTGGCATTGCTCCACCAGATAGGCCAGGTGAGCGTGTTCCATTTGATTGAAAGGGGGGAAGCGCTGGAGGAATTGCAAAGTGCCCTGAATGTTCTGCAACACCGCGGTTTTCCCTGCCTGGGTGAAGGCGTCCGCTTTACTCATAACCATTACCGCAGTCTTTTTCGAATTGTTGTTGTCGGATCGTTGCAGCCATGGTCGGCCCCATCGCGCGGGGTGCCCATTGGACGTAAGTCTAGGTTGGGCATGCCGTTGGGTAGTTTTCGGATATGCCCTACAAAATCAGTCGGAAATTCTTCGGTTCGCCCCTTGGAAAAAAATCCGACGAAGTGCACATTGAAGCTCTGCCCAGCGATGTCTGACCACTGTGCCAGGGGATCGAATTGAAAACGTAGAGAACGCCATGTCCGACCACGATATTTTGAGCGACGCCGAGCGGGAAGCGCTCAGCGCTGTAATGCTCGAACCCGATCTGCCACCGCAGCGTGTATTGATCGTCGATGACGACAAGGACGCCCGGGAGCTGTTGTCGGAGATTCTGGGATTGGACGGTATCCGTTGCATGACCGCCGCCAGCGGCGAAACCGCGCTGAAAATGCTCGCGGAAAAACCTTCGATCGGGTTGGTGATCACCGATCTGCGCATGGGCAACGTCGATGGCCTGGAGCTGATCCGCCAGGTGCGCGAATCCGTCAGGGCGGCGATGCCGATCATCATTGTGTCCGGCGATGCCGACGTGAAGGATGCGATTGCGGCGATGCATTTGAGCGTGGTGGATTTTTTGCTCAAGCCGATTGATACCGCCAAATTGCTCGGTCTCGTCAGACATGAGCTGGGCATCGAGCCCTAGCCAATCCGGCGCAAACAAAAAAAGCCCTGATCGAAAGATCAGGGCTTTTTCATGTCCGGCATCTGCGCGGGTTACAGGCCGTTGGCAGCCTTGAACTCGCGGCGACGACGGTGCAGGACCGGCTCGGTGTAGCCGTTCGGCTGTTTGGTGCCCTCGATCACCAGTTCGACTGCCGCCTGGAAGGCGATGTTGCTGTCGAAGTTCGGGGCCAGCGGACGGTACAGCGGGTCGTTGGCGTTCTGACGGTCCACCACCGGCGCCATGCGCTTGAGGCTTTCCATCACTTGCGCCTCGGTCACTACACCGTGGCGCAGCCAGTTGGCGATGTGCTGGCTGGAGATACGCAGCGTCGCACGGTCTTCCATCAGGCCTATGTCGTTGATGTCCGGCACTTTCGAGCAACCCACGCCCTGATCGATCCAGCGCACCACGTAACCGAGAATGCCCTGGGCGTTGTTGTCCAGTTCGTTCTTGATCTG
Organism: Pseudomonas sp. R15(2017); assembly: GCF_002112685.1. NCBI lineage: Bacteria > Pseudomonadati > Pseudomonadota > Gammaproteobacteria > Pseudomonadales > Pseudomonadaceae > Pseudomonas > Pseudomonas sp. R15(2017). The sequence continues at coordinate 679,302 of NZ_NEII01000001.1, forward strand.
CTCCGGCGTCCAGTTCGGGTTGACCGCCAGCGGAATGGTCAGGATGTCATCGACCGACGCGCGGGCACGTTTGGCCAGCTCGGCCTGACGGGCAAACACGTCGACCTTGTGATAGTGCAGCGCGTGCAGCGCAGCGGCGGTCGGCGACGGAACCCAGGCAGTGTTGGCGCCGGCCAGCGGGTGAGCGATTTTCTGTTCGAGCATCGCTGCCATCAGGTCGGGCATCGCCCACATGCCTTTACCGATTTGCGCACGACCTTGCAGGCCGGTGCTCAGACCGATATCGACGTTCCAGTTCTCGTAGGCGCCGATCCATTTCTCGGCCTTCATGTCAGCCTTGCGCACCATCGGGCCGGCTTCCATGGAGGTGTGGATTTCGTCGCCGGTGCGGTCGAGGAAACCGGTGTTGATGAACACCACGCGCTCGCTGGCCGCCTGGATGCAGGCCTTGAGGTTGACTGTGGTACGGCGTTCCTCGTCCATGATCCCGACTTTCAGGGTGTTGCGCGCAAGGCCCAGCACGTCTTCGATGCGACCGAACAGCTCGTTGGTGAACGCCGCTTCTTCCGGGCCGTGCATCTTCGGTTTAACGATGTAGACCGAACCGGTGCGGGTGTTCTTGCGTGAAGTGTTGCCGTTCAGGTTGTGCATCGCTGCGAGGCAAGTCACCAGACCGTCGAGGATACCTTCCGGCACTTCGTTGCCGTGCTTGTCGAGGATCGCGTCGATGGTCATCAGGTGACCGACGTTACGCACGAACAACAGCGAGCGGCCGTGCAGGGTCAATTCGCTGCCGTCGACCTTGGTGTAGGTGCGATCCGGGTTCATGGTACGGGTGAAGGTCTGGCCGCCCTTGGACACGGATTCCGCCAGGTCGCCCTTCATCAGGCCGAGCCAGTTGCGGTAGATCACCACCTTGTCGTCGGCATCGACAGCCGCCACGGAGTCTTCGCAGTCCATGATGGTGGTCAGCGCTGCTTCCATCAGGATGTCTTTGACGCCGGCGGCATCGGTCTGGCCGACCGGGGTGCTGGCGTCGATCTGGATTTCGAAATGCAGGCCGTTGTTTTTCAGCAGGATCGCAATCGGCGCATTGGCATCGCCCTGGAAGCCGATCAGCTGTGCGTCTTTGCGCAGGCCGCTGGTGCTGCCGCCCTTGAGGGTGACGACCAGTTTGCCGTCAGCGATCTTGTAGCCGGTGGAATCGACGTGGGAGCCGGTCGCCAATGGCGCGGCTTCGTCGAGGAACGCACGGGCGAAGGCGATGACTTTGTCGCCACGCACCTTGTTGTAGCCTTTGCCTTTTTCCGCGCCGCCGGCTTCGCTGATGGCGTCGGTGCCATACAGGGCGTCGTACAGCGAGCCCCAGCGGGCGTTCGAGGCGTTGAGGGCGAAGCGGGCGTTCATCACCGGGACCACGAGTTGCGGGCCGGCGGTACGGGCGATTTCGTCATCGACGTTTTGCGTCGTTGCCTGGAAATCAGCCGCTTCTGGCAGCAGATAACCGATCTCTTGCAGGAAGGCTTTATAGGCCACGGCGTCGTGCGGCTGACCGGCACGGCTCTGGTGCCAGCCATCGATACGAGCCTGGAAGTCATCGCGTTTGGCGAGTAGGGCTTTGTTCTTTGGCGCCAGGTCGTGAATGACCTTGTCGGCACCTTCCCAGAATTTGTCGGCGGTGAGGCCGGTACCGGGAATGGCTTCGTTGTTCACGAAGTCGAACAGGACTTTGGCGACCTGCAGGCCACCGACTTGAACGTGTTCAGTCATTGCTTGCCTCACTCTGCTCAGCTATTTCGCTTTTCAGCTCTTCAATTTAACAATGAAGCCTCTGGCCATTTAAACCACAAACCCCTCGACCAGTACATGCCATCGCTGGCGGCTGGGCTGGGACCAATCAACGGCTCGGGGGCCTTGCTGACGGGGCTTTCAGGGTTGCGAACGTGCCTTGGGCAGACATCGATCCAGCGTTATGTAGTGCGCGCTGCGGCATACTACATGATGAGTTGCGGTTGTGAAAATCAGACTAATTACGTCGTTCTGCGACCCCATGACGCATTGCGGTCACGGCGCGGAACGGGATGTTCTCAAAAAACCAATGGATTGTTCCAGTTAAATATAAAAAGTTGTACACGATTTGTGACTTCGAGCGTCTGAGGCGTCTGTGGAACGCTTGCCTATACTTGCTCTTCTATAACAAAAGTCATGACAAGAGGGCTGCGCCATGGATCACCTCGTACTCACCGTCTTCGCACCGGACAAGCCCGGGCAGGTCGAGCGCATCGCCCAATGCATCGCCGAGCACGGCGGCAACTGGCTGGAAAGCCGCATGTCACGGATGGCCGGGCAGTTCGCCGGGATCCTGCGGGTGGGCGTGCCGGCGGAGGCTTACGACGAATTAGTCGATGCCTTACAAGCACTGTCGGCACAGGGCATTCGCGTGCTGGTGGCCGAAAGCGGTATCGAACAGGCCTGCACCTGGAAACCGATCGCCATGGAACTGGTGGGCAATGATCGTCCGGGGATAGTGCGTGACATCACCCGGCTGCTGAGCGAGCAGGGCGTGAACCTCGAACGGCTGGTGACCGAAGTACGTCCGGCACCGATGAGCAGTGAACCGTTGTTCCACGCCGAAGCGATTCTCGCCGTGCCGCTGACTTTGTCGCTGGACGTGCTGCAATCGCGCCTGGAAACCCTGGCCGATGACTTGATGGTGGAACTGGTGCTGCGCACCGACCTGTGAAGACGGATCGGGTTATCCAGTTTAAACGTGCACCTGCCTGTGGATAACCTGTAGAGACTGAGCGCCAGGCCACGTCCGCCGTGGCTTGCCGAAGATTGATCAAAAAACCGCCAGCATTCAGTGACTTGCGCACAAACGGCGGGGATCACGCTGTGGATAACCTTGGGAAGGAACGATACAGGCCACGAGAACCGTGGCCTGTGAAGGTTTGTGCGTTTTTTGATCAGCTGCGCCGGCGCAGACTCATCCATGCATCGACGCTGTACACCGCCAGACCGGCCCAGATAAACATGAAGGCGATCAGGGTGCTGGATGACAAGTGCTCGCCGAACAGCAGCACGGCTTGCAGAAGCACCAGCGTCGGCGCCAGGTATTGCAGGAAACCGAGGGTGGTGTAGGGCAGATGTCGTGCGGCCGCGTTGAAGCACACCAGCGGCACCAGCGTCACCGGACCGGCCGCCACCAGCCACCAGGCTTCGGAAGTGGTCCAGAACTCGGCCTGGGCACTGGTCGCGGTCGGATTGAACAGCAGCCACGCGAGAGCGATCGGCACCAGCATCCAGGTTTCCACCACCAGCCCCGGCAGCGCCTTGACCGGCGCCTGCTTGCGGATCAGCCCGTAGAAACCGAAGGTCAGCGCCAGCACCAGCGACACCCACGGCAGGCTGCCGACCTGCCACACCTGCTGCGCCACACCGATAGCCGCCAGACCGACCGCCAGCCACTGCATGCGGCGCAAGCGTTCGCCAAGGATCAGCATGCCCAGCAGCACGTTCACCAGCGGGTTGATGTAATAACCGAGGCTCGCCTCCAGCATCCGGCCGTTGTTCACCGACCACACGTAAGTCAGCCAGTTGGCCGCGATCAAGGTGCCGCTGAGCGCAAGAATCGCCAGGCGTTTCGGGTTGTCGCGCAGTTCCTGCCACCAGCCGGGATGCTTCCACACCATCAACAGCAGCGCGCCGAACAGCGCCGACCACAGCACTCGATGAATGATGATTTCCACCGCCGGCACTTCGGCGATGGCTTTGAAGTAGAGCGGGAACAGTCCCCAGATGATGTAGGCACTCAGGCCCAGAATGTACCCGCGACGCGGGTTGGCGGCTTGCATGCAGAATCCTTGCTTAGGCAGCTAACAAAGCAGCGATTGTACGGGCAGTTGTATAGACGTGTCGTGTCAGAAAAGCTTCAACGGCTCTTCGTTCAGCGCCGATAGTTGCTCACGCAACGCCAGCACCTGATCGCCCCAATACCGCTCGCTGCCGAACCACGGAAAGCTGCGGGGGAACGCCGGATCGTCCCAGCGTCGGGCCAGCCACGCGCTGTAATGCATCAGGCGCAAGGCGCGTAGCGGTTCGATCAGCGCCAGTTCGCGCGGGTCGAAGTCATGGAATTCGTTGTAGCCGTCCATCAATTCCGACAGCTGCCCGAGACAATCCTGACGATCGCCGGCGAGCATCATCCAGATGTCCTGCACTGCCGGGCCCATGCGGCAGTCGTCGAGGTCGACGATGTGGAACATCTCGTCGCGGCACATCATGTTGCCGGGGTGGCAGTCGCCATGCATGCGGATGTTCTGGTGCGGCGTGCTGGCGTAGACGTCTTCCACACGCTTGAGCAGGTCGCGGGCGACAGACTCGTAGGCCGGCAGCAGGCTCCTGGGAATGAAGTTGCCTTCCAGCAAAGTGGTCAGCGAGTCATGGCCGAAGTTCTTCACCGCCAGCGCTTCGCGGTGCTCGAACGGTTTGGTCCCGCCGACCGCGTGCATGCGCCCGAGCAATTGGCCGAGGCGATACAACTGATCGAGATTGCCCGGCTCCGGCGCCCGACCACCGCGACGGGGAAACAGGGTGAAACGAAATCCGGCGTGTTCGTGCAGGGTTTCGCCGTTGTGGATCAATGGCGCCACCACCGGGATCTCGACGTCGGCCAGTTCGAAGGTGAACTGGTGTTCTTCGAGAATGGCTTCGTTGGTCCAGCGCTGTGGGCGATAGAACTTGGCGATCAGCGGTTCCGAGTCTTCGATGCCGACCTGATAGACGCGGTTTTCGTAACTGTTGAGCGCCAGAATGCGCGCGTCGCTCAGGAAGCCGATGCTTTCGACGGCATCGAGCACGAGGTCTGGGGTGAGGGTTTCAAACGGGTGGGCCATGCTGACTCCTGCGCGCAGCAGGCTGCCGCGTCCGGCTCAGCATGGTAGCGCAGACGGGCTGTCTTGAGTGGGATCGTTCCCGTGCAGCGCACGGGAACGATCAGAGCGTCGCCCGATCAGGCGCCGACGATCCCGCCATCTTCACGGGTAATCGCCATCACCGATGAGCGTGGCTTGCCGTTCGGCAGGTGCTCGGGGAAGGTCGAACCGCCGTTCTCGCCCGGATGCTGAATCCCGACGAACAGGGTTTTCTGATCCGGCGAGAAGCTGATCCCGGTGACTTCACACCCGATCGGCCCGACCATGAACCGGCGAATCTCACCGGTCGCAGGATCGGCGCAGAGCATCTGGTTGTTACCCATCCCGGCGAAATCACCGGCGTTGCTCGAATCTCCGTCGGTGAGGATCCACAACCGTCCGGCCTTGTCGAAGCCGAGGCCGTCGGGGCTGTTGAACATGTTCTGCGGGGTGATATTCGAAGAGCCGCCTTTCGGCGTACCGGCGTGGACGCTCGGGTTGCCGGCGACCACGAACAAATCCCAGGCGAAGGTCTTCGACGCGTGATCGTCGCGGTCGGTGCGCCAGCGCAGGATCTGCCCGTAGACGTTCTTCTCGCGGGGGTTCGGCCCGCCCACCGGTTGCCCGTCTTCGCCGCGTTTGGCGTTGTTGGTCAGGGTGCAATAAACCTGGCCGTCTTTCGGGCTGACCACGATCCATTCCGGACGGTCCATGCGCGTGGCGCCGACCACACTGGCGGCGAGACGTGCGTGAATCAGCACTTCGGCCTGATCGGCGAAACCACTGCTGGCGTCGATGCCGTTCTTGCCGTGGGTCAGTTCGATCCACTGGCCCTGGCCTTTCGGGTGATCCGGATTGCCGTCGCCGGCATCGAACCTGGCGACGTACAGCGTGCCGTGATCGAGGATGTCGCGGTTGGCTTTGGCGTTGCGGTGATTGATCTTGTCGCGGCTGACGAATTTGTAGATGAACTCGCCGCGTTCGTCGTCGCCCATGTACACCACGGCGCGACCGTCGTCGGTCTCGGCCAGTGCGGCGTTTTCATGTTTGAAGCGGCCCAGCGCGGTGCGTTTGACCGGGGTCGATTGCGGGTCGAACGGGTCGATCTCCACGACCCAGCCGTGACGGTTGAGCTCGTTGGGGTTCTTCGCCATGTCGAAGCGCGGGTCGAACAGGTGCCAGTTGATCTCGCGGCTGGCGGCCGACACGCCGTAGCGTTTCTGCGCCGGGTCGAATTGTTGCTGGGCGTTGCTGCTGCCGAAGCAGTCGGTGAAGTTCTCTTCGCAAGTCAGATAAGTGCCCCACGGCGTCTTGCCGTTGGCGCAGTTCTGGAAGGTGCCGAGGACTTTCTTGCCATGCTTGTCGGCGCTGGTTTTCATCAGCTCGTGGCCGGCAGCCGGGCCGCTGATACGCAGCGGCGAGTTGCCGTGGATGCGCCGGTTGTAGCGCGAACCCTGGACGAACTGCCACTGGCCGTTCTTGCGCTGCACTTCGATCACTGACACGCCTTCGCAGGCCAGGGCCTTGCGCACGTCCTCGGCCGATTGCGGCATGCCGCCGTGCGGATAGAGGTAGCGGTAGTTGGTGTATTCGTTGTTGATCGCCATCAACGCACGGTTTTTCTCGCCCGGGAATTCGAACAGGCTCATGCCGTCGTTGTTGTCGCCGAATTGCACTTCCTGTGCAGCCGCGGTGCCATTGCCGCTCGGGTCGAAGGCCGGGCCGTTCTTGTGCAGCGGTTGACCCCAGCTGATCAGCACCGACGACTTGTAGCCCTTGGGCAGGCTGATGGTGTCGGTGGTGGCCGCCGGAATGCTGTCGAAGCCGAGCAGACGGCTGTTGCCGGCGCTGACACTGGCGGCCAGCACGCTGCGGCTCAGCAGGTTGCCGCCGAGGAACATCGCCGCGCCGCACAGCGCGCCGGCGCTGATGAAACCGCGACGGCTCAGGCCGACCATTTTTTCCAGGTCTGTGGATTGGTTTTCTTCTAATAGGCTCACATCAGGCTCCCTGCATGGTTTTGGCAGCCACCTTAATGCGGGTCGATGACGCTTTCGTTGCAGCGCTGTTTAGAGCGGTGTTCCCAGCAGCACATTCGACGGGGAAAACTGCACCTGCACCGCTTGCTCGACCGTCAGGCCCCGGGTGCGCAAGTCCAGCGGTTCGGCCAGCGCACACAGGGTCTGGCCGTTGGGCAGGGCGATGCGCACTTCGCTCGGGCCGTCTTCGGCGTCGAGAATCGCCTCGATCCGGCCGCTCAACAGATTGTGGCCGACGGCAGGTGTGGCCTGTGGAGCGAGCAGTTCGAGCCAGCCGGCCTTGATCAGTGCCACCACTTCGGTGCCCGGTTGCAGCTCCAGGTGAACGGTGCTGTCGTGGGTGATCTGCGCGTCGATCGACAGGCCTTCGGCCAGTTCGAGGCGGATCAGGTCGTTGCGGCCCTGGCCTTCGATCAGCACGACTTTGCCGTGCAGTTGATTGCGCGCGCTGGTCCTGAGCATCAGCCGACCGAGCAGGTCCAGATCGCTGGCGTCCTCGGCCGCTTCCAGCACCTGGGCCTGCAAGGCTTGCAGCTTTTGATACAGGCGCAGCACTCGCTCGCCCTCGCTCGAGAGTCTGGCGCCACCGCCGCCCTTGCCGCCGACCGCGCGCTCGACCAGAGGCTTTTGCGCAAGGTTGTTCAGCTCATCGATGGCATCCCACGCCGCCTTGTAACTCAGGCCGGCGCTTTTTGCGGCGCGGGTGATCGAACCCTGTTCGGCGATGTGTTGCAGCAAGGCGATGCGCTGCGGACGGCGGACGATGTGCTGGGACAACAGAGAGGGCAGGGCCATGGCGGACGCTTTGTGCTGAAGGGTTGAGGGAGGACGTTGGCGGCTCGAAGCGTATCCGTCAAGCCGCGTCGCCGGGTTTTGGCGTGCGGGCCAGGCAGTACACATCCACCCGCGCGGCGCCGGCGTCCATCAGCAAACGGGCCAGTGCCTGAGCGGTGGCGCCGGTGGTCAGCACGTCGTCGACCAGGGCCAGGTGCCGGCCTTGCACCTGGGCATCGGGGCTCAAGGCGAAGGCGTGACGCAGATTGCGTTTACGCGCCTTGGCGTTGAGGGCCTGCTGGGCGTCGGTATCCTGCACGCGCAAAAGGCTGTGCTCCTCGCAAGGCAGGTCGAGTGACTTGCCCAGCCACTGCGCGAGCATCGCCGCTTGGTTGAAGCCGCGCTGGCGCAAGCGTTTCGGCGCAAGCGGCACCGGCAGCAGGGCGTCCGGGCGCGGCAGGTCTTCTTCGAAGCGATGTTGCAGGAATTGGCCAAGAACGTCGGCGAGCAAGTGGCCAAGCGGCCATTTGCCGTTGTGCTTGAAACGGGTGATCAGCGTGTCCACCGGAAAGCTGTAAGTCCAGGGCACGGCCACCGTTTCAAAGGCCGGCGGTTCCTGCAGGCAGCCGCCACAGGTCAGGCCGTAGGCGGGCAAGGGCAGGGCGCAGTTCAGGCATTGATCGCCCAGCCACGGCAAATCGGTTTCACAAGCGCTACAGATCGGGATTTGCGCGTCTGCCGGTTCGTCACACAACAAGCAGCGTTGTTTGTTTTTTAACCAGATGTAAACCGGTCTCTCGTAGTCTGGTTGACAGCGCATGACTCTTCCTTAAATATGCCGAACATCCGTGTCGTGCCTGTGGGTATTCCGTTTCCCCAGGCGCCAGCCAAGCATAACCAAGGAAACGCCCATGAGCGCCAGCACCACTGCCACCCTGCGTCACGACTGGACTTTGGCTGAAGTCAAAGCACTGTTCGTTCAGCCATTCAACGACTTGCTGTTCCAGGCGCAGACGGTGCACCGCGCGCATTTCGACGCCAACCGCGTCCAGGTTTCCACCCTGCTGTCGATCAAGACCGGTGCCTGCCCGGAAGATTGCAAATATTGTCCGCAGTCCGGTCACTACAACACCGGGCTGGAAAAAGAGAAGCTGATGGAAGTGCAGAAAGTCCTCGAAGAGGCTGCACGCGCCAAGGCCATCGGTTCGACCCGTTTCTGCATGGGCGCGGCGTGGAAGCACCCGTCGGCCAAGGACATGCCCTATGTGCTGAAGATGGTCGAAGGCGTGAAGGCCATGGGCCTGGAAACCTGCATGACCCTCGGTCGTCTCGATCAGGATCAGACCGAAGCACTGGCCAAGGCCGGGCTCGACTACTACAACCACAACCTCGACACCTCGCCGGAGTTCTACGGCAGCATCATCACCACCCGCACCTATGCCGAGCGTCTGCAGACCCTGGCCTATGTGCGCGATGCGGGGATGAAGATCTGCTCCGGCGGCATCCTCGGTATGGGCGAGTCCCTCGATGACCGCGCGAACCTGCTGATCCAGTTGGCCAACCTGCCGGAGCACCCGGAATCGGTGCCGATCAACATGCTGGTGAAAGTCGCCGGCACGCCGCTGGAAAACGCTGACGACGTCGATCCGTTCGACTTCATCCGCATGCTCGCCGTGGCGCGGATCCTGATGCCGCAATCCCACGTGCGCCTGTCCGCCGGCCGCGAAGCGATGAACGAGCAGATGCAGGCCCTGGCGTTCTTCGCCGGCGCCAACTCGATCTTCTACGGCGACAAACTGCTGACCACCGCCAACCCGCAGGCCGACAAGGACATGCAGTTGTTCGCACGTCTGGGCATTCAGCCGGAAGCCCGCGAAGAGCACGCCGACGAAGTGCATCAGGCTGCCATCGAGCAGGCGCTGGTGGAGCAGAAGAGCAGCGAGCAGTTCTACAACGCGGCGGTCTGAAACTCGCCCCGATTTGCTGAAGCAACACTCCTGTGGGAGCTGGCTTGCCAGCGATAGCGGACTGACAGTTGACACTGATGTTGAATGTGGCGCCGCCATCGCTGGCAAGCCAGCTCCCACAAGATCGGTGTCCATCCTGATTCATGTGATTTGACAGTTCGAGGCTTGCATGTCTTTCGATCTCGCCGCACGCCTTGCTGCCCGTCGTGCCGACAATCTCTATCGCCAGCGACCGCTGCTTGAAAGCCCGCAAGGGCCGCAAGTGGTGGTCGACGGTCAGCCGCTGCTGGCGTTCTGCAACAACGATTACCTGGGCCTGGCCAATCATCCGCAAGTGATCGAAGCCTGGCGCGCCGGTGCCTCGAAGTGGGGCGTCGGCGGCGGTGCCTCGCATCTGGTGATCGGCCACAGCGGCCCGCATCACGAATTGGAAGAAGCTCTGGCAGACCTCACCGGAAGGCCACGTGCGCTGCTATTCACCACCGGTTACATGGCCAACCTCGGCGCGGTCACCGCATTGGTCGGGCAGGGCGATACGGTGCTCGAAGATCGGCTCAACCATGCCTCGTTGCTGGATGCCGGATTGTTGTCCGGCGCGCGCTTCAATCGTTATCTGCACAACGACGCTGACAGCCTCGCCAAGCGTCTGGAGAAAGCCACCGGCAATACGCTGGTGGTCACTGACGGCGTGTTCAGCATGGACGGCGATCTCGCCGATCTGCCGGCGCTGGCCCGGGAAACCAGGGCCAAAGGCGCTTGGCTGATGGTCGATGACGCCCACGGTTTCGGCCCGCTGGGGGCAAACGGTGGCGGGATCGTCGAGCATTTCGGTTTGAGCCAGGAAGATGTGCCGGTGCTGGTCGGCACGCTCGGCAAAGCGTTCGGCACGGCGGGTGCGTTCGTGGCAGGCAGTGAAGAACTGATCGAAAGCCTGATCCAGTTCGCCCGCCCGTACATCTACACCACCAGCCAGCCACCGGCGCTGGCCTGCGCAACCTTGAAGAGTCTGGAGTTGCTGCGCAGCGAACACTGGCGTCGCGAGCATTTGCAGACGCTGATCCGCCAGTTCCGCCATGGCGCCGAACAGATCGGTCTGGAACTGATGGACAGCTTCACGCCGATCCAGCCGATCCTGATCGGCGATGCCGGTCGCGCCGTGCGTCTGTCGCAGATGCTGCGCGAGCGTGGACTGATGGTCACCGCAATCCGGCCGCCGACCGTGCCTGCCGGCAGCGCGCGGCTGCGGGTGACGCTGACCGCCGTCCACAGCGAGGCACAGGTGCGGCTATTGTTAGAAGGACTGGCCGATTGCTTTGCGCAACTCAAGTCGGAGCCAAGCCATGCGTGATCGCCTGATTCTGCTGCCGGGTTGGGGGCTCGGCGTTTCGCCGCTGGAGCCGCTGGCCGCTGCGTTGCGCGGACTCGACGAACACCTGCAGGTCGACATCGAGCCGTTACCGGAGCTGGACTCCAGCGATCTGCAGGACTGGCTCGACGAACTCGATGAGCGCATCCCCGAAGATGCCTGGCTCGGCGGCTGGTCGCTGGGCGGCATGCTCGCGTCCGAGCTGGCGGCGCGGCGTGGCGAACATTGCTGCGGCTTGCTGACCCTGGCGAGTAATCCTTCGTTTGTCGCCCATGAGCAGTGGCCGAGCGCGATGCCCGGCGAGACCTTCGATGCGTTCCTGGCCGGCTGCAGCGCCGACCCGCGCACGACCCTCAAGCGATTCTCTCTGTTATGCGCCCAGGGCGCGCAAGACGCGCGCGGCTTGTCGCGGCTGTTGCTCGGCGGCGCGCCGAATACCTCGCCAGCCGCGTTGATGGCCGGTCTGGAATTGTTGGCGCAGATCGATACACGCGAAGCCTTGCAGGCGTTTCGTGGTCCGCAATTGCATCTGTTTGGCGGGCTGGACGGGCTGGTGCCGGCGGAAGCCGCGGGCGAGTTGTTCGCGTTGCTGGCGGATGTCGAGGTCGGCCTGATCGAGCAGGCCAGCCATGCGTTTCTTCTGGAAGACCCCCACGGTGTGGCGGGTGCGATCCAGGCGTTTTTGAGTGAGTGCGGTGATGACTGATTTGTCTGTTGCGGCGTTGCCCGGCGGCTTGCCTGACAAGCGCCAGGTCGCGGCTTCTTTTTCTCGCGCAGCGGCCAGCTATGACAGCGTCGCCGAGTTGCAGCGCGATGTCGGTACACAGTTGATGAATCGCTTGCCGGTGGATTTTCGGCCGGCACGCTGGCTGGATCTGGGCTGTGGCACCGGCTATTTCACTCGGGCGCTGGCCGAGCGATTTGGTGAGGGGCTGGCACTGGATATCGCCGAGGGCATGCTCCGTCACGCGCGGCCGTTGGGTGGGGCCACGCACTTTATTGCTGGCGATGCCGAACGTTTACCGTTGCAGGATTCGACGTGTGATCTGATCTTCTCCAGCCTCGCCGTGCAGTGGTGCGCAGACTTCGAAGCGGTGCTCGGCGAAGCGTTTCGGGTGCTGAAGCCGGGGGGGATTTTCGCGTTTGCTAGTCTTTGTGCAGGGACGCTGTACGAGTTGCGCGACAGCTGGCGTCAGGTCGATGGTCTGGTGCACGTCAACCGCTTCCGCGAATTCGCCCGCTACGAGCAATTGTGCGCGGCCAGTGGTTTGCGCAGTGTTTGTCTGGAGAACCGGCTGCATGTGCTGCATTACCCGGATGTGCGCAGCCTGACCCATGAACTCAAGGCCTTGGGCGCGCATAACCTGAACCCTGGCCGGCCGGGTGGGTTGACCGGACGGGCGCGGATTCTGGGGCTGGTCGAAGCCTACGAGCAGTTCCGTCAGCCGCAGGGCTTGCCGGCGACTTATCAGGTGGTCTACGCCGTGTTGGAGAAACCCTTATGAGCGCAGCCTATTTCATCACCGGAACCGACACTGACGTTGGCAAGACCACCGTCGCCGCCGGGTTGCTGCACGCTGCGCGGTCGGCGGGGCTGAGTACGGCGGCGGGCAAACCGGTAGCGTCCGGTTGCGTAGTGACGCCCAGAGGTTTACGCAATTCCGATGCGCTGGCGTTGCAGGCCGAATGCTCGTTGCCGCTGACGTATCAACAGGTCAATCCGGTGGCGTTCGAGCCAGCGATCGCGCCGCATCTGGCAGCGCGTGAGGCGGGTGTGGCGCTGACCGTGCAATCGTTGCTGGGGCCGATGCGCGAGATTCTGGCCATGAACGCCGACTTCACGCTGATCGAAGGCGCAGGCGGCTGGCGGGTTCCGTTGGCGGATCAGGACAATCTGTCGGATCTGGCGATTGCGCTGAAGCTGCCGGTGATTCTGGTGGTCGGTGTGCGTCTGGGTTGCATCAGCCACGCGCTGTTGACCGCCGAGGCGATTGCCCGAGACGGGCTGCAATTGGCCGGATGGGTGGCGAACATCATTGATCCGAAGACGTCGCGGCTCGAAGAAAACCTCGCGACACTGGCCGAGCGGATTCCGGCACCCTGCCTGGGGCGGGTGCCGAAACTCAAGGCCGTCAGCGCCGAAGCGGTCGCCGATCACTTGCAACTGGATCTGCTCGACTGATTTTGGCTATGATAAGGCACTGTGCCATTAGTGTTTTTGACGGGTGTTTTTCTGACGCCTCTGATTCAATGGCACCCATTGATCCTTCCCAAGGATGAGAGCTCCCATGGAAATCTCTGGAAACACAGCTTTTTATGCAGGTCTGAGCACCATTCAGACCGGGCAGAACCGCGTCGATCAGGCCGCCAGCCAGATCGCCAACAACGCCATCGAGCGTTCGGTTACCAGCCAGTCTTCCGAAGCCCAGATCGATCGCCTGCGCAGTGTGGATCGCAGCCAGCAAATGGATCCGGGCAGCGCCATGGCCGAGATGGCCCAAGGCAAGTTTCAAGTGGAGCTGGGCACGAAAGTCGCGAAGGCTTCCGATGAAATGCTCGGTACGATCATCGATACGTTCGCCTGATTTTTTGATCCGAGCTTTGCCAGACGCCGCGACTGTTCGCGGCGTTTTTCGTTGTAAGTCCTTCTCCCTCAACTAATCTTTTTTCAGTGCACATGGCCCGGTCGGGTGCATGTCGCGCTGCTGTGTCCGGCGTTCGGAAAATGTGATGACGAATGGCAAAAGAACGACGCTTGACAAGATTTCGGCGTAAACGTATGTTTCAAACAACTGTTTGACCGTCACAACAAATCAATGCGGTCGTTCATTCCCGGTTACATCAGCAGAGGTTTATCGCTATGCCTGACTACAAGGCCCCCTTGCGTGATATTCGCTTCGTTCGTGACGAATTGCTCGGCTACGAAGCGCACTATCAGAGCCTTCCAGCGTGCGCAGAAGCAACGCCGGACATGGTTGACGCCATTCTCGAAGAGGGCGCCAAGTTTTGTGAGCAGGTGCTGGCACCGCTGAACCGCGTGGGTGACACCGAAGGCTGCACCTGGAGCGAGTCCGGCGTGAAAACCCCGACCGGCTTCAAAGAGGCCTACAAGCAATTCGTCGAAGGCGGCTGGCCAAGCCTGGCCCATGACGTCGAGCACGGCGGTCAGGGTCTGCCTGAGTCGCTGGGTCTGGCTGTCAGCGAGATGGTCGGCGAAGCCAACTGGTCGTGGGGCATGTACCCGGGCCTGTCGCACGGCGCGATGAACACCATCTCCGAGCACGGCACCCCAGAGCAGCAGGAAGCCTATCTGACCAAACTGGTCTCCGGCGAATGGACCGGCACCATGTGCCTGACCGAGCCGCACTGCGGCACCGACCTGGGCATGCTGCGTACCAAGGCCGAACCTCAGGCCGACGGTTCCTACAAAGTTTCCGGCACCAAGATCTTCATCTCGGCCGGTGAACACGACATGGCCGACAACATCGTCCACATCGTACTGGCCCGCCTGCCGGACGCACCGGCCGGCACCAAAGGCATTTCCCTGTTCATCGTTCCGAAGTTCCTGCCGAACGCCGACGGCACCGTCGGTACGCGTAACGCCGTGACCTGTGGTTCGATCGAACACAAGATGGGCATCCACGGCAACGCGACCTGCGTGATGAACTTCGACGGCGCGACCGGTTTCCTGATCGGTCCGGCGAACAAAGGCCTGAACTGCATGTTCACCTTCATGAACACCGCACGTCTGGGTACCGCGCTGCAAGGTCTGGCCCACGCCGAAATCGGTTTCCAGGGCGGCCTGAAGTACGCTCGCGATCGCCTGCAAATGCGTTCCCTGACTGGCCCGAAAGCGCCGGACAAGGCCGCTGACCCGATCATCGTTCACCCGGACGTACGCCGCATGCTGTTGACCATGAAGGCATTCGCCGAAGGCAACCGTGCGATGGTGTACTTCACCGCCAAACAGGTCGACATCGTCAAATACGGCGTGGACGAAGAAGAGAAGAAGAAAGCCGACGCACTGCTGGCCTTCATGACTCCGATCGCCAAAGCGTTCATGACCGAAGTCGGTTTCGAATCCGCCAACCACGGCGTACAGATCTACGGCGGCCACGGCTTCATCGCCGAGTGGGGCATGGAGCAGAACGTCCGCGACAGCCGCATCTCGATGCTGTACGAAGGCACCACCGGCATCCAGGCACTCGACCTGCTGGGCCGTAAAGTGCTGATGACTCAAGGCGAGGCTCTGAAAGGCTTCACCAAGATCGTCCACAAGTTCTGCCAGAACAACGAAGGCAACGAAGCCGTCAAAGAGTTCGTCGCACCTTTGGCTGCACTGAACAAAGAGTGGGGCGAGCTGACCATGAAGGTCGGTATGGCTGCCATGAAAGATCGCGAAGAAGTCGGCGCGGCCTCGGTGGACTACCTGATGTACTCCGGTTACGCCTGCCTGGCCTACTTCTGGGCTGACATGGCGCGTCTGGCTGCCGAAAAACTGGCTGCCGGCACCACCGATGAGGCGTTCTACACCGCCAAGCTGCAAACCGCGCGCTTCTACTTCCAGCGCATCCTGCCGCGTACCCGTACGCACGTGGCCACCATGCTGTCGGGCGCCAACAACCTGATGGACATGAAAGAAGAAGACTTCGCACTGGGCTACTAAGCCTCAACGCAGTCTTTTGAAAAACCGCTGCTCCTTCGGGGGCAGCGGTTTTTTTGTGCCCGGATTTCCCCAATCCCGGGGCTGATTCCCCAGCATTGATGAGGGCGCTGCTCAGCCGACCCCTTGCGATTATTGATTCAAAATGTTTCCAGAAGAGTGGCCAATTAATTGCACTGCCCGATTTACCGGTGCTAACCAGAACTGCCTGCTCAAAGAAGCAAGACGCCCGGCACTTAACAACAACAGTCAGGGTGAAGCCTATGAACATCAGTCGACTCGCTCGTTTGACCTTCTGGTTACCCATCGCGCTGTCAGTCCACAGCGCCTGGGCCGCCGACCCCGCCGTGGTCGATCCTCCCGTGCCGGAGGTGCCTTCGCTGCAATCGTTGCGCGGGATGGTGCCCCCCGATCCGTCCGGAACCGAAGGCGGGCGCAAGGTCGACCTGATGACCGACTACGTGCTCAATCGCCAGGCTGCGATCCTGCTGGGCAAGGCGCTGTTCTGGGACATGGAGATCGGCAGCGATGGGTCCACGGCCTGCGCGTCCTGCCACTACCACGCCGGCGTCGACCACCGCATCACCAACCAGCTCAACCCCGGCCAGGCGCATACCAACGCCAACGTCGCGTCGATCTTCAACAAACCGTTCGTAGCCTCGGACATTCCCGGTGACGTGGCGTCCTACGCGACATTGTCCGGTGGCAAGGGTGGCCCGAACTACACGCTGAAGAAAACCGACTTCCCGACCCACGTGCTGAGCAATCCGCTGGAGCGCAACTCGCCCATCGTGTACTCGACGGACGATGTGGTCGGCTCGCAAGGCGTGTTCGACGCCAACTTCGTCAAACCCAATCAGGCGCGTTTCGACAAATGTACTCAGCAGCCGGACGGTATTTTCCAGGTCGGCGGCATCAACGTTCGCCGCAGCACGGGGCGCAATGCGCCGTCGGTGATCAACGCCGCGTTCAACGTGCGCAACTTCTGGGACGGTCGGGCCAACAACGTGTTCAACGGCTTCTCGCCGTTCGGTAATCGCGACCCGGATGCCGGGATCTACGTGACCAGCGAACGCAGCACGGTCGCGACCAAAGTGCGGCTCGCGCTCAACGATGCGTCTGCCGCCTCGCAAGCCGTCGGCCCACCCGGCAGCCCGGTGGAAATGTCCTGCGGTGGCCGCACTTTTGCCGACATTGGTCGCAGGATGCTCGACACGTTGATGCTCAAGCAGCAGCGGATCTCGTCCACGGATTCGGTACTGGCTCCGGTGTCCGGCGCACGGCGGCCGACCTATCGCGAGCTGATCAAGAACGCCTTCCAGCCCCGGCTGTGGAACGCCACGCAAAACGTTCTGGTGGGCGGCGTGCCGTACACCCAGATGGAGGCCAACTTCCCGCTGTTTTTCGGCCTGGCGATCCAGATGTATGAGGCCACGCTGGTGTCCGATCAGGCGCCGATCGATGCTTACCTGCAGGGCGATCACACGGCAATGAACGCGCAACAGGTGGAGGGCATGAACCTGTTTCTCGGCAAGGGCAAATGCGTCAATTGCCACGGCGGACCGGAGCTGACCAACGCCGCCAGCCGCTTGCTGATGCACCCGCGCGAACGCATCGAGCGGATGGTGATGGCCGACAACCTGACCACCCTTTACGACAACGGCTTCTACAACACCGGTGTGCGCCCGACCTCGGAAGACCTGGCCCTCGGCGGCGCGGATGCCTGGGGCAATCCATGGTCGTTCACCCGGCAGTACAACAGCGTGTTGCAGGGCGGCCGGTCGGTGGATCCGCTGGACGTCGATGTCTGCACGTTCGAGGCACCGTTGAGTGCGGCGATTCCGTGCGATGCCACGCTCAAACCGAATGTCGGCTTCCGCGATTCGGTCGACGGCGCGTTCAAGACTCCGACCCTGCGCAACATCGCTCTGACCGGGCCATACTTCCACAACGGCAGCCGCTCGACGCTCAAGCAGGTGATGGAGTTCTATAACCGTGGCGGTGACCGGCGTGGTGAAGATGCCAACAACACCAGCGGCTTTGAGCATCCGGCGGTGAATCAGCACAACACCTCCAACCTCGATCCGGACATGACGGCGCTGAACCTGACGCCCGATGAAATCGACGCGCTGGTGAAATTCATGGAGGTCGGCCTGACCGATCCGCGCGTGGCCTGGGAGCGCGCGCCGTTCGATCATCCGTCGCTGGTGATCCCGCAGGGCCACATCGGCGATGAGAATGCCGTGACTCAACGCCCGGCCAGTCCGAAGGTCACGACTCGCCAGGCGATGGACGCATCGCTCAATCTCAAGCCTTACGGTGCTGAAGGCCGGCCGGCAGCAGAGGGGCCATTGCAGCCGTTCTACAACGATCTCTGAGCATAAAAACACACCATGGCCATCAAGAATGATGGCCATGGTGGCCGTCTAGCGGCCATTGCGCAAAAAACCTTACTGAATTACTCAGCAACTGCCGATTTCGGCCGTTAAAGAGACAGCCTGTGATCTGGATCACATTGTGTGTGCTTAACTGGCCACATTGCAGGCACAATGCCATCTCTTTGCTATGACGGGTCGGAGCTTTTTCCCTTGCCGCGTTCTTCCGCTGTACGTTTCAGTCATTTTCTACCTTCACTGCTGTTGTTGCTCGCGGGGTTGGCGGCTGCGTACGTCAAAGACCTCAACGTATTCTTCACCTCACTGTTTAACGTGCTGCCGACCTTGGTGTTGCTGTTGGGCGGCTCGTACTGTGCGGTTTACCGACGCCAGCGCGAGCTGTTCCTGATGGTCACGGTGTACATCGCCTACTTCCTGCTCGACACTCAGACTGACTATTACCGCGACAACGGCAAGGTGCGCGAAGATGCGGCCGTGGTGTTCCACTTGGTCTGTCTGTTGCTGCCGTTGCTGTTCGGTCTGTTCGCCGCATGGCAGGAACGCACGCATCTGTTTCAGGACATGGTTGCGCGCTTCGCCGTGCTGCTGGCCTTTGGCAGCGTGGCGCTGGGGCTCGAGCAAAGCTACCCGCAGGCGTTGCTGATGTGGCTTTCCGAGATCCGCTGGCCGGCGCTGCACGGCGCATGGATGAGCCTGATCCAGTTGTCGTATCCGGTGTTCATCTCGGCGTTCCTGCTGCTGGCCTGGCAATACTGGCGCAACCCGCGTCCTCTGCACGCGGCGCAACTGGTGGGGTTGCTCGGGGTGTTCTGGATGCTGCCGAAAACTTTCATCCTGCCGTTCACCCTGAACATCATGTGCAGCCAGGTGATGTTGATGATTGCGGCGGCGGTGGCGCACGAGGCGTATCAAATGGCCTTCCGCGACGAACTTACCGGTTTGCCGGGCCGCCGCGCACTCAACGAGCGCATGCAGCGTCTGGGTCGCAACTATGTGCTGGCGATGAGCGACGTCGATCATTTCAAGAAATTCAACGACACCCACGGCCACGACGTGGGGGATCAGGTGTTGCGTCTGGTCGCCAGCAAGCTGTCCAAAATCAGCGGCGGCGGTAGGGCGTATCGCTACGGTGGCGAGGAATTCGCCCTGGTGTTTGCGGGCAAGACCCTCGAAGAGTGCATGCCGCACCTGGAAGTCATCCGCGAGTCGATTGCGTCCTACAACATTCAGCTGCGCAATCAGGAAAGTCGCCCGCAGGATGATCAGCAGGGCCGTCAGCGCCGCTCGGGTTCGGGGGCGTCCAGCGTGTCGGTCACGGTCAGCATCGGCGTGGCCGAACGCCTGGAACAGCGCACCCCGGAAGAGGTGCTGAAATCCGCCGACCAGGCGCTCTACAGCGCCAAGGGCGCAGGCCGAAACTGCGTGATGGCGTTCGGTCAGAACCGCCGTGGCGCGGTGCGCATGGACAGCGCCGCAGGTTGAGTGATGACGGCGCATTCAGCGTCTGGACAGTGATTGTGGGGCAGGGTGGCCGGCAGTAGGTTGAAGCAATCTGCTGAAGGAGAAGCCACCATGCCCGAGTACAAAGCTCCGTTGCGCGATATGCGCTTTCTGATCGACCACGTCTTTGACTTCCACACTCAGTACGCGGCCCTCGGCGCCCACGACGCCAGCCCGGACATGATCAACGCGATCCTCGACGAAGGCGCGAAGTTCTGTGAGAACGTTCTGGCGCCGCTCAATCGCAGCGGCGACGAAGAGGGCTGCCATTTCGACAATGGCGTGGTGACAACGCCTACAGGCTTCAAGCAAGCCTTCGCACAATACGTGGAAGGCGGCTGGCACGGTCTGGCGGCAGATCCGGCTTACGGCGGCCAGGGCCTGCCGAGTTCGCTGGGGCTGGTGATCAGCGAAATGGTCGCCTCCAGCAACACCTCGTGGGGCATGTACCCGGGCCTGACCCATGGCGCCATGTCGGCGATCCACGCCCACGGCACCGACGAGCAGAAAAACACCTATCTGCGCAAACTTACTGCGGGCCAGTGGACCGGCACCATGTGCCTGACCGAAGCCCATTGCGGCACCGACCTGGGCATTATCAAGACCCGCGCGGTGCCTCAGGCCGACGGCAGTTATGCAGTGACCGGCAGCAAGATTTTCATCTCCGCCGGCGAGCACGACATGAGTGACAACATCATTCATCTGGTGCTGGCCAAACTGCCGGACGCACCGGCCGGGACCAAGGGGATTTCGCTGTTCATCGTGCCGAAATTTCTCCCGGACGCCTCCAGTGAGGCGGGTAAGCGCAACGGTGTTTCCTGCGGCTCGATCGAGCACAAAATGGGCATCAAGGCCTCGGCCACCTGCGTGCTGAACTTCGACGAAGCCAAAGGCTTCCTGATCGGCGAGCCGAACAAGGGCCTGAATTGCATGTTCACCATGATGAACCACGCGCGTCTCGGCACCGGGATGCAGGGCCTGTGTCTGGGCGAAGCGAGTTTCCAGGGCGCAATCAAATACGCCAACGACCGCCTGCAGATGCGCGCCCTGACCGGCGCCAAAGCACCGGAAAAACCGGCGGATCCGATCATCGTCCACCCGGACGTGCGACGCATGCTGCTGACCATGAAAGCCTTCAACGAAGGCAACCGTGCGCTGACCTATTTCACCGCGCAGATGCTCGATGTCGCGCACCTGAGCCCGGACGCCGAGGCGCGTCAGGAGGCCGAAGACCTGTTGGCGTTCCTGACTCCGATCTGCAAGGCGTTCATGACCGACACCGGCCTGGAGGTGACCAACCTCGGCATGCAAGTGTTCGGCGGCCATGGATTTATCCGCGAGTGGGGTATGGAGCAACTGGTTCGCGATTGCCGCATTGCACCGATCTACGAAGGCACCAACGGCATTCAGGCGCTGGATCTGCTCGGGCGCAAAGTGCTCGGCAGCCAGGGCAAACTGCTGCGCAACTTCACCAAAATCGTTCACAAGTTCTGTGCTGCCAATGCCGGTCATGCGCAACTGGGCGGGTTTGTCGCGCAACTCGATGACCTCAATCAGCAATGGGGCGAGCTGACCATGAAGGTCGGTATGGCCGCGATGAAGAACCCGGATGAAGTCGGCGCGGCTTCGGTGGATTACCTGATGTACAGCGGTTACATCGTTCTCGGCTACCTGTGGCTGCGCATGGCGCTGGTCGCTCAGACTCAGCTGGAGTCGGGGGAGGGTGATGGCGATTTCTGTCAGGGCAAACTGGCGACGTGCGAGTTTTACTTCAAGCGGTTGCTCCCGCGCACCGCTGCGCATCGTGCGGCGATCGAGGCGGGTAGCGATTGCCTGATGAAACTGCCGGCGCAGTTGTTCTCGCTGTAACACGCCACTGTTAAACAAAAGAGCCCGCTGATTGCGGGCTTCTTTATGGTTGATTGCTTGTGACTAAAAATAACAAATCAGTCACCGCCTGACCCTATGTGTCGCAAAAGTTGTTGGGTTACACTCCAGCTCAACGAAAACACCCTTCCACGAATCACCTGTTTAGATCTTTGCGAGGTTTGCCATGGCTGACTACAAAGCGCCGCTGCGCGATATGCGCTTCGTCCTCAATGAAGTGTTCGAAGTCGCCAAACTCTGGGCCGAACTGCCGGCCCTGGCCGAGACGGTGGACGCGGAAACCGTTGAGGCCATTCTCGAAGAGGCCGGCAAGGTCACCAGCAAAAGCATTGCGCCCCTGAGCCGTGCCGCCGATGAAGAAGGCTGCCACTGGGCCGACGGTGCCGTCACTACGCCGGCCGGTTTCCCACAGGCTTATCAGACGTATGCCGAAGGCGGCTGGGTCGGTGTTGGCGGTGATCCGGCCTACGGCGGCATGGGCATGCCAAAAGCCGTCTCGGCCCAGGTCGAAGAGATGGTCAACTCCGCCAGCCTGTCCTTCGGTCTGTACCCGATGCTGACCGCCGGCGCTTGCCTGTCGATCAACGCCCACGCCAGCGAAGAGCTGAAAGCCGCTTACCTGCCGAACATGTACGCCGGTGTCTGGGCCGGTTCCATGTGCCTGACCGAGCCACACGCCGGCACCGACCTGGGCATCATTCGCACCAAGGCCGAACCTCAGGCCGACGGTTCCTACAAGGTCAGCGGCACCAAGATCTTCATCACCGGCGGTGAGCACGACCTGACCGAAAACATCATCCACCTGGTACTGGCCAAACTGCCGGACGCACCAGCGGGGCCGAAAGGCATTTCACTGTTCCTGGTGCCGAAGTTCATGGTCAATGCCGATGGCAGCCTGGGCGCGCGCAACCCGGCGAACTGCGGTTCGATCGAACACAAGATGGGCATCCAGGCTTCGGCTACGTGCGTGATGAACTTCGACGAAGCCGTGGGTTACCTGGTCGGCGAGCCAAACAAGGGCCTGGCCGCGATGTTCACCATGATGAACTACGAGCGTCTGGGGGTCGGCATCCAGGGCCTGGCCACCGGCGAGCGCTCGTACCAGAACGCCATCGAATACGCCCGCGACCGCCTGCAAAGCCGTTCGCCGACCGGCGCGCAGAACAAGGACAAGGTCGCTGACCCGATCATCGTTCACCCGGACGTGCGTCGCATGCTGCTGACCATGAAAGCCTCGAACGAAGGCGGCCGTGCGTTCTCCACCTACGTGGCGATGCAACTCGATACCGCCAAATTCAGTGAAGACGCCGCCACCCGCAAGCGTGCAGAGGATCTGGTGGCCTTGCTGACGCCAGTGGCCAAGGCGTTCCTGACCGATCTGGGTCTGGAAACCACCGTCCACGGCCAGCAGATCTTCGGCGGCCACGGCTACATCCGTGAGTGGGGCCAGGAGCAACTGGTGCGTGACGTGCGCATCACCCAGATCTACGAAGGCACCAACGGCATTCAGGCGCTGGACCTTGTGGGGCGCAAGATCGTCGGCAGCGGCGGCGCGTTCTACAAGCTGTTCGCCGACGAGATCCGCCATTTCACTGCGACCGCCAGTGCCGATCTGGGCGAGTTCACCAAGCCGCTGAATGATGCTGTCGACACCCTCGACGAGCTGACCTCGTGGTTGCTGGACCGGGCGAAAACCAACCCGAACGAAATCGGCGCGGCGTCGGTCGAGTACCTGCAAGTATTCGGCTACACCGCTTACGCGTACATGTGGGCGCTGATGGCCAAGGCGTCGCTGGGCAAAGAAGCGCAGGACGATTTCTACGCGAGCAAACTCGGCACGGCGCGGTTCTATTTCGCCCGTCTGCTGCCGCGGATTCACTCGTTGAGCGCGTCGGTCAAGGCTGGAAGCGAGTCGCTGTTCCTGCTGGACGCTGCGCAGTTCTGATGATGTAACGTCATGTAAGCGATCGCTTACATGACGTGCTGCTGTTCTCCCATAGGCGTGGATTGGATCCAGAGCTAATCTACTTTCCATGGACGTCGCGCAGGAAGCGCAAAGCAACAACACGGACACGTAGGATTCTGCCAGGGTGGCGGAGTGAAATGGATGTCAGGGAAACAGTCTGCAAAGCCCCGCTTCGGCGGGGTTTTCTTATGCCCGCAGAAAAGTTTTCAGCTCAGAGCGTCCAGTGGCGGCGCACCTTTCAGCGGCTTGTCTTCGCGCTGCATCACCTCTTCCAGCAACGTTCGCAGCAAGGCCAATGGCGCTTGCTGGCGCTGCACATCGCGACATACCAGCCCGACCTTTAACGGCACGCGCGGCTCACTCAACGGTTTCCACAGCAGATCCTGATCGTCGTACTCCTTTTGCGAACGACCGGGCAGCACCGTCGCCAGACGGGTATGCGGCAGGCTGTCGAGAATCCCCACCATATTGTTCAGCTCGGCCTGCACTTGCGGGCGACGTCCGAGGCTGGCCAGTTGGGCCTGCCAGATCTGACGGATCTGAAATTCTTCGCCCAGTAGGAGCATCGGCAATTCGGCAGCTTGGCTCATCGAGACTTTCTTGAATTCCCGCAGCGGATGATCCGCCGGGATGACCAGTGTCAGTTCATCTTCGTACAACATCACGCCGTGCAGCCCCGGCTGGCGTGGCGGTAGATAGCTGATGCCGATGTCCAGCGAGCCGTTGAGCAACCGCCGTTCGATCTCAAGGCCCGTCAGTTCATAAATCTGCACCACCAGATGCGGCTGGGCCTTGCGCACTCTCTCCAGCATTTGCGGCACCAGGCTGGTGTGCACGGTTTGCAGCACGCCGATCGCCAATGTGCGCAGAGCCTGCCCTTTGAAGTTACCCAACGCCTCGCGTGCACGCTGCATGCCGTCGAGCAGTGGCAATGCGTGGTTGTACAAGGTATGGGCGGCAAGGGTCGGCAGCAGGCGTTTGCTGCTGCGCTCGAACAGGGTGACGTCGAGGTTTTGTTCCAGGTGGCGAATCTGCTGGGACAGCGCGGGTTGAGAGATCGACAGACGCTCGGCGGCGCGTCCGACATGACCTTCTTCGTAGACCGCGACGAAATAACGCAGTTGTTTGAAATCCATAAGTAACACTTATCGAAAATGCTGGGAAATCGAAATGGCTCGACGCCGTGAACCGGCCTAGTCTAACCGCATTCACAAGGCTTACAGGGCCGGAAAGCGCAATGACCAGCGTTTGTTTTGAAAGTGTTTGCATAGGCAGTTCAAAAAACCTCGATCGAGGTTTTTTTCAATGAATCTGTTCAGTTTGCGGCGCCAGACGCCGAGCCTCGATGACCTGGCTTTTGAAACCCGTGAATCGGATGCCGCTGATGGCTTGAATGCCGAGCGCCTGATGCCCAGCGTCGAGCGTCCGCAGCAGGTATTCGTTCGCGGCCAGGGTTCCTGGCTGTGGGACAGCAATGACCGCGCCTACCTGGACTTTTCCCAGGCCGGCGGTGCCAACAGCCTTGGCCACAGTCCTTCGGCGCTGGTCAAGGCTATCGCCAGCCAGGCCCAGGCCCTGATCAATCCCGGTTTCAATCTGTACAACCGCGGCATGCTCAGCCTTGCCGAACGTCTTTGTGCGAGCACTGGCAGTGATCAGGCCTATCTGCTCAACAGCGGTAGCGAGGCCTGTGAGGCAGCGATCAAACTGGCGCGCAAATGGGGCCAGCTGCATCGCGGCGGCGCCTCGCGGATCATTGTCGCCAGACAAGGCTGTCACGGACGTAGTCTGGCGACGATTTCGGCGTCGGACAGTTGCAACCTGTACAACCGCTTCGCACCGTTGCTGCCGGGTTTCGATCTGGTGCCGTTCAATGACCTGCCGGCACTGCATGCGGCGGTGGATGCGCAGACCGTGGCCATCATGCTCGAGCCGATCCAGAGCGATGCCGGGGTGATCCCGGCGACCGAGCATTACCTCAAGGGTGTCGAACGTTTGTGCCGGGAGTTGGGGATTCTGCTGATTCTCGACGAGGTTCAGACTGGCATCGGCCGCTGTGGCACCTTGCTCGCCGAACAGTCCTATGGGGTGCGCGCCGATATCGTCGTGCTCGGCAAAGGCCTCGGCGGTGGCGTGCCTCTGGCGGCGTTGCTGGCGCGAGGCAAGGCTTGCTGTTTCGATCCTGGGGAATTGGGCGGTACGCATCATGGCAACGCGCTGATGACCGCCGCAGGCCTGGTGGTGCTCGACAGTGTGCAGGATCGCGCCTTTCTCGAACAGATCCGGGACAACGGCCAGCATCTGCGCGAAGGGCTCGCCCGTCTGGCCCATCGCTATGAGCATGGAGAGTTACGCGGGCAGGGCCTGTTCTGGGGACTGAGCCTGTCGGAAGACTCCGCCGAAGCCGTCGTTAAAGCCGCGCTTCACGAAGGCTTGCTGCTCAACGCCCCACAAGCCAACTGCCTGCGCTTCACCCCGGCGCTCACTGTCAGCAAGGCCAACATCGACGAAATGCTTTTGCGCCTGGCCCGTGCCTTTTCCCGAGTACGCACCGCGCAACTGCAATGCCGCAAAGGAATTGCCGTCTGAGCTGAAGTTTCCCACCCGAATTCAAGAACCGTCTCGCGGTATAACGCACGCCCCACGCCTGATTCTTTTGGCGTGGGGCGTTTTTTTGTGGCCGGGTAATGGCAATCAGATGGCGAGATTGCGGTTTGCACTGAACCCTGACAAACGGCACAGGTCGATTAGCTTGTATGGCTCAGGTGAGCCAACCCCCAATCAGGAGCTGCCCCATGGACTTTATCCGCATCATCATTGCCATTCTGTTGCCGCCACTGGGTGTATTTCTGCAGGTCGGGTTCGGCGGCGCGTTCTGGCTGAACATTCTGCTGACGTTGTGCGGTTACATCCCGGGGATCGTGCATGCGGTGTACATCATCGCCAAACGCTGAGTCTCAGTCCGTCAAACCCATCACTCGCCGGTAGAACCGCCATTCCTGCTCCAGCGCATGGGCCTGGTTGGCGGCCCGGCGGAAGCCGTGGCGTTCGTCGGCGTAGTAATGCGCCTCGACCTCAATGCCGTTTTGCTCCAGAGCCGCGACCATGTCGCGGGTCTGTTGCGGCACGACGACGGCGTCCAGTTCACCCTGAAAGAAAATCACCGGTACGCGGATGTTGCCTGCGTGCAGTAACGGCGTGCGGGCGGCGTAGCGTTCGGCGTCCTTCTCTGGGTCGCCGATCAGCCAGTCCAGGTAATCGCCTTCGAACTTGTGTGTTGCGCGGGCCAGGGCCACCGGGTCGCTGACGCCGTACAGGCTGGCGCCGGCGCGAAATACCTGATGGAACGCCAGGGCACATAGCGTCGTGTAACCACCGGCGCTGCCGCCACGGATGAATGCACGTTCGCCGTCGATCATGCCGCGATCATTAAGGTAGGCCACGACCGCACACGCATCCTCGACGTCCACCGCGCCCCAACTCAGATGCAGCGCCTGCCGATACTCCCGGCCATAACCGCTGCTGCCTCGGTAGTTGAGATCGGCGACGGCGAAGCCTCGTTGTGTCCAGTACTGAATGCGCGGGTCGAGCATCGGGTAGCAGGCTGATGTCGGGCCGCCGTGGATGAACACCACCAGCGGCGGTTTCGCATCGCCATTCGTGGCCGGGTAAAAGAAACCGTGTGCTTCACCCGAACCACTGGGGTAGCGCAGGGTTTGCGGTCGGCTGATGCGCTCGGCTGGCAGCGGTGCAACACCGCCGGCCAGGACGTTCACTTCGCCCGAGTCGCGATCAATGGCGATCACCGCTGAAGGGCTGATCGGTGATGCGGCAATGCAGTAGACAAATTGATCATCGACAGCCAGATGCCGGAAGCGACTGTAGTCGCCGGTGAAGTCTTCGCCGTTGAGCGCCAGACGACCGAAACCGCCTTCGCTCCAGCTCGCCAGAAAGCTTTCGCCGGTGGGCAGCCAGGTGCAGCCGCCAAGTTGCCATGGGGCCGGCGCGTGATCGGCTTCGGCGCTAGCTAACGGTTGCAAACCGTTTGCCGACTCGACCCACGGTTGCCAATAACCACCACGATCGGTCAGACAGCCCAGTCGGCCATTGGCATCGAAACGCGGTTGCTGGATCGACTCTTCAAGGGTTTCACCCGCCACACAGCGTGGGACGGAAAACCCGCTATCCGAGCGCGCGGCGAGCATCAGTCGTGTGGATGTCCACGGCTGATGCGGACGGCTCCACTCGATCCACGCCAGGCGCTGGCCGTCCGGACTGATGATCGGCGATGCATAAAAATCCGCGCCTTCAATCAGCCTATGACGCTCGCCATTCGCCAGATCGATAGCCACCAGCCGATGGCGATCACCGTTCTCTTCAACGGACAGCACCTGCCCGTTGGCGTAGTTCAGATCGCCATAACGACACTCGCCAGACGTCAATGCCACGGGCTCGCCGTCCAGCGTCTGGCGATACAGCTGTTGATCCGCCTCGTTGACGAAAACCACCCCGTCAGGCGTCAGGCAAAACGCCCCACCGCCATATTCGTACACCCGGCTGCGCACGCTGAAACCCGTAGGCGTCAGACATTTCGCCACACCATCGCGCCAGTGCCAGATCCGGCACGCGGCGTCTGTCGGGCGATATTCATTCCAGAACAAACCACGGGCGCCGAGCTGCAATTCGGCGAAGTCCACGCCGGCGGCAACCGCAGCGGTGGCGCTGAAAGGCTCAGCCTTTGGCGATGAGGCGCGAGTTTCGTTCATTGCGAAAGGCCAGTTGTTCGATGGTCTGGGTGGCGTGCTCGGCTTCTTCGCGGGCCTTGAGAATCACGCCGTGATGTTCTGACTTGCTGCACACCGGGTCGGCATTGCTGGCATCGCCGGTAAGCATGAAGGCCTGGCAGCGGCAGCCGCCGAAATCCTGCTCTTTTTCGTCGCAGGAGCGGCACGGCTCTGGCATCCAGTCATAGCCGCGAAAGCGGTTGAAGCCGAACGAGTCGTACCAGATGTGCTGCATGCTGTGGTCGCGCACATTGGGAAATTGTACCGGCAGCTGTCGGGCGCCATGACAGGGCAGGGCGGTGCCGTCCGGTGTGACCGTCAGAAACAGACTGCCCCAGCCGTTCATGCAGGCTTTCGGGCGCTCTTCGTAATAGTCCGGGGTGACGAAAATCAGCTTGCACGGATGCCCTTCGGCTTCCAGTTTGGCGCGGTATTCGTTGGTGATGCGTTCGGCGCGAACCAGTTGTTCCTTGGTCGGCAACAGGCCGACACGATTGAGCTGCGCCCAACCGTAGAACTGGCAGGTGGCGAGTTCGACGAAGTCGGCCTCCAGCGCAATGCACAGTTCGATGATGCGGTCGATCTTGTCGATGTTGAGCCGATGAGTGACGAAGTTCAGCACCATCGGATAGCCGTGGGCCTTCACGGCGCGGGCCATTTCCAGTTTCTGCGCGAAGGCTTTTTTCGAGCCGGCGAGCAGGTTGTTCACTTGCTCGTCGCTGGCCTGGAAGCTGATCTGGATGTGATCGAGCCCGGCCTTCTTGAAGTCGCTGATCTTCTGCTCGGTCAGGCCGATGCCGGAGGTGATCAGGTTGGTGTAGAAACCCAACTGGCGCGCTTCACGGATCAGCTCGGCGAGGTCTTGGCGCACCAGCGGCTCGCCCCCGGAGAATCCCAGTTGCGCCGCGCCCATCTCCCGCGCCTCGCGGAACACCTTGATCCACTGCTCGGTGCTCAGCTCTTTGCCCTGCTCGGCGAAATCCAGCGGATTGGAGCAGTACGGGCATTGCAGCGGGCAGCGGTAAGTCAGCTCGGCGAGCAGCCACAGCGGCAGACCGACCTCAGGCTTGGGCGGCAGATCAGTCAAGGGTGATCCAGTGCTGCGCACGGGCAACCTCCATGAATTGCTCGATGTCGTCACCGAGCTCGGGCACGCCGGGGAACTGTTTGTCGAGTTCGGCAATGATCGCCGCGACATCCCGCTCACCGTCGATCAGGCCGCCGATCAATGCGGCACTTTCATTGAGCTTGATCATGCCTTCCGGGTACAGCAGCACGTGGCCTTTCTGTGCCGGTTCGTACTGAAAACGGTAGCCGGGACGCCAGGTCGGGGTCTTGCTGCGGTCGAAACTCATAAGGCGATTCCTTTATGCCAGACCCGTTGATCGGTGACGCTGTGATACGGCGGGCGGTTCAGTTCGTAGGCCATGCTCATGGCATCGAGCATGCTCCAAAGGATGTCCAGTTTGAACTGGAGAATTTCCAGCATGCGTTCCTGGCCTTCGCGGGTCTTGTAGTGCTCCAGCGTGATCGCCAGACCATGCTCGACATCGCGCCGGGCCTGGCCGAGACGGGTGCGGAAATATTCGTAGCCGGCCGGGTCGATCCACGGGTAATGCTGCGGCCAGCTGTCGAGCCGCGACTGGTGGATCTGGGGCGCGAACAGCTCGGTCAGCGAGCTGCTGGCGGCCTCCTGCCAACTGGCGCGGCGGGCGAAGTTGACGTAGGCGTCGACGGCGAAACGCACGCCGGGCAGCACCAGTTCCTGGGAGCGCAATTGATCCGGATCGAGACCGACGGCCTGGCCGAGGCGCAGCCAGGCTTCGATGCCGCCATCTTCACCGGGGGCGCCGTCGTGGTCGAGCAGGCGCTGAATCCACTCGCGGCGGATCTCGCGATCCGGGCAGTTGGCGAGGATCGCCGCGTCTTTCAGGGGGATGTTCACCTGATAGTAGAAGCGGTTGGCGACCCAGCCCTGGATCTGCTCACGGGTGGCCCGGCCTTCATACATCGCCACGTGATACGGGTGATGAATGTGGTAATAGGCGCCCTTGGCGCGCAGGGCCGCCTCGAATTCGGTGGGGGACAGCGGGGTGTCGGTCATTGCGGTTCTCCGGGCATTCGTTACAGGACGATGCTCATGCCGTCATACGCCACTTCAACATTGCGCCGAACCAGTTCCGCGCGCTCTGGGGAGTCTTCGTCGAGAATCGGGTTGGTGTTGTTGATGTGGATGAGCACCTTGCGCTGCTCGGGAAGCTGTTCCAGCACTTCGAGCATGCCGCCGGGGCCATTCTGCGCCAGGTGGCCCATTTCGCGGCCGGTGCGGGTGCCGACGCCACGGCGCTGCATTTCGTCGTCGTCCCACATCGTCCCGTCCACCAGCACGCAGTCGCTGCCGGCCATGATTTCCAGCAGCGGCGCGTCGACCTTGCCCAGGCCCGGGGCGTAGAACAGTTTGCCGCCGGTGCTGAGGTCTTCGACGATCAGGCCGATGTTGTCGCCCGGGTGCGGGTCGAAGCGGTGCGGCGAGTAAGGCGGTGCGGCGCTGCGCAGAGGCAGCGGGGTGAAGCGCAGGTTCGGGCACGCGGCGACGGTGAAGCTCTGGTCGAGTTCGATGCGGTTCCAGTCCAGCCCGCCGTTCCAGTGCTTGAGCATGGTGAACAGCGGGAAACCGGTGCTCAGGTCTTCGTGGACCATGTCGGTGCACCAGACCTGATGCGGGCAACCTTCGCGCAGGCTGAGCAGACCGGTGGTGTGGTCGATCTGGCTGTCCATCAGGATGATCGCGCTGATGCCGGTGTCACGCAGGGCACGGCCCGGTTGCATCGGGGCGAAGCTCTGAAGCTGCGCGCGGATGTCCGGGGAGGCGTTGCACAGTACCCAGTTCACGCCGTCATCGGAGATGGCAATGGACGATTGGGTGCGGGCCTGGGCATTCAGGCTGCCGTCGCGAAAACCGGCGCAATTGACGCAGTTGCAGTTCCACTGCGGAAAACCGCCACCGGCGGCCGAACCCAGAATCTGGACGAACATGAACGCTCCATCATTTCAACGCTGAAAATAAAACGCCCCGGCGAGCCGAGGCGTTGCACTGCAGTGTTCTGCTTGAGGCAGGACTCAGCGGCTGGCGAAGTACATGGTGACTTCGAAGCCGATGCGCAGGTCGGTGTAAGCAGGTTTAGTCCAAGCCATCGGGTGACTCCTTTTTCAGGTGGGTGAGATAGCGCTATCCATAGGTATAGTCCACGGCAGCGCGGGGATGTTCCAAATAGTTAGGTGGCTATGTTACTCAAAATTTCAGGGGCTTTGCCCGTGAATCTTTGAGAAAGCTCCTTGCAGCCCCGGTAATGATCATTTAGCCGCGTGCCAGGGCGCGCCCGGCGAAGGGCTGTTGGCCAGACCGTGCCAGCCGCCCTCGGCGCGGATCAGACGTTGTGCGGCGGCCAGCAACGCCGGGCGATCCAGTTGAGCGATTGCGCTGCGTAATTGCAGCAGATAATCCGACGAGTGGCCGGCGAGGCGGGCCTGCCACAGGAGTTCGGCCGCATCTTTGCCGGACAGGACGTTGTCATCGAACTGATCGGCAAGCGTCTGGCGTTGCTGAGTGAGGCTGGCGGCATCCAGCTGTTCGACAAGGGCTGGCAGGCCATCGAGAAACTGCTGAATGTGGTCGAGCAATTGCGCGGCGGTGGCCGTGGGCGATTGCACACCGAACAGCAATCCGCTCTGGCCATGAATCTGGCGCAACCCGCTGAACACCGCATAACCCAGTTGCCGTTCGACTCGCAGGCGTTGGTAGAACGGCGTCTGGCACAGGTGGGCGAGCATGCGCCACGCGGCTTCATCGGCGATTTCGTGGCTGGCGGTCGGGCAGAACAGCAACAAGGCGTGTTCGCTGGAGTCGCTGTCGATCTGATTCCACTGGAGCCCGGCGTTGATGACAGAAGGTGCGGGAATTTGATTGTCCGGGATGCCGGGAATGCGGCTCAGGGCCAGACCCATGGCTGACTGGGTTTGTGGGCTGAGCCCCAAGGCCAGGCCGTCCCAGCGGGAAGTTGTCCACAGGTGCGCGGCGTCATCGGATTCGCCTACCGCTGTCAGGCACTTTTCGGGCAATGCCTTGAGCAGTTGGCGGATCGGTATCAGCGCAGGTTGCGGCTCGCCTTTCGCGGAGTCGGCGCCCACTTGAGTCAGGGATTTCAGCGCGTGCTCCAGCACAACGGGCAGCGTGTCCTGCAGGCCGGTGAGATTCAGCAGCCACTGATTACCCGTGGCGTTGAAGGACAATTCGACCCCGGCCTGACGCGCGTCGTCGGAAACCTCCCGCAGACTGCGTTGCAGTTTCGCTTGCAGCTCGGCCGTGGCCGCTGCTTCCGTCTGCCAGCGAACATACACCGCACCTTCGTCACCGTTATCCGGCAGCGCCTGGCTGAATTGCATTGGCGAGCGTTCGCGACGGCTGCGCGAGCGATCCTGAGCGAACGTGCGCAGACCTCGGTGGGCGCTGGTCTGGCCGCGGATCAGGCCGGCGTTGGCCAGCGGTTCGGCTGCGCGCAGGAACGGATTGGCAGCGGGTAGATGCCAGTGGCTGCTGAAGTTATCCACAGTGCCGATTTTGCCGAGAATCACTTTCAGCGCCGCAACGGCCGAATCGCAGAGGCCATTTTCAAGTCGTTCGCTGTCGATTCGCGCCAGCTGCAACGCGCCGCTGACCTGCTGCTGCCGTTCAAGCAGCATTGCATACTCCTGACGCAACGCCGGCCAGTCCTGCTGCGCTGCGAAGAAGCTCAACCAGTCGAGAAACTGTGCGCGGAGAGCGTCGAGTGACCCGGATGCCCCAGTGAACTGAATATGTAGCAAAGCCTGCCCAGCAAATTGATAGGGTACACAGGCCTGTAAGCCTTCCGCGAATCCCTGCTGTTGCAAGTGAGCGAGCAGCCCACCGGGCTTGGCACTGTTCAACCAGTGACAAAGAAACGCCAGCGCCTCGGCCGACGACTTCGGCAAACCCTCCAACGCAAACAGCAGATTGCCGTTCCGTTCGCCGACCTGTTGATAACTTGCCTGTGGAGTGTCCATCAAGCGAACGGGGGCTGCCTGTGAAGTTTTATCCCCAGCCGTCAGCGCGGCGGCAAACTGCTCCGCCAGCGCTCGCAGTTCTTCCACACTCTGCGGCCCGACCAGACTCAGGATCATCTGCCCGGTGCGGTAAAACTGCTGATGGAAATCTCTCAACGCCTGCTGAAAATCCGCTTGTTCAACCGGCAGGCTGTCGCGGTTTCCAGCGTGAAAGCCGCGCAAAGGATGCGCTGCCGACAATCCCTCGAACAGCGCCTCTTTCTGCTGAGCCGCAGCATCCTGCGACCACGCGACAAACTCCGCCTGTAACACTTCTCGCTCCCGCACCTGATCGTCCGGATTCATACGCGGATGGGCGAGCATGTCCGATAGGCGCTCCAGCCCAGCGCGGAAGGACGCAGGCGGTAACTCAAAGAAGAAATCGGTGGTGCGCTCGCGGGTGCTGGCATTCACTTGACCGCCGTGACTTTGCACGTAAGCCATCAGCCCTTGGCTTGCAGGAAAATGCTCAGTGCCGAGGAACAGCAAATGCTCAAGGAAGTGCGCCAGCCCCGGCCACGCCAACGGCACGTCATGACTGCCGGCAGCCACCCGCAACGCGGCGGCGCTGCGCTTCACTCCGGGCACGTGACGCAGGGTCACGCGCAAGCCGTTGGCCAGGGTTTCGGTGTGGGGGCGGGGGTGAGTCGGCGCAGGCATGGGCACTTCCAGAACAGTGAAGTGCCAATGCTAGCGGATTAGCGCTTGTTGAGCGCGTCGTAAAGTTCGGGGCGGCGGTCGTTGAAGTAGCGGTTGGCGCTGCGCGAGTCGGCCATCAACTGGCGATCCAGCTCACCGACGATCAGTGCTTCGTCTAGTCCGGCCTGGGCGATGCGGCTGCCATCCGGCGCGGCGATGCTGCTTTGCCCGCAGTAATGGATATCGCCTTCGTGGCCGCAATAGTTGGCGTATGCCACGTAGCACTGGTTTTCAAAGGCGCGAGAGCGCACGGAAACGTCGGCGATGAAATCGAAAGGAATCATGTTGGCTGTCGGCACCAGAATCAGCTCGGCGCCTTCAAGGGCCAGGCGCCGGGCGTTTTCCGGGAACTCCAGGTCGTAGCAGATCAGGAAACCCAGCTTCCAGCCGTTGAGCTCGACGATGGGGAACTCACCATCGCCGGGACTGAACATCGAACGATCCAGATCGCCGAAAAGATGCGTCTTGCGGTAATTGCACAGGCGCTCGCCGCTCGAGTCGATCAACTGCACAGCGTTGTAGATCTGTCCTTCGGCGGTGCGCTCCGGGTAACCATAAAGGATCGCCAGGCCGGCAGCCTTGGCGATCCGTCCGACTTGCTGGGCCCACTCACCGTTGTAGACCTCGGCCAATGTCGCGACCGCCTCCTTGCCGATGTTGTAGCCGGTCAGGAACATCTCCGGCACCACCAGCAGGTCGGCGCCTTTGGCTTCCATCGCCAGTTGGTGCAGGCGCTGAAGGTTGGCGGCGGGTTCCAGTGGCAGCGGTGGACATTGGTAAAGGGCTACACGCATTGAAGATTCCTCTTACTCGGGCAGGGCGATCGGGCCGATGTCGTTGAACACATCACCCGGGCCAGGGTTCTCTTTATGTGTGGACCCGCCGAAGTGCTTCATGATTCCCCAGACTGCGTTAAGCGACGTCTGCACCGCGCCTTCCACCCAGGCCGGCGTCCACGATACGTCGTCGCCGGCGATGAAAATGCCGCGCTGCTCCGGCGGCATGTCGTCCTGCATGAAGTGCGCGTACATGCGCTGGTTGTAGCGATAGTGGCCGGGCAGGGCGCCCTTGAACGCACCGAGGAAGTGCGGGTCGGCTTCCCACGACACGGTGATCGGATCGCCGATGATCCGCGCGGCGATGTCGACCTTCGGGTAGATCTTCTTCAACGCATCCAGCGCCAGTTTCACGCGTTTTTCCACCGGGTGCGGGAGCATCTTCAGTGCATCGCTCATCCACGAGTACGAAAGGCAGATCACACCGGGTTTGTCGTCGCCGTTGTCGAACAGATAGGTGCCGCGGGTCAGGCGATCGGTGAGGGTCATGCTCATCAGGTCGCGGCCGGTTTCCGGGTCCTTGTCCTTCCAGAACGGGCGGTCGACCATCACGAAGGTCTTCGATGATTGCATGTAGCGCGTGCGGTCCAGGGCCATCCACATCTTTTGCGAAAACAGGGTTTCGTCGCATTCGATCTGGGTGGTCAGCAGCCAGCTCTGGCAGGTGGTCAGTACGGCGGCGTATTCGCGGGTGTCGCCATTGTTGTCGGTGACCGCGAAACGTCCGTCAGGCGCGTGGGCGATTTTCTTTACCCCGGAGCGCGGGGCACCGTGATGCAGCGATTTCAGGCTGGTGCCTGCCGGCCAGTGTACGCAGCGCTCCGGCGCATGACGCCAGATGCCTTGCGGTACTTGTTCGACGCCGCCGACCACCAGGTGCTGGTGATCGTCGCAGTTGGTCATCACCACGCGGAAGATTTCCAGCATCGAGTTGGGGAAGTCCGAGTCCCAGCCGCCGGTACCGAAACCAACCTGGCCGAACACTTCGCGGTGATGGAACGACAGTTTGGCGAAGGCTTTCGACGTGGCGACGAAGTCGTAGAAGGTGCGGTCGTCCCACAGAGGAACCAGCGTGTTCCACAGCTCTTTCAGGCGCGGCACGTCACGGTCGCGGATCGCCTGCTGGATATCGGCGAACTGTGAGCCGGCCTCCAGAGCGTCAGCCCAGGCGTCAGCCACTTCCTGGAACAGTGCAGGAAGATCCTTCAGGCTCTGTGCGTAATGGGTTTTTCCTTCCAGGTCGATCACGGTGCTGCCGGAGGCCGGGGTCAGCGGGTTGGGGAAGGGCTTGGTCTCGAGGCCGAGTTTGTCGACGTAGTGATAGAACGCGGTGGAGGACACCGGGAAACGCATGCCGCCGAGCTCGGCGACGATGCCGTCGGTGCCGTTGAATGCTTGCGAACGCAGACGACCGCCAAGCTTCGAGGCCTCATAAACGACCGGCTTCAAGCCGAGTTTCATCAGCTCATACGCCGCCACCAGACCCGCAATGCCGGCCCCGACGATGGCCACTTCGGCTCCGTGGTTGTGCTCGGGAATGCTGCCGAGACCGGCCGGGTGTTCGATCCAGTCGTCGAAGGCGAAAGGAAAGTCCGGGCCGAAAATGGTGATCGGTTTCTTACCGTCTGCAGGATGACGATTGTTCTTGTTCATGGCTGACCTTGCTGGCGACCCGACGCTGGAGGCGCGTCTGAGTATAGGAAAAGATGCCAGCCATTCTAGGGAGCGTAGAACACGTTAATAAGACGCAATGTGTCGTCGTTTTGAGTGTATGTGCTGCAATCTGACGATTTTATTGGTCAGACTGGATGGCCGCGATCAATCTTGCTGCTGAGAATGATCGAGGTCGTGGTTTTCTCCACACCGTCTACGCTGCCGATCTGATCCAGAAGTTGATCAAGCTGCTCCGGCGAATCGGTCCGCAGCCACGCCACATAATCGAATTCGCCACTCACCGCGCACAATTGCTGCACCTGAGCCATTGCGCTCAAACGGCGCAACACCTCTTTGCCGGAGCGTGGCTGCACCTTGATCCCGACGTAAGCCTGCAATCCGCCGTCCACCACGCGCTGGCCCAGACGCACGCCGTAGCCGGTGATGACTTTGGCCTTTTCCAGCCGCGCCAGTCGTGAAGTCACGGTCGTGCGGGCGATCCCCAATTGTCTGGCCAGCATCGCCACGCTTTCACGGGCGTTGATTTGCAGAGCAGCGATCAGCTGGCGGTCGATTTCATCGAGCACGGGTGGGCGGATGTCGGGCAAGGGCAGGCTCCAGCGGTACGGATCAATGTGGCTGCATGTTACAGGCTCGTACGGCGAGGCGCTTGTGAGCGCTGATTGAGCGGCGGGGGATCAGGCAGCCACCGGATCGGGGATTTAACTGAAACAAAAGAACAGACAAATGATTTGACTTGCCTGCTGCCTTTATCAAAAATGGCCTCAAGAGCGCGAAATCTGCTGCCTTGCAGGGCCTCAGCAGACGTAGGTACCTCAGCGATGCTGCAACATCGGTGTAAGGTGAGACCTCTTCATCCCATTTCCTGAGGATGCCAATATCAGGATTCAAATATTCAAGGGGAGCCAACAGGCTCCTCTTTTTGTTTGTCCTGAAGAATGTATCTCTTGTAGAGAAGTTCGCCCTGACGGTGCTTGTTCATCGCTCTTGCCGGAGCATGCATGAAGTTCCACAGGACGTGTCCGTGCCTGACATCTACCACGACGAGCATGTCATTTTTTGCCTCATAGGCGTTGATGAAAGCCATGCGGTATCCGCCGTTGTCGTACAGCACTCTCCATATTTCAAACGGCCCCGTCAGCGTGTCAATCGCATGCCGAACGTAGCGCTCTCGTGAGTCAGCACGTTTTTCGACGATGTGGGCGAGTTTGTCCCTCATGACCGCAACGTTTCTGATCGGTGTGAGGATAGTGACTGCGAGTAATGCCTCATCGATGAATCCGAAATGAGTCAGGAGAATTCTGAGGGCTCCTTGCGCATCGTCTGCCCTTTTCACTTCATCAATTGCGGCCGAGCGAAGCTCCCTGGCCAGTGTTCGCAGGTCGGGCAAAGCTAAGTCGATCCATGTTTGTTGGCCACCTGATTCTTTTATAAGTGGCGCAGCATTCACGAGCATGAAAGTAATCCCTGGCGAACAGCGGCGCCCGGAGATTACTCGTTCGGAGAAAAGGCCAACAAGGCCGAAAACTGAGTGAAAACACAGCTTGGGAAATAACCTACAGACCTCGCGGTAGTCTTCCGAGTATGGCGCTTGTAACGACCGTAATCGCCAAACGACAGGCGAAAAAAAGCCGCACATAAGCGCGGCTTTTTCATGTTTGGTGGGCCCACACGGACTTGAACCGTGGACCAAAGGATTATGAGTCCTCTGCTCTAACCAACTGAGCTATAGGCCCTCAGTAGGCCGCGGATTATAGCGACGGTTTCTCGGCTGTGCTATCCGAAAAATCCGATACGGATATGCGAAGAAACGTCGCGGCGAATTCCTCGGGCGGCAGCGGCAGGCTGACGATGTAGCCCTGGATCTGTTCACAGCCTTCGGCGGCGAGGAATTGTTGCTGGGCCTGGGTTTCCACGCCTTCGGCGATCACGGTGAATTGCATGCTGCGGCCCAGGGCAATGATGGCGCGCACGATTGCCGCGTCGTGCGGGTCGTCGGGCAGTCCGCGGACGAAAGACTGGTCGATCTTGAGGATGTCCAGTGGCAGGCGTTTGAGATAACTCAGCGAGGAATAACCGGTGCCGAAGTCGTCGATGGCCAGTTGCACGCCCAGGTGTTTGAGCTGGTGCAGCACCGCCAGGGCTTCTTCAGCCTGGCTCATGATGAAGTTTTCGGTAATTTCCAGTTGCAGTAATTCCGGTTGCAGGCGGTTGTCCTTGAGCAGTTGCTCGATGCGTCCCAGCAGGTTCGGCTGGCGCAGTTGTGCGCCGGCGAGGTTCACCGACAGCGGGCCGAGGGATTCATAGATCTGGCCCCACTCGAACATCTGCCGGCAGGCGGTTTCCAGCACCCAGTCGCCGATTTGCAGAATCATGCCGTTCTCTTCCGCCAGCGGGATGAAGTGCTCCGGTGGCACATCGCCGAAGTTCGGGTGGCGCCAGCGGATCAGAGCTTCGGCGCCAACCAGGCTGTGATCGTCGAGGCTGATTTTCGGTTGGTAATAGAGATACAACTCTTCGCGTTCGATGGCCCGGCGAAGTTCGTGCTCCAGTGCTACCCGTTCGCTGGCCTGGGCGGTGAGGTCGCGGGTGTAGCTTTCGACCCGGTTGCGACCCTTGGCCTTGGAGCGGTACATCGCCGCGTCCGCATTTTTGATCAGGGTCGCGACATCGCAGCCGTCGCGTGGGTAAAGGCTGGTGCCGATGCTGGCGCTGATGAAAAACTCATGCTCGCCGGCCTGGAATGGCGCGCCAAAGCAGTTCAGCAATTTGGTGGCGATGTTGTCGGCATCGCCGGGTTGTTGCAGGCCGGGCAGCAGAATAATGAACTCGTCGCCCCCCAGCCGCGCCACGGTGTCGATATCACGCAGTTGTTCCTTGAGGCGCACGGCGATGCCCTTGAGCAGCAAATCACCGACCGGGTGACCGAGGCTGTCATTGATGTGCTTGAAGCGGTCGAGATCGAGGAACAGCACCGCGCCCTGGCCGCCGTTTTCCTGCTGGCTGTTGAGTGCCATCAACAGACGGCTTTCGAACAGCGTGCGGTTCGGCAGGCCGGTGAGCGGGTCGTGATGCGCCTGGTAGTCGAGTTTGGCCTGGGCGTGCTTGAGGCTGGAGATATCGGCAAATACTGCGACGAAGTGGGTGATGAACTTGTCGCGGTTGCGCACGGCGCTGATGGTCAGCCAGCTCGGGTACAGTTCGCCGTTCTTGCGCCGGTTGGAGATTTCGCCCTGCCAATGGCCTTCGTCGGTCAATTGATGCCACATCGCCGCATAAAACGCGCTGTCGTGCAGACCGGATGCAAGGAGGCGCGGAGTATGACCGAGCGCTTCACTTTCGCTGTAACCGGTGATTTCGGTGAACGCCCGGTTTACGGCACTGATGTGTTGCTGGGTGTCGGTGATCAACACGCCTTCGGCGGTACTTTCGAACACGGTTGCGGCCTGTTGCAGTTTTTCCTGCATCAGGTGGCGTTCGGTGATGTCCCGGGCGATGGTCAGCATGCAGTCTTCTTCACCGATCGGTAGCGGACGGCTGGACACCTCGCAGAGGCGGATCTGCCCGTCGCTGCGGCGGATATGGCAGCTGAAGTCGCGAACGAACCCGTCGCGGTGCAGCAGGTCGAGCATTTGCTTGCGTTCGTTGAGGTTGACCCAGATGCCCAGGTCCAGCGCCGAGCGATCCACCGACATGGCGCTGTTGAAACCGGTGATACGACTGAAACCTTCGTTGACCTCCAGCAGCAGACCATCGCTCTGGCGCGACAGCAGCAGACCGTCAGGCGAGGCGTGGAAGGCCTTGGCGAACTTCTCTTCGGAGGTTTGCAGTTGCTGCTGGGTTTCCTTGAGCTGGGTAATGTCGCGCACCACCACGACCAGCGCCGGCGTGGTGTCGAGCTCGAAGGGTTCAGCGGAAATCAGCCCGGTGAACACCTGACCATTGTTGCGGCGAAAGGGCATCTCCAGGTTGCGAATGCTGCCGGCTTGCAGGCGCTGAAGGAGGCCCGGGCCGACTCCGGGAATGCCCCAGATGTTGAGTTCGGTGGCGGTCTGGCCAATCACCTCTTCGGCCTTGAGCCCGATCTGTTCCTCAAAAGCCTCGTTAACCTCCAGCAGGCAGCCGTCCGAGAGCCGGGCGATGACCAGGATGTCCGGGCATTGCTGGAATACCGACGCGAACTTCTGTTCCGACAGGCGCAGCGCCTCTTCAGTGCGTTTGGTTTCACTGATGTCGATCATCAGACCGCGCATCACCGGCTCGTGGCCGTGTTCGATCAGGCTGACGATGTCGCGCACCCACAGGCAGCGGCCGTCAGCGGTGATCACCCGGTAATCGAGGCTGTGGTCGCGTCCAGCCAAGACTTCGTGATCGCAGAAACTCTGGGCGCGGGTCAGATCGGCCGGGTGAATGATGTTGCGCCAGAAGCCCGGAATCAGCCAATGAGACAGCGGATAGCCGAGCAGGTCTTCGGCGTGGGGCGACACA
Source organism: Pseudomonas sp. R15(2017) (assembly GCF_002112685.1). Taxonomy (NCBI): domain Bacteria; kingdom Pseudomonadati; phylum Pseudomonadota; class Gammaproteobacteria; order Pseudomonadales; family Pseudomonadaceae; genus Pseudomonas; species Pseudomonas sp. R15(2017). The sequence goes on from NZ_NEII01000001.1 coordinate 720,375, forward strand.
TAGCTGTAGGTGAAATCGCTGATCCGCGCTTCCCAGGCGATGGCCGAAAGACTCTCCACCAGTCCGCGATAATGGTATTCGCTGCTGCGCAGCTCCTGTTCGAGGTCGATGCGTCGGGCAATTTCCGAGCTCAGACGACGGTTGATGCGGATCACCACCGCCAGCACGATGACCAGAAGCGAGAGGCCCGGTAACCCGTAAATCAGCAGATCCGACCAGAATGTCCGGTGATCGAGGACGTTGCCGACCCAATGCTCCTGAATGCTGCTGATTTCTTCCGGGGACATGTCGGCCAGCACCTTGTCCAGAATCCCCACCAGCATTTTGTTGTCCCGAGGAACGCCCATCGCCAGTTGGTAGCGATAAGGGGTTTCGCCACTGACATACAAACCATCCAGTTTGAGCTGGCGCAGGCTCCAGACACTGGAGGCCAGGTCGCCAACCACTGCGTCCACTTCATCGGTGGCCAGGGCCTGTAACGCGGAGCTGACATTGGGCATTGCCACCAGGTTCAGGTCGGGGTGATGGGTGCGCAGCAGCTCATGGGGGGCGTAGTTTTCCACTACGGCGATTTTCAGACCGTAAAGCTCCTCGAGCTTGCGCGGTTGCGGGCCGCCGACGTGGGCGAGGATGACGATCGGAAAGTCGAGGTAAGGGCGGGTAAATGAGAGGTAGCTTTGGCGTTCCGGGGTAGACATGATCCCCGGCAGCAGGTCGATCGTGCCGTTTTTCGCCTGTTCGAGCACGACCGTCCAGCTCACCGGCTCGATGGGCGTGAGTTTGATCGCCAGGCGTTGGCGAATCACATCGATATAGTCCGCAGCCAGGCCCTGATAGCGGCTCTGATCGTCGCGGAACTCGAAGGGTGGCCACGACGCATCGACACCCAGGCGCAGGTCCGGGTGAGCCGCCAGCCAGCTACGTTCTTCATCGTTCAGAGTCAGCGCGTCAGCCGTTGCGGTCCAGATCATCAGTGGCAGCAAAAAAAGCACGGACGCCAGTCTGGGCATAACGGTCTCGTTATGGCTCGGGGGAATGTTTCGAGTGTAGACGGGCTGTGCGCGGGGGAGGGCGGAGCTGGGTATTTAATCTGCCGTAAAAACAAAACCCCCGGCCTGGGCCGGGGGTTCTGGTATCACTCGTCGAGGAAGGAGCGCAGATGCTCGCTTCGCGTCGGGTGGCGCAGCTTGCGCAGCGCCTTGGCTTCGATCTGACGGATCCGCTCACGGGTCACGTCAAACTGTTTGCCGACTTCTTCGAGCGTATGGTCGGTGTTCATGTCGATACCGAAACGCATGCGCAGTACCTTGGCTTCACGGGCAGTAAGGCCGGACAGCACTTCGCGGGTCGCTTCTTTCAGGCTCTCGACAGTGGCGACATCGATTGGCGACTGCATGGTCGAGTCTTCGATGAAGTCACCCAGATGAGAGTCTTCGTCATCACCGATCGGGGTTTCCATGGAGATCGGCTCTTTGGCGATCTTCAATACCTTGCGGATCTTGTCCTCAGGCATTTCCATGCGTTCACCCAGCTCTTCCGGGGTCGGTTCGCGACCCATTTCCTGCAGCATCTGCCGGGAAATACGGTTGAGCTTGTTGATCGTCTCGATCATGTGCACCGGAATACGGATGGTGCGGGCCTGGTCGGCGATCGAGCGAGTGATCGCCTGACGGATCCACCAGGTGGCATAAGTCGAGAACTTGTAACCACGACGGTATTCGAACTTGTCCACCGCTTTCATCAGACCGATGTTGCCTTCCTGGATCAGGTCGAGGAATTGCAGGCCACGGTTGGTGTACTTCTTGGCGATGGAGATCACCAGGCGCAAGTTTGCTTCAACCATCTCTTTCTTCGCACGGCGGGCTTTCGCCTCACCGATCGACATGCGACGGTTGATGTCCTTGATCTCGGCGATGGTCAGGCCGGTCTCGGTTTCCAGCGCAGTCAGCTTCTGCTGGCAACGGATGATGTCCGGTTGCACGCGGGCGATGGCTTCGGCGTACTTGCTCTTGCCTTTGGCAAGGGCGTCGGACCAGCTTTCGTCGACTTCGTTGCCCGGGAACTGGCGCAGGAAGTCGGCACGAGGCATACGAGCATCTCGTACGCACAGTTGCATGATCGCACGCTCTTGCTGACGCAGACGATCCAGGGCGCTGCGAACACGCTCGACCAAGGCTTCGAATTGCTTCGGCACCAGTTTGATCGGCATGAACAGCTCGGCCAGCGCCAACAGTTCGGCAATCGCCGCCTTGTTGTGACGACCGTGCTTTTTCAGGGCCTTGCGGGTGATTTCCATCTGATCGGCGACAGCACCGAAGCGCTGTGCGGCAATGACCGGATCCGGACCGCTTTCGGCTTCTTCTTCGTCATCGGAAGCTTCGGCATCGTCATCGTCGTCGGATTCTTCGGCTTTCGCCGCTTTCGCGTCGATCGGCGGCGGCACTTCGGCGGCAGGCGGCGCAATGCCGTCATCCGGGTCGATGTAACCGCTCAGAACGTCGGACAGGCGACCACCTTCTGTGGTGACGCGAGTGTACTCGGAGAGAATATGGTCAACCGTGCCGGGGAAGTGCGCGATGGCGCTCATCACTTCACGGATGCCTTCTTCGATACGTTTGGCGATTTCGATTTCGCCTTCACGAGTCAGAAGCTCGACCGTACCCATTTCACGCATGTACATGCGCACCGGGTCAGTGGTGCGACCGATATCGGTCTCCACCGCCGCCAACGCAGCGGCTGCTTCTTCCGCAGCGGCCTCGTCGGTATCGGCGTCGGCCAGCATAAGGGCGTCCGCATCCGGAGCACTCTCGTGTACGGGGATCCCCATGTCGTTAATCATGCGGATGATGTCTTCCACCTGCTCCGGATCTGAAATATCCTCGGGCAGGTGGTCGTTGACCTCGGCGTAAGTCAGATACTTCTGCTCACGACCCAGTTTGATCAACTCAATAATACGAGACTGCTGTTGCGCTTTTCCGGACATAACACCCTATCCACTGAAGGTCTTGGCGGGCAAAAAACAAGCCGAGGATTATACCTGAGCTATGACCTCACGCGCCAGTTGAGGTCGGGTTTGATGCGGAAACATTGCGACTTAAAAGGTCGCGCAGTTGATTTTTCTCTTCGGCGCTCAGTTCGCTTTGACGCGCTTTCCTGAGCAGTTGTTCCAGATTTCGCTCGCGTTGGCGGGCTGACAAGCTAGTAATGGTGTCGAAAAACTGTTGTTCAAGGTTGTCTCCGTCAATCAGCCATTCCTTTTCCGCCAGCGCCTTGAGCAGGCGACCCTGTTCGGTTCCGTGCCATCGCGCGATCAACTGAAATGAGTTTAGCTTGGGATTCTTCTGTACGGCTTCGAGCAGTGCCACCAGCAGTTGTGCGTTGGTCTGGTTCTCGTCCGCGAAGTGCCCGGCGTCCTCGACTTTTTCCGCCAGTTGCGGGTGATGCAGCAAGGTTCTCAGGGCGGCCAGGGTCGGTGGTTCGACGGCGGCCGGCACGCGTGGGGCACGTGGTTGGTCGCGATCACCCCCGCGCTTGCCATTCTTGTCCCACGGTTTTTTGTCCCATTTCTTGCCGCCGGCACCGGGTTTCTTCGGCGTCCACTCCTGCTGCGGCACATACATTTCCTGTGCCTGCGGCTGATGGTAGTCGCTGTAGTCCGGCATGGCGTCGTAATCAATGCCCGGGTCGTAGGCCGGCGGCGCTTCCTGCGGTGCGCTCTGGGCCAGCTGGCTGACGCTCTCGCTGCTCAGGCCGGTGATCTCGGTCAGGCGCTGACGCATCAGGATGCGCAGGTTGGCGCCGGGTACCTTGTCGATCAGCGGTGCTGCGAGCGTGGCCATGTGGGCCTTGCCCTCCAGCGAGCGCGGGTCGGCTTCTTCGGTCAGTTGCTGGAAGAAGTAGTCCGCCAGCGGCTGCGCGTGCTGATTGATCCGGGCGCGGAAGGCGTCAGTGCCCTCGGCGCGAATCAATGTGTCCGGGTCTTCGCCTTCGGGCAGAAACAGAAAGCGTGCACGGCGTCCGTCCTGCAGGCTGGGCAGTGTTGCTTCCAGTGCGCGCCAGGCAGCATTGCGGCCGGCCTGATCGCCGTCGAAGCAGAACAGCACGCTCGGCACGACGCGAAACAGGCGCTTGAGGTGTTCTTCGCTGGTGGCGGTGCCCAGTGTCGCGACGGCATTGCGCAGGCCTTGCTGGGCCAGGGCAATGACGTCCATATAGCCCTCGACGACGATGATTTCGTCGAGGTTGCGATTGTTCTTGCGTGCCTCATACAGGCCGTAGAGTTCCTGGCCTTTATGGAACACCGGAGTTTCCGGCGAGTTCAGGTACTTTGGCTTGTCATCGCCGAGTACTCGGCCGCCGAAGGCGATGATCCGTCCGCGGGTGTCGCGGATCGGGAACATCACGCGATCGCGGAAGCGGTCATAGCGTTTTCCGGTTTCAGCGTTTTCGATCAGCAGGCCGGCCTCGATCATGGCTTTCTGCTGCAAGGTGTCGCTGCTCAGGTGTTTGAGCAGGTTGTCCCAGCCCGGTGGTGCGAATCCGAGACCGAAGTCGCGGGCGATCTCGCCGGTCAGGCCGCGACCCTTGAGGTAATCCACCGCTGCCTTGCGTGCCGGATGGCTTTTGAGCGCCTGTCGATAAAAGTCGGCGGCGGCGGTGAGCAGCGGGTACAGCGGTGAGTCGGTCGGCTGGCGCGGTTTGTTCGAGCGGCCGCCTTCTTCACGCGGCACTTCCATGCCGGCGGCTTTGGCCAGGTCTTCGACAGCCTGGGGGAAGTCCAGGTTGTCGTGATCCATGAGAAAGCCAAGGGCGTTGCCACCGGCGCCGCAGCCGAAGCAGTAGTAGAACTGCTTGTCGGGGCTGACGCTGAACGACGGGGTTTTCTCTTTATGAAAGGGGCAGCAGGCGGTGTAGTTTTTGCCGGCCTTCTTCAGTTGCACGCGCGAGCTGACCACGTCGACGATGTCGGTGCGGTTCAGAAGGTCGTCAATGAAGCTCTGGGGAATCAGCCCGGCCATGGCGTTCTCGTCTGTGCTGTAAGGGATCCGTTGCGAAAGGCAGCCGGACGCGGGTCATTGAGTGATGCGCGCACATTGGGCGGCTCGACCGGTGTCGTTTGCGTAATCGCTGTCGGGAAGTGTATCTGCCGAAAATCCACTGACGTTAGTGTTCATCAGTCTTCGACTATTCGAAAATGTTGCGCTGAATCCGCTGGCGGCCGGCGATCGGCCTCGGATAGCTCATGAAGCGGGCACGCAAGCAGGTGCCTTGGGCTGATCGTCGTAAGAGGAATCAGTGGGTGTGCTCGTCAGTAGCCTTGAAAGGCTCGTCAGAAAAGACGTGCACCGCTGGCAAAAGAGCCAGGCCTGACGCGGTGAAGCGGGTTTGTCTCGGTCGCATCTGCGGCTTCGACGGTGAAGCATCAAGCGTTTTACGCAAATGCCATTAGCCCGGCTGAGGGCCGGGCTTGGCAGAAGCTTGCTACGATCGTCTATGTATTAGTACAGACGAACGGCGCGGCGCTGTTCGCGCTGAACTTTCTTGGCGTGACGCTTAACAGCAGCAGCTGCCTTGCGCTTACGCTCAGAAGTTGGCTTCTCGTAAAATTCGCGGCTACGAACTTCAGCCAGTACACCGGCTTTTTCGCAGGAGCGCTTGAAACGACGCAGAGCTACGTCGAAGGGTTCGTTCTCTTTAACTTTGACGGCTGGCATCCAGAGCTACCTTCATTCATTACCGGGGTCAACATCCTCGCGGCAAAAGAGCACTTGAAGACGTCGGTTTTTAAGGGTTGCGGATGTTAACCCCTCATCGCTCGGAATGCAAAGCCTCTGATCGAAAACCGCTGGTCGGGGCATCACGCGGCGACTATTATGCGCGCCTTCGAATTCAGCCTAAACAAGGCGCAAACCCATGCTAGTACTGGGATTAGAAACTTCCTGCGACGAAACCGGCGTCGCTTTGTACGACAGCGAGCGCGGACTGCTGGCCGACGCGCTGTTCAGTCAGATCGACCTGCACCGCGTCTATGGCGGCGTTGTGCCGGAGCTCGCATCGCGCGACCACGTAAAGCGCATGCTGCCCCTGATTCGTCAGGTGCTGGCCGAGGCCGACTGCGTGCCGACCGAAATCGACGCCATCGCCTACACCGCAGGTCCCGGCCTGGTCGGGGCGCTGCTGGTGGGTGCTTCGTGTGCCCAGGCGCTGGCGTTTGCCTGGGGCATTCCGGCGCTCGGCGTGCACCACATGGAAGGCCATTTGCTGGCGCCGATGCTGGAGCCAAAACCGCCGGAATTTCCGTTCGTCGCTTTGTTGGTGTCCGGTGGTCATACGCAGCTGGTTCAGGTCGATGGCATCGGCCAATACAGCCTGCTCGGCGAGACGCTGGATGATGCCGCGGGCGAAGCCTTCGACAAGACTGCAAAAATGATGGGCCTGAATTATCCGGGCGGTCCGGAAATCGCCAAGCTGGCAGAGAAGGGCGTCGCAGGACGTTTCACCTTCCCGCGTCCGATGTGTGATCGCCCGGGCCTGGATTTCAGCTTCAGCGGCTTGAAGACCTTCGCTCTCAACACCTGGCAGCAGTGCGTCAGCGCCGGGGACGACAGCGAGCAAGCCCGTTGCGACATCGCGCTGGCGTTCCAGCAGGCCGTGGTGGAGACTTTGACCATCAAGTGCAAGCGTGCCCTCAAACAGGCGGGCATGAAGCGGCTGGTAATCGCCGGCGGCGTCAGTGCCAACAAGGCGCTGCGGGTTTCGCTGGAGAAAATGCTCGGCGACATGAAGGGCGATGTGTTTTATGCCCGTCCCGAGTTTTGCACCGATAACGGCGCAATGATCGCGTTTGCCGGCTGCCAGCGGTTGCAGGCCGGCCAGCAGGAGAGCCTGGCGATCAGTGTGCAGGCGCGCTGGCCGATGGAGCAATTGTCGGCGCTGTGATGAGCGGCGCTCACGGGCGGTATTTAAAAATGCCGTTCGCGCCCGGCGAACAGGTCGCGTAGATTGCCCCGGTGGCGCCAGACGATCAGCAGTGTCAGCGTGCTCATCGGCAACAGGGCCGCCGGTTCCTGCCATGCCAGCAACGGCAGGGTCAGCGGAGTGGCGATCAACGCCGCCAGCGAACTGGTGCGGGTCAGGTAAAACGTCAGCAGCCAGGCGCACACGGCCAGCAGCGCGGCGGGTGGATACAGGCCCAGCAGCATGCCGGCCGCCGTGGCGACGCCCTTGCCACCGCGAAAGCGAAAGTACAAAGGGAACAGGTGACCGATCACGGCGCAGACGCCGATCCACGCCTGATCCTGTAGCGAGAGGCCCATTGCCGAAGCGATCAGCACCGGCAGCAGGCCTTTGCACAGATCACCCAGCAGGGTCAGGATCGCGAGTTTGCGTCCGGCCAGGCGCAGCATGTTGGTGGCGCCGGCATTACCCGAGCCACTCATTCGCGGATCCGGATTTCCGGTCAGGCGGCTGAGCAAAATGGCGAAGGACAGAGAGCCGAGCAGGTAGGCGAGGATCGCCAGTAACCAAAACATGCTAACTATTCCGGGCGAGGACGCCCTGATTCTAACGGCGCATTGCGCCCTTGTCGTGCAGCGGAGAAAAGTGCTTGGACAGAGTGTTTATCGAGGGCCTGGAAGTCGACACCGTGATCGGTGCCTACGACTGGGAGCGCGGCATCCGACAGTGCCTGCGTCTTGATTTGAGCTTCGCCTGGGACAATCGCCCGGCCGCTGCCGGTGACGACCTGACCCTGGCGCTCGATTACGCCAGTGTGTCCACACGGATCCAGGCCTTTGCGGAGCAATCCCGGTATCAACTGGTCGAGACCTTCGCCGAGCGTCTGGTTGAGGTGCTGATGAGCGAATTCAAGATCACCTGGGTGCGCCTGAAGCTGACCAAGCCAGGTGCCGTACCGGCCGCCAAGGGTGGTGTGGGTGTGGAGATCGAGCGCGGATGCCGCTGACCCAGGTCTATCTCGGGCTCGGCAGCAATATCGAGCGCGAAACCCATTTGCAGGCCGGTCTGGATGCCTTGTCCACGTTTCTCGTGGATATCCGCTGTTCGCCTGTATTCGAAAGTCAGCCGGTGGGGATCAAGAGCGGGCCGTTCTTCAACTTCGTGGTGTCGGCTCTTACGGATCTGCCGTTGATCGAGCTGGATCGCCGCCTGAAGTTCATTGAAGCGGACAATGGCCGCTATGCGCCGGATCGCAAGGGCTTGCCGCTGGATATCGACGTGTTGCTGTATGGCGATCTGACCGGCAACTTCGACGGACTGATCCTGCCCCGCGCGGAGATCCTGAAGAATGCCTTTGTATTGTGGCCGCTGTCGCTGATTGCGCCGGATCGGGTGCATCCCGGTGCAGGAAAAAGCTTTGCCACATTGTGGGCCGAAGCACAGATCGATCAGGTGCTGGCACCGGTCGGATTTGAGTGGCGCGGTACTCAGCTCACGCCTTCAGATCTGTCTTGAACAGTTTGATCCGCCCTTGCGAGGGCGGATCGGGTGTTTTCAAGGCACCGCCGATTCCTTGTAAGCCTTCAACGCCTTGAGCCGTTCGCGCTTGAGCGCCTCGCCCAGTTCCGGGCCTTTGAATCCTTTCTCCAGCAACGGCTGCACGGCCACACTGCGGGCCACATTGGCCGCGCCGCGCAGGTAATCCGCCTGTGGATAACTGCGCTGCTCAAGCCCTTTGAGGCCTCGGGCGTCCATCTCGCACGCGACGATGAATTCTTCGAAACGCTGCGGCCGACGGTAAACGTCAAAGCTTTGCAGCAACTCAAGCAAGGTCGAAGCCTTCAGTTCTAGAGCACGATGTCCGTGGGTGTGATACTGGCCAACCAGCAAGGCCAGCTCCTGACAGTCCTTCGGTGCCTTGAAGCGCTCGTTGACCGCTTTGATCAACTTCAGGCCTTTGTGCTCATGGGCGATGTGCCGTGGCCATTCCTCTTCTGGAGTAAGGCCTTTGCCGAGGTCGTGCAGCAGGCAGGCCCAACGCACGGTCAGCGGTTGTTTGTGCAGGGCTGACTGCTCAAGCACGCTCAGGGTGTGAAGGCCGCTGTCGATTTCCGGGTGATGGGCTTCCGGTTGCGGTACGCCGAACAAGGCATCGACCTCTGGCATCAGCACCTTCAAGGCGCCGCAATCGCGCAGTACCTGAATGAACACCTGGGGCTGATCTTCCATAAGCGCGCGGGAAATCTCTTTCCAGCTGCGTTCGGCCGTAAGGGCTTGCAATTCGCCCGATGCGCTGAGCTGACGCATCAGCTCCAGGGTCTCGGGCGCTACCTTGAAACCCAGCTCCGCGTAACGGGCGGCAAAGCGCGCAACACGCAGAACCCGGAGCGGATCCTCGGCAAACGCGGGGGAAACGTGACGCAGAATCCGCTCTTCGAGATCGCGCTGGCCGTGGTAGGGATCGGTCAGGTTTTGCTGATCATCCTCGGCCATGGCGTTGATCGTAAGGTCGCGGCGGATCAGGTCTTCTTCAAGCGTGACCTCGGGGCTGGCGTGAAAGGTGAAACCACCATAACCACGACCGCTCTTGCGCTCGGTGCGGGCGAGGGCGTACTCCTCGCCACTTTTCGGGTGAAGAAACACCGGGAAATCCGCACCGACCGGGCGAAATCCCTTGGCGAGCATTTCTTCTGTAGTCGCGCCGACCACCACCCAATCGATATCGGTGACCGCTTTGCCCAGCAGGCGATCACGTACCGCACCGCCGACCTTGTAAATCTGCATAAAAAACCTCCGTTGGCCCGACAGGATAACCCTTGCGCCGGACTTTCGGAGGCCTGAACGGGATCAAAGATGAATGACGGCCAGGTCGAGTCGACCGTAATCCCCCTCGCTGTGTTCGCTGCGGGGCGGAACATGATGGGTCTTCATGATCTGGTCGCCCTGCAGGGTTTCCAGATGAATGTCGAAGCCCCACAGCCGGTGCAGGTGTTTAAGAACCTCCTCGGTGGAATCGCCCAGCGGTTTGCGGTCATGTTGCTGGTGGCGCAGGGTCAGCGAGCGGTCGCCGCGGCGGTCGATGCTGTAGATCTGCACGTTCGGTTCGCGGTTGCCCAGGTTGTACTGCGCGGCCAGGGTCTCGCGGATGATCCGGTAACCGCCCTCGTCATGGATTGCGGGCACCAGCAGATCGTCCTTCTGATCGTCATCGAGGATGCTGAACAGCTTCAGGTCACGGATCACCTTGGGTGACAGGTACTGCAGGATGAAGCTCTCATCCTTGAAGCTGCTCATGGCGAACTTGATGGTCGACAGCCAGTCGCTGCCGGCGATTTCCGGGAACCAGCGGCGGTCTTCTTCCGTGGGCTCTTCGCACATGCGGCGGATGTCGCGATACATCGCAAAACCCAGCGCATACGGGTTGATACCGTTGTAGTAAGGGCTGTCGAACCCCGGCTGGAACACCACGCTGGTGTGGGACGTCAGGAACTCCATCATGAAGCCGTCCGTCACCAGGCCTTCGTCGTACAGGTCGTTCATCAGCGTGTAGTGCCAGAACGTCGCCCAGCCTTCGTTCATCACCTGAGTCTGGCGCTGCGGATAGAAATACTGGGCGATCTTGCGCACGATCCGCACGATCTCGCGCTGCCAGGGTTCCAGCAGCGGGGCGTGTTTCTCGATGAAATACAGGATGTTTTCCTGCGGCTCGGCCGGGAAGCGCGCGTTGTCCTTGTCGCTGTACTTGTCCGCGCCTTTGGGAATCGTGCGCCACAGGTCGTTGATCTGCTTCTGCAGGTGTTCTTCGCGATCCTTCTGCCGACGCCGCTCCTCTTCGGCGGAAATCGGGTACGGACGTTTGTAGCGGTCGACACCGTAGTTCATCAGGGCGTGGCAGGAATCGAGCAGATCCTCCACGGCATCGATCCCGTGGCGCTCCTCGCACTGCATGATGTACTGCTTGGCGAATACCAGGTAATCGATGATCGAACTGGCGTCGGTCCAGGTGCGGAACAGATAGTTGCCCTTGAAGAAGCTGTTGTGGCCGTAGCATGCATGCGCGACCACCAGTGCCTGCATGCAGATGGTGTTTTCCTCCATCAGGTAGGCGATGCACGGATCCGAGTTGATCACGATCTCGTACGCCAGCCCCATCTGCCCGCGACTGTAGGATTTCTCGGTGCTGAGGAAGTGCTTGCCGTAGGACCAGTGGTGATAGCCCAGCGGCATGCCGACCGACGCGTAGGCGTCCATCATCTGCTCGGCGGTAATCACTTCGATCTGGTTGGGGTAGGTATCCAAAGCATAACGGGCCGCGATACGGGCGATTTCACGGTCGTACGTCTGGATCAGCTCGAAAGTCCATTCCGAGCCGATGGAAATGGGTTGGCGCTTCTGCTCTTTGGCGGTCTTGGCGGTCATGTCACTAACCTGCGCTGGAAGAGTTCACGGAAGACCGGATAGATATCCCCGGCCGAGACCAGTTGTTGCTGGGCAAAAGTGTCGGAAAAAGCTTCGGCGATGCGTTCGTACTCGTACCACAAGGCCTGATGTTCGCGCGGGGTGATCTCCACGTAAGTGTAGTACTGCACGAACGGCATGATCTGGTTGATCAGGATGTCGCGGCAGATCGGTGAGTCGTCGTTCCAGTTGTCGCCGTCGGAAGCCTGGGCGGCGTAGATGTTCCACTCGTTGCTCGGGTAGCGCTCGGCCATGATCTCCTGCATCAGCTTGAGTGCACTGGAAACGATGGTGCCGCCGGTCTCGCGGGAATAGAAAAACTCCTCTTCGTCCACTTCCCGGGCGCTGGTGTGGTGGCGGATGAACACCACATCGATCTTGTCGTAGTTCCGTTTGAGGAACAGGTACAGCAGGATGAAGAAACGCTTGGCGATGTCCTTGGTTGCCTGGGTCATGGAGCCGGAAACGTCCATCAGGCAGAACATCACGGCTTTGGAGCTTGGATTGGGTTGCTTGACCAGCAGGTTGTATTTCAAATCGAACGTATCGAGAAACGGCACGCGATGGATACGCGCACTGAGTCGCTCGATTTCTGCTTCAAGATCCTGAATATCGCCGAAGTTGTCCGGTTCTTCGCGTTTGAGTCGCGCCAGCTCCTCTTTGACCTCGCGCAATTTGGCGCGGCTGCTGCCCGATAACGCAATGCGTCGCGCATGAGCCGAACGCAGGGTGCGGATGATGTTGATCCGCGACGGATTGCCCTCGTTGCTGATCCCGGCGCGCACGGTCTTGAAGGTATCGGTGCCGGTCAGGTTGCGCTTGACCAGGTTGGGCAGTTCGAGGTCCTCGAACATGAATTCGAGGAATTCTTCCTGGGTGATCTGGAAAACGAATTCGTCCATGCCTTCGCCGGAGTTGCCGGCCTTGCCCGGCCCACGGCCTCCGCCACCTCCCGGCGGACGCGCGATGTGTTCGCCAGCGGTGAATTCCTTGTTGCCGGGATGAACCACGGTCTGCTTGCCGCCGCGACCATGGTGAAGCACCGGTTCGTCGATATCGCGACCGGGAATGCTGATCTGCTCGCCGTGCTCCATATCGGTGATGGAACGCCGGCTGACCGCCTCTTCGACAGCCTTCTTGATGTGGTCACGGTAACGCCGCAGGAAGCGCTGACGGTTCACCGTGCTTTTGTTCTTGCCATTGAGACGTCGGTCGATCACATAGCTCATGACTGCTCCTTAGAAGCTGTCCTGCAAAGGGGCGAGCGGTCATGCAGCATTGAACCGAATGCCAAGGGACGTACACGCTCCCCCAAGCGCTTTGGGTGCTGCCTGAACCTCGCTACCGCCTTTCGAACACCTTCCAGAGGCCTGTGTAGCAGAAAATGCGTGCACAGGCCTCGGGCTGACGACAACCGGTCTGACCGGTCGCGGTTTACTGTGATTTTCTGACCCGCAGATACCACTCGGAGAGCAGTCGTACCTGTTTGTCGGTGTAGCCGCGTTCGACCATTCGTGTAACGAAGTCGTTGTGTTTCTGCTGATCCTCTTTGCTGGCCTTGGCGTTGAAGCTGATGACTGGCAGCAGGTCCTCGGTGTTCGAGAACATTTTCTTCTCGATGACCACCCGCAGTTTTTCGTAGCTGAGCCAGGTCGGGTTCTTGCCATTGTTATTGGCCCGGGCACGCAATACGAAGTTGACGATTTCGTTGCGGAAATCCTTCGGATTGCTGATGCCGGCCGGTTTCTCGATCTTTTCCAGCTCCTCGTTGAGGGCGACGCGATTGAGGATCTCGCCGGTTTCCGGATCGCGGTATTCCTGATCCTGAATCCAGAAGTCCGCATACAGCACGTAGCGGTCGAAGATGTTCTGGCCGTACTCGCTGTAAGACTCGAGGTAGGCGGTCTGGATCTCCTTGCCGATGAATTCGATATAACGCGGCGCCAGGTACTCTTTCAGGTAACGCAGATAGCGCTCGCGGGTTTCGGCCTGGAACTGTTCCTGTTCGATCTGCTGTTCCAGCACATAGAGCAGGTGTACCGGGTTGGCGGCAATTTCGTGCGGATCGAAGTTGAAGACCTTGGACAGAATCTTGAAAGCGAACCGGGTCGACAGACCGTTCATGCCTTCGTCGACGCCCGCCGCGTCGCGGTATTCCTGGATCGACTTGGCCTTCGGATCGGTGTCCTTGAGGTTTTCGCCGTCATACACGCGCATCTTCGAATAGATGTTGGAGTTTTCCGGCTCCTTCAGGCGTGACAGCACGGTGAACTGCGCCAGCATCTTCAGGGTATCCGGCGCGCAATGGGCCTTGGCCAGGGAGCTGTTGAACAACAGCTTGTCGTAGATCTTCACCTCGTCGCTGACCCGCAGGCAGTACGGCACCTTGACGATATAGATCCGGTCGATGAAGGCTTCGTTGTTCTTGTTGTTGCGGAAGGTGTGCCACTCCGATTCGTTGGAGTGAGCCAGCAGAATCCCGGTGAACGGAATCGCACCGAGGCCTTCGGTACTGTTGTAGTTGCCTTCCTGGGTCGCAGTCAGCAATGGGTGCAGCACCTTGATCGGTGCCTTGAACATTTCGACGAATTCCATCAAGCCCTGGTTGGCCCGGCACAGCGCACCGGAGTAGCTGTAGGCGTCGGCGTCGTTCTGCGGGAACTCTTCGAGTTTGCGGATATCGACCTTGCCCACCAGCGCGGAGATGTCCTGGTTGTTTTCGTCACCCGGTTCGGTCTTGGCCACGGCGATCTGGTTGAGGATCGACGGGTACAGCTTGACCACGCGGAACTGGCTGATGTCGCCGCCGAATTCGGCCAGGCGCTTGGTGGCCCATGGCGACATGATGGTGTTCAGGTAGCGCCGTGGAATGCCAAAGTCTTCTTCGAGGATCGCGCCATCTTCGGTGGCGTTGAACAGACCCAGTGGCGATTCGAATACCGGCGAGCCCTTGATGGCATAGAAGGGCACTTTTTCCATCAGTTGTTTCAGCTTCTCGGCCAAGGACGATTTACCGCCGCCGACAGGGCCGAGCAGATAGAGGATCTGTTTCTTCTCTTCCAGGCCTTGGGCGGCATGGCGGAAATACGACACGATCTGGTCGATGCATTCTTCCATCCCGTGGAAGTCTTCAAAGGCCGGATAGCGGCGGATCACCTTGTTGGAAAAGATGCGCGACAGCCTCGAATTGGTCGAGGTGTCGAGCAGTTCCGGTTCGCCGATGGCCATTAACAGACGCTCGGCGGCGGAAACGTAGGCACTGCGATCCTTTTTGCACAGTTCCAGGTACTCCTGCAGGGAGAATTCTTCCTGGCGTGTGGACTCGAAGCGTTGTTGGAAGTGGCTAAAGATACTCATGACGTCACCTCGCTCGATACGTGGAGCCGACGCCGGATCACTCAGTCGATGCTGGCAGCAGCCGCGATGGCAGCTGTTGTTTACCCCCCAGAACCCTTCCGCGATCGACAATCGCGAAAGTCACTCCCGATGACCCGTGCGCCGGTGTACCGGCTCTCCCCTGTTTTGGATGGCCTGGGCTTAAGGATAGTTGGGAATTCGGGAGGTAAAGGCGAGATACGTAATTAGTTGTGGCAGACCGTTCGTCTGCCACCGCGCGAGCCCACGGGAGCCGGGGCTTGCGCGTTACAAAAAAATTATTCGGCGGTGCCTTGCGCGGTTTCCGAAGGAAAAGTCGTACGCCACAGTTCGAAGCCGCCGTCCATGCTGTAGACGTCGGAAAAGCCCTGGCTCACGAGATACGCGGCGGCACCCTGGCTCGAGTTGCCGTGGTAGCAGACCACGACGGTGGGGGCATCGAGGTCGGCGCCCTGGATGAAAGCATGCAGGGAATGATTGTCCAGATGCTTCGAGCCGCTGATGTGCAGTGCGGCAAATGTTGCCGGGTCACGGACGTCGACGACCACGGCGCCTTGCTCGCGCAGGGCCTGGGCCTGTTCCGGGGGGATACGTTTGAATTCGCTCATGGCGGGCTCCTGTGGCTCGGCTGAAAACGCAGTCTAGCGCGGGGCGCTGACGGGAGAGGATTCGGTGATCAGTGGTGCGACGGTGGGCAGTACGGCCCCATGTTCGTCGCATTTGCATGAAAGTCGTTCGCCGCTGTCGACATTCATCAGGGTCAGGCTTCCGCCCCAGACGCAACCGGTGTCGAGGGCTGCAATACCCGGCTCGTGGACGATGCCTTCCAGTGCCGCCCAGTGGCCGAAAATGATCCGCAGGCCACGGGTCTTGCGTTCCTTGTGCTGGAACCAGGGTTTGTAGCCCGGTGGCGCGGTGTCGAGGCCTTCCTTGCTCTTGAGGTCGAGCTTGCCTTCGGCGGTGCAGAAACGCATGCGGGTGAAATAATTGGTGATTACCCGCAGGCGTGTCACGCCTTTGAGGTCGCTGTCCCATTTCGCCGGCTCGTTGCCGTACATACCGTCGAGGAAGGGTGGAAGCAGGTTGTCATCACGCAACGCGGCCTCGACTTCGGCGGCGTATTTGAGCGCTTTGCGCAGCGACCATTGCGGCGGGATGCCCGCGTGCACCATGGCCACTTCACGTTGTTCGTCGTAGTGCATGAGTTTCTGCTGGCGCAGCCACTCCATCAGTTCGGCGCAGTCGGGCGCTTCAAGAATTTCACGCAGCGTGTCGGACTTCTTCATGCGCTCGATGTTCTTCGCCGCTGCCAGCAAGTGCAGGTCATGGTTGCCGAGCACGCAGACCAGCGAGTCGCGCATGCCATAAAGAAAGCGCAGGGTTTCCAGTGACTGCGGGCCTCGGTTGACCAGATCGCCGACCAGCCACAGGCGATCCAGGGTCGGGTCGAACGCGACCTGCTTGAGCAGGCACTTGAGCGGTTCGAGGCAGCCTTGCAGGTCGCCGACGGCATACGTCGCCATCAGTGCAGGGCTCCGGGAACGGCGAGGCGGAAGGGCTTGATGATCGCATCGAAATGCTTGCCGTCGTCGGCGACCATTTCGTAAGTGCCTTGCATGGTGCCGACCTTGGTAGTCATGACCGTGCCGCTGCTGTAGGTGTGGCTTTTTCCAGCGCCGATCAACGGTTGCTGGCCGACCACGCCGGCGCCGCGCACTTCTTCGACATGCCCGTCGCCATCGGTGATGATCCAGTGGCGCGACATCAGGCGGGCCGGCTGCTCGCCATTGTTCTGCACGGTGATGGTGTAGGCGAAGGCAAAGCGCTCGTGCTCGGGTTGCGATTGGTCTGCCAGATAGTGGGTAACGACACTGACATCGACCTGGTAGCGAGGATCGGACATGCAAAAGGCCTTAAAAACGAAGCGGGACGCGGGGCGTAGCTGATTGGGATTCAGTCTAGGCAAGTATCGGGCAGTAGACCAGAGTTGGCATCCTGCCCGATAGCGATCATTGCCGGTCAGTCGGCTTCAGGTGCTTTCGCCGGCTGTTCGGCGAGCTTGTCGGCCAGACGTACGAACGCGGCCAGATCGAGTTGCTCGGGGCGCAGGCTGCCATCGACGCCGGCGGCTTCGATTTCGGCATTGCTCAGCAACTGCTTGAGGGTGTTGCGCAGGGTCTTGCGGCGCTGGTTGAAGGCTTCACGCACCACACGCTCGAGCAGGCGATGATCCTTGGCCGGATGCGGCAGCACCGCGTGCGGTACCAGGCGGACGATCGCCGAGTCGACTTTCGGCGGCGGATTGAATGCGCCCGGGCCGACGTTGAACAGGTGCTCGACCCGGCAGTGGTACTGAACCATGATCGACAGACGGCCCCAGTCACCGCCACCGGGACCGGCGGCCAGACGCTCGACCACTTCCTTCTGCAGCATGAAGTGCATGTCGCGAATGATGCCGGCGTTGTTCAGCAGGTGGAAAATCAGCGGCGTGGAGATGTTGTACGGCAGGTTGCCGACCACGCGCAGGCTATTCGGCGCAGCGTTCAGGGTATTGAAGTCGAACTTCAGCGCATCGCCCTGATGCAGATTGAAGTTGCTCTTGCCGGCAAACTGCTGGTTGAGGATCGGGATCAGGTCCTTGTCCAGCTCCACCACATCCAGCTCTGCCCCTGAGTTGAGGATGCCGGCGGTCAGTGCGCCCTGGCCCGGCCCGATTTCCAGCATGCGGTCGCCGGCCTTGGCATTGATGGAGCGCAGGATGCGGTCGATGACGCCGGCATCGTGCAGGAAGTTCTGGCCAAAGCGTTTGCGCGCCTTGTGTTGGTATTGCTCGGTCATAAACGGGTCTCGGCCATCTGGTAGGCGGTTTCCAGGGCGACTTGCAGGCTGCCGGTGTCGATCCTGCCGCTGCCGGCCAGATCCAGGGCGGTGCCATGGTCGACCGAGGTGCGGATGATCGGCAGGCCCAGGGTCACGTTGACTGCAGCGCCGAAGCCTTTGTACTTCAGCACGGGCAGACCCTGGTCGTGGTACATCGCCAGCACTGCGTCACAGTGCTCCAGATATTTGGGGGTAAACAGAGTGTCGGCAGGCAGCGGGCCACGAAGGTCCATGCCCTCGCCGCGCAGGCGCTCCAATGTGGGTTCGATGATGTCGATTTCTTCATGGCCCAGGTGTCCGCCTTCGCCGGCGTGCGGGTTGAGTCCGCAGACCAGGATACGCGGTTGGGCGATGCCGAATTTTTGTTGCAGGTCGGCGTGCAGAATCCGCGTGACCCGTTCCAGGCGCTCCGGCGTGATCGCATCGGCAATGTCGCGCAAGGGCAGGTGAGTGGTGACCAGCGCCACGCGCAAACCGCGGGTGGCGAGCATCATCACCACTTGGGCGGTGTGGGTCAGGTCGGCGAGAAACTCGGTGTGACCGGAAAACGCGATGCCCGATTCGTTGATCACGCCTTTGTGCACAGGCGCGGTGATCATCCCGGCGAAGTCGCCGTTCAGACAGCCATTGCCGGCTCGGGTCAGGGTTTCGAGGACGAATGCGGCGTTGGCCTTGTCCAGTTGCCCGGCGACCACGGGGGCGCTGAGCGGGGTGTCCCAGACGTACAGGCTGTTGGCGGGCGCGGGAGCGTCCGGCCAGTTGTCAGGCGCAACTTCCAGCAAGCTGACAGCCAGCCCCAGCTGCGCGGCCCGCTCTTGGAGCAGGTCGCGGCTGGTGATGGCAATCAGGGGGTGTGGCTGGGCTTGCGAGGCGAGCAGCAGGCACAGGTCGGGACCGATGCCGGCCGGTTCGCCGGGTGTCAGCGCGAAACGCTTGGGTTTCACTGCGCTGCCTGGTCTGCACCAGGGAGTTTGATCTCTACGTACGCTTCGTCACGGATCTGACGCAGCCAGGTTTGCAGCTCTTCGTCGTATTTGCGGTTACGCAGTACGGTCATCGCTTGCTGCTCACGGGCCTGTTCGGTGCTGTCGGTGGCGCGACGGCCAAGGACTTCCAGAACGTGCCAGCCGTACTGGGTCTGGAACGGCTTGGACAGCTGACCCTGCGGGGACTTGGCCATCACGGCGCGGAATTCCGGTACCAGTGCGTTCGGGTCGATCCAGTTCAGGTCGCCGCCGTTGAGCGCAGAGCCCGGGTCTTCCGAATACTTCTTGGCCAGTTCGGCGAAATCTTCACCGGCTTCGATGCGGTTATAGAGCGACTGAGCCAGTTCCTTGGTCTTGGCTTCGTCGCGAACCGGACTCGGCTTGACCAGGATGTGGCGCACATGCACTTCGTCGCGCATCTGGCTTTCGCCACCACGCTTTTCCAGCAGCTTCAGGATGATGAAACCGCCCGGAGTGCGTGCCGGTGGAGTGATGTCGCCCGGTGTCATGCTGCTCAGTTCACGGTCGAATGGCGGGGGCAGTTGAGCAGCTTTGCGCCAGCCCATGTCGCCGCCTTCCAGCGCGTTGTCACTGGCAGAGTTGGCCACGGCCATCTGGCCGAAGTCAGCGCCTTGCTTGAGCTGCTGGTAAACCTCCATCGCCTTGCGTGCAGCACTCTGAATCGCTTCGGAGTTGGCGCTTTCCGGGGTCGGAATCAGGATGTTGGCCAGGTGCAGTTCTTCGGACAGTTGCATCTTGCCCAGGTCGGAGGCGAGGAAGTTCTTCACTTCCTGTTCCGAGACCTGAATACGTTCGGCCACACGACGCTGGCGTACACGGCTGATGATCATTTCGCGGCGGATCTGCTCGCGAGCGTCTTCATAGGAGAGGCCGTCACGGGACAGGGCGATGCGGAACTGCTCCGGGGTCATGTTGTTGCGCTGGGCAATGGTGCCCACAGCCTGGTTCAGTTCCTCATCGGTGATACGGATGCCGGAACGTTCGCCGATCTGCAATTGCAGGTTTTCGACGATCAGGCGTTCGAGCACCTGTTGATCCAGTACGCCCGGAGGCGGCAGACCGCCGCCACGCTTGGCGATGGTTTGCTGAACTTCGTGGACGCGTTGATCCAGCTGGCTCTGCATGACCACGTCGTTGTCGACGATGGCCACAACCTTATCGATGGACTGCACCGCGGCGTTGGCCGCGGTACCCAGGAACAGCGCGCCCAGCATCAGCGGGCGCAGACAATCAGAAAGCTTGGTCTTCACGTTGACGATAACCTTGGATGCCTTTGTCGAGGAAGCTCTCTACCTTGGCGCCAGTGAGGCCGCCGAGTCCCTTCAGAACAATTTGGAGGAAGACGCCGTGGTCGCCTTTTTCGTTTTCCGGGGCGTTCTGACTGAATTCGTCATAGCTGACCCAGTAACGGTTGATCAGGCGCAGTTTCCAGCAGCAGTTGTCATATTCGAAACCACCGAAGGCTTCCAGCGTGCGATTGCGGTTGTAGTCGTACTGCCAGCGGCTGATCGCGCTCCACTGCGGAACGATCGGCCAGATGACCGAGAAGTCATGCTGCTGGATCTTGTAGTAGTCCTTCACGTAGCCAGGCTGGCCAGGGGTGCCGTAATCACCACCGCCCACCGACCATTTACCGGTGTTCTGGTCGTAACGAACCTGGTCGTTGCGATAGCGATAACCGACGTTGACCACCTTGTTCGGGTTGTCTTCAGGCTGGTAATGGAACATCGCGCTGCCGGAACGCGGGCTGCGGCTGTCCGGATCCCAGTTGTAATCGGCAGTGGTGCGCCAGTCGCGGTTCCAGCGGTATTCGTATTCCAGTGCGTAAGGCGAAACATTGGAATGCGCGTCGTCGCGGGTCTTTGGATCAATGCCCGGCAACTGGACTTCGCGATCCTTGAAGTAGAGAGCCTGGCCGATGCTGATGCGTTGACGCTCGAAACCGTCTTCCTCGATCCAGCGGTTGGTGACACCCAGCGACAGCTTGTTTTCATCGCCGACACGGTCGGAGCCGGAGAACCGGTTGTCACGGAAAAGCGATGCGTAGTTGAAGGTGTACTCACCGGTATCGAACACCGGAATGTCTTCCTGGTTTTCCTCAGGTACATAGAGGTAGAACAGGCGTGGTTCCAGGGTCTGGCGATAGTTCTTGCCGAACCAGGAGGTGTCGCGGTCGAAATACAGGCCGCTGTCGACACTGAAGATCGGGACGCCGCGGTTCTGGTTACGGCTGTAACTACCGTTGATGAAGTCGGTACCCGTTGCAGCGGCGAAGGCCTGCTGTTGGGCGATCTGGTTCTTGCCGGTACCGTCCAGATCGAGGTCGTACTGGGTGTACTGATATTTCAGAGATGGCTTCAGGAAGCCATATGTCCAGTCCAGAGGCAGGCTGACACCTGGTTTGAGGTTCAAACGGTTACCGTTGGCGCGAGCCAGACCGGTTACGTTGTTGTCCAGACGCAGTTCGGATGTGCCGTCTTCGTTGATGAAATTGCCATTTTTCAGATCGCGTTCGAAACGTACGATTTCGGTCTCGTAATCGAAGTCCAGGCCTTGCGGGTGATACGGCAGCTGACCATTGAAGGTGATCTGCGGCAGACGGTCATAAGGTGTGATGTTCGATACGGTCGCCAGCTGGTACGCCTGGGCGTTCAAGCGGGCGGTGTAGCTGTCGCCACGATAGGTGACCGAGCCCTGCTGGTTCACGTAGTCGGCGCTTTTCACGCCGATCTGGTCGGTCTGCAGATCCTGGAAGTAATAAGGATCGCTGATCTTGGTGTAGTCCACCTGGGTGAACACGCGGGAGTCGAGACCACCCTTGTGTTGCCAGTTGTACATGTAGCGAGTCTTGTCGTAGTCGGTCTGGCCCTTGCGTTCGTCGTCCTCGTCGTTGAGGTACGCCGCGCCGAACTGGCCTTCGCTCGACTTGGTCAGGTAGCGGAACTCGCCTTCCATCAGCATGCCGCGCTTGCTCATGTAGCGCGGATACAACGTGGCATCGTAGTTCGGTGCCAGGTTGAAGTAGTACGGGGTGACCAGCATGAAGCCGGTGTCGCTGCCGGAGCCGATGGTCGGCGGCAGGAAGCCCGACTGACGACGATCGTCGATCGGGAAGTAGATGTATGGCGTGTACAGGACCGGAATGTCCTTGACCCGCAGCGTCACGTTGGTCGCGGTACCGAAACCGGTGGCAGGGTTCAGGGTGATGTTGTTGCCCTTGAGCTGCCAGGCGTTGCTGTTCGGTTCGCACGTGGTGTACGTGCCGTCCTTCAGACGGATGATCGCGTTTTCGGCACGCTTGGCGTACAGCGCGTTACCGCGGATGCGCGACTTGTGCATCACGTATTCGGCGTTGTCGACCTTGGCTTCGCCAGTGTCCAGCTGCACATCGGCGTGGTCGCCGACGATCAGCGCGCCGTTGTCGCGAATGCGCACGTTGCCCGCCAGTTCTCCACGGCTTTCGGCCTGATACAGGTTGGCCTCGTCGGCTTCGACCTGCATGCTGCCCTGACGCATGACCACGTCACCGGCGAGACTCGCGACCTGCGAATCCTGCTGATAACGCGATGCCTTGGCACCGATGAAGGTCGGGGCGTCACTTTTATTCGTCTTGTCATTCATGCCAGGACGAATCGGTTCGATATAGGAACCAGAGCAGTAAGGACCGGTCTCGGCCAGTTGGGCGGCGGTGAGCTTCTCGCGCGGAACCCAGTCGAGGTGACTGTAGTCTTCGCTACGGGATTTCAAGCCACGGCCCTTGGACTCGGTAACCAGTACCGGCTTGGGCCCGGACTCCGCAGTGGAGCCGCTCTCGGCCGGGACTTCGCCAGCGGCGCTGACGGCACTGCCGTCATGCACGGGACGCGGCGGCAAGGCAGCGGCCGGCGTCTTCGGCGAGCAGGCCCAGCCACCCGTTGCCGAGGCGGCGCAGTCATACTGCTCGGCGGCAACAACGAATGAACTGGCCAGAGGTTGCATAGCCAGCAGACTGCCGGTTACCAACAACGGAAATTTTTTACGAAACGCGGGGGATTTCAATGCCATCTTATTAGTCCGGGCTTCCTGCGTGCCATCTGCCCGCGGTGTGGGCCGCACGCCTCTCGATGGTCTGAAAAAGATGCTGGATAATAAAGCATGACCCGCTTGACGGCTAGCGCCGTCGGAGACCCTTGCAATGCCTGATCAAGATGTACGCTTGCAACACCTGAAAGTTTGGCTCGATGAACAGTTGGCAACCCTTTTTGCAGATCAGGGCTGGGGAGCCGTACCCCCGGCCACGTTGACCGCGGCCAGCAGCGACGCGAGTTTTCGCCGGTATTTCCGCTGGGAAGGCGCCGGTCGCAGTTTCGTCGTGATGGACGCGCCGCCACCTCAGGAAAACTGCAAACCGTTCGTGGATATCGCCTTTTTGCTGGCGAAATCCGGCATCAACGTGCCGAAAATTTATGCCGAGGACCTCGAACGCGGGTTTCTTTTGCTCAATGACCTGGGCAACAAGACCTATCTGGACGTGATCGACAGCGAAAATGCCGACGCGTTATTCAGCGATGCCTTGCAAGCGCTGCTGGCTTTTCAGCAGCTGCCGATGGTGGCACCGCTGCCGAGCTATGACGTCGCGTTGTTACGCCGCGAGCTGGAGCTGTTCCCCGAGTGGTACGTGAAACGCGAGCTGGGCGTCGAGTTCGATGCCACCCAACAGCAGCAGTGGCAAAAGGTCAGCGATCTGCTGATCGACAGCGCCCTGGCCCAGCCGAAAGTGTTGGTGCACCGCGACTACATGCCGCGCAACCTGATGCTCAGCGAGCCGAATCCCGGCGTGCTGGATTTCCAGGACGCTGTGTACGGCCCGGTGACCTACGACGTGACCTGCCTGTTCAAGGACGCCTTCCTCAGCTGGCCTGAACAGCGTGTGCGCGGCTGGCTGGAAAGCTACTGGCAGCAGGCGTCGGCACTGAACATCCCGGTGCAGCCGGACTTCGAAGAGTTTCTGCGCGCCAGCGATCTGATGGGCGTGCAGCGTCATCTGAAAGTCATCGGCATCTTCGCCCGCATCTGCCATCGCGACGGCAAGCCGCGTTACCTCGGTGATGTGCCGCGTTTCTTCTCTTATATAGAAGCGGTCATCGCTCGCCGTCCCGAGCTGGCGGATCTGCAGGCACTGCTCGCCAGCCTGCGTGGTGGAGTGACGGCATGAAGGCAATGATTCTGGCGGCCGGCAAAGGCGAGCGCATGCGCCCGCTGACCCTGACCACCCCCAAACCGCTGGTGCAAGCCGGTGGCGTGCCGCTGATTGAATACCACCTGCGCGCTCTGGCCGGCGGCGGTTTCACCGAGATCGTGATCAACCATGCCTGGCTCGGACAGCAGATCGAAGATCATCTGGGCGATGGTTCGCGGTTCGGCGTGTCGATCCAGTACTCGCCGGAGGGTGAGCCACTGGAGACCGGCGGCGGGATTTTCCGCGCCTTGCCGCTGTTGGGCGACGACGCGTTTCTGGTGGTCAACGGTGACATCTGGACCGATTACGACTTCAGCGTCCTGCATCAGCCGATCAACGGCCTGGCGCATCTGGTGCTGGCGGACAACCCGGCCCATCACCCGACAGGGGATTTCACTCTGACCGACGGCCAGGTGCGTGATGGCCAGGCCGACGCGGCGACCCTGACCTACAGCGGCATCGCCGTACTGCATCCGCAGTTGTTCGACGGCTGCACCGACGGTGCCTTCAAACTGGCGCCGCTGTTGCGTAAAGCCATGGCGGACGGGCAGGTGACCGGCGAGCGGTTGAAAGGTCACTGGGTTGATGTCGGTACTCATGAGCGTTTGGCCGAAGCCGAAGCCTTGATAGAAGCGAGTCGCTGATATGTTGTGGCCAGGGACTCTGATTGGAGCCGGAGCGGGTTTTGCTATCGCCAGCATTCCGGGGGCCATGCTTGGGGCTTTGTTGGGGCAGGCGCTGGATCGGCGCCTGCATTTGCAGAGCTGGGGGCATTTGCGGGAAAAACTCGGCGGCCGGCCGATGCTGCGCAACGACGAATTGTTGTTCGTGTTGCTCGGGCGCCTGGCCAAGAGCGACGGGCGGGTCACGGATGGTCACATCCAGCAGGCGCGGCAGGAGATGCGCTCGCTGGAAATGAGCGAACCGGCACAGCGCCGGGCGATTGCCGCGTTCAATCGCGGCAAGTCCGGCAACGACAATCTGCGCGGTTATCTGCGTCGCTTGAGCACTCAACCCCACGCGGCCGAAGGCGTGTTGCGCGCCTGCTGGCGAATGGTCTGGGCCGATGGCCGGGCCGGCGTCAGCGAGCGAGAATTGCTGGCGCAGTGGGGCAAGTGGCTGGGCTGGACGACCCATCAGATCCAGGCGCTGGCGGCGGACTACGAGCCGCACAAGCGTCCGATCGTCAGCGCGGCGGTGAGCTATCAGGAGGCGATGCGCCTGCTCGGTGTCTCAGCCACCAGCGAACCGGCGCAGATCAAACGTGCCTATCGACGCCTGCTCAGCCGGCATCACCCGGACAAGGTCGCCGGGACGGGTGCCACGCCGGCGCAGGTGCGTGAGGCCACCGAGAGGACCCGCGAATTGCACAATGCCTACACGTTGATTCGCGAACGGCGGGATTTTCGTTAGGCATAAAAAAATCGCAGCGTCGGGCTGCGATTTTTTTGTCTGCGTTTTGACGGTCCGGACTATTAGTCCGGGCTCTGCGGATTCAACCAGCCACGCACTCGACGGAACAATTGCTCCTGTTCGGCCTTGTTGTCCGGCAAGGCCTTGAGTGCGACCTGACTGAACGCGGATGTCTTCAGTCGCTTGCTCGCCTGCATGCGCTCCAGTGCCGCGTTGCGGTCCAGCGGTTTATCCATGTAGAAAATATCCGCGGTCGGCAGTTTCAGGGTCGGTGTCAGTTCCACCAGTTCCGGTTTGGCCTTGGCCGGGGTCTGCGCGGCCACCAGCATCAGCTTCTCGACCTGCGAGCTCTGTCTCTCGCTCATGTAGCGAGCGGCCCAGTAAGCGCCGGTGCCATGGCCGAGGACGACGATACTGCGCGCGCTCTGTTGTTCGGCGTAGGCCAGCGCGGCGTCGATGCGGGCGAAGATTCGCTCGGCATCGGCCTTGGACTGTTCCTCGGTGGATTCAGCAACGACCTTGTCGGCCACATCGGCTTCGCCACCGGCGGCTTGTTCGATCGGCTCGGCGGTGGTCGAATCCTTGCTGCCCGGGTCGGCGGCTTTTGGTGCGGCGGGGGTTTCGGCCACGCGCGGTGCAATGGCATCGCTTTGCAGATCGGGCAGGGTGATACTCAGGCTGCTCCACTCGACGTCCGGCAACTTGCGGCGCAACGGGCCGATCGCCTGGGGCCAGTCGGCGGTTTCGCCGGCACCGGGGATGAGGATTACCGCGCCTTTGGGTTCGGCGGTGTTGGCCGGTTTCCACAGGGCGAGGAAGGTGTCGCTGCCGGCTTGCAGTTGCTGTTGTTCCTGGGCCGGAACCTTGCGTTCGAGTGCCGCGGCTTCTTCCTGACTACGCTCAAGCAGTGGCTGGCGTTCGACCGGTTTTTCTTCGGCGGCTTTTTCTGCTGCGGGGGCAGATGCCGGATCCGCGGCTTCGACGGAAAACGCACAAGGCAGGATCAGCGACAGGCACAATGCTGGCATTGCCAGGCGATAGACAGGGGGCATCGGTTATTCCAGGCCAGAAGTTATCCCGGCAGCCTAATGGGTTGGTCAGAATTTGTCAGTGTATGAGACTTCAATGATGCGTTTTTGCTGCCTGTGGGTTATCGGCTGTCTGGCGTTTCCCTTGATGGGCTGGGCGGCGCCTGCGCCACCGAGTCACCTCGCGCGGTTGTCGGCGAGCGAACAACAGTGGCTCGCACAGCACAACGAATTGCGCGTGGGCCTGGTGTTGCAGGCGCCCTACGCGCAATACGACCGGCGCTTGCAGCGGCTGTCGGGGGCCAACGTCGAAGTGATGAAAGCGTTGGCGAGGGCGCTGAATGTCGAGCTGAACTGGCGCAACTTTCAGGATCTGGCCCAACTCGAGGCCGCTGCCCGGGACGGCGAAATCGACATCGCACCGGGTCTGACCCAAACCCCGGGCGGCCTGCGTCTGTGGCAGTTTTCCGACCCGTACATGCGCGTGCCGCAACTGGTGGTCAGCGACCAGAAGGGCAGCGCGACCGTGGAACTGGAAAAACTCGACAGCCAGACCCGAGTCGCCGTGCGCATGCCCGGCGTCACCGCCGATTACCTGCGCAGCAACTATCCCCACCTGAATCTGCAAGGCGTGCCGATGGAGCGTCAGGCGCTGCAACTGTTGCTGAGTCAGCAGGCGTCCTACGCGGTGGTCGATGAGGCGCAGCTCGGTCGGCTGTCGGTGGAACCGGAGTTTGCCGGGCTGGTGGTGGTCGGTGACATCGGTTTGCCGCAACTGCTGCGCATCGGCACCCGTCGTGACTGGCCGGAGCTGGCCGGAATCGTCGAGAACGCCCTGCGCGCAATCCCGGCCAAGGATCTGGAGCGCCTGCATGCGCAATGGCTGCAACCCAAATATCCACGGCTCTCCGAATCACCGGGCTTCTGGCAGAACCTGAGTCTTTTGTTCGCGGTGCTGCTGCTCAGTTGCGTGGCCATCGTGTTCTGGCAACGCCGCCAGCAACGCAGTCTTGAGCAACGCTTGTTCGACGCCCGCGAAGACATCGCCCTGCGCGCCGCCAGCGAAGAGGCCCTGCGCCTGACCCAGTTTTCCATCGATCAGAGCACCGTCGGCATTCTCTGGGTCAACTGGGACAGCCATGTGCGCTACGCCAACCGTGCGGCAGAAAACATGCTCGGTTATCCACAGGGCGCCATCATTGACCGGCCGTTGATCGACTTCGAACCGGGCCTGCACATGGATCGCTGGCTCAATCTGTGGAAACGCGCGCGGGCCAGCGAAGAAGGTCCGCTGAGTTTTGAAACCAACTGTGTGCGCGCCGATGGCAGTGTGCTGCCGGCCGACGTGTCGCTGAGCTTCCTGCGGTTTCGCGATGGCGAGTACCTGGTGGTTTACCTCACCGATGTCACCGAACGCCGTCGTGCCCTGGCTGCGTTGCAGGAAAGCGAGGCGCGGCTGCAAGGCATCGCGGCCAATGTGCCGGGGTTGGTGTTCCGTCTCGAGCGCGCACCGGTGACCGGGCAAATCGACTTTGCCTACATCAGCGAGGGCAGCGAAAGTCTGGTCGGCTACGCGCCGGCCGCCATCGCCCACCGCGACATGGGCCTGCGCAGTCTGGTGCATCCGGATGACCGGGCCGGCTATCACCAGACCCAGGATCAGGCACTGGACACCGACAGCGATTGGTCGTGGCAGGGCCGGATTGTTACGCGCCAGGGCGAGCAGCGCTGGGCCGAGATCAAGGCGATCACCCGTCAACTGGAGGGCGGCTCCTATGTCTGGGACGGCATTGTCTGGGACATCACTGAAAGCAAACGCATCGAACTGGAGCTGGCAGCCTCCCGTGAACAATTGCGCGAATTGTCGGCGCATCTTGAAAGCGTGCGGGAAGAGGAAAAGGCGCGCATCGCCCGCGAGGTTCACGATGAGCTGGGACAGATGCTGACGGTGCTGAAACTGGAGACGTCGATGTGCGAACTGGCCTACGCGCAACTCGACCCTGGCCTGAACGAGCGGCTGAACAGCATGAAGCGCCTGATCGCCCAATTGTTCCAGTTGGTGCGCGATGTCGCGACGGCGTTGCGCCCGCCGATTCTCGATGCCGGGATCGCCTCGGCCATCGAGTGGCAGGCGCGGCGGTTCGAGGCGCGCACGCAGATTCCGTGTCTGGTGCAGGTGCCGGACAACCTTGCACCGCTCAGCGACGCCAAGGCCATCGGCCTGTTCCGCATTCTTCAGGAAGCGCTGACCAACGTCATGCGCCATGCCCAGGCGCATACTGTAGAACTGACGCTGGCGCAGGAAGGCGACGAATTGTGTCTGACGGTCAGCGATGATGGCGTAGGATTTGTCGCCGCTGCGGGCAGGCCGACATCCTTTGGGCTGGTGGGCATGCGCGAGCGGGTGTTGATCATGGGCGGGCGGTTGATGCTTGAAAGTGAACCGGGGGATGGCACTCGTCTGGTGGTGTGGGTACCGGTGGATGAGGTCTGATGATTTTGCGGTGTCTGGACTGACGCCTTCGTGGGTAAGTCGAATCGTCGCACCGCAGCTCCCACAGGGATTTGTGTTTGCCTGAATCTGGAGAAGAAAAGTGATCCGTGTACTGGTAGCCGAAGACCACACCATCGTTCGCGAAGGCATCAAGCAATTGATCGGCCTGGCCAAGGATCTGCAAGTGGTGGGGGAGGCGAGCAATGGCGAGCAGTTGCTGGAAACTCTGCGCAACGTGCCCTGTGAAGTAGTGCTGCTGGATATCTCGATGCCTGGCGTCAACGGGCTCGAAGCGATTCCGCGGATCCGCGCGCTGAACCATCCTCCGGCGATTCTGGTGCTGTCGATGCATGACGAAGCACAGATGGCCGCCCGGGCGCTGAAGGTCGGCGCCGCCGGTTATGCGACCAAGGACAGCGATCCGGCGCTGCTGCTGACGGCCATTCGCAAAGTGGCGGCAGGCGGGCGCTACATCGACCCGGAGCTGGCCGACCGAATGGTGTTCGAAGTCGGCCTGACCGATGCGCGGCCGCTGCACTCGTTGCTGTCGGAGCGCGAGTTCTCGGTGTTCGAACGGCTGGCGCAAGGCGCCAACGTTAACGACATCGCCCAGCAATTGGCCCTGAGCAGCAAGACCATCAGCACCCACAAGGCGCGGCTGATGCAGAAGCTCAACATCACTTCGCTCGCCGAGCTGGTGAAGTACGCGATGGAACACAAGCTCCTCTGAACCACACCTCTATCCACTGTGGGAGCGAGCTTGCTCGCGAAGAGGCCGTGTCAGACAGAAAAGATGGCGACTGACACATCGCTTTCGCGAGCAAGCTCGCTCCCACAGGTTTCTTCATTGATCCTGCGATATTGGGCATATCTGTCAGCGACACGCGCTTTTGCTTGTTCTTGCGGCTTGCAGCTCAACATTCGCCACTGCTCTGTCTATTAGCGCCATCCTTGTAGGGCAATCCCTACCCCCGGCCTTCCATCCGGCTGAGGCGATTCTCTCCTGCGCCCCGATTTGCGGGACTGCAAGCAGCCACTAGGCTTAATCCCACAGCAGTCATCAATAACAAAGGTGTGGGTATGAGCCAGGTCGAATCAAACGCAGGGGCCAGTGATGTGCTGGTCAGCTTTCGTGGAGTGCAGAAGAGCTACGACGGCGAGAACCTGATCGTCAAAGACCTCAACCTGGACATCCGCAAGGGCGAATTCCTCACCTTGCTCGGGCCGTCCGGCTCCGGCAAGACCACCAGCCTGATGATGCTCGCCGGTTTTGAAACCCCGACCGCCGGTGAAATCCTCCTGGCCGGGCGGGCGATCAATAACGTGCCGCCGCACAAGCGTGACATCGGCATGGTGTTCCAGAACTACGCGTTGTTCCCGCACATGACCGTCGCCGAGAACCTCGCGTTTCCGCTGACCGTGCGCGGCCTGAACAAGAGCGACGTCAGCGACAAGGTCAAGAAAGTCCTGAGCATGGTCCAGCTTGATGCGTTCGCATCGCGTTATCCGGCGCAATTGTCCGGCGGTCAGCAACAACGTGTGGCTTTGGCCCGCGCGCTGGTGTTCGAACCGCAGCTGGTGCTGATGGACGAACCGCTCGGCGCTCTCGACAAGCAACTGCGCGAACACATGCAGATGGAAATCAAACACCTGCACCAGCGCCTTGGCGTAACCGTGGTCTACGTGACCCACGACCAGGGCGAAGCCCTGACCATGTCTGACCGCGTTGCCGTGTTCCATCAGGGCGAAATCCAGCAGATCGCCCCGCCGCGCACCCTCTACGAAGAACCGAAAAACACCTTCGTCGCCAACTTCATCGGCGAGAACAACCGCCTCAACGGTCGCCTGCTCAGCCAGAACGGCGAGCGCTGCGTGGTCGAGCTGGGGCGCGGGGAAAAGGTCGAGGCGCTGGCGGTCAACATCGGCCAGACCGGCGAACCGGTCACCCTGTCGATCCGCCCCGAGCGCGTCAGCCTCAACGGTTCGAGCGACCAATGCGTCAACCGCTTCTCCGGGCGGGTGGCCGAATTCATCTATCTGGGCGACCACGTCCGGGTGCGCCTGGAAGTCTGTGGCAAGACCGACTTCTTCGTGAAACAACCGATTGCCGAGCTCGATCCAGCGCTCGCGGTCGGTGACGTGGTTCCGCTTGGCTGGCAGGTCGAGCACGTTCGCGCGCTCGATCCTCTTCTAGAGGCGCACTGAAACGCCCCGCAATACCAACACCAACCCTGCACGTGGAGAGAACAATAAATGTTGAGATCCCTGAAGTTCACAGCCCTGACCCTGGGCCTGATGGGTGCGGCAAGCGCAATGGCCGCTGGGCCGGATCTGACCGTGGTGTCGTTTGGCGGGGCGAACAAGGCGGCGCAAGTCAAAGCCTTCTACGCGCCTTGGGAAGCAGCGGGCAACGGCAAGATCGTCGCCGGCGAGTACAACGGTGAGATGGCCAAGGTCAAAGCCATGGTCGACACCAAAAGCGTGTCCTGGGATCTGGTAGAGGTTGAATCGCCGGAGCTGTCCCGTGGCTGCGACGAAGACATGTTCGAACAACTCGATCCTGCGCTGTTCGGCAAATCCGAAGACTACGTCAAAGGCGCGATCCAGCCATGCGGCGTGGGCTTCTTCGTGTGGTCGACCGTGCTGGCCTACAACGCCGACAAACTGAAAACCGCACCGACCAGCTGGGCGGATTTCTGGGACACCAAAAAATTCCCGGGCAAACGTGGCCTGCGCAAAGGCGCCAAGTACACCCTCGAATTCGCACTGATGGCCGACGGCGTTGCGCCGAAAGACGTCTACAAGGAACTGGCCAGCAAGAACGGCCAGGATCGCGCGTTCAAGAAACTGGATGAGCTGAAACCGAACATCCAGTGGTGGGAAGCCGGCGCCCAGCCGCCGCAATACCTCGCTTCCGGTGACGTGGTCATGAGCTCGGCCTACAACGGTCGTATCGCTGCCGTGCAGAAAGAATCCAACCTGAAGGTGGTGTGGAACGGCGGTATCTACGACTTCGACGCCTGGGCCATTCCGAAAGGCCTGGACGCCAAGCGTGCTGAAGCGGCGAAGAAATTCATCGCGTTCTCGGTACAGCCGCAACAGCAGAAGACCTACTCGGAAAACATCGCCTATGGCCCGGCCAACTCTCAGGCAGTGCCTTTGCTGGACAAGGCGATCCTGAAAGACATGCCGACCACCCCGGAAAACATCGCCAACCAGGTGCAGATCGACGTCAGCTTCTGGGCTGACAACGGCGAGCAACTGGAGCAGCGCTTCAATTCCTGGGCTGCGAAGTAACCACGTCACACGGGCCGACGGCTACCGGATGATCGTTCCCACGCTCTGCGTGGGAATGCCGCCCGGGACGCTCCGCGTCCCTGTGACGCAGAGCGTCACTGAATGCGTTCCCACGCAGAGCGTGGGAACGATCAGTACCCCAAGTTCGAGGCGGTATTCGCCGCTTTTGTAACGATCAAAGATTTGCGGAGTACGTCATGGCCATCGCCGTTCCCCTGAACGAGGGCAACAGCCCCACCTTGAAGCAGCGGCTCAAGCACGCCGAGCGGGTCAACCGCTGGAAGGCCCAGGCGCTGATCGCGCCGCTGGTGCTGTTTCTGTTGCTGGTGTTCCTGGTGCCGATCGTGGCGCTGCTCTATAAAAGCGTCGGCAACCCGGAAGTGGTTGGCGGCATGCCGCGCACCGTAACCGCGATTGCTGCGTGGGACGGCCGAGGCCTGCCCGCCGAACCGGTCTATAAAGCCGCCAGCGAAGACCTCGCCGAAGCGCGGAAAAACCAGACCCTGGGCGATCTGTCCAAGCGCCTGAACATGGAGTTGGCCGGCTACCGCAGCCTGCTGACCAAAACCGCCCGCTCGCTGCCATTCGCCAGCGAACCGGCCTCTTATAAAGAAGCGCTGGAGGGCCTCGACGAGCGTTGGGGCGATCCGGCCTACTGGCAAGCGGTGAAGCGCAACACCAGCAGCATCACCCCGTTCTATCTGCTGGCGGCGGTGGATCATCGCATCGACGACCTCGGCGAAATTGCTCCGGCGACCCCGGATCAGGCGATCTACCTCGACATCTTCGCCCGGACCTTCTGGATGGGCCTGATCATCACCGTGATCTGCCTGGTGCTGGCCTATCCGCTGGCGTACCTGCTGGCCAATCTGCCTTCGCGTCAAAGCAACCTGCTGATGATTCTGGTGCTGCTGCCGTTCTGGACCTCGATTCTGGTGCGAGTCGCCGCGTGGATCGTGTTGCTGCAATCCGGCGGATTGATCAACAGCGCATTGATAGCGATGGGCATCATCGATAAACCGCTGGAGCTGGTGTTCAACCGCACCGGGGTTTACATCTCGATGGTGCACATCCTGCTGCCGTTCATGATCCTGCCGATCTACAGCGTGATGAAAGGCATCTCGCCGACCTACATGCGTGCTGCGATTTCCCTGGGTTGCCATCCGTTCGCCAGTTTCTGGCGGGTGTACTTCCCGCAGACCTACGCCGGTGTCGGCGCCGGTTGCCTGTTGGTGTTCATCCTCGCCATTGGCTACTACATCACCCCGGCGCTGCTGGGCAGCCCGAACGATCAGATGGTCAGCTACTTCGTCGCGTTCTACACCAACACCAGCATCAACTGGGGCATGGCCACCGCACTGGGCGGGCTGTTGCTGCTGGCGACCGTGGTGCTTTATCTGATCTACAGCTGGCTGGTGGGCGCCAGTCGCCTGCGCCTGAGCTAAGGGGAATTTGAAATGCTGAGTCCTTATATGTCGCCCGTCGAGCGGGTGTGGTTCTACAGCTTGCGGATCCTCTGCGGCTTGATCCTGTTGTTTCTGATCCTGCCGGTGCTGGTGATCGTGCCGCTGTCGTTCAACTCGGGCAGTTTTCTGGTGTACCCGCTGCAAGGCTTTTCGCTGCACTGGTATCAGGATTTCTTCGCTTCGGCGGAATGGATGCGTTCGTTGAAGAACAGCATCATCGTCGCCCCGGCGGCGACGGTACTGGCAATGGTGTTCGGCACGCTGGCGGCCATCGGTCTGACTCGTGGCGACTTCCCCGGCAAGCCGCTGGTGATGGCGCTGGTGATTTCGCCGATGGTGGTGCCGGTGGTGATCATCGGTGTGGCCAGTTACCTGTTCTTTGCGCCGCTGGGCCTGGGCAACAGTTTCTTCTCGCTGATCGTGGTGCACGCGGTGCTGGGTGTGCCGTTCGTGATCATCACGGTGTCGGCGACACTGCAGGGGTTCAACCATAATCTGGTGCGGGCGGCGGCCAGCCTTGGTGCTTCGCCACTGACCACGTTCCGTCGGGTGACCTTGCCGCTGATTGCACCGGGGGTGATTTCCGGTGCGCTGTTTGCCTTTGCGACCTCGTTCGATGAGGTGGTGGTGACGCTGTTTCTCGCAGGTCCCGAGCAGGCGACGTTGCCACGGCAGATGTTCAGCGGGATTCGCGAGAACCTGAGCCCGACGATTGCGGCGGCTGCGACGTTGTTGATTGCCTTCTCGGTGATTCTGTTGCTGACGCTGGAGTGGTTGCGTGGGCGGAGTGAGAAGCTGCGCACCGCTCAGGTCTGAACCCAGCTCGATATTGTTCCCTCGCTCCTCGTTCCAGCTCCCGAATGGAACGCGGAGCGTCCCGGGCTGCATTCCCACGCGGAGCGTGGGAACGATCAGTGTGCGGGTTGCCATTCATGCGCTGAATGACAGACAACCCGAATTCCCCAGCTACGCTTGTGCTCAGCTCCCACATCTATAAGAGGCTGCGCACGATGAGTCTTTCCTCGTTCAAGATTGCTCACAAACTGATCACCGGCGCCGGGGCCATCGAGCAACTGGCGGCCGAGCTCACGCGGCTGGATATCGACAACCCGCTGATTGTCACCGATGCCGCGCTGGTCAAGTCCGGCACGGTGGGGCTGGCGCTGGCACAGATCGGCGAGCGCGAGTACGAAATTTTCGACCGCGTGTTGCCCGATCCGGAAATCGCCATCGTCGAGGACTGCATGCGTGTCTACCGCGAAGGCGGGCATGACGGGCTGATAGGCCTCGGTGGCGGCAGTGCCATCGACATCGCCAAGAGCGTTGCGGCGTACGCCGGTTATCACGGCGCACTGGAGGATCTGTTCGGCGTCGATCAGGTGCCGCGCAAGGGCCCGCCGCTGATCGCCATTCCGACCACCGCCGGCACGGGTTCCGAAGTGACCAACGTGGCGATTCTTTCGGACAAGGTCGCCCAACTGAAGAAAGGCATCGTCAGCGATTACCTGTTGCCGGACGTGGCGCTGGTCAGTCCGCAGATGACCCTGACCTGCCCGCGCAGTGTCACCGCCGCCAGTGGCGTCGATGCGCTGGTGCATGCCATCGAATCCTATCTGTCACTGAATGCCTCGCCGATCACCGATTCGCTGGCCATCGGCGCAATCAAGTTGATCGCCCGGTCATTGCCCAAGGCCTACGCCAACCCGTCCAACCTGCAAGCCCGGGAAGACATGGCTACCGCCAGCCTGATGGCCGGCATGGCGTTCGGTAATGCCGGGGTCGGCGCGGTGCATGCGCTGGCGTATCCGCTGGGCGGGCGATTCAACATTGCTCACGGCGTCAGCAATGCGTTGCTGCTGCCGTATGTCATGACCTGGAACAAGATGGCCTGCGTCGAGCGGATGCAGGATATTGCCGAAGCCATGGGAGTGAAGACCGCTCATCTGAGTCTCAATGAAGCCGCCGATAGCGCCGTCGCGGCGATGACCGAACTGTGCGCGGCGGTGGAAATCCCGCTGGGTCTGCGCAGTTTCGGCGTGCCCGAAGAAGCGATCCCGGCCATGGCCGTGGAGGCCGCGGGAATCGAGCGCCTGATGCGCAACAACCCGCGCAAGCTCAGCGCCGCCGACATCGAGAAGATCTACCGGGCGGCGTACTGAGAACCCGCCGGTCATCGGTCATGGCACAACCCAATCATCGCGGTCACGGTGCGCGCGCGGAAACTTGAGGTATACAATGCGCGCCATCGTGATTTAGCTCAGAAAAGGTGCGTCATGCAGCCCTTCGTTATTGCTCCGTCGATTCTTTCCGCCGACTTCGCCCGCCTGGGCGAGGAAGTGGACAACGTTCTGGCCGCCGGTGCCGACTTCGTTCACTTCGATGTCATGGACAACCACTACGTGCCGAACCTGACCATCGGCCCGATGGTCTGCGCAGCGCTGCGCAAGTACGGCATCACCGCGCCGATCGACGCGCACCTGATGGTCAGCCCGGTGGATCGCATCGTCGGCGACTTCATCGAGGCCGGGGCCACCTACATCACCTTCCACCCGGAAGCCACGCTGCACGTCGATCGTTCGCTGCAACTGATCCGTGAAGGCGGCTGCAAATCCGGCCTGGTGTTCAACCCGGCGACCCCGCTGGACGTGCTCAAGTACGTGATCGACAAGGTCGACATGGTCTTGCTGATGAGCGTCAACCCGGGCTTCGGCGGGCAGAAATTCATCCCCGGCACCCTCGACAAGCTGCGTGAAGCCCGCGCGATCATCGATGCCTCGGGCCGTGACATCCGCCTGGAAATCGACGGCGGCGTCAACGTCAACAACATCCGCGAAATCGCCGCTGCCGGTGCCGACACCTTTGTCGCCGGTTCGGCGATCTTCAATGCGCCGAACTATCAGGAAGTCATCGACAAGATGCGTTCCGAACTGGCGCTGGCTCGCCCATGAGCGGTTTTGAGCAGCTGTTCCCGGGGCAACTGCCGCGGTTGGTGATGTTCGATCTGGATGGCACGCTGATCGATTCGGTACCCGACCTGGCGGCGGCGGTGGATAACATGCTGCTCTCCCTCGGGCGCAAGCCTGCCGGTATCGAGTCGGTGCGCGAGTGGGTCGGCAACGGTGCGCCGGTGCTGGTGCGCCGCGCCTTGGCCGGCGGCATCGACCATTCCTCCGTGGATGACGTCGAAGCCGAGCACGCGCTGGAAGTTTTCATGGAGGCCTACGGCGCCAGCCATGAGCTGACCGTGGTCTATCCCGGCGTGCGCGACACCCTGAAATGGCTGCACAAGCAGGGCGTGGCCATGGCGCTGATCACCAACAAGCCGGAGCGCTTCGTCGCGCCGCTGCTGGATCAGATGAAGATCGGCCGCTACTTCAAGTGGATCATCGGCGGCGATACCCTGCCGCAGAAGAAGCCTGACCCGGCGGCGCTGTTCTTCGTCATGAAGATGTCCGGCATTCCCGCCTCGCAATCGCTGTTCGTCGGCGATTCGCGCAGCGACGTGCTGGCGGCGAAAGCGGCGGGGGTCAAATGTGTCGGGCTGAGTTATGGCTACAACCATGGCCGACCGATTGCCGAGGAATCCCCGGCGCTGGTGATCGACGATCTGCGCAAGCTAATTCCCGGTTGCCTGGATACGGCCGCTGAGATAACGTTGCCCGACGCTGCTCAATCCCCTTCTGGAAACGCCATCGTGGTGGTCACCCGCAAACTCTGGATGAAAGTCATCAAGGCCCTGGCCCGCTGGCGTTGGCGCGCCTGACTTGTTCCTGGCCGGCCTGCCGGCGCGTTTGCACACCTGACTGATTTGCACCTCACACCACGAGGCACCCTATGATCCGCGAAGAATTCCTGCGTCTGGCCGCTGACGGCTACAACCGCATCCCGCTGGCCTGCGAAACCCTGGCAGACTTCGACACCCCGCTGTCGATCTACCTGAAACTGGCCGACCAGCCCAACTCCTACTTGCTCGAATCGGTGCAGGGCGGCGAGAAATGGGGCCGTTACTCGATCATCGGCCTGCCGTGCCGCACCGTGCTGCGGGTTCATGATCATCACGTCAGCATCACCGTCGATGGCGTCGAGACCGAAAGCCACGATGTCGAAGACCCGCTGGCCTTCGTCGAAGCCTTCAGGGCCCGCTACAACGTGCCGACCATTGCCGGTCTGCCGCGCTTCAACGGCGGTCTGGTGGGTTACTTCGGTTACGACTGTGTGCGTTATGTAGAGAAGCGCCTTGGCAAATGCCCGAATCCGGATCCGCTGGGCGTGCCGGACATTCTGCTGATGGTCTCCGATGCGGTGGTGGTGTTCGACAACCTCGCCGGCAAGATGCACGCGATTGTGCTGGCCGATCCGGCGCAGGCCGATGCCTACGAGCAGGGCCAGGCGCAATTGCAGCAACTGCTGGGAAAACTGCGTCAGCCGATCACCCCGCGCCGTGGCCTGGATTTCAGCAAGCAGCAGGCAGCCGAGCCGGTGTTCCGCTCCAGTTTTACCCAGGACGACTACGAAAAAGCCGTCGACACCATCAAGGAATACATCCTCGCCGGTGACTGCATGCAGGTCGTGCCGTCCCAGCGTATGTCGATCGACTTCAAGGCGGCGCCGATCGATCTGTACCGTGCGCTGCGTTGCTTCAACCCGACGCCGTACATGTACTTCTTCAACTTCGGCGATTTCCACGTCGTCGGCAGTTCACCGGAAGTGCTGGTACGGGTCGAAGACAACCTGATCACCGTGCGCCCGATTGCCGGCACCCGTCCTCGCGGGGCTACCGAAGAAGCGGACGTGGCGCTGGAAGAAGACCTGCTGTCCGACGACAAGGAGATCGCCGAGCACCTGATGCTGATCGACCTCGGTCGCAACGACACCGGGCGCGTATCGGAAATCGGCTCGGTGAAACTTACCGAGAAGATGGTCATCGAGCGTTATTCCAACGTGATGCACATCGTGTCCAACGTCACCGGCCAGTTGAAGGCCGGGCTGACGGCGATGGACGCACTGCGGGCGATCCTGCCGGCGGGCACCTTGTCCGGCGCACCGAAGATCCGCGCGATGGAAATCATCGACGAGCTGGAGCCGGTCAAGCGTGGTGTGTACGGCGGCGCGGTCGGATACTTCGCCTGGAACGGCAACATGGACACCGCGATTGCGATCCGCACAGCGGTGATCAAGAACGGCGAACTGCATGTGCAGGCCGGTGGCGGCATCGTCGCCGACTCGGTGCCGGCGCTGGAGTGGGAAGAAACCATCAACAAGCGCCGGGCGATGTTCCGCGCTGTTGCGCTGGCCGAGCAAACCCCGGACTGAGTCATTGATGATTCAGCCTAAAAAAACGCGGCGCCTGTGAAGGCGCCGCGTTTTTTTTGCCTGCGAATCAGAAGTCGAGCGCTACGCCGACGTTGATCCCTTGCTGGGTGAAGTCGTCATCCTTGCGGATGTCGTAGCTGGCACGTAATGCCAGATCCTTGGTGAGGTTGTGGCTCACGCCCAGGTTCAGGCGGTTCAGGTTGGTCTGAGGGGTATAGCCGGCCAGGGTGTAGCGGTTGTTCGGCAGGCTGTTGAGGTTCATCGTCACATGCTGGGTGTCGTCGTTGTACTCGCGCTCGTGGGCCAGTTCGCCGAACACCTGGGTCTGCGAGGTGATCTGGTACTTGCCCTGGATCCCGAGGCCGAGGCGCCGGGAGATGCGCGACTGGTCATCGAACGTCAGCGCGGTGGAGTCGGCGCCGTTTTCCGAGTAACCATCGACTTCAACCTTGGCGAAATCGGCGCTGACGAACGGCGACAGGTGCCATGGGCTGCTTGCCACTGGCGCAATGTCGTAACCCACGCGTCCGCTGAAGGCCAGAACATAGCCGTCGGTATCGCCTTTCTCGCCGCGTTCGTTGATCCCCAGCTGGAATTTGCGTTTGAGGCTGTCGTAATCCAGATGCCCGGCGGTCACGGCGGCGTCACCCCACCAGCGGTTCTGCTGGTACTGGGCGAACGCGGTGCCCAGATAAGTGTTCAGCTTGTAGTCCGAGTCGTTGTCGCCGGCCTCGAGTTTCTGGTTGTAGAAACCGGCCGCCACGCCCACGCGCCAGGCGTCGTTGAGACGGTAGCTGCCGCCGATGTTCAGGTTATAACCATTGCCGTCGGCGCTGGCGCCGCTGCGCTGGCTGTCGAAGTCCTGATGCTGGCCACCACCGGCGACAATCGCCCGCCATTGGCCAACGGCCTGCCAGTTTTCCCAATCCGCCAACCACTGGTTGCGCAGTTCATCCTGATGCGAGCGCAAGGTGCCTTGGGCCATTTGTGGCAACAGGGTCGCTTCCCATGGCGCGGCCAGCAGCGAGTAGGCGTAATCGGCAATCAGGCGCTGCCCGGCTTCGGTCGGGTGGACGGCATCGTTGTAGATCAGCTTTGTCGGGTCCGGGGTGGCGCTGTTGATGCCATACCGGGCGTTCTCGGTGCAGCTGTTGCCGCTGAAGCAGGTGCCGACCAGGTTCTGATCGGTCGCCAGACCAAATTGCGCCGGATTGGCGAATGCCTCTTTGAGCAGGACCGGCACGTTCAGCGGAATCACGTTGGCATTGACGCTCTGCAACTGGCTGACCAGTTCGGAGTTGAACTGGGCGCTGAGTTGCGAGGTAAAGGCCTGCAACGGCGATCCGTTGATGGCCGGGGTCAGGCCGATGTCCGGCAACAGCCAGACCATGATGTAGCGGGCGCCGGCACCTTGCAGTGTGCGTACGCTGTCGACCAGTCGATCGGCGGCGGCATTCGCCTGAGGCAGGCTGGTGACGCGGCCCTGGAGGAAGTCGTTGCCGCCTCCGGTCAGGTAATACAAGGCATTCGGGTCGGCGCGGAAACCGTTCGACGGCAGATAACCGGCGCGGGTGCGTTCGCCGGTGGCGGACTGGCTGGTGATCGAGTCGAGAATCTGGTCGGTGCGGTAGCCGCCGACAGCCCAGTTGTTACCGTCCGGCTGGCCTTGGCCGGCACGAACTGCCGAGGACGAGGAGGCGGTTTGATCCGGCGTGAAGCCGAGTCGGCCACCGAGCAGTTGCGTCGAGTTCAGCGAGCGGAGTTCACCGCTGCCGTCCAGGTACACCGGACCGGTGCGGTTGGTGTAGCGCTGCGTGGCGCCGGCCGGGCCGCCGCTGTCGGTGAAAGTCCCCGCATCGCTCAGGCTGTCGCCGAAGACCACGAAATTCGAATAAGGATTGGGTGCGGCGTTCGCCTGGGCGCAGGCCATCGCGAGCAGGCATCCGGCGAGCGGTACAAACAACGTTTGTTTGATCATGAGCAAGTCCGTTTATTTATTGTTGTAGTGAACGAAACGACAGTACCAAAAACTTCCGGCGATTTGCCATCGGTCGTCAACCCTCCCATTGTTTTATCCCCCACGGCCCCGGCCATATTGCACGCTCCGCCCAGCTAAGTTACTGTGCCGAAACGTATGAACGAGACCTTCCCCGTGTTGATCACCAGCAAACTTCTGGATCAAGTCATCAAGGCACACGCCCGCTGGCGTTGGCGCGCCTGAATCTTTTCTGCCGGCCCTGCCGGATCTGTATCGCTTTGCCTTCCTTGCCCGTTTGAAATGCCGCTGTGCCGATGCGACCTGCGCGTCTGACCGTGTGCAGCGCCTGGCAAGTCATCCGAAGGCTGTCTTCAAGTCAGAATTCAAGAGGTTCGAAACGCCATGTTGCTGATGATCGACAACTACGACTCCTTTACTTACAACGTTGTGCAATACCTCGGCGAGCTGGGTGCCGAGGTCAAAGTGGTGCGCAACGACGAACTGACCATCGCCGAAATCGAAGCGCTCAACCCTGAGCGGATCGTCGTATCCCCGGGCCCGTGCACACCGACCGAAGCCGGCATCTCCATCGAAGCCATCAAGCACTTCGCCGGCAAACTGCCGATCCTCGGTGTCTGCCTCGGTCACCAGTCCATCGGCCAGGCTTTTGGCGGCGATGTTGTCCGTGCCCGGCAAGTGATGCACGGTAAGACTAGCCCGGTATTCCACGAGGACAAGGGTGTGTTTGCCGGGCTGAATCACC
The DNA here is from genome assembly GCF_002112685.1 of Pseudomonas sp. R15(2017). Classification (NCBI taxonomy): domain Bacteria; kingdom Pseudomonadati; phylum Pseudomonadota; class Gammaproteobacteria; order Pseudomonadales; family Pseudomonadaceae; genus Pseudomonas; species Pseudomonas sp. R15(2017). Next base: position 762,022 of record NZ_NEII01000001.1, read on the forward strand.
CGCTGACCGTCACCCGCTATCATTCCCTGATCGTCAAACACGAAACGTTGCCCGATTGCCTGGAGCTGACCGCGTGGACCCAGCACGATGACGGTTCGGTCGACGAAATCATGGGCCTGCGTCACAAGACCCTGAATATCGAGGGCGTACAGTTCCACCCCGAATCGATCCTGACCGAACAGGGCTATGAACTGTTCGCCAACTTCCTCAAACAAACCGGCGGCACGCGCTAAGGACTTTCCATGAATATCAAGACAGCCCTGAGCCGTATCGTCGATCACCTCGACCTCAGCACCGATGAAATGCGCGACGTGATGCGCGAAATCATGACCGGCCAATGCACTGACGCGCAGATCGGCGCGTTCATGATGGCCATGCGCATGAAGAGCGAGAGCATCGACGAGATCGTCGGCGCCGTGTCGGTGATGCGCGAACTGGCGGACAAGGTCGAACTCAAGACCCTCGACGGCGTGGTCGATGTGGTCGGCACCGGCGGTGACGGGGCGAATATTTTCAACGTGTCGACCGCGTCTTCCTTCGTGGTCGCTGCGGCCGGTTGCACCGTGGCCAAGCACGGTAACCGTGCCGTATCGGGCAAGAGCGGCAGTGCCGACCTGCTGGAAGCCGCCGGCATCTACCTCAACCTGACCCCGGTTCAGGTGGCGCGCTGCATCGACAACGTCGGCATCGGTTTCATGTTTGCCCAGACTCACCACAAAGCCATGAAGTACGCCGCCGGCCCGCGCCGCGATCTCGGCCTGCGTACCCTGTTCAACATGCTTGGCCCGCTTACGAATCCGGCCGGTGTGAAACATCAGGTGGTGGGCGTGTTCACCCCGGCGCTGTGCCGGCCGTTGGCTGAAGTCTTGCAGCGCCTGGGCAGCAAGCACGTGCTGGTGGTGCATTCGAAAGACGGTCTGGACGAATTCAGCCTGGCGGCGCCGACGTTTGTCGCCGAGCTGAAGGACGATCAGATCACCGAATATTGGGTCGAGCCGGAAGATCTGGGCATGAAGAGCCAGAGCCTGCACGGTCTGTCGGTCGAAGGCCCGGAAGCCTCGCTGGCGCTGATCCGCGATGCGCTGGGCAAGCGCAAGACCGAGAACGGTCAGAAGGCTGCCGAAATGATCGTGCTCAATGCCGGTGCGGCGCTGTACGCAGCCGACCTGGCGACAAGTCTGAAAGAGGGCGTGGCACTGGCCCACGACGCTCTGCACACCGGTCTTGCTCGGGAAAAACTCGAGGAGTTGGGTGCCTTTACCGCGGTATTCAAAGTGGAGAATGAGGGATGAGTGTACCGACGGTTCTGGAAAAAATTCTGGCCCGCAAGGTTCAGGAAGTCGCCGAGCGTAGCGCTCGCGTCAGCCTGAGCGAGCTGGAAAGTCTGGCCAAGGCGGCCGATGCACCCCGTGGTTTTGCCCAGGCATTGCTGGCGCAGGCCAAGAAGAAACAACCGGCAGTGATCGCCGAAATCAAGAAGGCGTCGCCGAGCAAGGGCGTGATCCGCGAGAACTTCGTTCCCGCCGACATCGCCAAAAGCTACGAGAAGGGTGGGGCGACCTGCCTGTCGGTGCTGACCGACATCGACTACTTCCAGGGCGCCGATGCCTACCTGCAACAGGCCCGCGCGGCCTGCTCGCTGCCGGTGATCCGCAAGGACTTCATGATCGATCCGTACCAGATCGTCGAGGCCCGTGCCTTGGGCGCCGATTGCGTGCTGCTGATCGTCTCCGCGCTGGATGACGTGAAAATGGCCGAACTGGCGTCGGTGGCCAAAGACGTTGGCCTCGATGTGCTGGTGGAAGTGCACGACGGCGATGAGCTGGAGCGCGCGTTGAAAACCCTCGACACGCCGCTGGTCGGGGTCAACAACCGCAACCTGCACACCTTTGACGTGAGCCTGGAAACCACCCTCGACCTGCTGCCGCGCATCCCGCGCGATCGTCTGGTCATCACCGAGAGCGGGATCCTCAACCGTGTCGATGTCGAGCTTATGGAAATCAGCGACGTTTACGCGTTCCTGGTCGGCGAAGCGTTCATGCGCGCCGAAAACCCGGGCATCGAACTGCAACGTCTGTTCTTCCCTGAGCGCGGCGTACCGGTGAGCGGTTCGACCCTCGACTGATCGAGTCTTCGCAGGCGCCCGTCCCCCTGTGGGAGCGGGCTTGCCCGCGAAGGCGGCATAAGATTCACCTCAGACTCAACGTCCTATGGAAACCTTATGATCCCCACGTCCCTGACCATCGAAGCCGGTCTGCAAGCCGAACAGGATTTGCTGGCCTCGGTCTGCGCGGGTGATGCCGAATTCGGCTTGTTGTTCTGGCAGCCCAGCGACCGCGCCTTGGTCATGCCGCGCCGTTTGAACCGCTTGCCCGGATTCGATCACGCCTGTGAAGTCTCCGCTGCTGCCGGCTGGCCGGTGTTGCTGCGTGAAACCGGCGGCGAACCTGTTCCGCAGTCGGCTTCGACCATCAACATTGCACTGGTCTACGCACCGCCTCGCAGCGAAGGCGATCTGAACCGTATCGAAACCGGTTACCGGCGTCTGTGTGATCCGATCTGTGAGTTGCTGGATGAGTTGGGTGGCACTTCGTCGCTGGGGGAAATCGACGGTGCGTTCTGCGACGGTCGCTTCAACGTCAATCTCGACGGTCGCAAGATGGTCGGCACCGCTCAGCGCTGGCGCCAGAGTCAGGGTGGTCAGCGTCCGGTGGGGTTGGTGCACGGGGCGATGCTGGTGGATGACGAACGTGAGTCGATGGTCGCGGCGGTCAACCGCTTCAACGAAGCGTGTGGTCTGGAGCAGCGGGTACGCGCTGCCAGCCACATCGCTTTGCATGAGAAATTCCCGGCGCCCCATGCACTGGCGCGTCTCGATGAACTCTTTCGTTTGATGCTGGCGCAGATCTACGCCGGCTGAGTTTTGGCACTCAGCGAGTGCCGAAGACCACCATGGTCTTGCCTTTCACATCCACCAGGTTGCGTTCCTCAAGATCCTTGAGCACGCGACCGACCATCTCTCGCGAACAACCGACAATCCGGCCGATTTCCTGACGGGTCACCTTGATCTGCATGCCGTCCGGGTGAGTCATGGCATCCGGTTGTTTGCACAGCTCCAGCAGGCAGCGAGCGACACGGCCGGTGACGTCGAAGAATGCCAGGTCGCCAACCTTGCGCGTGGTGTTGCGCAGGCGTTGTGCGATTTGTCCGCTGAGCACGTAAAGAATGTCTGGATCCTGCTGCGACAATTCGCGGAACTTGGCGTAGCTGATTTCCGCGACTTCGCATTCGACCTTGGCCCGCACCCAGGCGCTGCGCTGCTGTTCTTGGCCGGCCTCTTCGAAAAGGCCCAGCTCGCCGAAGAAGTCCCCGGCATTCAGGTACGCGATGATCATCTCGCGGCCGTCGTCGTCCTCGATCAGGATCGTGACCGAACCGCGGATGATGAAGTACAGCGTGTCGGAGCGATCCCCGGCGCAGATGATGTTGCTCTTGGCCGCGTGACGCCGGCGTTGGCAATGCATCAGCAGCTTGTCGAGGTTCTTGATTTTGGGTGTGGGGGTAATACCAACCATGGTTGTATCCCGAAAAGACTGCACGGTTATATTTGGTTTTTATATGAGGCGCTGAGACGGTCGCTACACAGTCTGGCGAAGGCGCCAGTGAATTGGCGCCAGCTTACCAGACACTTCGTCGAAATTTCGAGAAATCACCTACGTTAAAGGTGCATCCGTCCTAGGAACGTGCTCGCTGTCCGGGCAGGGCCCTGTGCTAAGCTGGCGACCCTTTTTTCTACAGTGGAGTCTTGGCGATGAAGGCACGCATCCAATGGGCTGGCGAAGCCATGTTCCTCGGCGAATCCGGCAGCGGTCATGTCGTGGTCATGGACGGTCCGCCGGACGCCGGTGGTCGTAACCTGGGTGTCCGCCCGATGGAAATGCTCCTGCTGGGCGTCGGCGGTTGCAGCAATTTCGACGTGGTCAGCATTTTGAAGAAGTCCCGTCAGGCCGTTGAAAGCTGCGAAGCCTTTCTGGAAGCCGAGCGCGCGACCGAAGATCCGAAAGTGTTCACCAAGATCCACATGCACTTTGTGGTCAAGGGCCGTGGCCTGAAAGAAGCCCAGGTCAAACGCGCCATCGAGCTGTCTGCAGAGAAGTATTGCTCGGCCTCGATCATGCTCGGCGCCGCCGGTGTAGCGATCACCCACGACTATGAAATCGTCGAACTCGGCTGAGCCGACATTCAACTATCATAAAAGCAGTGCAGACTCTGGCGATCCCCCGCTGACGTCTGCATAATGCGCCACTTTTTTCAGGGCCGTGATCAGTCAACCGACGGGTCATCCGCCTGAACAGATAACCAAAATCGCCATCGCGAAGAGGTGTTAACCGTCCTACGCAGGTGCGTTGTTCGCACTTGACGGGCATGCTTGATCACGCGGCCGTGCCGCATACATAGAGAGTTTTTAACGGTGAAAAGCAAACTCAAGCTCCACGGGTTCAATAACCTGACAAAGACCTTGAGCTTCAACATCTATGACATCTGCTACGCGGAAACCCCGCAAGACCAGCAGGCTTACGTCGAGTACATCAATCAAGAGTACAACGCCGAACGCCTGACGCAGATCCTCACGGAAGTTGTCGAAATCATTGGTGCCAACATTCTGAACATTGCGAGTCAGAACTATGAGCCTCAGGGTGCCAGCGTCACGATTCTGATCTCGGAAGAGCCGGTGACCCCGACCGAAAGCCAGATCGAAGAGTCCCCGGGCCCGTTGCCCGAAATCATCCTGGCCCACCTCGACAAGAGCCACATCACGGTGCACACCTACCCGGAAATTCATCCGGACGCCGGTATTGCGACCTTCCGTGTGGACATCGATGTGTCGACCTGTGGTGTCATTTCACCGCTTAAAGCGCTCAATTTCCTCATTCACCAGTTCGACTCGGACATCGTGACCGTGGATTACCGTGTGCGCGGCTTCACCCGTGACGTTGAAGGCAACAAGCACTTCATCGACCACGAGATCAACTCGATTCAGAACTACCTTTCCGATGACACTCGCGACGCGTACCAGATGACTGACGTGAACGTTTATCAGGAAAACCTGTTCCACACCAAAATGCTGCTGAAGAACTTCGAACTGGACAACTACCTGTTCGGCGATGCCACCAGCAACCTGTCGGCTGAGCAACGCGCTCAGGTGACCGAGCGTGTGAAACACGAAATGCTGGAAATCTTCTACGCGCGCAATATGCCGAGCTAAGAAATCCGGGCACAAAAAAGGCGACTGCTTCGCGGCAGTCGCCTTTTTTGCGGGCGTTTTTCAGATCCGGTAAGTGCTCTTGGTCATCACTTTGGCCAGCAGACTCATGCCGAATTTCACCGGCGCCGGGAAGCGGAAACCGCCGGCCTCCAGTGCACTTTCCGCGTGATGTTCTTCATCGATACGCATCTGTTCCAGAATCGCCCGGGATTTTTCATCCTCGGCCGGCAGTTGTTCCAGATGTTCGTTCAGATGCTTGCAAACCTGATGCTCGGTGGCGGCGACAAACCCGAGGCTGACCTTGTCGCTGATCAGTCCGGCGACTGCGCCGATCCCGAACGACATGCCGTAGAAAAGCGGATTGAGCACGCTGGTGTGGCTGCCCAACTGGTGAATGCGCTGTTCGCACCAGACCAGATGATCGATCTCTTCTTCGGCCGCATGTTCCATGGCCTCACGCACTTGCGGCAGCTTGGCGGTCAGCGCCTGGCCCTGATACAGCGCCTGGGCACAGACTTCGCCGGTATGGTTGATGCGCATCAGGCCGGCGACGTGGCGGGTGTCTTCATCGCTCATTTGCACATCAGGCTGCACGATCGCCGGTGACGGACGGTACGGCTGGCCGCTGAAGGGCAGCAGGGTACGCATCGCAGCATCGGCTTGCAGCAGAAGACGATCAATGGGCGAGTAGTGACGTTGGGTAGTCATGCTGACCTCCGGGAAGAATCTCGGCGGCCAGTTTAACCGAATCGGCCGGGGAAGGTTTGCGCTGGGTCATGTGGGAGCAGGGCGCTCCCACCGAGCCTGCAGTTCAATCAGCCCGGAGGCCAGTTCATCTGGCGTTGGCCGAGCACGTGCATGTGAATGTGGTAGACCGTCTGTCCGCCCATTTCATTGCAGTTCATCACCACCCGGAAGCCTTCCTCGCAACCCAGCTCCAGCGCCAGACGCTGGGCGGTGAACAGGATGTGCCCGGCCAGTGCCTTGTCGTCTTCGGTCAGGTCGTTGAGGGTGCGCACCGGTTTCTTCGGGATCACCAGAAAATGCACCGGTGCCTGTGGGGCGATGTCGTGGAACGCCAGAACCTGGTCGTCCTCGTAGATGATCTTCGCCGGGATTTCCCGGTTGATGATCTTGGTGAACAGAGTATCCACAGCTGTTTTCTCCGTTGTTTGGGCTGGCCTGAGTGTACTCATAGGGGGATAAGCCCGCCCAGTGTTTTGCCGTAGGGCTTTTCAGCGCGGGCAGTAAGCCTTGTTGACCATGCCGACAATCGTGCGATTGAGCCAGCGCGAACCGAGCCGAGGTAGAAAGGCGAACCAGCGGTTTCGGCGTCCGGGAATGATAATCGCGCGGTTTTTCTCCAGGGCGCGCACGGTATACAGCGCAACCTCCTCGGGACTCATCAGCAGTTTGCTGGCGTTGAGCTTGTCGTTGTTCAGTTGCGCGGTGCGAAAGAACGCGGTGCGGGTCGGGCCGGGGCAGAGCACCGACACCTTGACCGCGCACTTCTTCAGTTCCACCCGCAGTGCTTCCGAGAAGTGCAACACGTACGCCTTGCTGGCGTAGTAGGTGCTCATCCAGGGCCCGGGGTTGAAGGCCGCCACCGACGCGACATTGAGAATCTGCCCGCCACCCTGCAACGCCATGCTGTTGCCGATGGCATGGCAGAGCCGGGTGAGGGCGAGGATGTTCACTTCGATCAGATCCTGTTCGGTCATCCAGTCCTGGGCCAGGAACGGGCCGCAAGTACCGATGCCGGCACAGTTGACCAGCAGATCGATCTGCCGGTCGCCTTCTTCAAGCTCCAGCAGGAAACCGGACAGGCGCAGCGGTTCGCCAAGGTCACAGGCGCGGAACAGCACCTCAACGCCAAAGCGCTGGGTCAGTTCAATCGCAATGCTTTCCAGCTGATCACGCTGGCGAGCCACCAGAATCAGGCTGCGGCCACGGCGTGCCAGGGCTTCGGCCATGGCCAGGCCGATGCCGCTGGAGGCGCCGGTGATCAGAGCGTAACGGGTCATGCAAATCTCCATCGCAACAGCGCCGCGCCGTGGACGCAGGTGTCACGGCGGGGAGCGTTGTTCATTCTTTCGCAGAGTCTACAGGGGCGAGGGCGGCTTCGGCTGCATCGTCTGCCGAATTCGCGGCGGGTTCGACTTCGACATCAATTTCATCGGTGGTCACCGAACCACTCTCGTAGCTGCTTTCAAGGCTGCTTTCATACTCCTGCTGGATGGCGGTGATCCCGCCCAGCATGCCACCCACAAAAAACAGCCCTATAAACACTATCCACAGAGAGCACAGTACTTTGACCGCCGTGCTGTTTGGCGGAGGTGGTGGGCCATAGCGGTTGGCCCCGGTGTTGCCCGGTACGACCATGATTACCAGCGGGAAGAAACTGCCCACGAACGGCACCAGCGTCAGCAGCCAGAGCCACCCGGACCAGCCGATATCGTGCAGGCGCTGAATGCTGAACAGGATGCCGACGATCGCGAAGGCCAGGAACAGGAAGAAGGCGAGGAGACCGCCGATGATCAGCCCCGTCGTCGAGTCGGCGCTGACCAGGCCCAGGCCGATCAGCGCGAACACGCTGACGATTGGCAGGGTTACCAGGCTCAACACCATCGACCAAGCCAGGTAACGCAAACGGCCGATCCGGCCCTCGACGCTGAACGGCTTTAGCGGCGCGAACGCCGGCAGGCTTTCACCGACAGCGGCGCGAGGTGGCGCATAAGGCGAGTCAGGTTCCGTCACAGCGGCACTTTGCTCGTGGACATCCGAAAGATTCAGTTCGATGGGCGTTTCTGTTTCGATCCGGGCATCGATCCCGGTCTTGCCCAGCGCTTGCAGATAAGTCTGCGCATCGCTGTGCGACAGATCACGCTTGAGCGCGACGGTGCGGCCACTGAACAGGCGCTCGATGGCGGCGACATCGCTTTTGAACAGGTCGGCCAGGTTGAGCTTGGCCGTGGTGATATCGACGCCGGGCTGGAGCGCGCCGTCGAAAACGATCTTGTAACGGGGTTCGCTCATGGCCGAGGCATCCTTGTCGCGAGATAAGTTGAGTGATTGCAGTCTGTCAGTGCCAGACCAGTCCTCTGGCAGCGACTGGCCGGATTTGTTCAGCGTGGCCAGCGTTTGGGTAACTGTGCTGCGTGTTGCAGGGCCTGGCGATACTCCGCATCAAGACGCGCCACCAGTTGATCCACGCTTGGCAGATCGTCGATCTGACCTACGCCCTGACCCGCCGACCACACGGTTTTCCAGGCCTTGGCTTCGTCGTTGATCGGCTTGAGCTTGTCGCCGAAGTTCACTTCACCCTTGCCCTGCAGGGCTGCCATGTCGAAACCGGCGGCCTCCAGGCTTTGGCGCATGAAGCTGGCCGGAACACCGGACACGGCAGGAGTATGAATGATGTCGGCGGCTTTGGCAGTCAGCAGCATCTGCTTGTAGGCGTCAGGCGCATGACTTTCAGTGGTGCCGATAAATCGCGTGCCGAAGTAGGCCAGATCCGCGCCGAGCAGTTGTGCGGCGAGAATCTCATGCCCATGGTTCAAACATCCTGCAAGCAACAGGGTCTTGTCGAAGAACTCGCGGATCTCGGCAATCAGCGAAAACGGGCTCCAGGTTCCGGCGTGCCCACCGGCACCGGCTGCGACGGCGATCAAACCGTCGACACCTGCTTCGGCGGCTTTCTCGGCATGGCGGCGGGTTGTTACGTCGTGGAAGACCAGGCCACCGTAACTGTGCACCGCATCCACCAGCTCTTTGACGGCCCCCAGGCTGGTAATGACGATGGGGACTTTGTGTTCGACGCAGATGTTCAGGTCAGCCTGCAGGCGTGGGTTGCTGTGGTGGACGATCAGGTTCACCGCGTACGGCGCCGGGTTCTCCAATGTCGCCAGGCCTGCTTCGATCTGCTCCAGCCAGGCCTTGAACCCGCTGCTTTCGCGTTGGTTCAGCGCCGGGAAGCTGCCAACCACGCCGTTGCGGCAGCACGCCAGCACCAGTTCAGGATTGGAAATCAGGAACATCGGTGCCGCCACCACAGGCAGGCGCAGACGTTGTTCGAGCAGAGCGGGCAGCGACATCGGAAGTACCCCGGAAAGTTGTATTTGTTGAAGTTAGAACGGCTTGACCACGACCAGAATTACGATAGCCAGCAATAGCAGAACCGGCACTTCATTGAACCAGCGATAAAAGACATGGCTGCGGGTGTTCTCGCCACGGGCAAAACGTTTTACCTGCGCGCCGCACATGTGGTGGTAGCCGATCAACAGCACGACCAGGGTCAGTTTGGCGTGGATCCAGCCACCGCTGCTGAAGATGCTCGGGTTCAGATAGATCAGCCAGCCACCGAAGATCAGCGCGGCGATCATTGCCGGGCCCATGATGCCGCGATAGAGCTTGCGCTCCATGATGCTGAAGCGTTCCTTGCTGATCGTGTCTTCACTTTGCGCGTGATAAACGAACAGTCGCGGAAGATAGAAGAGGCCGGCAAACCAGCACACGATGCTGACGATATGCAGCGCTTTGATCCACAGATAGAGCATTTTGGGTTATTCCCTGATTCACGGTAGGCCCGATAGTAGAGGCTTGAGCGTCCGCACGTCACCTTGGCGGTTGTCGCAGGGGCGCGCGGCCCCTATTATCGACGGCTTTCCAGTGGGTTCGTTGAGGGCAGGTTTATGGTCAAGGTCGGTATCGTCGGCGGCACGGGTTACACCGGTGTCGAACTGCTGCGTCTGTTGGCACAGCATCCGCAGGCAGAAGTGGTGGTCATCACTTCCCGATCCGAGGCCGGTCTGGCCGTGGCTGATATGTACCCGAACCTGCGCGGTCACTACGACGGTCTGGCATTCAGCGTGCCTGACATCAAGACCCTGGGCGCTTGCGACGTGGTGTTCTTCGCCACTCCGCACGGCGTTGCCCACGCACTGGCCGGCGAGTTGCTGGCGGCCGGCACCAAGGTCATCGACCTGTCGGCAGACTTCCGTCTGCAGGACGCTGATGAATGGGCCAAGTGGTACGGTCAGCCGCACGGCGCGCCGGAGCTGCTGGACGAAGCGGTTTACGGCTTGCCGGAAGTCAATCGTGAGCAGATCAGGAAAGCACGTCTGATCGCGGTGCCGGGTTGCTATCCGACCGCGACACAGCTGGGTTTCCTGCCGTTGCTTGAGGCGGGCATTGCCGACGCTTCGCACCTGATCGCCGACTGCAAGTCCGGTGTCAGCGGTGCCGGTCGTGGTGCTGCCGTAGGCTCGCTGTACTCCGAGACGTCGGAAAGCATGAAGGCTTATGCGGTGAAAGGTCACCGCCATCTGCCGGAAATTCGTCAGGGGCTGCGTCGTGCGGCGGGCAAGGATGTCGGTCTGACTTTCGTGCCGCACCTGACGCCGATGATCCGTGGCATTCACTCCACGCTCTACGCGACCGTGGTGGATCGTTCGGTGGATCTGCAGGCGTTGTTCGAGAAGCGTTATGCCAATGAGCCGTTCGTCGACGTGATGCCGGCTGGTAGCCATCCAGAAACCCGTAGTGTGCGTGGCGCCAACGTCTGCCGCATCGCGGTTCACCGCCCGCAGGATGGTGATCTGGTGGTAGTGCTCTCGGTGATCGACAACTTGGTCAAGGGCGCGTCGGGCCAGGCGGTGCAGAACATGAACATTCTGTTCGGGCTGGATGAGCGTTTGGGTCTGTCCCACGCCGGCATGCTGCCGTAACGACTGATCTTGCTTGGCAAAAAGGCCCGTTTGACGGGCCTTTTTGCATTCTGGTCGGCTGATCAGCTTTATTGATATACCGTAACAATAGTTGACCGATTTTCTAGGACAAGCGGATAATGCGCGTCATCACGCATTATGGCGGCGTAACGCCGGGAGAAAGTCAGCATGAGCGTCGAATCCTTCACCCCCACGGCTTTGCAATTCACTCAAGGTGCCGCGCACAAGGTGAAGAGCCTGGTCGATGAAGAGGGGAATGATCGCTTGAAGCTGCGCGTATTCGTTACGGGCGGCGGTTGTTCAGGGTTTCAGTACGGCTTCACCTTCGATGAAGATGTGGCCGAGGACGACACCATCGTCGAGCGCGAAGGCGTCAGTCTGGTGGTCGATCCGATGAGCTTCCAGTACCTGGCAGGTGCCGAGGTGGATTATCAGGAAGGTCTGGAAGGTTCGCGTTTCGTGATCAAGAACCCGAATGCCACCACCACTTGTGGTTGCGGCTCCTCGTTCTCGATCTGAACGCGCTTCACCGAACACAATAAAACGCCGCAGAACCTCACGGTTCTGCGGCGTTTTGTTATCTGCGATTTGTCAGTTGGGGTAGATGGCACCGAGTACGCGCAGGCCTTTGGCGCCGGTGACGCTCGGGCGATTGGCGGCGATCCCTTCAAGGCAGCAATGGGCCAGCCAGGCGAAGGCCATGGCCTCGACCCAGTCCGGATCGACACCGTGGGTCGCGGTGCTGGCGACCTTGGCATTCGGCAGCAGCCCGGCCAGGCGTTTCATTAGTGTGGCGTTGTGGGCGCCGCCCCCGCAGACCAGAAGCTCTTCGGTATTCGATTGAGCGCCTTGCAGCGATTCGACGATGGTCAGCGCCGTCAGTTCGAGCAATGTCGCCTGTACGTTTTCGGGTGCGAAACCTGGCAGACGCGACAGTTGCTGCTCCAGCCAGGGCAGGTTGAAGACTTCGCGGCCGGTGCTCTTCGGGCCTTGGGTCACGAAAAACGGATCGCTGAGCAGAGCTTTCAGCAGGGTCGGCTCGACCTTGCCGCTGGCTGCCCACTGCCCGTTGCGGTCGTAGTTCTCGCCCCGTTGCTGATGAATCCAGGCGTCCATCAGCACATTCCCCGGCCCACAGTCGAAACCGGCTACAGGCTTGTTCGGCTCAATCAGACTGAGATTACTGAAACCGCCGACATTCAGGACTGCACGGTTACCGGTACGCTCTTCGAACAACGCTTCATGAAAGGCCGGAACCAAAGGAGCGCCCTGGCCGCCGGCGGCTACATCGCGGCTGCGGAAGTCACTGACGACTGTAATGCCGGTCAGCTCGGTCAGCAGGGCAGGGTTGCCGATCTGTACCGTGAAACCACGCGCCGGTTCATGGCGAATGGTCTGGCCGTGGCTGCCGATCGCGCGAATGGCTTCAGGCTTGAGCTGTTGCTGTTCCAGAAGGGTATGGATCCCTCGTGCGGCGAGCTTCACCCAGTTCTGCTGGGCAATCGCCGAGCGGGCGATCTCGTCAGGGCCGCTGGCGCACAAGCCAAGCATCTCGGCGCGCAGGGTGTCAGGCATAGGGATGTAGTGCGTGGCGACCAGATTGATCGCCGAGGATTGCTCAATCAGGGCGATGTCCAACCCATCGAGACTGGTGCCGGACATCACGCCGATATACAGAGCCATGGCTTAACGTTTGCTCGAAGCCAGCATGGTGGCTTTTTCCTGATCCATGCGAGCCATCAGTGGCTGGCTCTGCGCCAAGAAGCGAGCACGTTCGGATTTGGCGATCGGGTCGGCCATCGGCAGTTTCTGACCCAATGGATCGACGTGAACGCCGTTGACCTGGAATTCATAGTGCAGGTGCGGTCCGGTGGACAGGCCGGTGGTGCCGATGTAACCGATCACCTGGCCCTGTTTCACGGTGCCGCCAGTCTTCACGCCCTTGGCGAAGCCCTGCATGTGGCCATACAGCGTGCGGTAAGTGTTGCCGTGCTGGATGATCACGGTGTTGCCGTAACCGCCGCGGCGGCCGGCCAGCAGCACTTTGCCGTCGCCGGCAGCCTTGATCGGCGTACCACGTGGGGCGGCGTAATCGACGCCTTTGTGGGCGCGGATCTTGTTGAGGATCGGGTGTTTGCGGCCCATGGAGAATTTCGAGCTGATGCGGGCGAAGTCCACCGGTGTACGGATGAACGCCTTGCGCATGCTGTTGCCATCAGCAGTGTAGTAGCTGCTGTTGCCCTGTTTGTTGGTGTAACGCACGGCGGTGTAAGTCTTGCCGCGGTTGGTGAAGCGGGCTGACAGGATCGGGCCGTTGCCAACCGCTTTGCCATTCACCACTTTCTGTTCGTAGATCACATCGAATTCGTCGCCCTGGCGGATATCCTGGGCGAAGTCGACGTCGTAGCCAAAGACACTGGCCATGTCCATGGTCAGGCTGTGGGACAGGCCTGCGCGGGCGGCGGACTGCGACAGCGAGCTGTTGATCACACCGTGCACATAAGCGGTGCGAACAGTGGGTTTGGCGGTAACGCGGTTGAACACATAACCCTTGTCGTTCTTGGTCAGGGTGATGGTTTCAACGTCGCTGACCTTGCTGTGCAGGTTGGTCAGCTGGCCTTGTGGGTTCAATTCGAATTCGAGTTTCTGGCCATGTTTGAGCTGGCTGAATTGCTTGGCCTGTTTATCGCTGGCCAGCACTTCATGGACGGCCGCGGCCGGCAGGCCGACTTTCTCGAACAGTGTAGAAAGCGTATCGCCCTTGGAGACGATCACTTCCCTGTGATTCGGGGCCTTCTTTTCTTCGACTACCGGTGTCGGCGCTGGTGCGGCCTGGGCGGTTTCCTGCGGTTCTTCGGTGCTGTTTTCGATCTGCGCGAAAGGGGAGGCTACGGATTCGTTTGTGGCTTGAGCCGCGTCGGCAGCGTCTTGATCTTGTGTCAGTTGTTCAACAGGACTTTCCAGTTCAAGGCTCAGCGTTGTCTTTTTGGCTTCAACATCACTGGATGGAAACACCAGGAGCGCCAGACTGAGAAGGGCGGCGATCCCACTTGCGGCGAGCAGGTGGGTCTTCGGGTAAAGCGGTGGCGCTTTAGACGGTTCAGTGGTCATAAGTAATTTGACTTTGAAAAAGATGAATTGGAAAAGATGAATGACATGATGAAGATGAAATAACTGTATAAAATATAACCAAATCATCTTTGAAGCAAGTCTGCGGGCGCCATGTCCGTGGATTGGTGTCCGTGCGCCGGGCAAAACTTGTATTTGGTGCACGATCTTGTATGGTTGGTTCCCTTTGAATCTGAGCCTTGCGGGTCTGTTATGAAGTCGGTTGAAGAGCAGCTAGCGCTGATTAAACGTGGTGCGGAAGAACTTTTGGTCGAGTCCGAGCTGATCGAAAAGCTCAAGCGTGGCCAGCCGCTGCGAATCAAGGCCGGCTTCGATCCAACTGCGCCGGATCTGCACCTTGGCCACACTGTGCTTATTAATAAGCTGCGCCAGTTCCAGGAGCTGGGGCATCAGGTGATCTTCCTTATTGGTGATTTCACCGGAATGATCGGTGATCCGAGCGGCAAGAGTGCCACGCGGCCTCCGTTGACCCGTGAGCAGGTTCTGGAAAACGCCGAGACCTACAAGACTCAGGTTTTCAAGATTCTTGATCCGGCGAAAACCGAAGTCGCGTTCAACTCCACCTGGATGGATCAGATGGGGCCTGCGGACTTTATTCGTCTGACTTCGCAGTACACCGTTGCTCGTATGCTCGAGCGTGATGACTTCGATAAGCGCTACACCACCAATCAGCCGATTGCCATTCACGAATTTCTCTATCCGCTGGTTCAGGGTTATGACTCTGTCGCGTTGCGCGCTGACGTTGAGCTGGGTGGTACCGATCAGAAGTTCAACCTGCTGATGGGGCGTGAGCTGCAGCGTGGTTATGGTCAGGAAGCACAGTGCATCCTGACGATGCCGTTGCTTGAAGGTCTGGATGGTGTGAAGAAGATGTCCAAGTCGCTGGGCAACTACGTCGGTATCCAGGAAGCGCCGGGTGTCATGTACAGCAAGCTGGTTTCGATTCCCGACGCGTTGATGTGGCGCTACTTCGAGCTGCTAAGCTTCCGTTCGATGGATGAGATCAATGCGTTCCGTGCCGACGTAGAGGCGGGAGCTAATCCTCGCGATATCAAGATCAAGCTGGCCGAAGAGGTTGTTGCGCGCTTCCATGGTGAAGAGGCTGCGGCCAATGCTCACCGTGGTGCGGGTAATCGTATGAAGGATGGTGAGTTGCCGGATGATCTGCCAGAGGTCGAACTGACTGCTGCCGAGGATATGCCGATTGCTGCTGTCCTTAATAAAGCGGGGCTGGTGAAGAACTCTGCCGCTGCTCGTGATCTGCTGGCTTCCGGCGGGGTACGTATAGATGGCGAGGTTGTTGATCGCTCCTTTATATACGTACTGGGTGCGACTCACGTTTGTCAGGCCGGCAAGAAGGCTTTTGCACGAATTACGCTGAAATCCGGATAAAGTTGAAATAAGGGGTTGACGGCGAATTCTGGATGTCTATAATTCGCCCCACTTCCGGCGCAGTCGAAACGGAAAACTCCTTGAGATTCAATGAGTTAAGTAGGTTTCGAAGCGGGTCGCTTCAGTTTATCGAGGCCTGGAAGGAGTTGGAAATGCCGGTCTGTTTGGCGCTTTCAATGGTTCGATCTTCTCGGTCGAAAGCGGAGAAAAAGAGGTGTTGACAGCAGCGTGTAACGCTGTAGAATTCGCCTCCCGCTAACGAGAGATCGGAAGCGCAAGTGGTTGAAGTTGTTGAGGAAATCTTCGAAAACTTCTGAAAATAATCACTTGACAGCAAATGAGGCTGCTGTAGAATGCGCGCCTCGGTTGAGACGAAAGATCTTAACCAACCGCTCTTTAACAACTGAATCAAG